>NZ_JBWKQL010000017.1:0-101159 GCF_059418765.1 Pseudomonas sp. GW821-FHT07F05
CGAAGGAGGAGCCCAACCAGGAGCAAGCACCCTTGGTTACTTGGGGTGCTTTTCCAAGTAACTCGCCGAAGGCGAAATATCTGCCGTTAGGCAGACCCCTCTAAGCGCCGCTCCGGCTAAGAGGCAGCCAACAATCTCAGCGCCAACACGAAACAAAAAACCCCGCCTAAGCGGGGTTCTCATCAAAGCAAAACCGCAGCCAATCACTTGGCCTGATAAATAATCCCGGGACTGCACTGCACCATCTGATAATGATCGGGCAACCCGTTCAACGCCTCCGACGCCCCCAGGAACAAATACCCCCCCGGCTTCAACGTCGAATGAATACGCAGCAAAATATCCTTCTTCACCTCCGCCGAAAAATAAATCAGCACGTTGCGACAGAACACGATATCGAACTTGCCCAACGCCGCATAACTGTCCAACAAATTGAACGAACGAAACTCCACACGGCTCTTGATCGGCGCCTTCACCGTCCAGCGCCCTGGCGTCTTCTGATCGAAGAAACGCTGCAGACGATCCGGCGACAACCCCCGGCCGATGGCCAGACTGTCGTACTCACCCGTCTTGCAATTGTTCAACATCAAACCCGACAAATCCGTCGCCACAATCTGCGCGCCCGACTTCAACTGCCCCGGGTTACTGCGCTCGAACTCATCGATCGTCATCGACAGCGAATACGGTTCCTGACCCGACGAACACGCCGCCGACCAGATGCGCAAACGCTGGTTAGGGCTGGCCTTGATCGCCTCGGGCAAGACCTTGTTCTTCATCACCTCGAAGGGGTACGTGTCGCGAAACCACAACGTCTCGTTGGTGGTCATCGCATCCACCACCTGCTCACGCAAACCACTGCGCGGCTGAGTCTGGATCCGCTGGATCAGCTCGCCCAACGATTTGATGGACTGCTGCTCCATCAACTTGTTGAGGCGGCTGGAAACCAGGTACTGCTTATTTTCACCCAGCAAAATGCCACAGGCTTTTTCCAGGAATACCCGGAACTGATCAAAATCCAAATTACCTGTAGACATGCCGCCTCTCAAATCATGTGAACAGCAAGGAGGAAAACCCCTCCTCAGCTGATATCTGCCGCCTTGATACGATCTACCACCCTCGCCGCCAGATCGTCTGGCCGGAACTTGGCCAGGAAATCATCCGCGCCGACCTTCTTGACCATCGCCTGGTTGAACACGCCGGACAACGACGTATGCAACACGATGTGCAACTTCTGCATGCGCGGGTCGCTGCGAATCTCCGCAGTGAGGGTATAGCCATCCATCTCCGGCATTTCAATGTCGGAAATCATCATCAGGAATTCTTCTTCCGGCTTCTTGCCTTCATCCACCAGTTTGCGCAGGAAATCGAGTGCCTGACGACCGTCATTCAACGCCGTGACTTCCACGCCGACGGTTTGCAGGCAACGCGTCACCTGTTTGCGCGCCACCGAGGAGTCATCGACCGTCAGCACGCGCAGCGACAGCGCCTTGTGCTGAACCTCCGCCGTGACCACGCCGACCGAGATGTTCTCGGACACCGGCGCCACTTCGGCGAGGATCTTCTCGACATCGATGATTTCCACCAGCTGGTTGTCCAGACGCGTCACTGCCGTGAGGTAGTGGTCGCGACCGGTGCCCTTGGGTGGCGGATGAATGTCTTCCCAGTTCATGTTGACGATGCGTTCCACCGCATGCACCAGGAAGCCCTGAATCTTGGTGTTGTACTCCGTGATGATCACGAATGAATTGGTAATGTCAGCCAGCGGCTTGCCACCGGTCGCCAACGCCAGATCGAGGATCGGGATAGTCCCGCCACGAATATTTGCCACACCGCGCACAATCGGACTGGATTTGGGCATATGGGTAAGTTTCGGGCACTGAAGCACCTCTTTTACCTTGAACACGTTGATCCCATACAACTGCTTGCCGTCCAACCGGAACAGCAACAGTTCAAGGCGGTTCTGCCCGACCAGTTGAGTGCGCTGGTTTACTGAATCCATCACACCAGCCATGCACCACACCTCCCAAAACGACCAATTGCGCTACCGGAACGGTAAGCGGCACGGGCCTTGCTATTTACTCATCATGAACACACAAACGACAGTATCCCGACGCCCGGCACCCGCAACCCGCAGCTTTCTCTGCGTGCTGGTCGCGCTGTGTCTGTTGTGTGCCGCCAGCCTGAGCCGCGCGGACAACATGACCCTGCCTGAAACACTTATCGGCGTGACCCAGGGCTTTCTTGAATTCACAGTTGAAGACTACATGGCGACCAACCAAACCGCCGGCCGCTACGAAATCGAAGTCAAGCAGTTGGACCCGCGTCTGCGCATGCCGCTGTGCGACAAGGATTTGACAGCCTCACTGGAAAGCCCGGCCCAGCCCATCGGCCGCGTCACCGTGAAGATTCGCTGCGAAGGCACGTCCCCGTGGACGGTGTTTGTGCCGGCCCAGGTACACCTTTACCGCAATGTCGTCACGGCCGTGCGGCCCATGAAGCGCGACGCAATCGTGAGTGAAAACGATGTGGCGCTGCGCGAACGCGACGTCAGCCTGCTGGGGCAAGGCTTCCTGGATTCAGTCGATCAGGCAGTCGGGCAAAAAGTTGTCCGACCAACGGTCATCGACCAGATCCTGACGCCCGTCCACCTCGATCAGCCGCAAATGGTCCATAAGGGCGACCAGGTGGTGATCAGTGCGCGCAGCGGTTCAATGAGCGTGCGCATGCCGGGCGAAGCCTTGTCCGACGGCGGTTTCAACGAGCAAATACGGGTGAAGAACCTCAACTCCCAACGGGTGATCAAGGCCAATATCGTTGCGCCCGGGCAAGTCGAGGTCGCTATGTAACTGACATGTGAAGGTAAGACCTCTGGCGCTGCGCTTGCGCTTTTCCTACACTCGGAACCCCTGTGCTCCGTGCGAAGTCCATTCGAGACTGTTTTCGCACGGGCCCTAAAGTTATTCCGGGTCTGGCCGAAACCAAGGCAAGCGTCCTAGAACCCAGAGGTTTTTCAATCATGGTCATCGACTTCAATCGTTTGAACAGCTCCACTACCGTTGGCGGTACAACACGTACTGCCAGCACCAAGGAAGCCAGCAAAACCGAAGCTACGGCAGCGGTCAGCGGCACCTCGAGCGTGCCCGGTAGCGGTGAGGCAGTACATTTGAGCAGCGAAGCTCAACAGTTGCAGAAGATCAGTGATTCGTTGCGTGATCAGCCTGTCGTCAACAGCGCCCGTGTGGCTGAGTTGAAGCAGGCGGTCGCCGACGGCAGCTATAAGGTCGACAGCAATCGTGTTGCAAGCAAACTGCTTAACTTCGAAGCCCAGCGCTAGCCCCAGGTCTGCGCAGGGGCTTCTGGACGCTTAAACACCAGGGCATGCGATGCAAGACACTACATTGCTTCAACTGATCACGGACGACATTGCGCCAACCCGGCATCTGCTGGACATCCTGAAGGCCGAGTCAGTGGCGCTTCACGGGCGCAATATGGTCGAGATGGAACACATCCTGGCGCAGAAACAGGCGCTGGTGATCGTGCTCGAGCAGCATGGACGCCGACGTACCCAGCTGATGACCAGCCTGGGTCTGCCCGCCAATCGCGCGGGACTCGAAGAAGTGGCGAAACATTCGTCAGTGGGTGAAGCCTTGTTGACCGCAGGCGATGAACTCAGCGCGCTGATGAGTGAATGCCAGGCGGCCAACGAACAGAACGGCAGCCTTATCCAGCTCCAGCAACTCACCACGGCACAGCAGTTGAGGATTCTCAACGGCGGCGACACGCCCACGCTGTACGACAGTCGCGGTTCGACGTCGGGCAAAGCCAGGCCGCGTCCGCTCAGCCAGGCGTAAGTTCTTGTATCAAGGTGCGCACCGTGGTGGCAATATGCCGCACGCTGCACGCTGCCGTTATTTGCCTGGAGATGGATAGACCGTGAATGCCTCAAGCGCGGACGATGTTCCGCAGCCCCCGAAGGTACTGACCACCCCGTTGGAAATCGCCGCCAATCTGCGGCTGCTGATGGAAAGTCATGACCCGTTGATCATCACGTTTCACGAACGCACCCAGCGTTTTCAGAGCTACGTGATCGACGTCGACCGTGACACCAACCAGGTCATTTTCGACGAGATGATCCCCCGAGATGGCGAGCGTTTCCTTGCCAGCGGTGAGCCCTTCCGGGTCGAAGGTTTTCACGACGGTGTGCGCATCGCCTGGGAAAGCAAAGCCCAGCTGACCGTGATCGAAGAGCCGCGCAGCTATCGCGGCCCTCTCCCTGAAGAAGTCGTCTATCACCAGCGCCGTAACGCGTTCCGCGCGGCCCTGAAGCTGGCATCGCTGATTGATGTCGAGATTGGCGGCGACCGGCTCAAATTTCCGTTGCGCGGCAAACTGCTGGATGTCTCCGCCACCGGCTGCAAGCTGCGCTTCGAGGGCGATATCTCCGAGCGCATGCAACTGGGCCAGGTCTATGAGCGCTTCATCGCCTCCCTGCCCTTCGGCAACATGACCACGCCGGTCGAACTGCGCTATCTGCACTTCGAAGAAAGGATCAACACCACGTTCGCCGGTGTGCGCTTCCACAACATGAGTGGGTTGGTGCAGCGTCAGGTCGAGCGTTTCGTGTACCAGCTGCAGCGCGAAGCGCGACGCTTCGACAAAGACGACGATTTCTGATCGTTTGTGATGACCGGCTGGCGCGTTTCAGGGCGTGCTGGCCGGTTGTCCACATCCGCTGCTATCGCCTCCCCCCATAACGCGCACATCAAATAGCGCGTCCTGATCCCCTCCCATAACGCCTCCCGCCCCGCTCCAACCCCCTCCAAACCACGCCTTTTCGATCAAAATGCGAACCTCATCACGCCCGCGTGTAGGACTCTTCACCGCGCAAAAGTAGGACGCGTCTTGAAATAATCTGTGCCACTTTCAAGCCCCTGACCCTGTGTTAATTTCGCGGCTCAAACGCACCGGAGCATGGACGCTCGCCGCGGCCACATCTCAGGGAAGTTTCGTCATGCGCCCCATCATCGTTCTCAACGACCCCACCCTCAAAGGCGGTCGAGTCATTCAAGGCTCGCCCTCCACGTTCCTGCACGGTCTCGAAGTCGCCCGCCACGGCGACGGCGTGCTCTGCTTTCACGGCCCCTGTGCCATCGCCGAAGGGGATGAAACCTGCCTCGTCGATGACCGGCCCATTGCCCGCGACGGGGATCGCCTGCTGTGCGGCGATGCCCTCGTCGCGACCCACGATGACTGCTGCATCCTGTAGGGGTCGTCATGAAATATTCCTTTGTGAAACGGCTGCTTGGCAAACCCGCGCCGCTGCCACCCCCTCCTGCCCCTCAACATTACGTCCGGCCGCGGCGGAACATGTACGACCGGATTTCCGAGAAACGGCTGGGACAGGAAGCCGCCCAGCGCCTGCTGGACCGGGCCAAACCCCGAGGTGATTTCTGCTCGCAGAGCGTCAGCGTCGAGGACGTCTGGCTTCGATTGCCCGGGCATTCCCTGGACCAGCAGTTACCTGTCCAGGACATCCCCAGGCACGCAAACGCGCTGAGCCACGATTCAAGGCTGATGGCTGCCGACGGCTCGCGCCGACTGTTGCGGCGGATCGAGATCGACGCGATTCCTCTGCCCTCGATCGACCCGCTCACCCGCGCCATGGAACTGCTGCAGGCGACCCTGACCCAGTGCCCGCTGCTCGAGCGAGTTGCGGACTGGACGCAGGTTGAAGTGCATCTGTTCCCGCCGTCCCATGTCGATCCACTGGTCTGGTTCGAAACCGTGGTGGGTGTGTGGCCCCAGGCGTGGCTGCCCGGTGGCGGTTTCCGTATCGCCTGCCAGGCACCGGGGCCGTGGCTTGCCGAATTGCTGTCCAGCAACCTGAGCATGCCCGGCCATCTGTGCCTGAGCCTCGACAGCTGGGCCACCCTGCCGGCCAACGCACACGCTGCAGATCCGGCGCCCCTGGGAGAGGTGGTATCCCTCGTTTCGCTCAAGCGGGGCGCGCGGACCGATACCCCGAATACCGCCCCCGAGCAGACCTTCAATCAGCAGGTTCAGGCCCCGTCGCTGTGCGGCCAGGTCGGGACCGTTGCTGCCGAATGGACGCGGATGGCCCTCGGCTGCCTGGCGGCCCGCGCCGCCTCCGGCCAGGCCCAATGGGTGATGGACCTTACCGACAGCGATTCAAGCAGCGGGTCGATCATCGCCGCCCCTCACGCTGTGCCCACTGCCCCGACAGGAAGTCCGACATGACCTTCGCAACCCCCTCCCCCTTCAACTTCGCCGGTATCCGCCAGAAAGGACGCCTGCTCGAACTCAAGACGCCACTGACCGAGCCGCTGCTGGCCGTGCGCGTCCATGGGGTTGAGCGACTCGGCCGAATCCCGCGTTACTGCGTGGACGTCGTCAGCGAGTCGACACGCCTCGACCCCCATCAACTGATCGGCGAGCCGGTTCGCCTCGCCATCAAGCGCGCCGACGGCAGCCACAGTTACAAACACGGCTTCGTGGGCAGCGCGCGCTACCTCGGCAGCGACGGCAGTTTGCAGGACTGGCAGCTCGAATTCGCGCCGTGGTTCAGCCTGCTGGAATACCGTCAGGACTGCCGTATCTGGCAAGACATGACGTTGATCGACATCTTCACCGACGTATTCCGAGGGCATCCCCAGGCGCAAGGCCGCTATGAATTCAACTTGCGCCACGAGCACCCGCCGCAGTCCTACGTCACCCAGTTCAACGAAAGCGACGCCCACTTTGTGCAGCGCTGGTGCGAGCAGGCCGGCATCTATTGGTACGTCGGCCATGAGGCTGACCAGCACCGGATTGTGTTCGTCGACAGCGTCCTTGACCTGCCGCCGCTGGAGCCGGAAGCGCTGCCTTTTCACACCCAGACGGCCGCGCTGGATCACGACAGCATCGTGGAATGGAGTCAGGCCGACACGCTGCTGAATGGCCACGTTCTGTGGAGCAGCAACAATTACCGGGCCCACCGCCAGCCGCTGTCTGTCCGATCCATGGGCCTTAATCCACCGGGGGCGGCGAAGACGCTGGAACGTTACGAATACCGAGGGCAATACGCGTGGCACAGCGAAGACGACGGCAACTGGCAGACACGGGTGCAAATCGAGCAGGTGGAATCAGCCGCGCGGCGCATCATCGGCCATGGCGGCGTCCGGCACATGCTCCCGGGTCACGGGTTCGAGCTGCGCGGGCATCCGCTGTATGAGGACGGGCCCGCTAAACGCCGTACGTTTCTGCTGATCGCCGTCGAGTTTTTCGCGCAAAGCAATTTACCCGTTGCATTGACGCGCCGTGAACGCCCCGGCAGCCTGCAATCGCGCCTGAAAGAGCTGGGCGCCGACAAGCCGTCCGAGAAAGGCGAAGGATTTTATTGCAACGCGTTCGAGGCCCAACGTCTGGACGTCCCGTACCGCAGCGCTTTCGAACACGACAAACCGTTAAACCCCGGGCCGCAGACCGCCGTGGTCGTAGCGCCCAATGGCGGGGCTGTGCAAACCGACGTGCTGAACCGAGTGTGCGTGCGCTTTCACTGGGACCGCCTCCGATCACCGGAAAAAGCACCCAGTTGCTGGCTGCGCATGCTGCAAAACAGCAGCGGCGCCGGTTGGGGCAGTGTGTACGTGCCGCGCGCAGGTGAAGAAGTGGTGGTCACCTTTCTCGACAACGACATAGACCGCCCGCTGATCCTCGGGCAGGTCTACGGCGGCGACAAACCGGCGTGGCATTCCACGGGCCGGATGAGCGGCTACAAAAGTCAGGAAATCGACGGGCTCGGTTACAACCAATGGGTCATGGACGACACCACGGCGCAGTTGCGCACGCAGATCCATAGCAGTCACGGCCACAGCCAACTGAACCTCGGCTGCCTGGTCGATCAACAGGGCAATGACCGCGGCGCGTGGCGCGGTGACGGGTTTGAATTGCGCACCGATGCCTCTGGCGCCATTCGCGCGCCGCAGGGTTTGTACCTCAGCACCTGGCAGCGCACCAAGGCACAAAGCGGGCATCTGGACAGCAGCGAGGCCGGCCAGCAGTTAAGCGACGCCTTGCAGCGCGTGACGGCGCTGTCAGACAGCGCCGGTCAGCACAATGCCCTGTCGCTGGAGGAAGGCCTCGAAAACCTGAACCGCCTGCATCAGGCCGCCACGCATTCCCACCGCCAAGGCAATGCGACCTCTCAGGGCTATGACGCGCCGCTGATCGTCGCCTCGGCGCCCGCCGACATCGCTGCTGTCACGCCGGAGAACATCCAGTTGCACAGCGGCCGCCACACCAGCCTCTCCGCCGGTGAGGACCTCAATCTCGCCAGCGCACGCTCGCTGCTGGTCAGTGTGGGTCGCAGCATCAGCCTGTTTGCCCGCGACGCCGGGGCGAAGCTGTTCGCCGCGAAGGGCAAGGTTGAGATTCAGGCCCAGGACGACGCCATCGAACTGACCGCCAAAGACAGCGTGCGCATCACTTCCACGGCGCGAACCATCGAGATCGCTGCCCAGGAGGAAATTCTGCTGACCTGCGGCGGTGCCTTTATCCGCCTCAAGAACGGCGATATCCAGATTCACGCCCCCGGCACCATAGACATCAAGGCGGCGAAGAAAACCATCGGCAACGCCAGCCAGATGGACCGCGAGCAGACGCCGTGGCCGCAGAGCACGGCGGGCCAGACGCTGACCCTGCTGGCCGGACAAAGCAGCGCCGCCAGTCATCAGCCGTGGACCGGCATGCCTTACACGGTGTTCGCCGACGGGGTCGAGATTGAAAAGGGCGTGATGTCGAGCGACGGAAAAATCAGCGTCGAGCACCGCGTATCCCGCTCGCGCTACCGCGTCGAGCTGGCCAACGGCGCCAGCTATGACATCCCGGTCAGCGGCGATTACCTCGGCGATCAGGACAACGGCGCCCGCGCCAACCGCGGCCTGCATCGCCATCAACACAGCCTGACGCCCGGTTCGGGCGAAGCACCCAGTCAGTACCGCGAAGACTACGACCGCCTCAACGATCCAGACACGGAAGCCTGAAGATGAACACACCCAGCATCACCTGCCCCATCGCCACCCGCCAGACCTCATCAGCTGTCATGAATCAGCGCTGGATGGTCGAGTGCAGCGAGTATTCGCCCAAGCATGCGACCTTCGAGCCGCTGGTGAATGGCGAACGAGCATTCGGCGCCGTCCACGACGCGATCATGGCCGCGAAGCATTCGGTCGAGATCATCTGCTGGGGGTTTCAGCCTTCGATGTATTTCAAGCGCGGCGGTGATCAGCCGCAGTGCATCGGCGAATTGCTGGTCAATAAAGCCTCCCTTGGCGTGAAGGTGCGCGTGCTGTGCTGGTCCGACAGCGCGCACCTGACTGCGATGTTCGCGGAGAACATGACGCCGGGCCGCAACGTGGCCTCTATTGCATCGCACGCCGGCGACTGGCGATCCACGTGGCAGCAAGCGTATGACTGGGAATGGTACCGCCGCGCCTCACCCCCTGACACCGGTGCCACTTCGCTGGTGGAGAGGGTGTTCCCCGGACTGAAGGGCTTCCGGTTAACCAAGTTACTGGCACAAGAACTGTTCAAGGCGGGCGCGCGGCCTTTCGAAAACATCGAGTTTGCGGTCCGCGACCTGGGCCTGGCCGACCGAGCGGAGATTGCCTACCAAATATGGACCCGCTCCCGAGAGCAAGGCGCGGCAGAGCTTGAGGCCGCCGGCAAGGCGGCGGCGATGTCGGTGATCCCCACCCATCACCAAAAAATGGTGCTGGTGGACTACGAACACGCTGACCGCGCGGTCGGGTTCGTCATGGGCCACAACATGCTCGACCCTTACTGGGACCGCGACGACCACGCCTATGCTCCTGCGGATGATGTGTCCGGCCGCAACGGTTCTACGCCGCGCCAGGACATATCCAGCCGCGTCACCGGCCCGGTGCTCCAGGACCTGAACGCCAACTTCACCCAGGCCTGGCTTAAAGCAACCGGCATTGACCTGCAGACCGCCCGTGAGCCCCTCGCCGCCAATCTCAAACCGCGCAAGGGTTTCGGGCCGCCGATGATGGCGCAAGTGCTGCGCACTCAGACCGAGGCCGGCAAGCGCGACATCCGGACGATGTACCTGCAAGCGGTGAACAACGCGACCCAGTTCATCTACATCGAGAACCAGTACTTCCGCTGGAAGCCATTCGCCGACGCCGTTGTCGACATCGCCCGGCGCCATGCCGAAGGCGGCCGCGACCCCGGCGAACACGGGTACCTGCATTTGTTCGTCGTCACCAACTCCTCCGACGAAGGCATGGCTGATGGCGCACTTGGTACGTTTCGCATGCTTCGTCAGTTGGGCCGCAGTGAAGTCATGCCCTCTGTGGCGCGTCTCGAACACGATGATTACTGGCAGGCGAAGCTCGATGCGCTGCGCGAGGAGCACTTTGCTGCGTTACGCAAATTGACGGCCTATTACGATCGGGCGGACGCAATGGGCAGGCTTGATGGACCCATCGAACGGTTGGAAATCGAACGGGATGAACTGGTCAGGCAATACAAAGAGCTGGCGGGGAAAATTCACCAGGAGAGAAAAGCGCCTATTACTCCGACAGAAGTCCCGGGATTGAAAGTCCATATCTGCACACTCGTCGCCCCCGACTCCCCGCCTGATAACTGGCTGGAAGTGTATATCCATAGCAAGCTGATGATTGTTGATGACGTGTTTACCACGCTGGGCTCGGCGAATATCAATGAGCGGAGTATGCGCTCGGACAGCGAGTTGAATATATGCGTCGAGGATCCGGCGGTGGCGCGGCCGTTGAGGAGGCAGTTGTGGGGGTTGCATACGGCGAAGGAGGATGTAGGGGATATCAGTGAAGCGTTTAAAGCGTGGGGTGAGAGAATCAGAGCAAATAAGTTAGCGCATGGGCAAGAGCAGGGTGCTACCAACCAAAAACCGGTATGTTCCCTAGTTGAATTTTTACGAACCAGCCCTAGCCGTAAGAACATAGATTGAAATGAACATCAAACTTTACGGACTACTGGTACTGGCGCTTTCCGCAAACGGTTGCGACATGAGGGACGAACCTGTGACATATTTTATTCCTGAAAAGGCTGGCTACGATGTTGCGTTCAAACGTCTAGAATTTACTTGCGTGCATGAATCTGACGCATTACCGGGATTGCATCCAGACGCGCAAACTCTATATCGCTACGCGCTGCATTTAACCCAGGTAAAGGGACCGAAAGATTTCAACCTCGCCGCACGATTCTACCGAATTGCTGCCGCGCATGGTCACTATCGTGCCGCGACCAATCTCCAAGCATTGCTATCACAAGGAATGACGAATGCTTCGCATCCGGCACGCGAAACGATCAACCTAGCGGAGGAATTCATGGAGTTAAATATTCCTGGAGCTTACTACGACATGGGCCACTATCTAGAGCTAGGATACGGAGTCAGCCAAGACAGGTCAGCTGCGCGCTACTACTTTAGGCGCTCGGCCGACTTAGGAAATCCGGACGCGCAATACTATGTCGCCGAGCAACTTTTTCAGCTTAAAGGAGGGGGAAAAGTTGCATCTCAAATGCGCAAGTGTGCAATGGAACAAGGCCACCTTAAAGCCGCAGGAGAATATGGTGCTTTGAAGCAAAATCAGGGAGATTTTCCGGAGGCACTGCGTGCTTATCAACTAGCAGTTAAATCGGGTGACTCCTTAACCGCAATGACGCTCAAAAACGCATTCAACGGCGTAGAGCCTGAAAACAGACTTCACTATCTCGCACTCAATAAAGACACCGAGCGGTCCAGGCGGTATCGACTGATCGAAGCCTTTTTAGACAGATACGAACACCTCGGCGCCAAAGTCCCCGACATCGATCAGATCGCACCCCTCCCCCCAGCCAAACTTCCCGATTGGGACGAAACATTCGAATGGAAGCGCAAGCGCGACGCAGCCGTGACTCCGTCGCCACCCAGCAAAGAACTGATCGCGCGGATGTGTGAGGAGAAGCAACTCGATCCAGCCACAGGCTGGCCGTTGAGTGGGTTGAGGTAATACACCTCGCTGATGAGCAATAAAAGCAAATAGTAAATACAAGGACTGATATGAACTACCTCGGATCAGCAGGGTTGCTAATAGCGCTATCTCTGAGCGGCTGCGACACCAAAGTCGAAGAATCAAAAAGCTTCGTCCCTGACTTCACCGATTACAATGCTGTGTCCAGAAACCCGAAGTTTGAGTGCGTGCAGGAGCCGGACAGGCTACAACACATCAGTCCTCACGAGGATGCCTTTTACCAGTTTGGACGGCACCTCTCCCAAGTGAGAGGTCCGAAGGATTTCGATCAAATTGCACGTTACTATCGAATTGCCGCTGCCTATGGTGATTATCGTGCAGCGAGGGGCTTGCAAGCCTTGCTAACACAGGGCAAGACCACTGCTGAGAGGCCAGCCGAAGAAGCTATAGGTCTGGTGAAGCACCTATTAGCCCATGGCAACCCCAGGGGCTATTACGATATGGGGCTTTATCTTGAGTCCGGATATGGAGTGCAACAGGACAGTTCGGCTGCGCGCTACTACATCAGACGCGCGGCTGACTTGGGCAATCCGGAAGCGCAATTCCTGACAGCACAATCACTACTTCAATCGTCTAAAAACAGCTTTGTTGCATTATCCATGCTGCGCTGCGCTATGGCACAAGGCAGTGTTGATGCCGCAAATCAGTACTTTGAGATCAGCTCCAACAAAGGGGATTTTGAACAAGCGCTGCTCGCCCTTCGTACCGCCACTAAATTTGGAGACGTCGAAAGCGCATCTGCTTTAGCGAGCACTGATTACGGCAGCGGACTTGAGAGGGACTCCAGGATGTTTAATCCGGACGAACGTGTTGAGGGAGATCGGCGATACAAACTTATTGCACGCTTTCTAACCAGGTACAAAAATCTTGATCCCCAAGTGCTGGACATCGACGAAATCGTTCCACTTCCCCCAACAAAACTTCCCGTCTGGGACGAGACATTTCAATGGAAGCGTGCTCGTGATGCAGCCATTACGCCGTTAGCGCCAAGTAAGTTAACGATTAATGAAATGAGCAGACGAAAAGATCTCAGTCCAACAACCGGATTGCGGTTGAGCCCGTTAAGACTGAAGCTCAAGGCTATCAGAAAGAAATTGCAATGGCGTAGCTGGGATTAAAATTCATGACTAAACGATCGAACAAACTCTTGGGCTGCGTGCTTGGGTCAATCTCAATGATGAGCTTTCTCGCGATAAGCCAATTTGGTAACCACCCATTTATTAGTAAATCACCCGGCGCTGCTTCGTACGTCTTTAACTGGAATCCGCTTCTCGATCTAGACTATGCAAGCGCGGAGTGGGTTTTCGAATCTATCAGCGAGCAAGCGGTGTCGGGAGTGATTAGGGACGCCATCCGGGATCAAGAAATCTGGATAAGGACGCCTGAAGCCACGGTTGACGATAAATACTTCTCCTGTACCCCTATCAGCCTGAAGAAACCAAGCAAATTCGCACTGGCCGCGTTCGACGAAGCGGAAAAGCCCGCTTCCGGGCCTATGGCCAGATTTAACTATGTTGA
Organism: Pseudomonas sp. GW821-FHT07F05; assembly: GCF_059418765.1. Taxonomy (NCBI): domain Bacteria; kingdom Pseudomonadati; phylum Pseudomonadota; class Gammaproteobacteria; order Pseudomonadales; family Pseudomonadaceae; genus Pseudomonas; species Pseudomonas sp. GW821-FHT07F05. The sequence goes on from NZ_JBWKQL010000017.1 coordinate 13,587, forward strand.
GGCGGCTCGAGAAGGTTATTGGCGAGCCGCTGCGCGCCTGGTGACTTTGAATCTTGACGAAGGCTACCCTCTCTACGCCGTCCCGCTGGTGGCCTGGCTCCTACAAAACAAGGTTCCAGCGGGACATAACCTACTGGCGGATATTTTAGTCACACATTCTGAGGGACCGGATTTTGATCCGGCGGGTCTTGGAACGTCACTCAGGTGGCGGGCCGCTCTCAATGGCGATCCGGATGCTTTGTCGAAAATGGCAGACCTGCTGACGCGTGAAGGCGAGCCGCAGTTTGCCAAAACGCTGCGTGACTGCGCCGAACGTAACAGGCAAACATTCGGGGAATACGAGGATAGCCCTTGGGATTCATTCCTGCAGTGGCTGCTGGAGGCCGGATCTACCCCGTAGAGTTTTGCCGGGTGATGCACCGCATTCTTGAGCAAGCGCACCGCAGGTTCAGCGCGCGACTGATCGGCAGTTGAATGGAGATCAACTGTAGGAGCGACCGGGGTGGCGCTCCACCTTGCTCGCAAATGCGCCAGGCCAGGCGAAATCCATGTCACTTACATTGCGCCTTCGCGGGCAAGGTGGACCGCCACCCCGGTCGCTCCTACAGGTTTAGCGGTAAAGCAGATGCACTCGGCGGGGTCGGAATCAGCCAGGCCCCATCACAAAGGCCGATCCACCCCAACATCCCGACGCACTTCAACCGCCTCCTCCGGCCCAGCCGCATCAGTATCGGCAGCGACTTCTTCATCCATAATCGCCACCGGCCGCACAACGCCTTCACCCGACGCCACAACCCGCTCCACCATCTCTGGCTGCACTTCAGATTCAGCCGCCACATCCGGCGCCACATCCGACGAAACCTCAGGCTCAACGTCCTGCATCTGATCCTGCACCACCTGCTCATCAACCCGAGGGTCAAGGGCAACTACCAGCGGGGAGCTGGACATGCTGTCGGGCATCGCGATGTGGTGCAGCGGGGCGTCTTCGACCTGGTGCAGGTTGGTGACGGCTTTTGGACGAATACGCAGCACCAGCACCAGCGCCACGAAGCAGACGAAGGCGTAGAGCATGTTGCTGCCGAACATCTTCATCAGCACGCCGGACACCAGGGGGCCGACACTGGCGCCGACGCCGTAGGTCATCAGCAGCATGGCGGTCAGGGACACGCGGCGTTCGCCTTCGACGTGGTCGTTGGAGAAGGCCACGGCCAGCGGATACAGCGAAAACTGCAGCAGCGAGGCCAGGAATCCCACCGCCAGCAGCAGCTCCATCGGAACGCTCGGGAGGATCGCCAGTGGCAGCGAGGCCAGCACCAGCAAACCTGCCACGCCGCGAATCAGCCAGGCGCGGTCGTAGCGGTCTGACAGCTTGCCCAGCGGGCCTTGCACGATGAGGCCCGCGCCGATGCAGCTGGCCATGAACAGACCGACATGCTCGGTCGACAGCCCCTGTTGCGCGGCATACAACGGCGCCAGACCGTAGAACGAGCCGATGATCATGCCGGCGCTCAACACGGTGGTCAGGGATTGCGGCACCCGGCGCATGAAGAACAGCGGCTCCAGCGGTGCCGGGTGCATCGGTGCCGGGTGAATGCTGCGGGTCATTGCCACGGGCACGAGGCAGAGGGCAAAACACATCGCCACGAGCATCAGCAGCTCAGGGCCCAGTTGCGGGTGGATGACCAGAATCAGCTGGCCGAGCACCAGCCCCAGGTATGACGCGATCATGTACAGGCTGAACACCGTGCCGCGCTGCTTGGGCGAGGCCTGCTCGTTGAGCCAGCTCTCGATGACCATGTACTGGCACATCATGCCCAGGCCGACAATCATCCGCAGGAAGATCCACGCGGGCAGGTAGTCGAACAGCCCGTGGCCCAGGACCGCCGCGCCGACGATCCCGGCGCAGGTGGCGTACGCACGAATGTGCCCGATCCGGCCGATCAGCCGGTGGCCGATCTTGCCGCCCAGGGCCAAACCGACATAGTTCGCGGCCATCAACGCACCCACCCACAGGCCATCCACCTGATCGGCGGCCAGACGCAAGGCAAGGTAGGTGCTGAGCAGGCCCGAGCCGATCAACATCATCAGCGAGGCAAAATACAGCGCTCGAAAGGACTTCCAGATTTGGCGCATAGCTTTCCAAAAGACGGAAACCCTCGATTCCAGAGGATTTCCGAACAGCGATTCTTAAGCCTGAGCGGCCAGAACGCGGCGCTCCCAGGGGGTGATTTCGTTGAAGAAGCTGGTCAGTTCCAGGGTCTTCGACGCGACGTAGCCTTCGATGAATTCGGCACCAAACAGTTCCTTGGCCAACGTGCTGCGAGTCAGACGTTCCAGGGCAGCGTGCAGGGTACATGGCAACGACAGATTATCGGACACAACGAATTCGCCCTGGATCGGCGGCGACGGTTCCAGCGCGTGCTCGATACCATAAAGCCCCGCAGCCAGACTGGCCGCAATGGCCAGATACGGGTTGGCGTCGGCGCCTGGCAGACGGTTTTCGACCCGACGGGCGACCGGTGCGCTGGCCGGAATGCGCAGCCCCGCCGAGCGATTGTCGTGGGACCAGCACGCGTTGTTCGGCGAGGCGAACGGATGGCACAGGCGCTGATAGGAGTTGACGTTGGGCGCAAACAACGCGGTGAAATCAGCCATCGCCGCCTGCTGCCCGCCGATGAAGTGATGGAACAGCTCAGTGGCCTCTCCCTGATCGTCGCTGAAGATGTTCTGGCCGGTGGCGGTCGCGACCACGCTCTGGTGAATGTGCATCGAACTGCCGGGGGTGTGCGCCAGCGGTTTGGCCATGCACACCACGATCAGCCCGTGCTTGAGCGCGACTTCCTTGAGCATGTGTTTGAACAGAAAGGTCTGGTCGGCGAGCAGCAGCGGATCGCCGTGCAGCAGGTTGATCTCGAACTGGCTGACACCCATCTCGTGCATGACGGTGTCGCGGGGCAGGCCCAGCGCCGCCATGCAGGCATAGACTTCTTTGAAGAACGGCCGCAGGCCGTTGTTGGAACTGATGCTGAACGCCGACTGGCCGTCCTCGCGACGACCGTCCAGACCGACCGGCGGCTGGAAGGGCTGGCTCGGATCCGGGTTGGCGGCGAAGACGAAGAACTCAAGCTCGGTGGCCACCACCGGTGACCAGCCATGCCCGGCGTAGCGGGCGATCACCGACTTGAGCTGGCCGCGGGTGGACAGCGGCGACGGCTGGCCGTCGAGCTCGTCGGCGTCGCAGATCGCCAGGGCGCGGGGCTCATCGCTCCACGGCAGAATGTGCGTTTGCTGCGGATCGGCGATCAGGGCCAGGTCGCCGTCGTCGCTGCCGTAGAATTTCGACGGCGGATAGCCGCCCATGATGCATTGCAGGAGCACGCCCCGCGCCAGCTGCAACCGACGGCCTTCCTGAAAGCCTTCCCCGGTCATCACCTTCCCTCGTGGCACGCCGTTCAGATCCGGCGTGACGCATTCAATTTCATCAATGCCCATCAGTCGCTGCGCGAGTGAATGGTGGTCATCGCTGCTCATGACTCAAATCCTTTTTTATGGGGCAGGCCGCAGGGCGGCAAGGCGTACAAAATAAGCGTCAGGCGTTCGGAATATCAAGCGCATCTTTGCCGCACGGCGGGTTGGCCGGCTTCTTGCTTTTTCGGTGCCATAGCGCCGCAAACGCCATTTCGATGACGGCGAGCGTTCGACGACGCCAGCCATCACAGCGCGGGCGTTCCGCCGTGCGTCAACGCGCACAGCCCGCAGCGCGTCAGAGAGCACAGGAAGCTTATGAGTAAAACGATCCCGGTCACCCAGCCGCTGCTGCCTCCGCTGGAAGAGTTCATGCCCTATCTGCAGCAGATATGGGACAGCAAGCGCCTGACCAACGCCGGGCCGTTCCATGAAAAGCTGGAGAAAGACCTGGCCGCGTACCTGGGCGTCGACCACTTGTGCCTGTTTTCCAACGGCACGCTGGCGCTGCTCACGGCGTTGCAGGCGCTGCGCGTGACCGGCGAAGTCATCACCACGCCCTACTCGTTTGTCGCCACCGCCCATTCGCTGCTGTGGAACGGGCTTAAACCGGTGTTCGTCGACATCGCGCCGGGCACCTTCAATCTCGACCCTGACCGCATCGAAGAGGCCATCACCCCGGCGACCACGGCCATCATGCCGGTGCATTGCTATGGCATGCCGTGTGACGTCGACCGCATCCAGCAAATCGCCGACCGCTATGGCCTGAAAGTGATCTACGACGCCGCCCACGCCTTCGGTGTGCAGCACCAGGGGCAGAGCCTGCTGCGCAACGGCGACCTGTCGGTGCTCAGTTTCCACGCCACCAAAGTCTTCAACACCTTCGAGGGCGGCGCGATTGTCTGCCCGGACGCTAAAACCAAGAAACGCATCGATTATCTGAAGAACTTCGGTTTCGCCGATGAAGTGACCGTCGTCGCCCCCGGCATCAACGGCAAGATGAGCGAGATCAACGCCGCGTTCGGCCTGTTGCAGCTCAACTACATCGATGGCGCGCTGGAACGCAGAAAGCAGATCGATTCGATGTATCGCGAAGCACTGACGCAAATACTGGGCATCGATTTGCTCTGGAGCCCCGGCGAGCACCACAACTATTCGTATTTCCCGGTGCTGGTGGGCGACGCCTTCCCCATCAGCCGAGACGCCTTGTTCGAGCGCTTTCGCGAGCAGGACATTCTGGTCCGGCGCTATTTCTACCCGTTGATCTCGTCGTTCCCGATGTACCGCAGCCTGGAATCCGCCAAACCGGACCGCCTGCAGGTGGCGAGCGATGTGTCGAATCGGGTTCTGTGCCTGCCGATCTTCGATAGCCTCACCCCGGATGAATTCGCCCGCATCATCGCGATCATGCAGACGGTGCTGGCCGAGCACCGCTGAGCCGCGCCCACATTCACATCGCCGGTCCGCCCCCATGAGCGTGAACCGGCGCCCGTCATCCGTCGCAAGGTAACCCGATGAGCGCTTCACGCCTGGTCAGCATCGTCATTCCCGCCTACAAACCCACGTACTTCGAGTTGGCGCTGCGCAGCGCCTTTGCGCAGGACTACGACCAACTGGAGATCGTGATCTGCGACGACTGTCGTGACGGCGGCATTCGCGCGCTGCTGGAACAACTGACCCCGGAAAGCCCGTTTCCGATTCGTTATTTCTACAACCAAGATTCGCTGGGCGAGGCGCTGAACGTAGCGCGCGGGGTCAGGGAGGCGCAGGGCGAGTACATCAAGTTCCTCTACGATGACGACCTGCTGGAGCCCGAGTGTGTGAGCGCGCTGGTCGACGTGCTGCACGGTCACCCGGACATCACCCTGGCGGCGGCCACCCGTCGACTGATCAACGAGAAAGGCGACGTTCTGCGTGATAACGTCCTGACGTTTTTCCCGTTCCAGGAAGACGTGGTCATACACGGGCCGGAGCTGGTGGCGCTGCTCTCGGAGCTGCCGTTGACCTTCATGGGTGAACCCAGCTCGGTCATGTGCCGGCGCGACAGCGTGTTGGCGTATGGTCAGGACATCATGTCGCTCAAAGGTCTGCCTATTCACTGGCTTGGCGATATGAGCCTGTACGTCAAGCTGCTCCGAGAAGGCAATCTGGCCCTGCTCGGCCGACCGCTGTCGCGCTTCCGCATGACCGACACCCAGAGCAGCAGCATCGCCAGGGCCACGCCGCAGATCGCCAAAGAAGGTCACGCCAACTATTACCGCATCACCAAAGAGCTGGGATGGCTGCGCGAGCTGGCTGACAACGGCGACGTGAAGGTCGCCCCCCTGCGGGACCGGGAGAACTTCGCGCCCTTTAACCTGCGAGCCTGGTTTCTGCAGAAATCCTCGTCGGAGATTCGCCAGGACCAGATTCTGGAGTGGGCCTGGCAGCGACGCCCCGCCGGGCCGCAGAAGCCGCACATCGTGCAGTACTTCCAGCAGCACAATGGCGCGCCGACCTTTGCGGTCATCATTTGCGACCTTCACAATCGCCAGCAGGCGCTGATCAAGACCCTGGTCAGCGTCGAAGCCGCCACCCGCGGCTGGATGCCCCCGAGCGTATTCGTGCTCTACGACGGCAGCCGTGACACGCCGCAACCCGTGGCGGAGAGTCCCGCCATTTATCTGCCGGTGACGGGGCACAACCCCGCGCCGCAGCTCAACCGGCTGATGGACGAACAGGGTTTCGACTGGTTCCTGATGCTCGACGCAGGCGCGACCGTGAGCGTGGCCGGATTGTTCAAGGCAGCGGTCAAGATCAGCGAAGGGCCGACTACCCGGGCCCTGTTCGCCGATGAAATCGCCCAGCCCCAGGACGACACGTCGGAAGTCATGCTGCGGCCGGACTTCAGCCTCGACTATCTGCTCAGTTGCCCCGCCGTCACCAGCAAGCACTGGATGTTCAACCGCTATTCGGTCATCGATGCCGGCCGATTCGACCCGCACTACCCTCAGGCCCTTGAGCTGGACCTGATCCTTCGCCTGATCGAGCACGATGGCATGGGCGGCCTCGAACACATTGCCGAGCCCCTGGTCACCTATCGCCCTGACGCACGCGAGTCGAACCCCGATGAAACGCGGACGCTGCAGCGCCACTTGCTCGCCCGGGGCTATGAAAACGGCCAAGTGATCGAGACGCGGCCCCGGCAGTACCAAATCAAGTACGGCCACGCGGGCCGGCCCAAGGTCTCGATCATCATCGCCACCCGGGATCAGATCCTGCTCCTGCAGCGGTGCGTCGAGAGCATTCTGGAAAAAACCACGTACCCGAATTACGAGATCCTCATCGTCGACAACGACAGCCAGACGCCTGAGGCCGTTGACTGGCTGAATGGCGTCGCGGCCATGGGGCTGGAGCAGGTGCGCGTGCTGCGTCATCCCGGCGAATTCGACCGCTCTGCCCTCTACAACAGCGCCGCACGCCAGGCGACCGGCGAGTTCTTGTTGCTGCTCGACAACAGTACCGCCGTGTTGCACGGCGACTGGCTCGACAACCTGCTCAATCATGCGCATCGGCCGGAAGTCGGCATCGTCGGCGCAAAACTGCTGGCGCCGGACAACACGATCCGCCACGCGGGCCTGATCCTTGGCCTGCACGAGCCGGTCACCCCGGCGTTCCGCGGCCAGAGCGGCGCCAGCGAAGGCTACATGCAGCGGCTGACGGTGGATCAGAATTACAGCGCGGTCAGCGATGCGTGCCTGATGATCAGTCGGGCATTGTTTGATGCGGCGGACGGGCTGGACGAGGGCGCGCTGAACAATCGTCATCGCGGCGTCGACCTGTGCCTGCGCGTGAAGGAGTCCGGGCGGTTGATTGTCTGGACGCCCCACGTGGTGCTGCTTCACGAAGCGGCCCAGGCCGAAGCGCCGGATGAACACGCAAAGCACGCGTTGTACACCAAATGGCTGAAGTACATCGCCCATGACCCTGCGTACAACGACAATTTTTCAGCCCGCGCCCAGGGCCTGCAGCTGGAAACCAACACCGCGCTGACCTGGCGGCCGCTGAGCTGGCGCCCCGTGCCGATCGTGCTGTCCCACCTGAACGACCTCTGCCCGGGGAGCCAACGCCTGAACGGTGCGCTGGACACCCTCGCTGACGCGCTGCTGATCGAGCATGTGTCCGTGCCAGACGTCCTGACCCTCGGCGAGTTCACCCGCCTGCGCCCGGACGCGTTGATCCTCCAATACCCCTTGAGCGAAGCGTCCCTCGCCGACATCCGCACGATCAAGGCTCACAGCCAGGCGCTGCGAATCTGCGACATGGACCAATACCCGCCGTCAGCCGAGCGGTTGCCGGGCGCGCCCTCAGCGCAACAGGTGCGTGCCGGTCTTGAGGCCAGCCTTGCGCTGATGGACAAGGTGGTGGTGTCCAGCACAGGTCTGGCCGACGAACTGAGCGCATTGCATCCGCACATTCACGTCATCGAAACCCGCTTGAGCGAACACTGGCGGCGAGTGCAGTGCCAGTCGCTGCCCCATGACAAGCCACGGATCGGCTGGGTCGGCACGCAGGCTGAGGTGAACGATCTGGCGTTGATTGCGGACGTGATCAAGGCCTTCGCCGACCGGGTCGAGTGGATCATCATGGGCCCGTGCCCGCAGGCCCTGCGCCCTTATGTTCATGAATGGCGCAGCCCGGTGGAAGGTGTCCTGTATCCCGGCGTGCTGGCGTGTCTCGACCTGGACCTCGCCCTGATTCCCGCCGGCGACGACGTGTTCGGCGAACACAGAAGCTGCCGCCTGGCACTGGAATTCGGCGCCTGTGGCTATCCGGTCATCGCCACCGACGTGCAGGGCCTGCGCAACAATCTGCCGCTGACGCGGGTACACAACACGACTGCCGACTGGACCGACGCGATCGACCAGCACCTCAACGATCTGGACGAATCAAAACGACTCGGGCAGGCATTGAAGCAGCGGGTGATGAGTGACTGGATTATGGATGAGGCGTATCTGCAGCGCTGGCGTCAGGTGTTGCAGGACCGCTGAATAAAAAAGGGCTCCTTCGTGGAGCCCTTTTTGCGTGCGGCTGAACAGTCACCTTACGCGCCGGAGGGTGACGCCTTCGCTCACCAGCGAATCACGCAGCCACCCCACGAATACCCCACGCCGAACCCCACCGCCGTGATCACGCTGCCGGGTTGCACCTGGCCTTTCTTCAGGGACTCTTTCAGCGCAATCGGAATGCTGCACGACACCGTGTTGCCGCAGTGTTTGAATTCGGTGATGAATTTCTCCGGCGCCAGCTTCAGTCGACGACGCAACGCTTCGAGCATGAACTGGTTGGCCTGGTGAAAGACGAACAGGTCGGAATGCTCGACCGTGAACTGCTCGTCGAACAGTGAGGCGAACAACGCCGGGACCCGGGTCATGGAGAATTCGAAGATCGCCGGGCCGTTCATGTACAGGTCCGCGTCCGAACGGACATTGCCGCTGTCGTCTTCGTAATCGACGGGCATCTGTTCTGCATCGAACGGCCGGCGGGCAGCGCCCATGGGTACGATCAGGTTGTTCGCTCCGGCGCCGTCGCTGCCATAGCGGAAACGATCAAGGCAAGGCCCCTCTTCGTCCGACGCTTTGATCAACGTGGCGGCCGCCGCATCGCCAAACAGCGTGCGCACGCTCTTGTCCCGGGGGTTGATGTAGCGGCTGTAGGTTTCGGCGGTGATCAGCAGCACGTTCTTGCACTGGCCCGATTCGATGAAACCTTTGGCAATGCCCAGCCCGTAGATGAAACCCGAACAGCCCTGATTGAAATCGAACGCGGCGCAATGCTGCGGCAGTTGCAGGCGATGCTGCAGGATGCAGGCGGTGGCCGGGAGCATGTGATCGGGGCTTTGCGTGCAGTAGATCAGGCAGTCGATCTGCTCTCGCGCCGTGGCGCTGTTGGCGAAAAGTTTTTCGCAGGCGCGAAACGCCAGGTCCGAGGCGGTCTCGTCGTCGGCAATGATGTGCCGCTGGCTGATCCCGGTCTTCTGGAAAATCTTGTCGACGTCCCACTCCGGAAACGCTTCGGCCAGCATCTGGTTGTCGAGCACGCCCTCGGGCAATTCGTATTCGATTTCGGCGATTCGAGCGTAGGTAGGCATGTCGTTCTTATCCTGAGATGCACTTGGCCGGCACACCGAAAACCACGCTGCCGGGTTTGACCGCCCGCAGCACCACGCTGCCGGCGCCGACCACAGCCCCTTTTCCGACGCGCACCTTGGGCAGCACGGAGGCGCGCGAACCGAGGAACACTTCGTCTTCCAGCACCGCGCCGCCGGTCAGATCACAGTGCCCGCTGAGGGTCGAGAACTGGCCGATGACGGTGTCATGGCCGACGGTGCACAGCGAGTTGATCGTGACGAAATCGCCAACGACCAGATCAACCGACAGCACCGAAAACGGACAGACCAGCACGCCCCGCCCGATCGTCACGTTCTCGCCAACGATGGCCGTCGGGTGAATCAGCGTGAAGAACGCCGCGCCCTTGGCCTGCAGCTTTTCCACCACGTATTTCTTGTCGGCGGGCTTGCCGATGGCGCAGAGCAGCAGCTCATCGTCGGCCGGTTCGTAGGCGTCGATGGTCGAGAGAATGTCGGCGTAATGATTGAAGCGATTGAGCGACAGGCTGCCGTCATCGATGAAGCCGCCGATGACGTAATCCGGGTTGTGCTCGACCCAGTCCTTGAGCCAGGAATGGACCTCCCGGCCCAGCCCGCCTGCGCCGACGATAATGAGTTTTTTGGTGTTCATTCGGCCAGGTAACCTCCATCGACAACCAGCGACGTACCCGTGACCCAGCGCGCGGCCGGTGACAGCAGATAATTGACGGCGTAGGCCACGTCCAGCGGATGACCGAGCCCCAGCGGATGTTTGCGTTCGATGGCGGCCATGGCGTCTTCGCCGACCAGGCCTTCGAGTTTCTCCGCCATTTCGGTTTTGATCACGCCGGGCGCAATGGCGTTGACGCGAATGCCTTCCCGCGCCAGCTCAAGGGCGGCGGCGCGAACCATGGATTCAACCGCGCCCTTGCTCGCGCAGTAACCGATCAACGCGGGTTGGGCGACCTGAGCCATGACCGACGACAGCATGACGATGCTCGACGGGTTGCGGCACACGCCTTTTTGCCTGAACGCCTTGATCAGGGAAAAACCGGACGTGACGTTGGTGGCGAAAATGGTTTCCCAGTGATCCAGGCCCATGGCCCGAATCGGCAGCGGCAATTGCACGCCTGCCGCATGCACCAGACCGTCGAATGGCGAGCCGTTGCGCGACAGTGCTTTCAGCCAGGCGGAGACGTCGCCGCCACCCAGAAAATCAAAGACTTCGACCGAATGCCCTTCGCCGTGCAACTGGCTCAGGGTTTCTTCCAGGCGTTGAGCGTCACGGGCCACGGCGACGATTCGTGCGCCCTGTCGGCTCAGCCAGATCGCCACTTCACGGCCGATCCCGGAAGACGCGCCGGTGACCAGGATGGACATGCCGTCCAGGGAAAAAGGATTGCTCTGCACTTACGCCTCGCTACTGTCTGTGCCGACCAGCGTCAGCGGGCTGATCCACGTGTTGTCGAGATCGACGATGCAACCGGCCCACGAATACCCCACGCCGAAACCGGCGAGCAAGTGCTGGCCGTGCAGGGTCGAGCCGCTGTCGGCCGTGGCCGCATTCGCGCCAAGACTCAACGCCAAGGGAATCGACGCGCTGCTGGTGTTGCCGACGTTCTGCAGATTGAGCACGACCTTTTCCGCCGGCAACTTGGTCTTCTTCGACAGGTGCTCGAGCATGAAGCGGTTGGCCTGATGGAACACATATTTGTCGATGGAGCGTTGCTGTTCCTCGGCGTGCTTTTCCAGGGTGCGCACCAGCCCCGGCACGCGGGCCAGGGTGAAGGCAAAGATCTCGGTGCCGTTCATGTACAGGTCGAACGGGCCACGCACATCGTCTTCACTGGTGGAGCCATCGGCCCCCTTGCGGTCACGAAACCCTCCGCCGGGCACGATAAGGTTCTTCTCGCCACGGCCATCGGTGCCAAGCACGAAAGGCGCGCCGGCAACGGTGTCATCGTGGTCGAGCAACGTGGCGGAACCGGCATCGCCAAACAGCGCGGCCACCGAGCGATCGCCCGGCGCTACCAGTTTGCTGATGGTGTCGCCGACCAGCAGCAGTACGCGTCGGCTGCCGCCACCGGCGATCATCGCCGACGCCATCCACAGTCCATACACGTAACCCGAGCAGCCCATGTTCACATCGAGCGCGGCGGTGGTGACCGGCAAACCGAGGCGCCGTTGCAAGGTGCAGGCGGTGGCCGGGAGCACGTAGTCCGGGGTCTGGGTGATGAAGATCAGCGTGTCGATGGACGTTTTGTCGATGGCCAGATCCGCCAACAGACGCTCGGCCGCCTCGACACACAGGTCCGACGTGCATTCGTCCTGCACCACATGCCGGCGCTCGATGCCGGTGCTGGCCATGATCTTGGCGATGCTCTCGTCGCCGAAGCGCCCGGTCAGGTCCGCGACGTCCGACACGCCCTTGGGCAGCGCACAGGCGATGCCCCTGATTTTGACGTTGGCAATGCTGCGCACTGCGTCAGCGCTACTGCCAGTGACGCTACTCATACCCGTTCCTCGCCAACCGTTGTGACGGCACCGGCCTGTCGTGCCCACTCCGCGCAGGACGCCCGAAAATGCAGAAGCTTGGCTTCCAGCGAACTGTGATAACGCGGGGCATTCCAGGACCAGGTGTCGCCAGGAATTCGTTTACAGATGGTGTGATCTTCTTCGAACACGGCCCGGTTGTTCTCGGCCGTGGACGTCATGAACGTGGACACGATCTCGTCGTATCGCTCGGACGCGGCACGCAGCGGGTACAGCTGGCTGGTGAACCAGGTCCGGTCGGGTTGTGCAGAAGGAAAGAAATTCTGCATCGACCACGAATAACCGTAGGTCGAGGACAGCATCGAAAACGGATACAGGAAAATGCTCACGTAGCCTGAGTAGGCCTCCCGAGGGGCAAAAAAGCGCGACAGGCTTTCCAGCCGTCGAGCGACCTTTTCGTTCTCCACCGGGGCGTACCAGATGGAGTTCTCGCCGTAGAACACATTCTCGCCGACGCCCAGTTTCAGGGTCGCCAAGGTGTCCCGGTGCACGAGGGGGATGTGGTACGGCTCGAGGGCGTTTTCCAGGGAAATCGGCCAGTCGGCTTCGAAGGCGTACCGATTGAAATCCGAGGGCTTGTTCAAATCCGGGGTGGTCTGCTCAAGCAGGGTGAAGATGTCCTGGCCCAACTGGTCAGGCAACGACGCCCGGGGTTCGATGGCGAAAAACACCAGCTCTCCACAGGTCGCCAGCTTGAAGAAATTCAGGCTGGCGCTGCCGATGTCACAACCGACGAAACGCTTGGCGTCAGGGATGCGCAGCTGACCGTCCGCGTAATTCCAGCCGTGGTAGGGGCAGAGAATCCGTTGATGGCCTGCGTCTTCGGTGAAAAACCGCGTCCCCCGGTGGGGGCAGCGGTTGTCGAAGGCGATCAGATTGCCCGCGTCGTTGAACACCACGACTTCGAAATCCAGCACATTGAAGCGCACAAAATCCTTGTCGTCGGCCACTTGCGACTTCAGGCAAAGCGGATGCCAGTAGGCTTTCACCAGGTCCGGCGCGATCCGTTGTGAGGCTGTGCACGTCATGAGTCTGTCCAGAAAACGGGGTCACGCGTGAGAGCGCCACAGCCAGGGCCGCGTGGCTGCCCTGATGTTCAAGCGCTTTCGGTAATGGAGCGCCTTATCCGGAAACCGGGTTTATTCCGAAACCAGCGTGATGACGTCCCGGACGGTTTCGCACTTGTTCAGGCGCGAAGCCGAAATGGTTTTCTCCAGGCGCTCGTCGACCAGGGCCATAAAGGTCACCAGGGCAATCGAATCCCAGTCCAGCGGCTGATCGACCTTGAGGGTGCCCTCATCGGCTTCCATCGCTTCTTCGATCAACGCGACGACTTGCTCTTCCAGTGCCACTGCTTGCTCTACCATCTCTCGCCACTCCACGGACCATGATCGGACGCCTTCGCCGATGCGTAGCGGGACTGAAGCAAGTTCCGAACCAGAACCCGAAAAGCAGGCGCCAGGCCACGGATCATATGGGGTACAGGGGTTTCCGGGAAAGTTGGAAGAATCGAGGGGAGACAAAAAAACGGCGCGCTCGAGATGCGACCAGGCCGTTGTATCTGGATTGACTGCAGCCAACGACGTGGGTCAGGCGTTCTGCGATCAATTATGGGAGCGAGCTTGCTCGCGAAAACGCCGGTACACCCAGTCAATCTCCAGCGGCGGAATGCTGTCTTTGCGGGCCACTATGGTGGCCCGCGCAGGATCAGCGCCCATCGTCATCACGCTGCAGTTCTTTCCTCACCGATCTTCGCGCCGCGCATGTGGAACACCAGCATCGTGCCTTCGATGTGATACAGCTCCAGGCTGCCGGCCAGGTCTTCCAGGTAGCGGGTCAGCTCGGGAAACTGCGGATTACCGTAGTCATGCCAGACGATGCAGCTGCTGTCGCCACCGAGCATCTTCAGCGAGTTTTCGGTGTCACGCTTGACGTATTCGTACTCGTGGTTGGCATCGACAAAGATGAAATCGAACTTGCCCGCATAGGGCGACGGATCAAAGGTCATGGAGTCTTGTAGGATCTGCCTGACCATGGCCTTTTTCGGCGACTGGTTATACTTGCGGCTCGACAGCACGGCCTTTTCGGCGAGCAACTTGTCATCGCCCTGGAACACGATACCGTCGGTGTCCGGCAGGTCCAGCGTGTAAATCCGTGGCTCGCTGTCGCCGTTGTCCGGCAGATCTTCCAGCACCAATCGGGTGGTGCGCCCGTCGAAGGTGCCGAACTCGAACACGAAGTCCGGGTTGATGGCGCGGACCAGCTTGAGCAGCATCACCGATTCAAATGCCGTCAGGCTGCCGGCGCCGTCGGCGGGGGGCATGAAGAATTTGACCTCTTCTTCCCGGCCGTCCTCAATGCTCAGCACGCGGTAGGGCCGAATGTGCATCAGCGCTGAAGGCGCGTATGTGCGGGTCGCGAGACAGGTATCCATTTTCTCTCCTCAAATCGGTTGTCAGACGCAGGGGCGCATAATTGGGTCAAGCTGCGCCAGCGGGGTCAGTGTTCAGGGGGCGGTATCGACGGATACCTGCAACGCGCGGACAGGTCAGGCGTGTTGAATCATTCTGTTGTGTTACCGGCAATGTGTGCGGCGTCGGCTTTCAACTGCGTCAGCTCTTTTTCGTATTTAACGATCTTGAGAATGCGTGAATTGACGAAGTGACGCGTGATGTTTTTGGGCGAGAAAAAGACATCGGTCTGCCACTCACCGCATATCAGCTCTTGCCCGGTGGGGTCGTCGGCCGGCTGAAGAATCATGTCGGCCATGATCCGGTCGACACCCGAAACGTTCGGCCCTGACTCATGCCACAGTCGACTGTCCATGATCACGAAGTCGCCGGGCGCCAGCTCCGGCGTGACGGTCGGCCATTGCACATCGAAACTGGCCGGATCGATTTCACCGGCATCGCCGAGGAGCCCCAGGGCGTGGGAACCCACATGAAAGGTCATACCGCCGTTGTCTTTGTTCACCGCACTGATTGCTACGAAAACGCTGCACTTGTTGCTATTGCCTGCGTGATAACAACTGTCCTGGTGCAAAAACACTTTGTTCGCACTCAGCGCGTCCTTGATCACAAAGCGATGGTTATACAACGCGATGTGCTCGCCCATCAGCGGCTTCAGCGTATTAGCAAAAACCGGCTCGCGGTACAGGTGCGCGAGGCCTTCGGGCAGCTGTTCGTTGAGGGACACCGGGTTGGCACGATTGACGTCCCGGCCCTTCTTCAGCACCGCGCTGTAAAAGCTTTTCCACTCGTCTTGCCATGCTTCTACGACCGCCCGTGGCACGGCGTTGCGCACCACGAAGACGCCTGTCTTGCGGAACACGTCGACGTTGAACGTGCCCGACGAGAGGGCGGGAATCAGCGCCTCAAGGGACTTCACGGTGTCGTGCATGGCGGCGTTCATATGAAACGGAACGTCAGTTCGCTGTCTTTGGTTTCCTTGAACTTGTTACACCGGGCAAGGACGTTATAGCGAATCGGAAACAGCTCACGGTCCGGGGATTCGAGAATATCGATCTCGACGATATCGAAGTCGCGCAGCAGCGCATTCCAGCCATGTTCGGTAATGCGCCAGCAGTCCGGGCTCGGACCGTGTATGCGCCAGTTCAATGGGGCGGAAATCAGCAGATAACCCTCATGTTTGAGGATGCGGCGAATCTCCTTGATGGTGTCGAACGGGTTCAGCGTGTGCTCGATGACTTCCATGCAAACGACGCAGTCATAGGCGCTGTCGGCAATGAATTCGTTCTTGCGGGTGATATCGCCAACAAGGGTCGGCCCGTAAGTGTCGACGATGTCGAAGGTATCAACGGCGAACTGGGTGAAACTTTCCCGAACCAGCGAACGCTCCTGGGGGCCGACTTCCAACAACCGTCCGGTCTCTTCGTGGAGCAACTCGGCGGTCTTCTTGACGAAGTGCTGCAAGTGATCGCGGGCCAGCTGGAACGTGTCGTTATCGAATTTCGAAGGTGTCGCCATGGTATGTCCCGCTGTCTGCCTGGGGCAGTGATTGGAAGGTGATCGGCGTGAAGCAAAGCCGCCTGTCTTTCGAGTATCGGCATGAATACGACGATCATTAATCTACTCAAGCACGCTTTCCAGCAGGCCTCAAGACCTATCACGCAAGCACAACTGGCCACCCTCGCAGGGCCATTAATTGGCCAGTAGGCGCAGGTTTCACGGCAAAACCTGATGCCCATTCGTTGGCCGGGATATTGCTTCATCGGATGTTCATGCCCGAGGCGTCATTTTCATGACGGGTCGCTTGCGCACCCGTTTTGCTGTCAATGCGCCGATGTTCGAGGCACGTTTTTCAACTACCGGATACCCCCATGGATTCTCAACGACTGGTCAGTGTCGTCATCGCCGTCTGCCGTACCGATTTTTTTGAAACCGCGCTGAGCAGCGTGATCGGGCAGACCCACGATGCCATTGAAATCGTGATCTGCGACGACGCCACGGACGGTCTGGCAGAAACCGTAACGGACCTGTACCGGGCGTCGTGCCGCTGGCCGATTCGCTACCTGCGCAACGAATTTCCCGAGGGCGCCGACGCCTGTTTCAACCGCGCCGTTGCCGAAGCTTCCGGGCAGTACATCAAGTTCATGGCGGGTGACGCCGTGCTGGCGCCGGACTGCATTCAGCAGATGGTCGCGGCGCTGGAGGTCAATCCCCAGGCCTCACTGGTGGCTGCGCACCGCCAGTGGTTGAACGCCGAGGGCGAGGCGCTGCAAGAGAATCTGGCGACACGCTTTCGCGTCACCGAGCCCACGGTATTCAATGGGCCTGACATCGTCGGGCTGCTGGGGGAGTTCACCTGCAATTTCATCGGTGAGTTGAGCAGCGTGCTGTGTCGCCGCGATGACCTGCTGGCGTTGGGCGCCGATCTGTTTTCCCTCAACGGTGAATCCGTCGGCCCGCTGGGGCACTTGGCGCTGTACGCCAAGTTGCTGCACGACGCCGAGCTGATCCTGCTGCCGGCCACGCTGACGGGCACGCGCATCGCCCCGCAACAGCTGACCGAACAAGGCATCGAAATTGTCGGCACGGACAGTGATCACCTGCCCGTGTTTCATCGGCTGATCCGTGAAGCCGGCTGGGCCAGCACGTCGCTGGACAATGGCTGGGTCGGCGCCCGCCCGTTGTCCGCAACCCAGGGGTTTACCGATTTCAACCTGCTCGCGCAGTTGTCCGCGCCGTTGCCGCAACGGCTGAACCCGCAGCAGGTCGAGGCCTGGCTCGGTCATCGCGTGCCGACGGCCGAACAGCAAACGCAGATCGACCAGCACCTGGCCGACGTCGGCGCGCCTTCGCTGTTGGTGGTGATCAAGGATGTTGCCAACGCCCCGGAGAAGATTCAGCGCAGCCTCGACAGCCTGGCCCTCCACGGCGCCCTGCACGCTGCCATGAACGTCGTGGTGTTGACCGACGCGACCGAGCTGCTGGCCACCTTGGTCGGCCCTAGGGTGACCACCCTTGCCATCGGCGCTATGAACACTGCCGCGCTGCTGAATCAGGTGGTCGAAAACCACCGTTTTGACTGGCTGATCGTGATTGACGCCGGCACCCAATTCACGCCGTTCGGCCTCGCTGCCAGCGCGCTGAAGCTGCTCGCATCCCCTGACGCCCGCGCCGCCTTCGCCGACGAAATGCACCGGCGGCCTCGGGGTGGCTTGAGTTCAGCCATGCGCCCGGACTTCAACCTCGACTACCTGCTGAGCTACCCGCTGCTGACCGCAGGTCATTGGCTGTTCCGGCGGCAGACCCTGGTGGACCTCGGCGGCTTCGATGAGCGCTTCGCCGATGCCGCTGAATTTGACGTCATCCTGCGTTTGTTCGAGGGTGAAGGCGCCGGGGATATCATCCATATCAGCGAGCCGCTGCTGGTCTGTGACCTGCCGGAAGCGGTGGAGAATCCCGACGAAATCGCGACGCTGCAGCGCCATCTGCAGGTGCGCGGTTATTCGCAGGCGAGCATCGAACACACCCTGCCCCGCCGCTACCACGTGCGCTACGGCCACACCGATCAACCCTTGGTGTCGATCATCGTCCCGACTAAGGATCAGCTGCCGTTTCTGCAGCGCTGCGTCGAAACCCTGCTGCACACCACGCGCTACCTGAATTACGAACTGCTCATCGTCGACAACAACAGCGAAACCCCCGAAGCCCTCGAATGGCTGGCGCGCATCGACGCCCTGGGCTCGGCGCAGGTGCGCGTGCTGCGTTACCCGCACCCGTTCAACTATTCGCGCATCAATAACGTCGCTGCGGCCCAGGCCAAGGGCGAGTACCTGGTGCTGCTGAACAACGACACCGCCATCGTCCATACGGGTTGGCTGGACGAATTGCTCAATCATGCGTTGCGCCCTGAAGTCGGCGTGGTCGGCG
The DNA here is from genome assembly GCF_059418765.1 of Pseudomonas sp. GW821-FHT07F05. NCBI lineage: Bacteria > Pseudomonadati > Pseudomonadota > Gammaproteobacteria > Pseudomonadales > Pseudomonadaceae > Pseudomonas > Pseudomonas sp. GW821-FHT07F05. The sequence goes on from NZ_JBWKQL010000017.1 coordinate 32,127, forward strand.
CCAAGCTGCTGTTCCCCAACGGACGCATGCAGCATGCTGGCGTGCGCCTGGGCATGGACGGCCCGGCCGGTCACCAGCACATCGGTGAGCCCGGGCACATTCAGGGTTACATGCAACGCGTGCAGGTGGATCAGGACTTGAGCGCGGTGACGGCGGCGTGCCTGATGGTCCGCCGCTCGATTTACGAGGAAGTCGGCGGGCTGGACGAAGAGGCCTTCGTCGTGTCCTACAACGACGTCGATCTGTGCATGAAAGTCGGCGCCCTCGGCTACCTGAACGTCTGGACGCCCCATTCGGTGCTGATCCACGAGGGCAGCGTCAGCCAGACCCACGTCGACACCGCCACGCAGCAGGCCAAGCGCAAGCGCTTTGTCGGCGAGCAACTGGCGATGTACCGCAAATGGCTGCCGACCCTGGCGAACGACAGCGCCTTCAACACCAATCTTTCGTTCGACCTGCAATCAGTGGAACTCGAACTCAACATGCCGTTGGTCTGGCGGCCGATGGCCTGGCGCCGCGATCCGGTGGTGCTGGCCTACCCCGCCGGCCTCTGGGCCTCGCCCCATGAGCGGGTGATCGCACCGTTCGAGACGCTGCAAGCCGCCGGTGTTGTGGACGGCATGCTCAGCAGCCAGGCGCTGTCGATTCCCCAGGAGGGTCGCTTCAAGCCTAACGTCGTGGTGTTTCAGGCCCGGCTCGACGCCGACCACCTGCAAACCATCGCCCGCGCCCAGCTGTTGCCGGATGCCTTCGTGGTGCTCGACATCAATGACCTGCAACTGGGTTCCCGGACGCCAGGCGAAGACCCGTTCGCCTTCGATGCCGAGTGCGTTGACCTGCTGCAGAAGAGCCTGCATCAGGCCCATCGCGTGATCGCTTCGACCCAAGTGCTCGCCGATATCGCTCGCGAATTTCACGCGGACGTGCGGCTGCTACCTTCGCGCCTGTCGCCTCAGGTCTGGGGCAACCTCGTCTCGCGCCGTGGCGTGGGTGGCAAGCCGAGGGTCGGTCTGGTCAGTGATCGCTGGCAGCCACAGGATCTGCACATGATCCTCGCCGTGGTCGAGGCCCTGGCAGAAGAGGTGGAGTGGATCGTGATGGGCGATGACCAGGGCGTGCTGCGCAGTCATGCCCATGAATTCCACGACCGGCCGCCCGCCGAGCAATACGCCACAGCCGTCGCCGACCTGAACCTCGATCTGGCCCTGCTCCCCGCCGTGGATAACCTGTTCGGCGCCTGCAAGAACAACATCACCCTGCTGCAACTCGGCGCCTGCGGTGTGCCGGTGATCTGCAGCGACGTTCGCGCCTACGCCGGCGACTTGCCGGTCACGCGGGTACCGAACACGCTGGAGGCCTGGGTCAACCTGATTCGTGCCCACACGATGGACCTGACCAGCGCCGCGCTACTCGGCGACGACTTGCGCGAGCAGGTGCTTCGCGACGGGATGTTCGACGACGCGGCTGTTCAGGCCTGGCGCGAGGCGTGGCTGCCCTGACACCGGCGGCGGCTCATCAGTCGGCCGTCATTGAGTTGCTGGCGGCTTGCTTCCTGCGGTAGCCGCCCGGACTTTCCCCCGTCCATTTCTTGAACGCCCGGTGAAACGCGCTGGGCTCCTGAAACCCCACCAAGGACGCGATCTCCACCACGCTCAGCTCGGTGTCGCGCAGCTTCTGCTGGGCGATGCCGCGGCGGACGTCGTCCTTGATCCCTTGAAACGCGCAGCCCTCGCGCTCCAGCCGACGGCGGAAGGTGGTGGCACTGAGTTTCAGTTCATCGGCCATTTCCAGCAGCGTCGGCCAGTGGCCGTAATGGCTGTTGCGCAGGCGCTGATAAACCTGCGCCGCCAGCCCGCGCTGGTTGCGGTAGCGAATGACCAGCCACTGCGGCGCGGTGCGTAAAAATGATTTCAGCGACGGCAACGACTGCACCACCGGCAGACGCAGGTAGTGGCTGGAGAACTCGATTTCGGTGCGTTGCTCGCCAAAACTCAGGTTGAACCCCCACAGCAGTGAGTCGTCGCTGAGACGCTGACGGCGCTGGTGAAACTGCGCGCGGTCGATGCTGATGCGGCGCCCGCCGAGCCAGCACAACAGGCTGATCATCAACAGCAAGAACGTTTCCTCACCGAAGCGCTGCCGGACCGGGTCGTCTGTCGTGGTGTCCACCGCGAGCACGGCGCGCGCGCCGCGAACAATGAGGCTGCCGCGAAAGTCGCGCAGGAACAGGCCGAAATTGCTCAGGCACTGGCGCAGGGCTTTTTCCAGAGTGGGTTCCTGAATCAGCCCCCGGCAAATCAGGGCGAAGCTGCCCAGGGGCATGCCGTGGGAGTCGAGGCCGAAAAACTCGTCGCCCAGTTCCTTGATCTGAATCAGCCACAACGCCGCAAATGCGCTGGCCGAGACCCGCGCGGTGGGGTCGTCGAGCAGCGCCATGTCGATCTCCGCCGCCTCAAGAACCGACTGCAAACGCAGCGGCTGGTCGCGCAGCGCGTGGACGATCAACTGGACGAAGTAGATCGACACTGAATCCTTTTCCCGCATGACCGCCTTTCCCTTTTTGAATGGTGCACCACGGATCAGGCGCTGATGGTAAAGAACGCCAGCCCATCTGGACAGTTTCGGCATAGGCCCGTCCCGAACGCCGATCTAGACTTGCCCGCAGTCAGCACCGGCCGAAACGCCATTTCGCCGTGCCGCCCCCATAATTCCAATACGTGTCAGGAGTCCCCATGAGCACACCCGAAGTTTTCGTCGTCAGCGCACTGCGTACCGCCATCGGTGGATTCGGCGGTTCCCTCAAGGACGTCTCGCCCATCGAACTGGGCACCCAGGTCAGCCGCGCCGCATTGGCCAAATCCGGTATCGCACCGGAGCACATCGGCCATGTGGTCATGGGCCACGTGATCCCCACCGAAGTACGCGACGCCTATCTCTCCCGCGTCATCGCCCTCGAAGCCGGCCTGACCAAAGAAACCCCTGCCATGAACGTCAATCGCCTGTGCGGCTCCGGCCTGCAGGCCATCGTCTCGGCGGCACAGTCGCTGATGCTCGGTGACGCCCAGGCCGTGCTGGCCGGTGGCGCCGAATCCATGAGCCGTGGCGCGTACATCATGCCTCAGGCCCGCTGGGGTGCGCGCATGGGTAATGTGCAGGCGTACGACTACATGCTCGGCGCGTTGCACGATCCGTTCGCCAATATTCACATGGGCATCACCGCCGAGAACATCGCCGAGCATTACGGCATCACCCGTGCCGATCAGGACGCCCTGGCGCTGACCAGCCAGCAGCGCGCCGCCCACGCCATCGCCGAGGGCCGTTTCGAGGGCCAGATCGTGCCCATCGAGATCGCCACGCGCAAAGGCACCGTCACCTTCGCCCAGGACGAACACGTGCGTGGCGACGTGACGGCCGAGCAGTTGGAGAAGATGAAGACCGCGTTCAAGAAGGACGGCACCGTCACGGCCGGCAATGCGTCCGGCCTCAACGACGGCGCAGCGGCGCTGGTCATGGCCAATGGCGACATGGTCCGCGCGCACGGCCTCAAGCCGATGGCGCGTCTGGTGGCCTATGCCCATGCCGGGGTTGATCCGGCGATGATGGGGTTGGGGCCGATTCCGGCCAGCCGCAAAGTGCTGGAACGTGCGGGCCTGACCGTGGCGGATCTGGACGTGATCGAATCCAACGAAGCCTTCGCCGCCCAGGCCTGCGCCGTTGCCCGTGAGCTAGACTTTGATCCTGCGAAGGTTAACCCGAACGGCTCGGGCATCTCCCTCGGCCACCCGGTGGGCGCGACGGGGGCGATCATCGCCACCAAAGCGATCCACGAGCTGCACCGGGTTCAGGGCCGCTATGCGCTGGTGACCATGTGCATCGGCGGCGGTCAGGGCATCGCCGTCATTTTCGAACGCGTGTAAGGAGGCTTGTCGATGAGCATGCAACACATCGCCGTGATCGGCGCCGGCACCATGGGCAACGGCATCGCGCAGGTCTGCGCGGTGGCGGGTTTCGACGTGACCCTGCTGGACATTTCCGACACGGCACTGGAGCGTGGCATGGCGACCGTGCGCAAGAACCTCGAGCGGCAGGTGACCAAGCAGACGGTCGCGGCCGATGTCGCCGAAGCGGCCCTGGGGCGCATCAGCGTCACCACGGACTATGGCCAGTTGAATGGCGCTCAACTGGTGATCGAAGCGGCCACCGAGAACCTGGAACTGAAGCTGCGCCTGCTCAAGCAGATCGCCAGCCATGTCGACCGCGAGTGCGTGATCGCGTCGAACACCTCGTCGCTGTCCATTACGCAACTGGCGGCCAGCGTCGAGCACCCGGAGCGGTTCATCGGGCTGCACTTCTTCAACCCGGTGCCGATGATGAACCTGATTGAGGTCATTCGCGGTTTGCAGACGGCGGACACCACCCACATTGCGGCGATCAAGCTGGCCGAGCGGTTGAACAAGACTGCGATCACCGCCGGCAACCGCCCGGGGTTTGTGGTCAACCGGATTCTGGTGCCGATGATCAACGAGGCGATTCTGGTGTTGCAGGAAGGCCTGGCCACTGCTCAGGACATCGACGACGGCATGCGCCTGGGCTGCAACCAGCCCATTGGCCCGCTGGCGCTGGCTGACCTGATCGGTCTGGACACCCTGCTGGCGATCGTCGAAGCGTTCAACGAAGGCTTCAACGACAGCAAATACCGCCCCGCGCCGCTGCTCAAGGAAATGGTCGCGGCGGGGTATCTGGGGCGCAAGACCGGGCGTGGTTTTTTTGTTTATAACTGAATGAATCCGGATGTGGGACAGCGTGTTTCTGGTAGGACTGGCTTTAGCCGGGAAAGCGTCGGTGGTCACACCGCTAAATTGATGGCGGTCAATCCGGCCTCTTCCCGGCTGAAGCCGGTCCTACATAACGCGTTCGCCAGCAAACGCGCTCCGACGACCTAAATGTCGCCACTCAATGGGAAAACAGCGAGTTCCCGACCTTGCCCGCCATCTTCTCCGGTTTGATCAGGAACCGCGCCAGCGCCGGCAACAGCCACAGGGCGCCGAACATGTTCCACAGCAGCATGAAGGTCAGCATCAGGCCCATGTCGGCCTGGAACTTGATGGCCGAGAATATCCAGGTGCACACCCCGATCGCCAGACACAGGCCAGTGAACAACACCGCTTTGCCCGTGGACTTCAGCGTCTGGTAATACGCTTCCTGCAACGGCAGTCCCGCCCGCAGGAAACTCTCCAGTCGGCTGTAGATGTAAATCCCGTAGTCGACCCCGATCCCCACCCCGAGCGCCACCACCGGCAGCGTTGCGACTTTCACGCCGATGCCCATGAACGCCATCAGCGCGTTACCCAGCACCGACGTCAGCACCAGCGGCAGGACGATGCACAGCGTCGCCGCCCATGAACGGAAGGTGATCATGCACATCACCGCCACGCACACGTACACCAGAATCAGAATGGTCAGCTCGGCCTGCTTGATGACTTCGTTGGTGGCCGCCTCGATCCCGGCGTTACCCGCCGCCAGCAGAAACTCCAGGCCGTCCTTGTTGTTCTGCTGCGCGAACTCCTGCACCGCATGCACGGCGCGATCCAGGGTTTCGGCCTTGTGGTCGTTGAGGAAAATCAGCAACGGCGCCAGGGAACAGGTGTTGTTGTACAAACCGTCAGCGCGGGAAATCGAGCTGTTGAGCACGTCCTTGTTGCGCGACAGCGACTCCCATTTCAGGTTGCCCTCGTTCATCCCCTTGATGACCTGCTTGGACACAGTCACCAGGGAAATCGCCGACTGCACCCCCGGCGTATTCTCCATTTTCCACGACAGCTCGTTCATCGCCGACAGCGTCTGGTACGCCGAACACCCCTCGGGCGGCGTCTTGACCATCACCACCAGCACGTCGGAGCTGGTGGAGTAATTGTTGATGATGAAACTGTTGTCCTGGTTGTAGCGCGAGTCCGGCCGCAGTTCCGGCGCGCCTTGATCGAGGTCGCCGATCTTCAGGTTATGGCCGTACCAGAGGCCGCCCACCAGCGCGACCAGCGCCAACGTCACTGACACGCGGGCGACTTTTGGTGCGGCGAAGTTCGACAGCAGACGCCAGAATGGATGCTCGCGCACGGCATCCTCTTTACTGCGCACCACGGCTTTTTTGCTGATGCCAACGTAGGAAATCGCCACCGGCAGGAGGATCAGGTTGGTGAACACGATCACCGCCACGCCAATGGACGCCCCGATGGCCAGCTCGCGGATCACGCCAATGTCGATGATCAGCAACGTGATAAAGCCGACGGCGTCGGCAAGAATCGCGATCATCCCCGGCAGGAACAACTGGCGGAACGTACGGCGTGCAGCGGTGAGCGCGCTGTCGGCATCACTGGATTGCAGGGCGATGCCGTTAATCTTCTGCACGCCGTGGGAGATACCGATGGCGAAGATCAGAAACGGCACCAGCATCGAGTAGGGATCAAGGCCAAAACCCACCACATGCATCAGGCCCAGCTGCCAGATCACGGCGATCAACGTGGTGCTCAACACGGCGATGGTGCTGCGGGCGCAGCGGGTGAACCACATCAGCAGGACCAGTGTGATCAGGAAGGCGATGCCAAAGAACATCACCACCATGATCAGGCCGTCGATCAGGTCGCCGACCTTCTTGGCAAAACCGACGATGTGAATCTCGACATTGGGGTTCTGCGCTTCGTACTTGTCGCGGATCTTCTCTTCAAGCTGGTGGGAGAACTGCCGGTAATCCAGCGGCAGCAGCTTGCTCTGGTCGTTGGGGTCCGGGTAGAACTCCTGCAACGGCACATCGACGATGCTCGACTTGAAGTTGTTGGAGACCAGACGCCCAACCTGCCCGGACTTGAGGACGTTATTACGCAGCTTGTCGAGGCTCTGTTGCGAGCCGTCGTAGCTCTGCGGAATCACCTCGCCGCCGGCAAAGCCCTCCTCCGTCACTTCAGTCCAGCGCACGCTGGGGCTCCACAACGACTTGAGCCCGGAGCGGTCGACGCCGGAAATGTAGAACACCTCGTCGTTGATCTGCCGCAGCGTCTCCATGTACTCCTTGGAAAAGATGTCGCCCTGCCTGGCTTCCACCGAAATGCGCACGGTGTTGCCCAGATTCGCCAGGTCGTTGCGGTGCTCCATCATGTTCTGAACAAACGGATGACCCAGCGGAATCATCTTTTCGAAGCTGGTGGACGGGCGCACCAGGGTCGCTTGCCAGAACAGAAAGATGCTGACCAGCAGGCAGATGCCGATCACCGTCTTGCGGTTGTTGAAAATCAACTGCTCCAGGCGCGTCGGCTTGTCGTGGTGTTGTTGAAGGTTGCTCATGGAAACGTGTCCTCGCCTGCTTGTTCTTATTGTTGAGCGCTGTCAGCGCCCGTCGGCGAGGTGACGCGGACGCCGCCCTGTCCCACCAGAACCAGATTGCCTTTGTCGTCCTCGGCTACGCCGGACAACGAAAGCCGGTCGGGGCGATTGGCAACCGTGAAGCTTTCGCCATCGTCCGTGCTGCGCATGACGCTGCCGCCGTTGCCGACCAGCACGATAGAGTTGTCCGGCATCAGTGAGGCGTTGGCGATGCTGAACTCCAGCGGGCCGCGCTCACCCTGTCGCGGGACGGGCTCCCAGGTGGTACCGAAATCGGTCGAACGAAACAAATTGCCGCGCAGGCCGTAAACCAGCAGCGTGTTGGATTCCGCCGTGCCTACCGCGCCGAACAATGAGCCCTGATAAGGGCCTTCGAGTTTCTCCCAGGTCTGGCCGTCGTCCGGGGAGCGGAACATGCTGCCCTGTTCCCCGACCACGAACAGGCCGGCGTCCTTCACGAACGCAATGCCGTTGAGGTGAAACTGGTCTTCGTTGTCCAGCCGGTCGCCGATGTCTTCCCAGTGCTGGCCGCCATCGGTGGTTTCCAGCACCGCCCCGTAGGCACCCACGGCAATCCCGGTGGTCAGGTCCTTGAACCAGACATCCAGCAACGGCGCTTCGCGTTTGAGGTCTTCGAACTGTTTGGTCCAGGTGGCGCCGGCATCGCTGCTGGCGAGGATCTGCGCATCGTGGCCCACCGCCCAGCCGTGTTGCTCATCGACGAAATACACCGCCGTGAGCATCTGGCGCGTCGGCACTTTGGCTTGGGTCCAGGTTTTGCCCTGGTCATCGGAATAGAGAATGTGGCCGCGATCCCCCACCGCGACCATGCGCTTGCCGGCATGGGTTACGTCCAGCAGCAGGCTGCGGGAGGCTTTCGCGGACTCGAGGGCGCAGACGGCGGAATCGCCAGCGTTCGCGGGGGCGTCACCGGGTGCGGCGGCGGACGTGCTGTCAGCAGCCAAGGCAGCGCCACAGAAGAGGGGAGAGATAAATAGCGACAGAGCAGCGTGGAGAGGCAGGCTCTTGAAAAGCATCCGGGCGCTGAAATGGCACCGAATGACCGCAAACCGAGTGCGCCGAATGACGGGCTCACGCATGAAGCTACCCCTTTCTTTATTTTTATTGGGTGCTCCAGAAGGCCGTTTAACCGCGCAGACGCTCTAGCCTGCACGCGACGTGGCCGTACCGAAGCGACCCCATCCTAGTCAGCTTTGGAAACGTATGACAATCGACATGACGTTATCTTTTGTTAAGCAGCGGGGCGCTGATTGGCGTGTTATCACTGGGAGTGATTGACCGAATTCACCGTGTGTAGCGTCGCTGGGCCGTGGAGCTCCCATTCAGGCGTCAACCGTGCCGGGCCGCTCGGCACCAGCACGGTTGTCGGCTTGGCTCAGAAAGCGTAAGTGAGCGCCAGCGTGGACATCGTCGTCCTGGCAGACTGACTGCCCGCGTCACCTGCAATACGGAAGCGATCGCCGCTGTGGGTGTCCTTGATCAGCGTGTTGCCTTTCGCCTCGGCGTACACCTGATGATCCAAACCCGCCCTCACCGAAAGCTGCGGACTCACGCGGTAACTGAGCGCAACCGCCAGACTTTGCATGCGGCCGTCGTTCCCGTAGTCACCGTCGTAGGTAACGCCGGTGACATGATGTCGATCGTGATCCCGCGCCCGAACCCACTGGCTGTATTTGAACCTGCCTTCCAGCGTCCAGTTGCGGAAATGGTAGAGACCGACCAGCCCCACATAAGGCGTGTCGTAGGTCTGCTGATAGGAAATGCCTTTCTCCCCCGCCGGAAATTCTCCGGACTCGTCGCGGAACCCTTCGTCCGACGAATAGGTGTAGCGCCCGCCTTTCGCCGACCAACCAAACTGGTTGCGCTGATAACCGAGCATCACGCCCAGTGCCACATCCTCACGCTTGAGCGCCCACGCGGTGGCGGCGAAATCGGCCTGCCAGGCTTTGCTGACCTGAGTGTCCGGATGATCGGAATAGTGGCTCCAGTCGCCGCGATCTTCCTCCAGCCAGTCGTAATCCTTCAGATGCCCATCGCCCTTCGCCACCCGCGTCCAGCCGTTCAGATCAAGGGACAGCCAGTTTATCGGCTGGTACTTCACGCCCAGATGAAGCGTCGGCACCTGCTTCATGCTCCAGTTCAACTGGCTGATCTTCTGCCCGCTTTCAACGTCGTACACCTTTTCCCGCGCCTGACCATTCAACAGCCCGACACCCAGACTCACCCCAACCGCCCCCAGCTGGAACTGCTCCTCGCGGGTCGTCTGCGCTTCGGCTGACGCCTCGGCGTTAAACGCAGCCAGCCCTACCCATAACAGCGTATTCCTGCCCTTCATCACCCACTCCGCACTCTTCTTATTGAGATTTTTGCCCAGCGCCGCACGCCGCTGGACAAGGAGCGAAAGGATGAAGCGCCGCGAAGGAAATCTCTGCCGGGCGGTTCTGAAGGAACTGCGTGAAAGCTAAACGTTGGCGTTGGGAAATTGCCTACAAAGCCGTCGAAGGTCTGTTCAGTGACGCAACAATTTGCGCAATGGCACCCCATCCTTGAGCACCGGCGACTTGATGACGATGTAGCTGAAGTACTTCGAGATCCCGATGTTTTTGTCGAGCAGGCTTTCCACCACTTCCTGATAGTGCTGGATGCTGCGGGTCATGAAGCGCACCAGGTAGTCGTAGCCGCCGCTGATCAGGTGGCATTCCAGCACTTCGTCCACTAGACGGATGTTGGATTCGAACTTGGCGAAGTCTTCGCGCTTGTGGTCGCTGAGGGTGATTTCGGTGAAGACGGTGACCGAATCGGTGATCTTGGCCAGGTTCAGATGCGCTTTGTAGCTGGAGATATAACCGGCCGACTCCAGCCGTTTGACCCGCTGCAGGCAGGGGCTGGCAGAGAGGCCGACGGCATCGGCGAGGCTGACATTGGTCATGCGGCCGTCCTTTTGCAGTTCGACCAGGATGCTGATGTCGATCCGATCCAGTTTTACGAGCCCTTCCATCACGTACCTCTTGACTGCCGTTGTAAGACAATCTTCTAGCAAAATCAGCGCCGTAAAGACAGCTGATGCTGCGCCACCAGGTCGGCCATGCTGTTGATGCAGTATTCCGCCGCGCAGGGCGAAGGCTGACGCGCCCGGTGGCGGCCGATCAGGCAGCGGTCCAGCGCGGCGAAGGGCTCGACCGACGGTCGCGTTACGTGCAGGACCGGTTGCACCTGATCGCCCTGATCCGTGAGCCATTGCGGACCTTCGGCCAGGGAAATGAAATCTTCCGGTGCAATTCCCAGTCGCTCGCACAGCACGCCGCGATCCTCTGCATCGCGGTCGCCGCGCACCAGCAGTCGATAGAACTTGCGCAGGTAGAGCATCGCCCCCGGCGCGTCTTCGAACAGCGACCAGTTGCCCGCTGAACGGGCAAAGCTCATGCCCTCCTCCCAACTGGCGTGCAGGCCCCATTTTTCCGCCAGTTGGCGATGGGCGAAGCACAACAGGCCACTGAAACCCAGCTCGGCGAAGCGCGGATACAGGCTCGCAACCACCGCGCTGAATTCGGCCAGCACGTCATCCCTGGCCGGCTGCCCGCCGCGGCTGTCGAGCAGCGGTTGCAGCGCGGCCCAGACACCCGAATCGCGATCCACCAGCACTTCATCGCAATCGATCAGTAACGCTCGGTACTCTGTCAGTCCAAATCCTGTCAGCCCCAAATCTGTCAGCCCCATGTGGATCGAACCTCCCGGATGCATCTGGCCCGTTACGGGCAAGGCGCTACTTCAATTCGAGTTCAAGACCCGTGCCAAGGCGGCGTCGAGGATCTGCACGGCTTCGTCGACCTGGGCTTCTGTCGTCACCAGCGGGGCGAGGAAGCGCAGCACGTTGCGGTAAACGCCGCATTTGATGACCAGCAAACCACCGGCACGGGCTTCGTCGATCACCCGTGAATTGAGATCGGCGTCCGGGGTGCGCGCGGCGTCATCCTTGACCAGCTCGATCGCCAGCATGAAACCGGTGCCGCGCACATCGCCGATGCGCGGGTAGCGCGCCTGCAAACCGATCAGGCCACGGCGCAGGCGCTCGCCCAAAAGCTGGCTGCGCGCGAGCAGTTGTTCTTCCTCAAATGCATCGATCACCGCCAGTGCCGCTGCGCACGCCAGGGCGTTGCCGCCGTAGGTGCCGCCGAGGCCGCCGGGCAGCGGCGCGTCCATGATGTGCGCTTTGCCGACCACACCCGACAACGGCAAGCCACCGGCGAGGCTTTTGGCGACGGTGACCAGATCAGGCTGGATGCCGGCGTGCTGGTAGCCGAACCAGGTGCCGGTGCGGCCGAAACCGGTCTGGATTTCGTCGAGGATCAGCACGATGCCGTGCTTGTCGGCCAAGGCGCGCAGGGCCTGGAGAAACTCCGGCGGCGCGGTGAGGAAACCGCCATCGCCCTGCACGGGTTCGATCAGAATTGCAGCCACGCGGTCCGGTGCCACTTGGGTGGCGAGCAATTCGTTCAGCGCGGTGATTGCGTCAACGCTGCTAACGCCGCGATAGGCGTTCGGGTACGGCGTATGGAACACCTCCGGCGCAAACGGCCCGAAGTTCTGCTTGTAGGGTTGGCTCATGCCGGTGAGCGTGGTGCCGAGCAAGGTGCGTCCGTGGAAACCGCCGCGAAAGGCGATCACCGCTGAACGGTTGGTATGGGCACGGGCGATCTTCACCGCGTTTTCCACCGCTTCGGCGCCGGAGGTGAAGAACGCGGCCTTGTAGGCTTCCTGCCCGCCGATCATTTCGCACAGGCGCTGGGCCAGGTCGAGGTAAGGCGTATAGGCCGCCACCTGGAAGCAGGCGTGGGAGACTTTTTGCAGTTGAGCCTGCACGGCTGCGACCACTTTCGGGTGGTTGTGGCCGATGTTGAGCACGCCGATGCCGCCGACGAAATCCAGGTAGCGCTTGCCATCCACGTCCCACATTTCGGTGCCCTGGGCGCGGTCGATCACCAGCGGGTGCGCGGTCACCAGGCCACGGGGCACAAATTGCTCGCGCTGACGGAGCAAAAGAGGGGTTTCGTCGACTTTGCTGTTCATGGCATTTCCCATCGTGAGTCCGGCAACCTGGAGGCGGTTGCGATGCTGTTCAGGTTACGGCGTGCGGGCAACGCACTTAGCCGAACTTGGCCCGTGAGAAATTCGGATCAACTGTTTTGGCCCCGCCTTTCAACAGATCCTGCGCCGGGCTTGGGGGATGATGTGGGCTGGCTCCCTACACTTCCCTCCAACGTCCTTTCAGCAGGAAACGCCCATGGCCTTGCTCTACAAAGCCGACCCCGCGCGCGCGCCACACTGGCAGACGCTGTTCGCCGAACACGCACCGGACATCGAATGGCGCGCCTGGCCGGACATCGGCAATCCCGAAGAAGTCGAGTACCTGGCCGCCTGGCAGGCGCCGGATGATCTGACGCAGTTGCTGCCCAATCTGAAGGTGCTGTTTGCGCTGTCGGCCGGGGTCGATCAGCTGGATCTGTCGCGGTTGCCGGCGGACCTGCCCGTAGTGCGGCTGCTGGATCCGGGCATTACGCGGGGCATGTGCGAGTACGCGACGTGGGCGGTGTTGAGTCTGCACCGGGACATGCTGCGGTACCGCGAGCAGCAGACGGCGCGGCGTTGGCAAGCGCATCTGTTGCAGCCGGCAGAAAATCGGCGCGTGGGGGTGATGGGGTTGGGCACCCAGGCGCAGCAGATTCTGGCGACGCTGGCGCCATTCGGCTTTGCCTTGTCGGGCTGGGCGCGCAGTGTTCATGAGATTGAGGGGGTGGACTGTTTTGCGGGTCAGGCGCAGTTGTCGGCGTTTTTGGGGCAGTGCGATATTTTGCTGTGTGTGTTGCCGTTGACGGAGCAGACGGAGGGGATTCTGGACCGGAATCTGTTTGCGTTGCTGCCGCGGGGTGCGGGGCTGGTGAATATGGGGCGCGGCGGGCATCTGGTGGAGGGGGATTTGCTGGAGGCGCTGGAAAGTGGGCAGTTGAGCGGCGCTGTGCTGGATGTGTTGCAGGTGGAGCCGGCGGCGGCTGATCATCCGTTTTGGGGTCATCCGCAGGTGGTGTTGACGCCGCATGTGGCGGCGATGACGCAGCCGGCGAGTGCGTTTGGGGTATTGCTGGAGAATATTCGGCGGTTTGAGCGGGGGGAGCGGATGGTCGGTCAGATAGATCGAAACCGCGGTTATTGAGATCCAGATCAAGATCAAAAGCGTCGGCCTAACGGCCTCGGGTTTCGCCTTCGGCGAGTTACTTGGAAAAGTCGAAAGTCGCACCATCCCCAAGTAACCAAGGGTGCTTGCTCCTGGTTGGGTTCCTCCTCCGTCGGAATACCCTCACTTCGACGACGCTCCGTGGGCACGCGCCGAACGGACATCCATGTCCGCAACGGCGCTCTCGCCGCATCCATGCGGCTCGACCCACTGCGCGTCGTCTGCGTTCGGCCTGCACCCAAGTCGCGATTTGTGGTGTCTGGACTGTTTGTGTATGAGGATCAAAAGCAGATCAAAAGCAGATCAAGGGCTTCCCGGCTGAAGCCGGTCCTACGGGGATCGCCGCTGGTCCCACTGACACAGCGCATGCTTTTAGTGGGACCGGCTTTAACCGGGAAGCTTTCGATCTGATCGTTCCCACCCTCCGCGTGGTAATGCCGCCCCGGACGCTCTGCGTCACGCCATTTATCTTTTGATCGTTCCCCACGCTCCGCGTGGGAATGCATCCCCTGACGCTCCGCGTCATCGGTCTCACTGATGTACGCGCCCTCATAGTGGGACCGGCTTTAGCCGGGAAGAGGCCCGCGCAGTCGCTATCAATTTCGCGGTGTGCCACCCGATGCTTTCCCGGCTAAAGCCAGTCCCACGGCAATCTAAAGCCTGTGCGCCCGGCAACATCCCGTAACCCCCACGCCGTTGACCACCCGTCGACCCGCCCGCATCCTCCGCCGCCTCAAATTGGCAGGCATCAACAAGGTCATGTTCAAGGACGACAAAAAAGATCCCTTTGGGGACGACTCGATATTCAAAGGGCTTCCCAACGGGGGCGCGTCATGGACACCCTGGAACCCGTCTCCCGAACCTGAGCGGTTGCCTACCCCGATGCCAGAGCCCTGGCCGGCCCCGAAGGAGCGCACGGACAAGGTCTTCTCCAAATCCTGCACCGGGGAATGGTGCAGTACTGACGCTGGCACTGAGGTAGAGCCCGCCTCCAACTTCGGCGCGATCATGATGGCGGGCGCCATGATGCTGCCCTCCGCCTCCAACGCCATTGCCGCCGCACTCGGCGCAGACATGGGACTGGGCCGTATGGCTGGTGGCGGCATCATGCAGCGCAGCCACACCTGGCTGCTTCGCGGAGCCGGCGGCCCGGCGAGTCTGTTCATCGTCGGCATGCTCCCGGCGAAGATGGGCGACGGCACGCTCTACACCGACGACGAATTGCGCAACCTGACCCAGGCGACAACGCGGGTGCGTTTCCAGTTGCGCCGTGATGCAGAAGGCGAGTTGCAGATCTACGGCATCCATTCCAAAGCATCCGGCGACGACTCGGTCCGCACCGTGCAAGCCCGCTGGAACGCCGACAAAAGTGCGATGGAAGCCCATCTCAACGGCATCACCATCCTCATGACGCCCCGCCTGGGCCGACACGAGAGACTGGAACCGCTGGTCTACCCTGAAAACAGCGATGCCCGATTAGGCACCATCCTCGTCCACCCGATCCCGGAAGACTCCGATAGCCAACTCGAAGACCTCCCCGGCGACGACATCACCGCTGAAGACTGCATCTTGGTCTTCCCCGCTGATTCGGGGCTGAGGTCGATGTATGTGGTGTATGCAAGGCCGTTTAATGGGGATCATGGGTATCATCCGCCTCCGCTGGACCTCCCAGGCTTTCCAGACGCCAAGAAAGCAGACAGTAAAACAATGGTCCAGGGTGGTGGAGCGAAGCGACGACGCTGGAAAGATCCCAAAGGCCGAATATTGAGTGGGATAGTCAGCACGGGACTGTCGAAATGTATGACAAACAAGGCAAGCACTTGGGGGAGTTTGATCCTCAGAGCGGCGAGCGAACCAAGCCGGCCAAGCCCGGCCGTAAAATTGAAAAGTGAGAGTTCTATGTTCCTCTATATATTTGGATTTTTGCTCGACAGCACCGAAGACGACTCGCTGAAGTTTGAAATGAAGATAGATCCGTCGTTGAATGACGAAATCGTAGCGCGGCTCGGCCATGCAACCCTAAACGCGATGGCGGAAGGTGACTGGCCGCTGACAAACGAGCAGGTCACAATGCTGTCTTCAATCACGGGACGCCAACTTCCGACCGATCTGAAGCTCCTGATAGGCGTCGTAGCGTGAGCACAGCACGGGGCCAACCACCCTCTGGATAACTTAATGAGGCGTTCCAACCAAAGCATTCGCGAGCAAGCTCGCTCCCACAGGGACGGTGTCCGGGCATGAAATTTTGATCGTTCCCACGCTCTGCGTGGCAATGCAGCCCCGGACGCTCTGCGTCCCTGTGGGACCGGCTTTAGCCGGGAAGGCGTCGGCGGCCATACCGGAAAAATGATATTGCACACACCGGCCTCTTCCCGGCTGAAGCCGGTCCCACATACGTCAAAAGCCGGTCCCACTGAAACACCGCCACCCCCTAAATCAACCTCCCGGCAATCGCCGCCCCCACATCTTGCGTCGAGCCCTTCCCTCCCAGGTCCGGGGTGATCGGGCCTTCGGCAATCACCTGTTCAATCGCCTGCAAGATCCCGTCGTGGGCCGCGCGGTAGCGTTCGTCGCCGTTGCCGAGGAAATCCAGCATCAGCGCGCCGGACCAGATCATCGCAATGGGGTTGGCGATGTTCTGTCCGTAGATGTCCGGCGCGGAGCCATGCACTGGTTCGAACAATGACGGAAACCGCCGTTCCGGGTCGAGGTTGGCAGACGGGGCTATGCCGATGGTGCCGGCGCATGCCGGGCCGAGGTCCGACAGGATGTCGCCGAACAGGTTCGACGCCACGACCACGTCAAACCGGTCTGGTTGCAACACGAACCGCGCGCACAGGATATCGATGTGCTGCTTGTCCCACGTCACTTCGGGGTAATTCGCCGCCATCAACGCCGTGCGTTCGTCCCAGTACGGCATGCTGATGGAGATGCCGTTGGATTTGGTCGCGGCCGTCAGGCGTTTGCGCGGGCGGGTCTGGGCGAGTTCGAAGGCGAATTTGAGGATGCGGTCGACGCCGCGGCGGGTGAATACCGATTCCTGCAGCACGAATTCGTGTTCGGTGCCTTCGAACATCTTGCCGCCCACCGAGGAATATTCGCCCTCGGTGTTTTCACGGATCACCACGAAATCGATGTCGCCCGGTTTGCGTCCGGCCAGCGGACAAGGCACGCCGGGGAACAGGCGCACCGGGCGGATGTTCACGTATTGGTCGAAATCCCGGCGAAACTTGAGCAGCGAGCCCCACAGGGAAATGTGGTCCGGCACCTTGTCGGGCCAGCCCACGGCGCCGAAGTAGATCGCGTCATAGCCCTTGAGCTGTTCGAACCAGTCGTCGGGCATCATCTGCCCGTGCTGGAGGTAGTAGTCGCAGTGGGCCCAGTCGAGCACGTCGATGCTCAGGTTCAGTTGCCATTTTTTCGCCGCCTGTTCCAGTACCCGCAGCCCTTCCGGCAGGACTTCCTTGCCGATGCCGTCGCCCGCAATCGCGGCGATTCTGAATGCCTTGCTCATGGTGCGCCCCTCGGGATGAATCAGTTCAAGCCGCCGATGTGGAAGGCTTTGACTTCAAGGTACTCGTCCAGGCCGTACTTGCTGCCCTCGCGACCGAGGCCCGATTGTTTGATGCCGCCGAAGGGCGCGACTTCCATCGAGATGATCCCGGTGTTGAGGCCGACCATGCCGAACTCCAGCGCCTCACCAAAGCGCCACGAGCGCTTCAGGTCCTGGGTGAAATAGTAGGCGCCCAAACCGAACGGCGTGGCGTTGGCCAACGCCAATGCCTCGGCCTCATCAGTAAAGCGCATCAACGGCGCCACCGGGCCGAAGGTTTCCTCGTTCGCCAGCAACATGCCAGAGTGGGCGTCAGCCAGCACGGTGGGTTGCACGAACGGGCTGTCGCCGGATGGAATCCCGCCGCAGAGCAGTTTCGCGCCCTGGCTCAGGGCATCGTCGATGTGCCGGGCCACTTTGCTCACCGCCGCCGGGTTGATCAGCGGGCCGATGGTCACGCCCTCTTCCAGGCCGTTGCCGACCTTGAGTTTGCCGACCTCCTCCACCAGCCGCGCGGCGAAACGGTCGTAAATCCCCGCCTGCACCAGAATGCGGTTGGCGCACACGCAGGTTTGCCCGGCGTTGCGAAACTTGCTGATCATCACCCCGGCCACGGCCTGTTCCAGGTCGGCGTCGTCGAACACCACAAACGGCGCATTGCCGCCCAGTTCCAGGCTCAGGCGCTTGATGTGTTCGGCGCTCTGGCGCATCAGCAGGCGGCCGACGGCGGTGGAGCCGGTGAAAGAAATCTTGCGCACCGCCGGGTTGCCGGTGAGTTCTTCACCGATGCCGGCGGGCATTCCGGTGATGACGTTGAACACGCCGGCCGGGATGCCGACGCGCTCGGCCAGCACTGCCAGGGCGAGGGCGGACAGCGGCGTGAGGTCCGACGGTTTGACGATGATCGGGCAGCCGGCGGCCAGGGCCGGCGCGCATTTGCGGGTGATCATCGCGTTGGGGAAATTCCACGGGGTGATCGCGGCGCAGACGCCCACGGGTTGCTTGAGGGTCAGCAGGCGGCGGTCGCCAGTGGGCGCCGGCATGGTTTCGCCGTAGACCCGGCGCGCTTCTTCGGCGAACCATTTGACGAAGCCGGCGCCGTAGCGGATTTCGCCCTTGGCCTCGTTCAGCGGCTTGCCCTGCTCGCAGGTCATGATCAGCGCGAGGTCATCGAGATTGTCGATCATCGCCTGAAACCAGCGCTCCAGCAGCCCCGCGCGTTCTGCCGCCGGGCGCGCGCGCCAGGCAGGCCAAGCACGTTCGGCGGCTTCGATGGCGCGCCGGGTGTCGACCGCGTCCATGGCCGGGACCTGCGCCAGCAGTTCGCCGCTGGCGGGATCGCGGACGTCCAGGGTGGCGCCACTGTCAGCAGCGATCCACTCGCCGTTGACGTAGGCGCGTTCAGCCAGCAGGCCGGGGTCTTGCAAGCGATTCTTGAGCATGGTCGAGTCCTGATCCGAGACAGATTCCAGTCTAGGGATCTGGCTCGAACGAGGATGCCGAAAGCGTCTTCAAACCAGCGTGCCGTGCTGAAATTCACGTCAGGACGGCAGGCTCTGCTACGCCTTCAACGAGCCCAGTAATCCCTGCAGAAAGCGCTCGCCGGCGTCCATCTGGCTGACCTCGATAAACTCGTCGGGCTTGTGCGCCTGCTCGATGGAACCGGGGCCGCACACCACCACCGGCACGTCCAAACGCTGCTTGAACAGACCGCCTTCGGTGCCGAACGAAACTTTGGTCATGCCGGTGTCCGGCGCAGCGAACTGCTTGAGAAAGCTCACCGCTTCGACCGTCGGGTGGGTGTCGAGGCCGGGGTAGACGTTGATGGTTTCGATCTCGATGGCCGCCACGCTGGAGAGCTTTTGCGCCTCGCGCACGATCACTTCGGCACGGTCGCGCATCTGCTCGATGAACTGATCCAGATTGTCCGCCGGCAGGTTGCGCACCTCGAAATCCAGGGTGCACAGGTTCGGCACAATGTTCAGCGCCTTGCCGCCGCTGATCTGGCCGACGTGCACGGTGCTGTAAGGCACGTCGTAGTCGGTGTCCTGAGCGCCGTGCTGTTGCAGATGCTGCTGGCTCTCCCGCAGGGAGGCGATGAAGTCGCAAGCCACGTGAATGGCGTTGACCGAGCGCGGCGCAAGGGACGAATGCGCCTCCTGACCCCGGCAATAGGTCCGGTAGGAGCCCTTGCCCTTGTGGCCCAGCACGAACTGCATGTTGGTGGGCTCGCCAATAACGCAGAGGAATGGCCGCACCGGCGCCAGGTGCAGCACGTCGAGCAAGCGCCGCACGCCGACGCAACCGATCTCCTCGTCATGGGACAGGGCCAGTTGCAGCGGGCGGTTGAGGGGGCGTGTGAGTGAGTGCTCTGCCGCGTCGAGCATGGCGTCGATGGCCAGGGCGATGAAGCCCTTCATGTCGCAGCTGCCACGGCCATAGATGCGCCCGTCCTGCACGGTGGCGGCGAAGGCCGGAAAGGTCCACGCCTGCCCCGCCGCCGGCACCACGTCGGTATGCCCGGACAGCAACACGCCGGGCTGGTTTTTGGGACCGGTGCTGGCAAACAGGTTGGCCTTCTTGCCACTCTCGTCCTTGACGATCAGCGACTCGATGCCCTTGGTCAGCAGCAGGTCGCGGACGTAGTCGATCAGGGCCATGTTGGACTCCGACGACACGGTTTCGAAGGCCATTAGCCGTTTCAGAATGTCGAGAACGCGGGGTTTCATGAGGCGTGGCTCCGTTGCACGGCGGGATGGGCAAAACGCGTGATGGAGAATGCCTCGATCGGGGTCGTGGTGCGACCGGTATCGAGCAGTTCGGCCATCACGTCACCGACGCCGGGGCCGAGCTGGAAGCCGTGGCCGCAGAAGCCGAAAGCGTAGAACAGGCCGTCGACGGTGCCGCTGGGGCCCATGATCGGCAGCGAGTCCGGCAGGTAGCCTTCAATGCCGCTCCACACGCGGATGATGTTCAAATTGCCCACGCCCGGCAGCAGCCGGCGCATCTGCTCGGCCTGATTGAGGATGCTGCGCGGTTCGACAGCGGCGCGACGGTTGAGCATGTCGGGTTTGCTGCGAAAGCCACCGCCTATGACGATGTTGCCCCGGGGAATCTGGCGGAAATAAATCACCTCTTCGGCGATCTTGGTGTACACGCCGATCACCGTCGGCAAGGCGTAGGGCACCGGTTCCGTGACCGCCATCTGCGGGCCGTGGGTGTCCAGCGGCACCGGTTCGCCGAACTGCGCTGAGAGTTTCTGGCCCCAGGCGCCGGCGGTGATCAACAGCTGCGCGGCGTGGTACTGACGACCGTCGGTAGTGGTGACGTGAAAATCACCGCCGACCTTCTGGACCTCGGCCACTTCCGTGCGCTCTTCAATCTGCGCCCCCAGGCGCCTAGCGGCACGGGCAAAGGCCGGCGCGGCGAGGCGCGGGTTGGCGTGGCCGTCGTGGGGGGCGTACGAGCCGCCTTTGACGTCCGCGCCGAGAAACCCAAAGCGCTGATGCAGCTCGGCGCCCCGGTAGATTTTCAGGTCCAGCTGCTCGGCCTCCGGGGCGGCGGCATACGCTTCCAGCTCGGCGATTTCGTCTTCGCGATAACACACGCGCATGTGCCCGCTGGGGATGAATTCGAGGTCGTCGTCGATCAGTTCCGGCAGGCGTTTCCACAGCGCGTACGAACGGTTGGCCAGCGCCAGTTGCCCGAGAAAACGCCCTTGCCGGCGCACGTTGCCGAAGTTGACGCCGCTGGCGTACTGGCCGATCTGGTCGCGCTCCAGCAGGATCACCGACTGCCCGCGCTGACGCAGAAAGAACGCCGTCGCTGAGCCCATCACGCCGCCACCGACGATCACCACATCTGCTTTTTGCACGCTCATGGCGACACCTCCTCAATGAGCATCGACAAGGGTTTGACCGGCGCCTGCCCGCGCTGGCGACCGACTTCCTGCACCTGCACGCCGGCTTCCGCGGCGATCACTTCAGCCCCCGCCTGGGAGCAATAACGGCCCTGGCAGCGGCCCATGCCGACCCGGCTGAAGGCCTTGGCGCGGTTGACTTCACAGGCGCCCTTCTCATTAACCGTGCGACGCAATTCGCCGGCCGTGATCATCTCGCAGCGGCAGACGATGGCGCTGTCGGGCAAGGCCTTGGCCTGTTCAGCAGGCCAGGGAAACGCTTCGGCCAGGCCCAGACGAAACTGGTCCATCACCGCCAGCGCCTGTTGCTGTTCATCGCGCAGCCCGGCATTGAACGGCTGTTTGAGGTCTTCCAGCAGCGCCAACGCCACTCGCCGCCCGGCATGCTCGGCAGCATCGGCGCCGCGAATTTTCGCCCCGTCGCCCGCGGCATAGACGCCGTTCACCGAGGTCCGACCGGCCTCGTCCGTCGCCAGCCACCATTGGCTGGAGGCTTCATCGAAGGCCATGGCGCAACCGGCCAGATCACCCAGCTGGGTTTCCGGGCGCAGGTGATAACCCAATGCGACGGCATCGGCCTGCACGGTCACCGCCCGGCCGCTGCCGGTCGTGAAACGCACGCCTGCCACGCCATTGGCGGCATCGCCCAGCACCTCTAACGGCTTGACGCCGAGATGCACCGGCACTTTGGCTTGATACAACTGCGCCAACAGTTTCATGCCGGTCCACAGCAGACCCGGCCGCGCCAGCAGCTTGGGCAGGGCTTTGATCCGCAGGCTGAAGGGCGAGGTATCGAGGACCGCGGCCACAGTCGCGCCGGCTTTGACGTACTGGCTGGCGACCAGGTACAGCAACGGCCCGCTGCCCATGAAGACCACGCGATGACCGATGGAAACCGCCTGATTCTTCAACGCGATCTGCGCCCCGCCCAGGCTGTAGGTGCCCGCCAGTTGCCAGCCTTCGATGGGCATCAAGCGGTCGGTGGCGCCGGTGCAGAGGATCAGCGCGTCATAGTCCAGCGTGGTGTGGCGGCCCTGATTGGCGCAGCACAACTGCCCCGGCGTGAGGTTCCACACCAGAGTGTCGGGCCGGTAATCAATGGCGCCGCGCAGACGGTCGAAGGTCTGGTGCAGGTCCTTGGCCTTGTCGGCTTCGCTGCCATACAAGGTGGAGTAATCGCGGGTGAATCCGTCCGGCTGGCGGCGGTAGATCTGCCCGCCGTCGCGGCGGTTTTCGTCCACCAGAATCGGTTTGATGCCGGCCGCCAGCAGGGTTTCGGCGCAGCGCACGCCGGCCGGGCCCGCACCGACGATGACGACGCGATGGGTGCTCAGCTGTGCAGTGGCCATGTCGCCTCCGGTTGTGTGGTGACGATGTCCAGCCCGTCGCGGACTTCGTTGGAGCAGGCGCGCAGGCGTTCGCCGCCACGGGTCCAGACCCAGCAATCCTGGCACGCGCCCATCAGGCAGAAACCGGCGCGGCGGCCGCTGTCGAATTCCGACTGGCGCAGCGCGGTGCCCTGGGTCAGCAACGCCACCATCAGCGTGTCGCCCTGCAATGCGTCGACCGGCGCGCCATCCACGGTCAGCTTGACCGTCGGCCGGCCCTGTTCGGCCAGCCTCACAAAACGCCCTTTCATGCATACGCTCCAAAGCTTGTGGGGGTGACGCCGCGCTGGGTCGCCAGCAGATCGGCGGCGTCGCGGTGGCACAGAATTTCACTGCCGTTGTTCAGGGTGCGGCGGTTCGGCGCGGTGCGGTTGCACAGGCCGTCGATGCGCATCGGGCAGCGATTGAGGAAGGTGCACAGCTCCGGCAGGTTGGCCCGATCGCCGATCGGCGGCAGCTCGCCGCTGGTGGCGCCGCAGGTTTCCAGCCAGCCTTGACGCAGTTCCGGCACCGAATGGATCAACAGGTCGGTGTACGGGTGGTACGGCGCTTCGGCAAAGGATTCGCGGCGGCCGGCGTGGACTTTGTGGCCGCTGTACATCACCACGATGTCGTCGCACAGCGCGCGCACGGTGGAAATGTCGTGGCTGATGAACAGGTAGGACACGCCCAGTTGCTGACGCAGGTCGCGGAGCAGTTCGAGGATCGCCGCGCCGACCACGGTGTCGAGGGCCGAGGTGACTTCATCGCAGAGAATCAGGTCGGGCTTGGCCGCCAATGCCCGGGCCAGATTGACCCGCTGCTTCTGGCCGCCCGACAGTTCATTGGGACGGCGGTCGGCCATGTCCCGGGGCAGGCGCACCAGGTCGAGCAGCTCGCCGATGCGCGCCTGCAACGCCGCGCCCTTGAGACCGAAATACATTTTCAGCGGACGGCTGAGGATGGTCGCCACGCTGTGCATCGGGTTGAGCGCGGTGTCGGCGTTCTGGAAAACCATCTGAATCCGGCGAAACTGCTCCGGCGTGCGCTCGGACAGGCTGCCGCCCAACGGCTGGCCGTCGAAGGTCAGGCCGCCGAGGGCCGGGGTCAGCAGCCCCGCCACGACCCGCGCCAGGGTTGATTTGCCCGAGCCCGATTCGCCGATCACGCCGATGGCCTGGCCACGTCGTACGGTCAGGTCGATGTCTTCCAGCACGCGAATCGCCGGCATGCCGTGCAGGTTTTTGTTGCCGTAGCCGGCTGTCAGGCCGGTGATGGTCAGCAGTGGCCCTTCTTCCGCGATGCCACAGGGCGGACGAATGCGCGTGTCGGGCCGCGCAGCCGCCAGCAGGCTGCGGGTGTAATCGTGGGCCGGTGCCTTGAGCAGCGGCGCAGTGGCGCTTTGTTCGAGAATCTGCCCGCCGTTGAGCACGACAATCTGGTCGGCCATTTGCGCCACCACGGCCAGGTCGTGGGACACATAGACCGCCGTCGCGCCGCGTTCCCGCACCACGCGCTTGAACGCCCGCAGCACGTCGATCTGGGTGGTGACGTCCAGCGCGGTGGTCGGCTCGTCGAGCACCACCAGCAGCGGGTCGCTGATCAGCGCCATGGCGGCCATCACCCGTTGCAGTTGCCCGCCGGAAACCTGGTGCGGGTAGCGGCGGCCAATGCGTTCCGGGTTTGGCAGGGCCAGGTCGCGGAACAGGCCGATGGCCTTGGCTTCCAGTTCGGCGCGGGTGCCGAGGCCGTGGATCAACGGCCCTTCCACCACTTGGTCGAGGAGTTTTTTCGCCGGATTAAAGGCAGCCGCCGCGCTCTGGGCAATGTACGAGACGCGATTGCCCCGCAGGCCCTGCAACTCTTTTTCGCTGAGGGCGAGCATGTCGTGTTCGCCGACCTGCACCACGCCACCGGACAACCGGCAGCCCCGTCGCGCATACCCGAGCAAGGCCAGAGCAATGGTGGTTTTACCGGAGCCGGACTCGCCGATCAGCGCCAGCACTTCACCCTTCTCCAGGGCAAAACTCACGCCCTTGACGATCTCCACTTCGCTGCCCGGATCACCGGCCACCACGCGCAAGTCTTCGACGCGAATCAACTGGGTCATGTCAGTGGCCTCCCGAGCGTCGACCGCGTCGCGATGACAGGTAGTCGATCAGCAGATTGACGCCGATGGTCAGCGTGCCGATGGCCAGCGCCGGAATAATGATCGCCATCGCGCCCTGATTGAGGCCGCCGATGTTTTCCCGCACCAGCGAGCCAAGGTCTGCGTCCGGCGGCTGCACACCGAGGCCCAGAAAACTCATGCCGCTGAGCAACAGCACGATGTAGCCGAAGCGCAGGCCAAGGTCGGTGAGCACCGGGTTGAGCATGTTCGGCAGGATTTCCCGGCACGCCACGTACAACTTGCCCTCGCCCCGGGTGCGCGCCACTTGCACGTACTCCAGCGCTTCGATATTGACCGCCATGCTGCGGGCCACCCGGAACGAACCGGGGATGTAACTGATGACCGCCGTGCAGATTAGCAGCGTGACCGACGAGCCGAAGGCCGAGACCATGATCAGCGCGAGCATTTTGCTGGGGATCGAAATGAAGGCGTCCATGATCCGGCTGATGATTTCGTCCAGCCATTTCGGCGAAACCACTGACAGCAGCGCGCAGCCGGTCCCGAAGAAGCTGGCCAACAGCGCCGCCACCAGCGACAGACCGACCGTGAAGCGCGCGCCCACCAACACCCGGCTGAGCATGTCGCGGCCCAGGTAATCGGTGCCGAAGGGATGCGCCAGGCTGAAGCCTTCGAAGATGTTGTCGGAGATCACTTCCCCGACCGGGTGCGGCGCCAGCCACGGGCCGAACAGCGCCACCAGCAGCCAGATCACACAGACGGCAGCACCGACCAGTCCCAGCCAGGACGGGTTGCCGGAGACCTTGGCCAGTGCCAGGGCTGAAGACGCAGGCCTGGATTTCGCAATGAGCGGGTTCATTGGTTTCTCAGCCTCGGGTTGGAGAGGATGGCGCAGAGGTCGGCAAGCAACACCAACGCCAGATAGGCCGCGCAGAACAGCATGGTGCAGGCTTGCACCAGGGCCATGTCGCGGTTGGTCACGGCATCGACCATCAGGCTGGCGATGCCGGGGTAGTTGAAGATGGTCTCGACGATCACCACCCCGCCGAGCAGGTACGACAGGCTCAGGGCGATGGCGTTGGCTATCGGCCCGATGGCGTTGGGCAACGCGTGGCGCAGGACGATGCGGATCGGGCTGACGCCTTTGAGGCGGGCCATTTCCACGTACGGGCTGTCGAGCTGGTCGATGACGGCGGCGCGGGTCATCCGGGCCATCTGCGCCACGATCACGCAGCACAGGGTCATCACCGGCAGCGCGTAGGTGCGCAGAAACTGCAGCGGCGAGGTGATGTCGGTGGCGTACGACAGCGCCGACAGCCAACCGAGGTTGACCGCGAAAATCAGCACCGCCAGGGTCGCCACCAGAAACTCCGGCACTGCAACCATCGCCAGGGTGATGAAACTCAGGCAGCTGTCGATGCGCCCGCCCCGGCCCATGGCCGAACCGATGCCGAGGATCAGCGCCAGCGGCACCGACACCAGCGCCGTGGCGGCCGCCAGCATCAGCGTGTTGGGCACCCGGCCGGCCATCAATTCACCCACCGGCATGGCGTTGGACACCGACTGGCCCATGTCGCCGGTGAGCAGGCTCATCAACCAGTGCAGATAGCGCAACACGCCGGGTTGATCCAGCCCCAGTTTCAGGCGCAGTGCCGCCACCTGTTCAGGGGTGGCGAACTGGCCGAGGGATTGCTGCGCCGCATCGCCCGGCAGCACGGCCGTGATCGCGAACACGACCATGGACACGATCAACAGGGTCACGACCCCGGCACCTAAGCGCCGGCAGATCAACCACAGCGTATGGCTATTCATCGCACTGCCTCCTCAAGCGTCCAGCCACACCTGCTCGGCGAACATGTAGCCCATGAAGCCGCCCAACGGGTTCGAGTCGTAGCCCTTGATGCGCTGGTCGACGCCGTCGATGTTGCTGATGAACACCGGCACGCCGATGCCGCAGTGATCGTGGACCAGGGTCTGCATGTCGCCGTACATCCTGGCGCGCTTGGCGTCGTCGGTTTCGCCCCGGGCCAGCATCAGCAACTGGTCGAACTGATCGTTCTGCCAGCCGGACTCGTTCCACGGCGCCTTGGACTGGAAGAACTGCGAGAACATCACGTCGGCATTCGGTCGCGGGTTGATGTTGCCGAAGCTCAACGGGTGCTTCATCCAGTGATTGGACCAATAGCCGTCGCTCGGCAGGCGGTTCACGTCCAGCTTGAGGCCGGCCTGTTTTGCCGATTGCTGCAACAGCACGGCGATGTCCACGGAACCTGTCGCGGCAGGCGACGCCATGACCGGCATGGTGATGCTTTCCATGCCGGCTTTCTTCAGCAGGAACCTGGCTTTTTCCGGGTCGTAGACCGTCTGCGGCAAGTCGGTGTTGAAGTAGCGCGACCCCGGCGCAACCGGGTGATCGTTGCCGACCACGGCGAAGCCACGGAACACGGCGGATTTGACCTGTTCGCGGTCCAGCAGCAGTTTCATGGCCTGGGTGAATTCCGGGCTTTTGCCGGGGAGCTGGTCCTGGCGAATGATCAAGTCAGTGTAGTTGCCCGAGGGTGCATCGACGACGCGGTGTTTGGGGCTGGCGGCGATGCGCGTGGTGGAGCGCGGGTTGACCTCGTTGATCATGTGCACGTCGCCGGACAGCAGCGCGTTGACCCGCGACGGCTCGTCGGCAATGGCGATGAATTCGATCTCGTCGAGGTACGGCAGGCCCGGTTTCCAGTAGTTCTTGTTGCGCACGGCCACCGAACGCACACCCGGCTTGAACTCGCCGACGGTGAACGGCCCGGTGCCGATGCCTTTGTTGAAATCGGTGGTGCCCTCGGGAACGATCAGCAGGTGCGACACGGCGAGGATCGACGGCAGCTCTGCGTTCGGCGCGCTGAGGCGGATCTGCACTTCGTTGGGGCCGGTGGCCTTGATCTCGGCGAACTGCTCCATCAGCGGCATGACTTTGGAGCCGGTGATCGGGTCCTTGTGCCGGCTGAGGGAGAACACCACGTCGGCGGCACCGAGGCTCTTGCCGTTGTGGAAGGTCACGTCCTTGCGCAGGGTGATGGTCCACAGGGTGGCGTCGACGTTGTCGATGCGCTCGGCCAGTTCCAGCTGCGGCACCAGGTGCTTATCGAAACGGGTCAGGCCGTTGTAAAACATGTAGTGACGGGCATAGTCGGTGGACAGCGCGCCCTTGGCCGGGTCGAGGGTGTCGGCGGTGGAACTGGACATACCGGCGACGCGAATCTTGCCGCCCGGCTTGCCTTTGCCGCCGGCGGTGGCTTCTTCGGCGAACAGTTTGCCGGCGCTGCCGAACAGGCTGCCCGCCCCCGCTGCGGCGACGCCGGCAAGGCCGAGCATCTGCAAGGCGTTGCGCCGCGACATGCCGCGATTGAGGCCTTCGAATACCCGCAGGCTGTCTGGGCCGGAGATAAGCTCGGGGGTGTCTTTGTGGTCAGTCATATCAAGGCTACCTGTCGATGATCGGGATATTCGAGTGCTCACGGATGTCCGGAGCGTCCTGGAAACGCAGACGACGGTGACGCTACAGCGGGCGACTCAGTGCAGGCGTCAGTGCAGATAGTCCTGCAAGCGGTAATACGCGCCCACGAACGGCAGAAACCACGGCTTGCCAAAGTGCCCGGGGATTGCCGGCCATTCCAGTTCACGCCAGGGGTTGGCCGCCGCGTTGCCGGCCATGACCTCGGCCATGACCTGGCCCATGTGCACGGACATCTGCACGCCATGGCCGCTGTAGCCCATGGAATGGAACACGCCGCCGTGCTGGCCGGCGCGAGGCAGACGGTCGGACGTCATGTCCACCAGGCCGCCCCAGCAGTAGTCGATTTTCACGTTGGCCAATTGCGGGAACATGTTCAGCATCGCCGCCTGCAGCACCTTGCCGCTCTTGGCGTCGGACACACCGTCGGACATGGCAAACCGCGCACGGCCGCCAAACAGCAGGCGGTTGTCCGGGGTCAGGCGGAAGTAATTGCCGATCTGGCGGCTGGTCACGTACGCCCGGTGCTGCGGCAACAACTCGTCGATCAGCGCCTGGGGCAAGACTTCCGTGGCGATGACAAAACTGCCCACCGGCACGATCCGCCGGCGGTACCAGCCGAGGTCGCCGTGCTGGCACGCGCCGGTCGCCAGCAGCACTTGCCCGGCGTGCAGCGAACCCTTGGCGGTGTTGACCTGATAGCCGCCGGCCTGGGGCTTCCAGTCCTTGACCGGGGTGTGTTGGTAAATCATTGCGCCGCGCCGGGCAGCGGCTTCCGCCAGACCGACCCCAAAGCGGCCGACGTGCATCTGCACGCCATTGCGCTGCAACAAGCCACCGTGAAACTGCGACGAGTTGACTTCGGCACGGGTTTGCTCGGCATTCAGCAGCTCGACGTCGGCGTCCACCTCCTGGCGGATCAGCTCGCAGGTGCGGGCCAGGCCTTCGTAATGCAGGGGTTTGGCCGCCAGCTTCAGCTTGCCGTTGCGCAGCAGATCGCAGGCGATCCCTTCCTGCTCGACCAGCGACACCACCGTCTGCACCGCGCTTTCATAGGCCTGGTAATAGGCGCGCGCCCTGGCCGCACCGAGACTGGCGTGCAGACCGGCGTAATCCTGGGCCACGCCGGTGTTGCACTGCCCGCCGTTGCGCCCCGAGGCTTCGCCGATGACCCGACCGGCGTCCAGCACCACCACGCTGGCACCCTTGAGCGCCAGGGCCCGCGCCGCCGACAGGCCGGTGAATCCACCGCCGATCACGGCCACGTCGACCTGCCCGGGCAAGCCGCCGAGTTGGGCACCGGTGAAGGCCGGTGCGGTGTCGAGCCAATAGGATTCACTGCCCATCTTTAACCCCTTATTGCTAAAACGGCGGCGCTGAAACGGCGTGGAGACGGTGTTTGAGTTACAGACCCACGAGCGCCGGCAGTCCGCCGATGTCGGTGATCTGCTGGTACTCGAAGTACGCATTCGCCGGGACTTCATGACCACGGGCCACGAACGCCTTGTGCTTGATCTTCATGTCGTGGGCCGACATCAGGTCGTAACGGAAACTTGAAGACACATGCAAGATGTCTTCCGGGCCGCAGCCGAGGTTGTCGAGCATGAACTCGAACGCGGCCAGACGCGGCTTGTAGGCCTGGGCCTGTTCGGCGGTGAAGACCTTGTGGAACGGCGCGCCGAGCTTGTCGACGTTGGACATGATCTGGCTGTCGCTGGCGTTGGAGAAGATCACCAGGGGAATCTTGTCGGCGATCTTCGACAGACCCGCCGGCACGTCGGCGTGGGGGCCCCAGGTCGGCACGGCGTCGTAATACAGTTGACCTTCATCGCGGTACTCGACACCCCAGCGCTTGCAGGTCCGGGCCAGGGCGGTCTTGAGGATCACGTCGTACGGCTGCCAGTCGCCCATGACCTGATCGAGGCGATAGGCCGAAAAGTCTTTGACGAACTGGTCCATCTGTTCAGGCTTGACGCGGTCAGCAAACAGCTCGCGGGTCATGGTGCCCATGTGGAAGTTAGTGAGCGTGCCGTAGCAGTCGAACGTAATGAATTTGGGACGAAGAAAGCTCATTGAGTGCGGTCCTGAAGTCAGTTGAGTGTGGCAAGCGTTCGCTGCCCTGGCGGCGCGTCGGCCTCGTTGCAGCACAGCTTCATTACATCACTGTGAAATCAGCATATGCCGTCTAAAACGACCCGTGCTCAATACAAACCACCGTTTTGGTGGCTGGGCTCAGCAGAGTTTGCGGTGCGCGCCAGCCTTGGGCAGGGCCTGTGTTTGTGCGCTTTTAGGGGGCTTTTGAAGGCGTTCGGGCGGGCAAAGGCTTAAGAATGGGCGTCGGGGCGGCAGATAATGTGGCGTGGCACGCGCGGGGTTAACCGATTCTGCGGTGAGGGCAGATTCTGCTTTCGCCCCCCCTGGATCACGGCTGACTGACCCGGGCTCAGTCACTGCGGTGCAGCCATTCTGTGTCAGCGTGCAAGACATCGGGCGGGCGCAACGGCCTGTTTGCCAAGTGGTAGAATCCCGCGCCCCGCACCGCATCCGTAAGGTGCACGGGCACGGCGAATGCTCGCCCCTGAATGACCCGCCTGGCGGGATGGTGCGCTATGTTTGTAAACCTTAAAGTCCGCAGCTACGACAGGGAAAACCCCAATCACCAGCACGACCACACTCAGTTGGTGCTGCCGATCCGCGGGCGAATGGAAATCAACGTGGACGGCCGTGAAGGGGCTATCGATCAGTCATTGGCAGCCGTGGTGATGCCCGGCTCGGCGCACTCCCAGCTCACCCACGTTGACAGCCGGTTTCTAATCCTGGACTGCGCCGCGACTACGCTGGAGGCCTTGCACATCGCGCCGCTGGCCAAGCGTGTGTACGTGCCGGTTTCCCCCGCCACCCGGCGGCTGATCGAGTTCGCCGAGCTGATCGGCAATGAGCAACTGGCCTTGAGCGCTTCACAGCTCGGCCCGCTGCTGCTGTCCTCCCTGTTGTCGGACGCCGTCGGATCGCCGTCGCCCATGGCTCAACTGATGGGCCGTCTGCGAGCCACGCCCGGTGACCACTGGAGCAACGAGGTCATGGCGCACGCGGCAGGCATGAGCATCAGTCAACTGCACCAGCGATTCCGGCAAATGTTCGGACAAAGCCCGCAAACCTTCCTCACTGGCCTACGCATTCAGGAAGCTCAGCGATGGCTGCGTGGCACCTCGTTGTCGATCGCCGAGATTGCCTTGCGTGCAGGCTTCTCCGATCAGGCCTCCCTCACCCGGGCCATGCAGCGTGTCAGCGCCACGACACCTGCGGCGTACCGCAAGGCGCACAAACAGCCTGGGTAAAAAATTCGACCGGTTCGGACAATACGCCCCGATTCCATTGCCCCAGACTTGTGGCTTTAGGGTTTGGAGCGGATGAAATGTTGGCTGATCGAGCACTGCTAAAAGGCATCGGCTACGGGGTGTGTGCGGGGCTGTGCTGGGGGGTGATTTTTCTGGGCCCGCAGCTGACGCCGGGCTTGAGCGGCCTGCAGTTCGCCGTCATCCGATTCCTCTGCTACGGCGCCATCTCCGCAGCGCTGTTGATGCCCCGGTGGCGCCGGGTCTGTGCGCAACTCGGTATGGCTGACTGGAAATCACTGTTCTGGCTGAGCCTGATCGGCAACCTCCTCTACTACTCGCTGGTGGGCACCGGTGTGCAATGGGTCGGCATCGCCACGACATCCCTGATTGTCGGACTGATTCCGGTCATCGTGACGCTGGCAGGCCGTCATGACGCCAACGCCGTCCCCTTGCGCAAGCTGATTCCTTCGCTGTGTTGCGCGGTCGGGGGCGTCGTACTGATCAGCTGGCACGCCCTGTTCAAAGGCGACAGGCCGGATACATTGACCAACGTTGGCGGGATTTTGTGTGCGGTGGGCGCACTGGTGACCTGGAGTTGGTACGCCGTGAGCAACGCTCGGCGACTGGCTCAAGTCACCGAGGTGTCGTCCCATGACTGGGCGCTCCTGACCGGGGTGATGACCGGCGCGCAGTCCCTGCTGTTGGCAGTGCCTGTCCTGGGGTTTCAGGCCTGTACGTACAGCGCCGCGGACTGGCTGCATGTTTTGGGAGTGGCCGGGGGCGTCGCCTTGCTGTCCTCGGTGGTGGGTGGCGCGTGCTGGAATCAGGCAAGCAGGCTGCTGCCGCTGGCGCTCAGTGGACAAGTGCTGGTGATCGAGACATTGGCGGCGCTGGTGTTCGGCTTTATATGGGAGCACCGACTCCCTGACAACTTTGAGTGGGCGGCCATTGTGCTGCTGGTGACCGGCGTTGTCTGGTGCCTGAATTGTCACCGTGGCCCGCGCCGTGAGGCGAATGCGTCGGTGGGTGCATGAACGGTGCCCATCCGGCAAAAGTCTGTCTACCGCCCGCTGCAACTGCTTGAAAAAAGCGCTCGGTGCCGTGTTATTCAGCATCAATGTCCCGTGGCATTTGCTGCCGCCCTCGCCCCGGATTTAAGTACGAAGTTGGGTCTCGTCCCCCAGCGCGCAACGAATCTGCCGAATATCCCGCGTCCTCTTGTCAGCCCTCACATCAGGTGGGATACAGGCGTTCAGTGCCACTTGAATAACGCATAACGGAGCCTCGCCATGTCCGCCCTGCCGCACCCTTCTTATACCTATCGCCCCATGACCGTGGCCGACCTGACCGCCGCCCATGACTTGTCAGTGCAACTGAAATGGCCCCATCGCCTGGACGACTGGGCGATGCTGCACCGGGTCAGCGACGGCTTCGTGGTGATGGATGGCGGCCGCCTGATCGGCAGTGCCTTTGTCTGCCCTCAGGGTGATTTCGCGACCATCGGCCTGGTGATCGTCAGCAACGATTACCAGGGCCAGGGCATCGGCCGCCGCTTGATGGAGAGGGCCCTCGCCGCGTGCGAGCCGCGCACGCCGATTCTTAACGCCACCGTCGCCGGCAAGCCGTTGTATGCCAGCCAGGGTTTCGTCGAATTCGGCCGGGTGCAGCAGCATCAGGGGCAGGCCATTGTGCCGGCGCTGGTGGAGCTGGCTGACGGTGAAACCTGCCGCGCCCTCACTGCCGACGACCACGCCGCCCTCCTCGACCTCGCCAAAGCCGCCAGCGGCCTGGACCGTCGGGACGTGCTGCGAGACCTGCAGGTGGAGCACGCGGTGGGCATCGAGCGTGACGGTCAGCTGCGCGGTTTCGCCCTGCTGCGGCCGTTCGGGCGCGGGCGCTGCATCGGGCCGGTGGTGGCGGAAAACATCCATCAGGCCCAGCACCTGATCGGTGTGTTGCTTGCGCAGGTGCCGGACACTTTTGTGCGCATCGACATCCCCGTGGCCTGCGGCCTGAGCGACTGGCTGGAAACGGCGGGCCTGAAGAACATCGACACCGTGGTGCAGATGGCCCGAGGCACGCCGCCCGAGGCCAGCCAGGGCGTGCAACCTTTCGCGCTGATCACCCAAGCCATCGGCTGACTTTTTCAACGGAGCGCTAACCATGTCATCTCCCGGTATTTTGCTGTTGGCGCGCGCTGATGGCAGCGGCGTTGCGACGTCTTTCAACTCGGCGCCATTGGGCGCCCTTGACCCCTTTGCCGAAGCGCGACAGGTGGCGTGGCGCGGCGACGACGGGGTGTCGGCCGGGCTGGTGCGGTTCACCGGCGACGCGTTGATCGAGGACTTTCCCTACAGCGAGACGCTGGTGGTGCACGCCGGCCATGTGGTGTTGAGCAGCGCGGAGCAGACGCTGGAGTTGGGCGTCGGTGACAGTGCGGTGATTGGCCGTGGCAGTCGCGTGGCGTTGCATGCCAGCACTGGCAGCGAGTGGGCGTTTTGTGCGGTGGATGTGGAGGGTGCGCCGGCGCGTCCCGGTTTGACGCTGTTGCCGGCGCATACGTGGCTGGAGCCGTCTGCCACGCTGGAGCCGCCGATTTTGGTCGGGCCTGCGCCGCAGTGTCGGGCGTTGAGTCTGTTCGATGATGAGGTGACGGCGTTGAAGGTGGGGATCTGGGATTCGACGCCGTATCAGCGCCATGGTCGTGCGCATCGGTTGCATGAGTTGATGCATCTGTTGGAGGGGAGCGTGACGCTGGCCGATGATGAGGGCGGTGAGGTGACGGTTAATCCGGGGGATACGGTGTTTGTGGTGAAGGGGGCGTTTTGTGCGTGGACCAGTACGGTGTATGTGCGCAAGGTCTATGCGGTGAAGTGATTTTTTTAATCAAGATCAAGGGCGTCTGCCTGGGGGCAGACTGTTTCGCCTTCGGCGAGTTACTTGGAAAAGCACCCCAAGTAACCAAGGGTGCTTGCTCTCGGTTGGGCCCGACTTCGTCGGGTTCCTTCACTCCGGTCCCGCTCCGTGGACCCGCCGCCATCCGCCATCCATGGCGGGGGGCGGCTCTCGCGGCATCCATGCCGCTCGGCCCACTCCGCGAGACCTGCGTTCAGCCTGCACCAAAGTCGCGATTGGTGTCGTCTGGCCGTTATGTGCCTGAAGATCAAAAACGCGCTTACGCTTAGTAGGACCGGCTTTAGCCGGGAAGAGGCCAGTCTGGGCACTGATCGTTCCCACGCTCTGCGTGGGAATGCATTCCCTGACGCTCCGCGTCACCGGTATCACTGGCTCCACGCGGTGCTTTTTTGTGGGACCGGCTTTAGCCGGGAGGAGGCCAGTGTGGGCGCTGGTAGTTTTGCTGATCAGACACCCTACCTGTGGGAGCGAGCTTGCTCGCGAAGCTGTTGCTGTTTCTGTCCGATCGTTCCCCACGCTCCGCGTGGGAATGCATCCTGTGACGCTCCGCGTCACCGGTCTCACTGGCTCCACGCGGTGCTTTTAGTGGGACCGGCTTCAGCCGGGAAGAGGCCAGTCTGGACGACATCAATTTAGCAGTGTGACGCCTGACGCCTTCCCGGCTAAAGCCGGTCCTACAGGGCGCGCGGTGTTTTTTTGTGGGACCGGCTTTAGCCGGGAAGAGGCCAGTCGCAGCGCCGACGATGTTGCGGTGTACGCCTGTCTCGCTATCAAACGCCCCCACTCACACCTTCAACGCATCTTCCAGAAACGCCACCAACGCCTGCACCCTCGGGCTGCGCAGTTTGCGGGAGGGTACGAGGAGGTTGACGGGGGCGCTGTCGAAGTTCCAGTCGGCGAGGACGCGGATGAGGTTGCCGCTGGCGATGGCGTCGCTGACGTCCCATTGCGAGCGCAACACCAGGCCCAGGCCTTGTTCGGCCCAGCGGCGGGCGACGCTGCCGTCGTTGGTCAGCAGGGCCGGTTCGACGCGCAGGGTTTTGCGGGCGGGGCCTTTGCGCAGGTGCCAGAGGGTGACGTCTTCGTCGTTCTCGCGGATGCAGATACAGCGGTGGGCGCTGAGTTGGTCCGGGGACGTCGGCTCACCGTGTTCGTGCAGATAGGCCGGGCTTGCGCACAGCCAGCGTTCGTTGGGTGAAAGTTGCCGCGCGGTCCAGAGGCTGTCGTTGAGGTGGCCGATGTGGATCACGGCGTCGCTGTCGTGGCGATCCGGCCAAGGTGTTTCGCGCAGGTCCAGGTGCAGGCACAGCTGCGGATGCAGCCGGATGAAACGCGCCAGCAGCGGTGCCAGTCGCTGTCGTCCGAAACCGAACGGCGCCGCCAGTCGCAGGGTGCCGACCAGTCTTTCGTCCTTTTGCCGGAAGGATTCGGGCAGCGCTTCGAGCTGTTCGAGCAATAGCGCGCTTTCCCGGGAGAAGCGTTCGCCATCGGCCGTCAGGCTCAGGCGGCGGGCGTCGCGGTTGGCCAGGGTCAGGCCCAGCAGGGTCTCCAGTTTACGCAGGCGCATGGACAGCGCCGGCGGCGAAACATTGAGCGCTCTGGCCGCCGCACTCAGGGACTCGGCACAGCTCAGGGCGACCGCCAGGCGCAGGTCTTCGATGGAGATCATTCACTTTTACTTAATGATTGATGAGGCTGGATTGAACCACACCTTAACGACAGCTGAGTAGAGTGCAGCCTGTCCCTCGCCACCCGAGTTCCGTCATGTCTACGCCGATCGCTTCTCTCGACACGCCCGCCGCGCTGGTGGACGTCCCGCGCATGCAGCGCAACATCCAGCGCATGCAGCAGCGCATGAACAGCCTCGGCGTGCGGTTGCGTCCCCACGTCAAGACCAGCAAATGCCTGCCGGTGATTCAGGCGCAGATCGCGGCCGGCGCCAGCGGTGTGACGGTCTCGACGCTGAAAGAAGCCGAGCACTGTTTCAACCAGGGCATCAGCGACGTGTTGTATGCGGTCGCCATCGCGCCCGGCAAATTGGCCCAGGCACTGGCGCTGCGGCGGGCCGGCTGCCACCTGAGCGTGCTCACCGACAGCGTTCAGGGCGCTCATGCCATCGTCGCCTTCGCGAAGGAGCACGACGAACGCTTCCGCATCTGGATTGAGGTCGACTGCGACGGTCATCGGTCCGGCCTCGCCGCTGAAGACCCGGCACTCATCGACGTGGCACGCATCCTCATCGACGGCGGCGTGCAGCTGCGCGGTGTGATGACCCACGCCGGTTCCAGCTACGAACTCGACAACCCCGAAGCCCTGCAAGCCCTCGCCGAACAGGAGCGCGCACTCTGCGTTCGCGCCGCTCAACGCATCCGTGACGCCGGGATGGCCTGCCCGGACGTCAGCATCGGCTCCACGCCCACTGCCCTCTCGGCCCTGAACCTGGATGGCGTGACGGAAGTGCGTGCTGGCGTTTATGTGTTCTTCGATCTGGTCATGCACAACATCGGCGTCTGCCAGGCCGACGAGTTGGCCCTGAGCGTGCTGACCACGGTGATCGGCCATCAGCAGGAAAAGGGCTGGATCATCACCGACGCCGGCTGGATGGCCATGAGTCGTGACCGCGGCACCCAGCGTCAGCGCCACGACTTCGGGTACGGCCAGGTGTGCACCGAAACGGGCGAGTGGATCGAAGGGGCGTTGGTCACAGGCGCCAATCAGGAACACGGGATCGTTACCTTGGGCGGCGCCGACAGTGCCGACCTCGCCACACGTTTCCCCATCGGCAGCCGCCTGCGCATCCTGCCCAACCACGCCTGCGCCACCGGCGCGCAGTTCCCGGATTATCACGCCCTCGACGCCGACGGCGCGGTGCACACCTGGAGTCGTCTGCATGGCTGGTGATCTCGAAATCATTCACACGGCCGACGCAGCGGCGCCGGGCGGACACTATTCCCAAGCAGTGGCTTACGGCGGCTTGCTGTACGTGTCCGGGCAATTGCCGGTACGCGCCAATGGCGAGCACAGCGCCGACCAACCCTTCGAGGTGCAGGCCTCGATTGCCCTCGACAACCTCATGGCGATCCTTGCACAAGCGGGTTTGAGCCCCAGCGATCTGCTGAAAGTCACGGTCTACGTCGTGGGCATTGAACACTGGCCGGCCTTTGACCAACTCTATGGGCGATACCTGGGTGAGCATCGACCCGCCCGCGCCGTGGTGCCGGTCCCGGTCTTGCATCACGGTTACCTGATCGAAATCGAAGCCGTGGCGCGTGACCTGCAACCCCGCGGCCTGTCAGCCCATAACCTGCAAGAGGAGCCTTCATGAACCCGCAAAAAAGCGATGTGCTGGTGATCGGCGGGGGCGTCATGGGCGCCTCGTCGACGTTTTTCCTGCAGCGGCGCGGTTGCTCGGTGACCCTGCTGGAACGCGACCAGATCGGTCAGTACGCCAGCGGCGTGAACTTCGGCAACGTCCGCCGCCAAGGGCGCTATCTGGGCCAGCTCGAACTGGCGAACCGTTCATGGGGCTTGTGGAAACGTCTGCCGGAGCTGATCGATGACGACCTGGAATTCATCCCCAGCGGGCATATGCGCGTGTGCTATCGCGAGGACGAAATCGCCGAACTGGAGGCCTACGCCGCTGCGCCGGAAGCCGAACAGCTGGACCTGAAAATCTATCGCGGCGCCGAGCTGCACAAGCGGTTCCCCTTTCTTGGCGCAGAGGTGAAGGGCGGCTCCTACGCGCCCCACGACGGTCACGCCAACCCGCGTCTGGCGGCACCCGCCTTTGCCCGCGCGGCTCGTCGGCTTGGCGCACGGATCGAAGAACGCACCGAGGTTGCCGATGTGCAAAAGGTCGGCGGCGTGTTCCATGTCACCACCGCCGACGGGCAATTGTTTGTCGCCGAGCAGCTGTTGATCACCGCCGGCGCATGGGCGACCAGGCTGTCTCAACAGTTCGATGAACCCGTGCCCCTGGAACCCAACGGTCCGCAGATGTCGGTGACCGAGCCGGTGCCCTACGCATTGCCGACGGTAATCGGCGTATTCACCAAGATTAAGGAAGAGGTGATCTACTTTCGGCAGATCCCGCGCGGGAACATCATCATCGGCGGCGGCGCCCGTTGCGCGCCGGACATGGTCAACCGTCGGGCGTTTTTCAAGCCTGAAAGCCTGCTCAATCAGATGCGTCAGATGAAGCGGCTGGTTCCCGGCGCCGAGAAACTCAACATCATCCGCACCTGGAGCGGCATCGAAAGCTACACCCCGGACTCCCTGCCGGTGATGGGCCGCAGCGGCATGGTCGACGGGCTGTTTTACGCCTTCGGTTTCTGCGGCCATGGCTTTCAGCTCGGCCCTGGGGTCGGCGATGTGATGGCCGAACTGATCAGCACCGGCAGCACCACCACGTCCATCAGCCCCTTCGACATCCGCCGGTTTACTCAGCCATCACTCGTACCGCAATTGGCGACCAGCCTTTTCAGCACAGGAAAACTCATATGAGCGACGCCTACGTTTATCGCATGGCGACGGCCGCCGACATGCCCGCCGCCCACGCGCTGTCCGTGCAGTTGAAGTGGCCCCATCGCGAGGCAGACTGGGCGATGGTGCAGCGCACGTCCGAGGGCTTTGTTGCCGAGCATGAGGGGCAATTGGTGGGCGTGGCGTTTGCTTGTCATCAGGGGGCTTATTCTTCCATCGGGCTGGTGATCGTCAGTGATCAGCACCGGAGCAAAGGCATTGGGCGCCGGTTGATGAACCTGTGCCTGGACGCCGCCGCGCCGCGCACGCCGATCCTCAATGCCACTGAATCAGGGGCGCCGCTCTATGTAAGCATGGGTTTCGTCGAATACGCGCGGATTCAGCAGCATCAGGGCGTGCCTCAGACGCCGCCTGTTCCGGCTGCGATGGGGGCTGGGCTTTGTCGCGAAGTGACCGAGGCCGAATACCCGCAGGTGATCGAACTGGCCAACGCCGGCAGCGGGCTGGATCGCACGGCGGTCCTCAATGATCTGCTGCCGATGGCGGAGTGTGTGGTGGGCGTCAAGGTGCACGGGCAACTGAAAGGTTGCGCCCTGCTCCGCCGTTTTGGCCGCGGGCATCTTATCGGGCCGGTGGTTGCGCAGAATCTGGAGCAGGCGCAGCAGATGATCACGCACTTGCTGGACCTGATCCCCGGCGCGTTTGTGCGTTTCGATATTCTGGCTGATTGCGGGCTGGTGGAGTGGCTGGAAGGTCTGGGGCTGCCATGCGTTGATCGCGCGCCCCGCATGGTGCTGGGCGAACCGCCGCAGTCACGGGATGGGATTGCCCAGTTTGCGATGGTGACCCAGGCGATTGGGTGAACGTTGCCAGGCGCGGCGCCATTTGTAGGACCGGCTTCAGCCGGGAAAGCGTCAGGCGCCACACCGCAAAATCGATGGCGCTCACTCTGGCCTCTTCCCGGCTGAAGCCGGTCCCACTGAAATCAAAAGCGCGTGCACACCCCAATGATGCAACGCGCTGCCTTTAGTGGGACCGGCTTTAGCCGGGAAGGCGTCGGATGCCACACCGCAAAATTGATGGCGCTCACACGGGCCTCTTCCCGGCTGAAGCCGGTCCTACAAAAACAGACCGCGTGCATTCAGGATATCCGGCATGACCCCGACTGTAGGACTGGCTTTAGCCGGGAAGACGTCAGGCGACACACCGCAAAACTGATGTCGCTTACACGGGCCTCTTCCCGGCTGAAGCCGGTGCTACAAAAACAGACCGCGTGCATTCAGGATATCCGGCATGACCTCGACTGTAGGACTGGCTTTAGCCGGGAAGACGTCGGGCGTCACTCCGCAAAATTGTGGGTGCTCATGCGGGCCTCTTCCCGGCTGAAGCCGGTCCTACAAAAACAGACCGCGTGCATTCAAGATATCCGGCATGACCTCGATTGTAGGACTGGCTTTAGCCGGGAAGACGTCGGGCGTCACTCCGCAAAATTGTGGGTGCTCATGCGGGCCTCTTCCCGGGGCTGAAGCCGGTCCTACAAAAAACAAACCGCGTGTATCCCGCCAATGATGCAGCGCACGCCATCACCTGTAGGACTGGCTTTAGCCGGGAAAGCGTCAGGCGCTACACCGCAAAATTGATGGCGTACACATCGCCGGATTCAGCAGATTCTCCCTTGCAGACCGCAACAACGGCATCTTTTGCCTGGGCCGGTTTGTTAGCGTATCGAGACGTCAGGACTCGCTGTTCGCAGCACTTATCACCGCTCCAGGGAGCTAGCTGGATGACCTCACACTCTTCACACCCCCACGGCCTTGAGCTGCACAACGCCGGGCAGTTTTACATCAATGGCGAGTGGACTTCCCCCGCGGTTCCGGCTCTTCTGCCGGTGATCAATCCCGCCACTGAAGAGGTGGTCGCCGAGGTCGCGCGGGGTTCGGCCGAGGACGTTGATCGGGCCGTCGCAGCAGCGCGCGCGGCCTTCCCCGGCTGGTCGGCGACGCCGGTCGTAGAACGCGCATCGATCCTGAGCAACATCCACGCGCTGATCCTTGAGCGTAAAGAGCCGCTGGCCCAGGCTCTGTCGCTGGAAATGGGCGCGGCCATCAGTTTCTCCCGCGCCATGCAGGTACCGCTGGCCGCCGAACACGTGCGGGTCGCCCGGGATCTGCTGTCCACCTACCGTTTCCAGACCGTCGAAGGCACCACCGCCATCGAACGCGAAGCCATCGGCGTCTGCGGTCTGATCACGCCGTGGAACTGGCCGCTGTATCAGATCACCGCCAAAGTCGCGCCGGCCCTCGCCGCCGGTTGCACCGTGGTGTTGAAACCCAGCGAGCTGTCGCCGTTGAGCGCCCTGCTGTTCGCCCAACTGGTCCACGACGCCGGCCTGCCACCCGGGGTGTTCAATCTGGTCAACGGCAGTGGTCCTGACGTCGGCGCCGCCATCGCCGCCCACCCTGACATCGACATGATTTCCATCACCGGCTCAAATCGGGCCGGTGCCCTCGTCGCGCAAGCGGCGGCGGTGACGGTGAAACGCGTAACCCAGGAACTGGGCGGCAAGTCGCCGAACGTGATGCTGCCCGACGCCGACTTCGCCAAAGCCGTGCCGCTGGGGGTGCTGTCGGCCTTCCGCAACGTCGGCCAATCGTGCAGCGCGCCGACCCGGATGATCGTGCCCCGCGCCCGCCTCGCCGAAGTCGAAGCACTGGCGGCCGACACCGCCAACGCGTTGATCGTCGGTGACCCGCAATCCCCCGACACCCAACTCGGCCCGATTGCCAACGAAGCCCAGTTCAGCCGCGTCCAGGCGATGATCCAGGCCGGCATCAGCGAAGGCGCAAAATTGCTGTGCGGCGGGCCGGACCGCGTGAAAGGGTTTGAAAAAGGTTATTACACCAAGCCAACGGTGTTCTCCGAAGTGGGTTCGGCGATGCGCATCGCTCAGGAGGAAATCTTCGGCCCGGTGCTGTGCATCATCGCCTACGACACCATCGACGAAGCCGTGGCCATCGCCAACGACACCGTCTACGGTCTGGGCGCCCACGTGCAGGCGCAGGACCTCGAGCTGGGCCGCGCCGTCGCCTCGCGCATCCGCGCCGGACAAGTCCACCTGAACCACCCGGCGTGGAACCCCATGGCGCCCTTCGGCGGCTACAAGCGCTCGGGCAACGGCCGGGAGTATGGGGTGATGGGGTTTGAGGAGTATCTCGAGACCAAGGCAATTATCGGTTTCAACGCCTGATCGCCAGCTGGCCGGGATCCTTGGACGTCGCAAATTGTGGGACCGGCTTCAGCCGGGAAGGCGTCATTCGTCACACCGCAAAATGGGTGGCGCACAAACCGGCCTCTTCCCGGCTAAAGCCAGTCCTACGAAGGCGTAGCGTGCAAGACTGCATCCGAAGCGCTGAAACCAGGAATCAGCGCCCACAAAAAAGGGCTGTCCGCGCAAACGGACAGCCCTTTTCAACATCCGCCCGATTTACGCCAGGCTTTTGCTGACCACTTCATACACGTCCGGCGACAGCGGGCCGGAGGCGAGGATGCGCTCCAGTTCCGCTTTCATCAGCGCTTGCCGCGCGCTGTCGTACTTGCGCCAGCGGGTCAGCGGCGCCAGTTGGCGGGAGGCGATCTGCGGGTTGAAGCCGTTCAGCTCGATGACCAGATCGGCCAGGAAGCGATAGCCCGAACCGTCCGCCGCGTGGAAGTTGATCAGGTTCTGCCCGGCAAAGGCACCGATCAGGGCACGCACCTTGTTCGGGTTCTTCATCGTGAACGCCGGATGCTGCATCAGCGCTTTCACCCGCTCCAGCCCGCCCGGCAAGGTGCTGCCGGCCTGTACGCTGAACCACTGATCCATGACCAGTGCGTTGTCCTTGAAGTTTTCCGCGAACACTTCCAGCGCCTTGGCCTTCTCGGCCTCGAACGGCGAGTTCACCAGCACGGCCAGCGCAGTCAGGCGCTCGGTCATGTTGTCGGCCGTGTCGAACTGATCGATGGCGGCGGCCAGCACGTCCGGCTTGCCGGTCTGCATCAGGTACGACAGCGCGATGTTCTGCAACGCACGGCGAGCGAAGTGCTCGGACGCGGCCACATACGGCGTCTGCTTGGACAGCTCGCGGTTGGCCTGATAACGCGTCCACAGCGCGTCGCTCAGGTTGTCGGCCAATTGCTGACGGGCAAACTCCCGCGCGGCGTGGATCGCATCGACGTCCGCCACTTCGCTGATCTCAATGAGGTACGCCTCGCCCGGCAGCGAGAGCATTTCCGCGACCATGGCCTGATCCAGACTGTCATCCGTCAGCACCGTGTGCAGCGCGGTGATCAGACGCTGATCCATGACCAGCGGCTCGCCCTTCTGGTGCTGGGCAATCAAGTCCTGCAGCACTTGAACCGACAGTTGCTGACCGGCGTCCCAGCGGTTGAAACCGTCGCTGTCGTGCTGCATGAGGAACATCAGTTGATCGCGGTTGTACGGGAAGCTCAATTTGACCGGCGCCGAGAACCCGCGCAGCAGCGAAGGCAGCGGCTGCTCGGCGATGTCGATGAAGGTGAAGGTCTGCTCGGCTTCGGTCACCGAGAGCACGCGGGAGGTGTTCACCGCCGGTGCCTCGCCCTGCAGGCGCAGCGGAAGCTCCTGACCCTGGGCGTCCAACAGACCCATGGCGACCGGAATCACGAACGGCAGCTTCTGATCGCCCGGCTGGCCCGGCGTGGTCGGCGTGCTCTGACGGAAGGTCAGGCTGTAGGTCTTCGCGTCAGCGTCATAGGACTCGCTGACCGCCAGACGCGGCGTGCCGGCCTGGGAGTACCAGCGCTTGAACTGGGAGAAGTCGACACCGTTGGCGTCTTCCATGGCCTTGACGAAGTCGTCGCAGGTCACGGCCTGGCCGTCGTGGCGCTCGAAGAACAAGTCGCTGCCCTTGCGGAATCCCTCCACGCCCAACAGCGTGTGGATCATGCCGACCACTTCCGCGCCCTTTTCGTACACGGTCAGGGTGTAGAAGTTGGAAATCTCGATGAAGCTGTCCGGGCGCACGGCGTGGGCCATGGGGCCGGCGTCTTCGGCAAACTGGTGGGTGCGCAGATAGGCCACATCCTGGATGCGCTTGACCGTGGCCGAGTTCATGTCGGCAGAGAAGCCGGAGTCACGGAATACGGTGAAGCCTTCCTTCAGCGACAGCTGGAACCAGTCGCGGCAGGTGACGCGGTTGCCGGTCCAGTTGTGGAAGTATTCGTGGGCAACGATCGCTTCCACGCGCTGGTGGGCGGCA
Source organism: Pseudomonas sp. GW821-FHT07F05 (assembly GCF_059418765.1). Lineage (NCBI taxonomy): Bacteria > Pseudomonadati > Pseudomonadota > Gammaproteobacteria > Pseudomonadales > Pseudomonadaceae > Pseudomonas > Pseudomonas sp. GW821-FHT07F05. The sequence goes on from NZ_JBWKQL010000017.1 coordinate 76,229, forward strand.
TCGGTGGCGGTTTCGGCGCGGGCCAGCACGGCGCTGGAGTTGAAGATGTTGAGGCCCTTGTTCTCCATGGCGCCCATGTTGAAGTCGTTGACCGCAACGATCATGAAGATGTCCAGATCGTATTCGCGGCCGTAGACCTCTTCGTCCCAGCGCATGGACTTCTTCAGGCTGTCCATGGCGTGCTGGCATTTGTCGACGTTTTCCGGCTCAACGAAGATGCGCAGCGTGACCTTGCGCTGGCTCATGGTGGTGAAAGTGTCTTCGATGCACCACAAGTCACCGGCCACCAGCGCGAACAGGTAGGCCGGCTTCTTGAACGGGTCCTCCCAGGTTGCCCAGTGACGCTGGGTGTCATCGGAGGGGCCGGCGGCGATCAGGTTGCCGTTGGACAGCAGGATCGGGAAGGCCTGCTTGTTGGCGCTGACCGTCGTGGTGAACTTGCTCATCACGTCCGGGCGGTCGAGGTAATAGGTGATCTTGCGGAAGCCCTCGGCCTCGCACTGGGTGCAGAACATGCCACTGGATTTGTACAGGCCTTCCAGGGCGGTGTTGGTTTCCGGGTGGATCTTCACGGTGGTGTCGAGGGTGAAGGTCTCGGAGGTGGGCTGGACGGTCAGGCTGTCAGGGGTCAGCCGGTAGCCGTTCTGTGCAAGGTCGCCCTCGGACAGGTCGACATCCGCCAGCTTCACCGACAGCAGTTCAAGCTGCTGGCCGTCGAGTTCCAGCGGTGGCAAGGCCGCGCCCTGGGCAAGCGCGGCGCGCTCCGGGTTGCGGCGCATCACCAACTGCGCGTGGACCAGGGAATGGTCGTCGAACAATTCGAATGTCAGGTGGGTCTCTTCAATGAGGTACTCAGGCGCCTGATAATCCTTCAGGTAAATCATTTTCGGCTGGTCGGTGCGCATGCGGTTGTCCCTTCTTCTGCTAATACGGGCTACTGATGCACGGCGAGTTGATACGCCGTGTATTTGCGAATATTGATCACGCCGGTGTCGAAGATCAGGTACTGCCCTTTGACGCCCAGCAGGGTGCCTTCGGCGATCGGATCCTTGTCCAGATTGAAGCTGACGATCTTGGTCGGATAGGCCTCTACCGGGTATCGGATCTCGATGGGCTCGACATCGTTCATCACCTGAATGGCCTGCAGGCCAAAGCGCATCTGCAGCGCGACCAGGCCTTCGGCGCAGGACTCGAACAGTTGCTGACGAATCGCGGCCAGGTCAACCGCCGGTGGGTCGCCCTTGAGCAGCGCGCGCCAGTTGGTGCGGTCGGCCACCTGGCTGCGGAACAGGTCTTCCACAAAGCCGGACTGCTGGCGCGTGGCGCAACGCACAATCGGCAACGCCTGACTGGCGCCCTGATCCAGCCAGCGCGTCGGCAGCTGGGTTGCGCGGGTGATGCCGACTTTGACGCCCGACGAGTTGGCCAGATAGACCACGTGATCGGTCATGCAGAACTGCTCGCCCCACGCCGGATCGCGGCAGGTGCCATGCTCGTGATGGCAGCGTTCGGGGCTCATGATGCACAGGTCGCACTGCGCCAGCTTGAGCATGCACGGGTAGCAATAGCCCTGGCTGTAGCTGGTTTTGGTGCGCTTGCCGCAATGGCTGCAATGAATCGCACCCAGAAACTCAAGGCGCACGGTCTTGCCGATCAGCGGATTGACCGGGATCTGTGAATCACCCAGCCGGAACGCGTATTCCACCCGCGAGGCCTCAAGCCGCGCGGACATTTTGTTGACGGAGCCTCTGCCGATTTCAATCAATGAATGGAGTCCGATTTGAACAGGATATTGGGCACTGGCGCCGACTTCGAGGCGCACTCTTGCGGGCCCATGTAGCCGATGCGCTGGTCCTCGGGCACGTTGCGCACTTCCCAGGCAATCAACGCCTGCAGCGACAGCTCACGTTGCTCCTGGGTCAGCTTGCGGCCGTCGGACCATTTGCCGATTTCCACCGCCAGCTTCAGGCTTTCGTAGACGTCCGGGGTGATGTTTTCGATCATTTCGACAAAAGAGGACATTGGGTTCTCCCAGAATTAAGCGGGCAATTTTAGTGCTTGCGGCGGGCCAGTGCACCGCCCACAAGACCTGTAGCACAACCGATGATCAGTCCGCCGACATGGGCGCCGTTGGCGATTTCGCCAAACCCGAGCGCACCGACGACACCGGACAGGCAGACCACCAGCCAGATCAGCATCATCCCCAGAACACCCCGTGGTAAACGATACATGGGGTTGGGGGCGAGCAATTGAAAGATCCAGCAATGGCCGAGCAAGCCATAAAGTACCCCGGACAGGCCGCCGAACAGGCTCGGGCCGCTCCAGAAATACTGGACGTAATTTGAAAACGCACTGAACGCCAGGGTCAGCCCGAGCAATTGCCAACCGCCCTGGCGCATTTCGATGCGCCGACCCAGTTCCCAGAACCACAGCGCGTTCATCACCAGGTGCAGCAGGCCGAAGTGAATCAGCATCGGCGTGACGACCCGCCACCACTGCCCTGCCCCCAGGGACGTTTCCACCGGCAGGAAGCGGATGTACTCGCCGTTGACGCGGAAGTCGTTGAAGGTCAGCCAGCTCAAGGCCTCGAAGTTGTCGCCGAGCAAGGTGACGCCGGCGACGATCAGGCACAGCAGCAAGACCACGCTGGTCACCGGGCTGCTGCGCACTTGCACCAGCGGGCTCGGCCTGCTCACGGCCACGACTTCGCGGCCCGGCGGCAACTGCGCGGTCGGGTCGCCTTCGGGGTATTGCTGATACAGCTGGCGGATGTCATCGGCCAGTTGCGGCGCATCGGGCACCCACAGCACTTGCTCGCCGGCCTCTTCGCTGACCCGATGGGGCACGTTGAGGCGCCGCAGCAATTCGACAAAACCGCTCAGGTCGGTGTGAAGCGGCAGGCGTAAGACAGCAACCGGACTCATTGACCTATCTCCGGTCGGGTAACGTCCACCCAGACGAACTTGTCCGGGTCGATCTGTATTTCCTGATCCAGCCGGTAGGCGACCAGCTTGCCGTAGAGCACGGCACTGTAGTCGAGGCAGGCCAGGTTGGGGCGGATCGGCGCGGGTATGCCGCTGCGCCAGTAGTGACCGACGAACAACAGCGGCTCATCGGCGCCGTACCGCAGCAGCGCGTTTTTCTCGCTGGGGGACAGCGGCCGACGGGCCACCGGCTCCGGCAGCGCGTCAGGCTGGAACACCACGTCGCCGTAGGTCTGCGGGTCGTCTTCCCAGAATTTGGTGCGGAACGAGGCGCGGGTCAGGCCGTCGCCACCGGTCAGGGTCATGCCGTGGGGCAGGCGCATGTCGGTGCCGCGCAGCAGGCGATCAAACACCGCGCTGGCAAAACTGCCCGGCTCCGCCGAGGCCTGCACGAAGGCCTGATCGATGCGGCCGTCGCCGTAAACGCTGCGCAAAGGCGCGATCAGGCTGGCATCCCAACAGGCGTGGACGACACGAAAGCGCTCGGCGTCGATGAACAGCGGCAACTGATAAAACCATTTGAGAAAGTCATTCCAGTCACCGGGGTGCTGCTCGAACTGCGCCAGGGTTTCGCCCAGCAGGCGGGCATGGCGCGGCGTGTGTTCGCGCACCCACTCATGGCCGCTGTCGGGCGGCGCCGGCGTGCTCCAGCCCAAAGCGTTGAATTCATGGTTGCCCATGATGCAGAACGCCTGGCCGGCCTCGACCATGTCACGGACGATGTGCAGCGCTTCGCGAATGCGCGGGCCGCGGTCGATGATGTCGCCGAGGAACACGGCGATGCGCTCAGGGTGGCGCCAGACGCCGGCCTGAAAGCGGTAACCAAGGGTGTCGAGCAAGTGCTCAAGGGTCTGGGCACAACCATGCACGTCACCGATCAGATCGTAGCCACGCGCGGGATCGAGCATCAGTCGCTCCCGCCGCCAAGCCGACTGCCCCAACCGAGTTTGGTCCGGCAGACTTCGTAGTAGTTGTGGTCGAGGGGGTGAATGAGGCGCAGCTTCTGCGGCTTCTTTTTCACGGTCACGGTGTCACCCGGCGCGCAGGTGAAGTGGTTCTGGCCATCGCAGGAAACCTGTGGGTAGATCGTCATGTCCTTTGAGACAACGATTTTCAGCTCACTGTTTCCATCGACGACAATCGGCCTGCCGGACAGCGTGTGCGGGTACATCGGCACGATGACGATAGCGTCGAGCTTGGGGTGCATGATCGGGCCGCCCGCCGACAGCGCGTAGGCCGTGGAGCCGGTCGGGGTGGCGACGATCAGGCCGTCGGCCTTCTGGCTGCAGACGAACTGGCCGTCGATATAGATTTCGAATTCGATCATCCGCGTGGATTTGCCGGGGTGCAGCACCACGTCGTTGAGGGCGTCGCCCTGGCCGATCGCTTCGCCATGGCGGCGCACTTCGGCCTGCAGCAGGAAACGGTTTTCCACCAGATAGTGGCCGTCGAGCACTTCGGCGACTTTGACTTCCAGCTCATCGGGGCGAATGTCGGTCAGGAAGCCCAGGCTGCCACGGTTGATGCCCAGCACCGGCACGTTGTGCTTGGCCAGCGCACGGGCGGCGCCGAGCAGACTGCCATCGCCGCCGACGACGATGACCATGTCGCAGACTTCGCCGAGCATCTTGCGCGAAGAGGTCTGCAAACCATGCCCCGGCAGGACCTCGGCAATGGCGTCTTCGAGGATCACATGCAGGTGCCGGGATATCAGGAATTTCTTGAGTCGGCGAACGGTCTCCACCACCTGGGTACTGCCCAGGCGACCAATGATGCCGATATTTCGAAATTGCTCCATGGGGCTCCCGCAGGCTTGATGCGTGTAAAGAACGCGATTATGGGCGAAGGGGTCGGGGGCGGCAAATGGGCTCTCTGCGCGCAACCTTCGAGCAGCGCCGTTCCAAGGGTGCGAAATGTACGGGCTGCATCCGAAGGCGACGGTGGAGCGGTGGCCCCAAGCGCCCATCACCCGCTATTCTGCCTGGATGAATAACCCTTTCCCGTCCCTGAGCGCCCTGCCCCGTCAGCTGCGTACGCCCACCGTGCGTGACCTGGCGTGGGTGATTCTGTCGCCGCCCCTGCTGGCGGAAACCCGGTGGCCCCAGCGTCACCCGCTCAGCGGCAGTGACTGGGTGCAGCAGCCCGAAGCGCTTGAAGCGTTTTTAACGCAGCTGGACCAAGACGACAGCGCACTCAGCGACTGGCTGGCGAGAAGCTCGACGCGCCGGCTCGGGCTGTATTACGAGCGGCTGTGGCAATTCGCGATCCAGCACGCGCCAGGCGTCGAGCTGCTCGCGGCGAATCTGCCGATCCAGGGCGAAGGGCGCACGCTGGGCGAGCTGGACCTGCTGCTGCGGGATAAAGACGGCGTTCACCACGTCGAGCTGGCGATCAAGCTCTACCTTGGTCGGGAAGACCAGGACGGCGAAGATACGGCGCACTGGCTGGGTCCCGGCTCCGTCGACCGGCTGGATCTGAAGCTCGCCCACCTGAATCAGCATCAACTGCCCATGTCGGCGCGCCCGGAAAGCACCGCGATACTCGCCGCGCGAGGTGTGGAAACCCTCAGCGCTTCGCTTTGGTTGGGCGGTTATCTGTTCTATCCGAGTCCAAACACCGCCGCCTCCCCTCAAGGGGTACACCCTGAGCATTTGCGCGGGAGGTGGCTGCATCAAAAGGACTGGCCGGGTTACGCAGAAAACACCCTGGAGGGCCGCTGGCAATTGCTTCCGCGTCCGGCCTGGCTGGCGCCGGCGCGCTGCGACGAGGCATGGACACCCCGTGAGTTTCAGGACTGGCTGGAAGCCCTGAACCCGCAGGCGCCGGCGCAACTGCTGGTGCGCCTGACCCGCCATGCCGACGGCCACTGGGAAGAGGCCGAGCGGCTGTTTCTGGTTTCGGACCTGTGGCCGGACCTGCCGGCCCCGCGCCGCGTTACAGACTCAGTCGCAGCACCAGCGCCGCCAGAGTGATCAACAGCACCGGTACGGTCAGCACGATGCCGACGCGGAAGTAATAGCCCCAGCCGATGGTCACGCCCTTCTTTGCCAGCACATGCAGCCACAACAGCGTCGCCAGACTGCCGATCGGGGTGATTTTCGGGCCCAGGTCGCTGCCAATGACGTTGGCGTAAATCATCGCTTCCTGCAGCACGCCGTGGGCGTGGCTTGCATCAATGGACAACAGGCCGATCAGCACCGTCGGCAGGTTGTTCATCACCGACGACAGCAGGGCCGTCAGCACGCCCGTGCCCATCGCCGCGCCCCACAAACCGTGTTCGGCGAAACGATCGAGCCAGGTCGCGAGGTAATCGGTCAGGCCCTGATTGCGCAGGCCGTACACCACCAGGTACATGCCCAGGGAGAAAATCACGATCTGCCACGGCGCGTCTTTCAATACCTTGCGCGTCGAGATGCGGTGGCCCTTGGCAGCGATGCCCAGCAGGATCGCGGCGCACACGGCGGAGATCGCACTGATCGGAATCCCCAGCGGTTCCAGGGCAAAACAGCCCACCAGCAAAATCCCCAGCACCCACCAGCCGGTCTTGAAGGTCGCGCGGTCCTTGATGGCCGAAGACGGTTCGGCCAGTTGCGAGGCGTCGAAGGTTTTCGGGATGTCGCGGCGAAAGAACAGCATCAGCACTGCCAGCGTGGCGGCGACGCTGACCAGATTCACCGGCACCATCACCGAGGCGTAGCGGTTGAAACCGATGCCGAAATAGTCGGCGGACACGATATTGACCAGGTTGGAGACCACCAGCGGCAGGCTCGCGGTGTCGGCAATGAACCCCGCCGCCATGACGAAGGCCAGGGTGGTCGCCGGCGAAAAGCGTAGCGCCAGCAGCATCGACATGACGATGGGCGTAAGGATCAACGCCGCGCCGTCGTTGGCGAACAACGCCGACACCAGCGCGCCGAGCAGCACGATAAACGCGAACAGCCGCCGGCCCTTGCCGTTGCCCCAGCGCGCCACGTGCAGCGCGGCCCAGTTGAAAAACCCGGCCTCGTCGAGCAGCAGGCTGATAATGATCAGCGCAATGAACGTCCCGGTGGCGTTCCAGATGATGTGCCAGACCTGAGGGATGTCACTCAGGTGCACCACCCCGAAAATCAGGGCGAGCACTGCGCCAAAGGTTGCACTCCAGCCGACACCAAGGCCCTTGGGTTGCCAGATCACCAGGGTGATGGTGACCAGAAAAATCGCGACGGCTATCAACATCTTTTTGAAGTTCTCGGAAGCAGGATGGCGAGGATGCCCAACAGCGGCAGGTAGGAGCACAGCGTGTAGACATAAACGATGCCGTGAAGATCCGCGAGGTGACCCAATAATGCAGCGCCGATGCCGCCGAAGCCGAACATCAGACCAAAGAAGATGCCGGCGATCATGCCGACGTTGCCCGGCACCAGCTCCTGGGCGTAGACCACGATGGCCGAAAACGCCGAGGCCAGGATGAAACCGATGATCACGCTGAGCACGCTGGTCCAGAACAGGTCGGCGTAGGGCAACGCGATGGTAAACGGCGCCACGCCCAGAATCGAGAACCAGATCACCGCCTTGCGGCCGATGCGATCACCGATCGGCCCGCCGAAGAACGTGCCCGCCGCCACCGCCGCCAGGAACATGAACAAGTGCAACTGGGAACTGGCCACAGACAGATGGAATTTGTCGATCAGGAAGAAGGTGAAGTAGCTGGTGAAGCTGGCCATGTAGAAATATTTGGAGAACACCAGCATTGCCAGCACCACCAGCGCGCTGGTGACCCGCCGTTTCGACAGCCCGTGGGTCGCCGCCTGGCCGGCCTTGATCTTGAACAGCGCCAGGTGCGCCTTGTACCAGCGGCTGATCGCGTACAGCAGGCCTACGGAAAACAGCGCCACCAGCCCGAACCAGGCGATGTGGCCCTGGCCGAACGGGATGATGATCGCCGCCGCCAGCAGCGGCCCGATAGCCGATCCACTGTTGCCGCCCACCTGAAAGGTCGATTGAGCCAGGCCAAAGCGCCCACCTGAGGCCAGCCGGGCGATGCGCGAGGCTTCGGGGTGGAAGGTCGACGAGCCGATGCCAATCAACCCTGCGGCGAGCAGGATCAGCGGGAAGCTGCCCACGGTCGCGAGCAGCATCACGCCGCCCAGAATGCACAACGAGCCGACCGGCAGCACCAAGGGGTTGGGATGGCGATCGGTGTAGTAACCGACCCAGGGCTGCAGCAACGACGCCGTGACCTGAAACGTCAGGGTGATCAGCCCGACCTGGGTAAAACTCAGGCCGTACGAGGCCTTCAGCATCGGGTAGATCGAAGGCAGGATCGACTGGATCAGGTCATTGAGCAGGTGCGCCAGTGCCACCGCACCGATGATGCGCATGACCAAGGGGCTTGATTGCGTTGATTGCGAGGCGGGAGCGGGTTGGGTATCGGTCGCGGGCACGGTTGCAGGGCGGGTAACGGCCATCGGGTCCATCCATCGAACGTTGACGCGCCGTCGGACTCGTTACAGAACATGTCAGCGGCACAAGGGGTCGCCAATGTGCCATTTTTTGGGGCGCCGCTGCCATGTTTTGTTGCTGATTTGTGAGTGGGATAGCGTGTTGCAGTTGTTCTGGCACCCCGTTATCGTCTGGCAGGCGCAACCCTTGTGGGAGTGAGCTTGCTCACGAAGACGGCCTGCAATCCGCCGAAACTCCAGCAGATATTCCGACATCTACGCGAGCATAGAGCACCGCCCCCAGTCAAACCACCGTCTGCAATCTCCCCCGCGCCGTCAACGAACCTTCCACCTCATGCAGCGACACTTTAGACGTCTCCGGCAGCGCCAGTCCGCCCGCCAGCGCCAGCAGCGCGATCACGATCAGGTAAAACGCCGGCGCCAGGTTGCTGCCCGTCGCGCCGATCAACCAGGTCGCCATCAACGGGGCCGTTCCGCCGAAGATTGTGTACGCCATGTTGTAGGTGATCGCCGAAGCGGTGTAACGGGTGCGTGTCGGAAAGGTCTCCGACAACAGCGCGGCCGTGACCACTCCGCACAGGACCGCGCCAATCGCCAGCAACATCACGCCGACGATCGACGCCACAAACGAACCGGAACTGGCCATCAAAAACGACGGATACACCACCACGATCAGCAGGACACAGGTGCTGAGCACGGTCTTGCGGCGCCCGACCTTGTCGGAAAATGCCCCGGCCACCGGACAGATGGCGGCGGCGAACAGCAAAGCGATCAACGACACCAGCAGCGCGGTGGCACGACTCAGCCCGCCCGCCACCTGCAAGTAGGTCGCAAAATAGGTGGTGAACATGTAGAACGACAGCGCCGTCAGCGACACGAACGCGCCAAGGCAGCAAATCGCCGCGCCGTGGTTGCGCAGGGTTTCCTTGAGCGGCGAATGAGCGACAGCATGCTCCTGCTTGACCGCCTGAAACGCCGGGGTTTCGTCCAGTTTCCAGCGCAGGTACAGCCCGACCAGCCCCAACGGCGCTGCGATCAGAAACGGCAGCCGCCAGCCCCAACTGCCCATGGCTTCGGTGCTCAGCGAGGCTTCCAGCGCGTAGGCAATGATCGCCGCCGCCGCGAACGCCGAAAAAGTCGATACCGGCACGAAGCTGCCGTACCACGCCCGCTGCGTGCGTGGCGCGTGCTCCATCAAGTAAGCGCACGCCCCCGCGTACTCGCCGCCGGCAGAAAAACCCTGGGCGCAGCGAATGAGGGTGAGCAAGACGGGCGCCATCACGCCGATTGCCGCGTAGGTCGGCAACAGACCGATGATGGTCGTCGCCCCGGCCATCAGCAGAATGGTGAACGCCAGCGTGCGTTTGCGGCCGATACGGTCGCCCAGCATGCCGAAGAACACCCCGCCCAGCGGCCGAAACGCGAAGGCCACGGCGAACACTGCGAAGGTTTTCAATAACGCCGCGCTGGCATCGCCGCTGGGGAAGAACTGCTGGGCGATGGTCGTGGCCAGAAAGCCGTACACCGCGAAGTCGAACCATTCGACGAAATTGCCGATGGCGGCGGCAACGATGACTTTTCTCAGAGTGGCAGGGTCAACCTGCTCAAGGACGGGAGTGGTCATGCATACCTCGGCGCACGTGGGAAAGATCCGATTATCGACACAGCGCCCTGCCCGCCCGACTCCAGAAATGCCGCCGACGTACTCAGGACCGACCTGTCGGGAGGTGTGGGCCGCAGGATTCGTGCCAGTACGCGAATGCGTGCCTGGGCGTCAGCGATGTGCTAGTTCAGGATCGAAAGTTCGTTTGCCCTGTAATCCCCCCGTGTGCAGGAAAATCAGCCGCGTGCCCTTGGCGACTCGGCCCGAGATCACTTCGTCGTGCAGCGCCAGCAAAGCCTTGCCGGTGTACAGCGGCTCGAGGGGTATTCCGGATTCGGCTTCGTGGCGCGCGATGAAATCGAGCAACGCGGGGTCGGTCTTGGCGAAGCCGCCACGGCTGGCGTCGAGCAACCGGTAACCCTGGGGTTTACAGCTCGCAGCCAACGTGGCGTTAAGCGCCTTCTGATCACGTTCTGGCAAGGTCGCCGGTTTCGACAACGACACCGCCCCTTTAGGAATGAGTTTGCTCACGAAGGCTGAAAGAATGTCCTCCACATTGCCCTCAACCCCATGACCATCGGGCACCGCCATCGCGCCGATCACCTCATGCTGCCCCGCCTCCGCCAGCACCAGGCCAGCCAATGTGGTGCCAGTCCCGCACGCCAGCCACCAGCAGTCGTAATCTTCCCATCCCAAAAGGCCGAGCTGGCGGCGCGCCTGTTCGACGATTTCAACGCAGCCCACTGCCCCGCCGAGCCCGCCGCCGCCTTCAGGCACCGGATAAAGATGCGGATAACGCTCGCGCCACGGCACCCAGAAATCCCTGTCATGCCGCGCGCGATAACCGGCGTAACCCAGCCAGTTCAGCTCCATGCCGAACCCCAGCAGATCCAGCACCGTTGGCGTTTCGACCGCATGCCCCCGCACCAGCCCGACCGTGGCAAAACCAAAGCGCTTGCCCGCCGCCGCCAGCGCATGCAGGTGATTGGAATGCGCGCCGCCCAGGCTGATAACGCCCCGCGCGCCGGCCTGCTCGGCGGCCGCCAGATGGTGCTTGAGCTTGAACCATTTATTGCCGCTGATCAGCGGATCGACGAGGTCCAGCCGCAGGATCGCCGCCTCCACACCGGCTGTCTGGAGCCAGTCGAAACGGAGGGGTTGCAGCGGTGCACAAGGGAGTGGTGATGAAGGAGCAAACATGAAATCGGTCGGGCAATGGACGGAGCGCGAGTCTAGCACTCGTTGCGCTGGCGTCTCGATTTGGGGGGCTGTGTAGGGGAATTCTTGATCTTCATTAGGAAGCGTCCGGTTCGTGTTTTGCCTATGGAATGACGCTTTGAAAACCCTCATCTTCGCCCGCCTCAGCCCTCTCTCATGGACGAGTTGACCCCGTTTTCTGCCGACCGGTCAGGGGCGCTTATTCCTGCCAAGGACGCTCACTCATGCTCACCGTATTGCCACCTTTTTTCGATCACAGTCGCCATAAACTTGTTGTTCATCGCTTTCCTGTAGCGCTCGATGTACTTGCGTTCGAGGGGGAGGAGCGGCTGAGTCAGCCGTTTCATTACCGCGTTGAATTTACTTCGGTTGAGCAGGACATAGGGGCTGAACGTGTGTTGGGGCGGGATGCGCAGTTCAGCCTGCATGCGGCGGCGCATACGTTGCCTGTTCCGATTCGTGGGTTGCCGGTGCCTTCGGTTAAACCGCTGCGAACGCTGCATGGTGTGGTTACAGGTTTTAAACGTCTTTCTGGTTCGGCTGACGAGGCCAGATACGAGATTACTTTGCAGCCGCGCCTTGCCTTGCTGGGCCGAGGGCGGCAGTTTCGGATCTATCAGCATCAGTCGGTGCCGCAAATTGTCGAGAGCATCTTGCGCACGCGGCATGACTTTGAGGGACAGGATTTTCTGTTCTCGCTGGTGCGGGAGTATCCGACGCGTGAGCAGGTGATGCAGTACGGCGAGAGTGATCTCGCTTTCATTTCCAGGCTGTTGGCGGAGGTGGGGATCTGGTATCGCCTCACCAACGATGAGCGATTGGGCATTGCGGTCGTTGAGTTTCATGATGATCAGCGGCATTACGTTCGGCCTCGGGTGAGCTTGCCGTTTCGGCCGCAGTCGGGGTTGGGCAGCAGTGGTGCGGATGGGGTTTGGGGATTACAGGTCAGTCATGAGGTGGTGGAGCAGAGCGTTCATTTTCGGGCTTATCACTATCGGGATGCCAGTGCGGGGCTGGATGGGGATGTGGACCAGACGAGGGGTGATACCACGACTTACGGCGAGGCCTACCACTATGCCGAGCCGTACAAGGTGCTTGGCGACAAGCTGGATCAGGATGAGGATCTGCTGGGGGAAAGCGGGTTTTTTTATGCCCGGTTGCGGCATGAGCGGTATCTGAATGATCAGACGCGCCTGAGCGGTATAAGCAGCAGTGCTTCGTTGGGATTGGCGCAGGTGCTGGCGATTTCCGGTGGAGCGCCCCAGGCGTTTGAGCCGGGAGCAGTCGTTACAGGATTGAAGCTGAGTGCGGCGCGGGATCGCAGTTTCGAGCTGAGTTTTGAGGCTATTCCGTATTCCGAGAGTGTGTGTTTTCGGCCGCCGTTGCTGGCCAAGCCTGAGATAGCGGGCACTGTTCCGGCGCGGGTCACCAGTTCGCTGGCCAACGATCCGTATAGCCACATTGATAGTGAAGGTCGTTACAAGGTCAGCTTTCTGTTCGACCGAGACAGCTGGGAAATCGGTCAGGAAAGTCTGTGGCTCAGGTTGGCTCGGCCTTACGCCGGCGATACACACGGCCTGCACCTGCCGCTGATCTGCGGGACCGAGGTGGCGATCGCGTTTGAGCAAGGCGATCCGGACCGGCCGTATATCGCCCATGCGCTTCATGACAGTCGCCATCCCGATCATGTGACGTTGCTGCGCAGCGATTACAAACGCAACGTGCTGCGCACTCCGGCCAATAACAAGCTGCGCATGGAAGATGATCGCGGCAAGGAGCACATCAAACTCAGCACCGAACACAGTGGCAAGAGCCAGCTGAACCTTGGGCATTTGGTCGACAGCGTGAAGGATAAGCGCGGCGAAGGCTTTGAATTGCGCACCGATGGCTGGGGCGCGATTCGGGCGGGGCGTGGGGTGTTTATCAGTGCGGATGGGCAGACCAAAGCGCAGGGCAAGCAGCTCGACATGAGTGCCGCAATCGGTCGCTTGCAGAGTGCCGGCGAGCAGCTGAAAACAATCTCCGCAGATGCTGACATTAGTCACGCCGATGCCGCTGGCGTCCAGGCGCAACTCGATCTGCTCAAACAGGATCTGGACGCGCGCAAATCCTCGGTGTTGCTGCTCAGCGCTCCGGACGGCATTGCCCTGACCAGCGCCAAACATCTGCAACTGGCCGCGCAAGACAACCTGATGCTCAACGCGGGCGGCCACGCCGACATCAGCGTGGTCAAGAAACTGTTCATGGGTATCGGCCAGGGCCTGAGCCTGTTCGTGCGCAAGGTCGGACTCAAGCTGATCTCCAACGAGGGCCCGGTGAGCATCCAGGCACAGAACGATACGCTTGAACTGCTCGCTCGCCAGGGAATAAACATCACCAGCACCGAAGATGAAATCCACATCACCGCCAAGAAGCGAATCGTCCTCAATGCTGGCGGCAGCTACCTCGCCATTGAGCGGTGCAGCATCGAATCCGGCACCGCCGGCGACTATCTCATCAAAGCCGCGCACTTCGATTTCAGACCGAAAGCCGCGCAGGAGGTTGAACTTCCGGCCTTGCCACCACTGTTGGATATCCCGCCTGAACTGCACGAGTTCTGGCCCAGCTTCAGTGGCGGCAACATTCACTACGAACGGAGCATGATCAAAAATGCTTCGCCGGTTAAAGAGCCTGAGCTAGTTGAGGAGGAAGAAGAGGAAGAGGAAATCGCCGATGGCATCACCCTGCGCATCGGGCTGTTCTTTGACGGGACCGGGAATAATCAGAGCAATGCGGCGGCGACCGCACAGTGCCGACAATCGGATTTGGACAGCTTCAGCCGTGAAGAGCTGGAGAGCATTGCGGCGACGTGCAAGCAGTACGGGTTTGGGGAGTTTGACGGCAGTGCGTTTAACAGCGCGCCGAATAACAGTTACGGGAATGCGCCGAGTAATGTGGCGCATTTGTATGATTTGTATCCGGATAACAGCACTACTCCGCTTAAAGCAGACCAAACAATCGCCTATATCTCCACTTACATAGAAGGGATCGGCACTCGTAGTGGCGGCGAGGATGCCACTCTTTATGGGCAGGGATTGGGCCAGGGTGAAACGGGCGTTGTGGCGCGGGTGCAGCAAGCACCTAACTCAGTAAGGGGGCGTCTGCGGGAATTCATTACAAAAAACCCCAGTGTGACGATAAGCAAAATCGAGTTTGACGTGTTTGGTTTCAGCCGTGGCGCTGCTGCTGCACGACATTGCGCCAACGAAGTATTGAAGCCCGGACGCGGAATATTCAGCGAGATGCTCACAAGCGGCAGGGGCGGTCTCCCAGGAAGCTTCGATCCCGCCGCTGATGTGTGCATCAATCTGATTGGCCTGTTTGATACCGTTGCCGCGATCTCGACACCCTTGCGTGGCGATTTCAGCCCCGGCGATGACATTAATCGAGGCGTAAATCTCTACCTGCCACCCGACTGCGCGCGGCAGGTTATCCAGCTTCAAGCGCTCGACGAGTACCGCGCCGACTTTTCTCTCAACAACGTGCACCACACGCACCTCCAGATAGGCCTGCCGGGCGCCCACTCCGATGTTGGTGGGGGATATCTACCGCGCGCGCGGGAAAAACTGTGGATGACACGACCCCGCAAGGCCAGCGCTCCGACCGGTCAAAGGGTTGAATCCCATGCCGCGTGGGCCCTTGCAGAGGCGGACGCCAAGGCATTGCGCGAATCAGGCGTGGCCCGCGATGGCTACGTTGCGGTGAAAGCCTGGCCTGCAGCAACTAACCCTCGCGGCAGAGCTGCGTCGGTCACCGAGGACTACTGGGTAACCGTGCTGCTCGAACGCCCGGTGCATGGCGAACTGAGCCTAATTGCATTGCGTGTCATGCGTGAGCTGGGGATGCGTCACGGCGTCCCGTTTAAGAGCCTGGACGGGCGGCCTGAGCTCGCAATGCCCGACGAGCTCAGGCCTATCGCCAAGCGAATCTTGCAGCGGGTGATGACGGACCGGCTCGTAAGACTCGAACCTGCGCAAGAGGCGTTGCTACGAGCGAGGTACATCCACCTGTCCGCACACTGGACCCCTGAAGGTCCCTTCTTACTCAGCAAACCGGCACCGCTGAATCGTAGGAAGGTGCATCTCAATCGTCCGCAAGAAGGTTATCCCGAATGAGGCACTTGGCGTATGCAGTGGTATTGCTGATCAGCCTGAGTGCCTGTGCAGCTAACTCTTCATTTCCAGCGAGGCCCAAGCTGCCGTATCCGGCGTGGTATGTAGGGTTGGCGGCGCCCCAAAATATGGAGGTGTGGGTGGAGACGGTTGATGTGCTGGATCAGCGCGGCCTTGCATTTTTTCGCGTGCACGGTGGCGTCGCAAGCTACACGGGTCAGCCGGATGGCTGGCACAAAGGAGGAGGCAAGTCCAAACCCATCAATAACGTCGACTTGCCAGATCAAATTTTTCTGCGCTGGCAATCCTTAGTTGAACCACAAGCCTACAAAGTTTTGATCAAAATACCCCAGTGGGTACGCTATGAAATGATCAAGCCACAGCGGGAGTTTTGTAGCTGGGATCAGGAAGTCGTCACTCTATATCGGAACACCATAAGCCTGGGCATGGCGCCCGGAGGCATCGTGAAGGTCTGGGTCGGAGCAGGGTGTTTAGAGCATAAGGAGGTCGGCCGCTTTCAGGCTGAAGTCGAGCCGCTCGGTCCCTACCGTGGCGCAAGCAAAGGCAAGTACATCCCGCTCGAACCGGAGAACAAAGCTTACGTAGAACAGCACGGCATTCCCTATGGGAGTTGGTAACTCGGCGATGAGCGCTAACAATGAGCATCACGGCACGCGACGGCTAGCGCATTTGCGGCGTTGTTCAAGGCTCTCATTTGCAGACTGGGTTTCCTGAATGAGGCATCTGGTCTTTGCGTTCGGATTGCTGATCAGCCTGAGTGCCTGCGCAACGGGAGGCTCAGTACCCCCACCTGTCAAGCTGCCTTATCCGGCGTGGTACATAGGTTTCGCCGCGCCCAGACACATGGAAGTATGGGTGGAAAGCGTCGATGTGCTCGATCAGCGGGGATACGTTTTCTTCAACGTGCATGCGGGAGTCGCCGGTTACACGCGTAAGCCCGAGGGCTGGCATAAGGGCACATCTGGAGGGAAACCTATCAACAACGTCGACTTACCAGAACAACTCCTTCTGCGCTGGCAGTCACTTGCGGAACCTCAAGCCTACAAAATCAGCATACGGATTCCGCAGTGGGTCCGTGATGATATGACCAGGCCCGAGCGTGTTCTGTGCCAGTGGAATCAGCAATGGAAAACAGACTACCGAGAGACGATCACGCTGGGCATGGCACCCGGCGGAATCGTAAAAGTGTGGCTAGGCGGATCGTGTTTGGATTTCAAGGAAGTCGGTCGTTACCAAGCCAAAGTCGAGCCGCTCGGCACCTACCGAGGCGCAAGAAAAGGCAAGTACATCCCGCTCGAACCTGAGAACAAAGCTTATGTAGAACAACACGGCATTCCCTATGGCAGTTGGTAACTCGGCCATGAGTGGTAACAAGGGGCATCACGGCACGCGACGGCTAGCGCATCTGCGGCTTTGTTCAAGGCTTCCATTTGCAGACTGGGTTTTCCGAATGAGGCATCTGGTCATTGCGCTCGGATTGCTGATCAGCCTGAGTGCCTGTGCCACGGGTGGCTCAGTACCCCCACCTGTCAAGCTGCCATATCCGGCGTGGTATATCGGCTTCGCCGCGCCCAAACACATGGAAGTGTGGGTGGAAAGCGTCGATGTGCTTGATCAGCGGGGATATGTTTTCTTCAATGTGCATGCTGGAGTCGCCGGTTACACACGTAAGCCCGAGGGCTGGCACAAGGGCACATCTGGTGGCAAACCCATCAACAACGTCGACTTACCAGACCAACTCCTTCTGCGCTGGCAGTCACTAGTGGAGCCTCAGGCTTACAAAATAAGCATCCGGATACCGAAGTGGGTACGCGATGAGATGGTGACGCCACAGCGCGTGTATTGCCGCAGTTCAAAAGAATGGATGGACGACTTCCGTTTCGCGATTACGCTGGGAATGGCTCCGGGAGGTATCGTGAAAGTTTGGGCCGGTGGGCCATGTCTGGGTTTCAAGGAGGTCGGCCGCTACCAAGCTAAAGTCGAACCGCTCGGACCCTACCGTGGCGCAAGCAAGGGCAAGTACACCCCACTCGAACCGGAGAACAAAGCCTACGTCGACCAGCACGGAATCCCCTACGGCAGCTGGTAACCGCCCCCAACCGCCAGAGTCCCCACAGCCCCTGGCGGCACGCGACCCAACCCGCCAAATCCGCCAGCAACATCACCCGAGAGAACCCAACCCCCTTACAACCCCGCCGCCAACCGCGACCCCTGATCAATCGCCCGTTTGGCATCCAGTTCAGTCGCCACATCCGCCCCTCCAATCAGATGCACGCTCTGCCCCGCCGCCTGCAACCCGTCATACAGTTCACGCAGCGGATCCTGCCCGGCGCAGATCACCACGTTGTCCACCGGCAGCAGTTTCTCCTCGCCCTCTGCCCCAATCCGAATGTGCAGACCCGCATCGTCAATCTTCAAATATTCCACGCTGTTGAGCATCTGCACCTGTTTGTTCTTAAGCCCCGTGCGATGAATCCAGCCGGTGGTTTTGCCCAGGCCATCGCCGACTTTCGTGGCCTTGCGCTGCAGCAGGAACACCTGACGGGCCGGTGCATGGGGATGGGGCTTGATCCCGGCCACGCCACCCCGCGCTTGCAGTTGGGTATCGATGCCCCACTCGTCCCAGAACGCATCGCGATCCAGGCTGGTGTAGACGCCCTGGTGCACAAGGTATTCCGACACGTCGAAGCCGATGCCGCCCGCGCCAATCACGGCGACGGACTTGCCCACCGGCTTGCGGCCGAGGATCACGTCGAGGTAGCTCAGCACCTTGGGGTTGTCGACGCCGGGGATGGCGGGCGTTCGTGGCGCGATGCCGGTGGCCAGAATCACTTCGTCATAGCCCTTGCCGAGCAGGTCATTGGCCGTGACGCGGGTGTTCAGGCGCAGGTCGACGCCGGTGGTCTGCAGCTTGCGGCCGAAGTAGCGCAGGGTCTCGAAGAACTCTTCCTTGCCCGGAATGCGCTTGGCGATGTTGAACTGCCCGCCGATTTCGCTCGCCGAGTCGAACAACGTCACGTCATGCCCGCGCTGGGCCGCGACGGTTGCGGCAGCGAGGCCCGCAGGACCGGCGCCGATCACGGCGATTTTGCGGACCTGAGTGACCGGCAGGTAATTGAGCTCGGTTTCATGGCAAGCGCGTGGGTTGACCAGGCAGCTGGTGAGTTTGCCGCCGAAGGTGTGGTCGAGACACGCCTGGTTGCAGCCGATACAGGTATTGATCTCGTCGCTGCGACCCGCCGCGGCCTTGTTGACGAATTCGGGGTCGGCGAGAAACGGGCGCGCCATGGAGACCATGTCGGCGTCACCTTCGGCGAGTATCTGCTCGGCAACCTCGGGGGTGTTGATGCGGTTGGTGGTGATCAGCGGGATCGACACCGAGCCGCGCATTTTCGCCGTCACTTTGGCGAAGGCAGCGCGCGGGACTTTGGTGGCGATGGTCGGAATCCGCGCTTCGTGCCAGCCAATGCCGGTGTTGATCAGCGTGGCCCCCGAACGCTCGATGGCCTGGGCCAGTTGCACCACTTCTTCCCAGGTACTGCCGCCCTCGATGAGGTCGAGCATGGACAGGCGATAAATGATGATGAAATTCGGGCCGACGGCTTCACGCACGCGGCGCACGATCTCTACCGGCAGGCGCATGCGGTTTTCATAGCTCCCGCCCCAACGGTCGCTGCGATGGTTGGTGTGGGCGACGAGAAACTGGTTAATGAAATAACCTTCGGAGCCCATGATCTCGACGCCGTCGTACTCGGCGGTCTGCGCCAGGGTCGCGCAGGTGACGAAATCCTGAATCTGCTTCTCGATGCCCTCTTCGTCGAGCTCTTTGGGTGTGAAGGGGTTGATCGGCGCCTGGATCGCGCTCGGTGCGACTTGCTTGGGGCTGTAGGCGTAGCGGCCGGCGTGAAGGATCTGCATGCAAATTTTGCCGCCAGCCTCATGCACGGCTTTAGTGACGACACGATGGTTGGCCGCCTCTTCCGGCGTCGACAGCTTGGCCGCCCCCGAATACACCCCGCCTTCAGCGTTCGGTGCGATGCCGCCGGTGACCATCAGGCCGACCCCGCCCCGTGCGCGCTCGGCGAAGTACACCGCCATGCGCTCGAACCCGCCCGGCTTCTCTTCAAGCCCGGTGTGCATCGAGCCCATCAGGGTACGGTTGCGCAGCGTGGTGAAACCCAGGTCCAGGGGAGCGAGCAAATGCGGGTAGTGGGGGGCGGCCATAAAAACTCCATCGAGCATCATCACGGGGCGCGAGCGCTCTGTGGCGCTCGTCGAATCAGTCAGGGCCTTGGACCAGCGCCTTGTACATGGCGCAAACAGTAAACAGCCGCTCGGTCATGCTCAATGACTGGAAGTGACAAATCCATGATCAAGCGGTGCACCTCATCGTTCATCGGGCCAGCCTCCAGATTCGGCCTTCGGCGCCGATAGCCCCACAACGACCTTGCCGCACCGCCTCGATGTCTGAGCAATGTCCTTTTTCTCAATACCTCGGCAGGACGACCAATGAGCTGGATCAATGATGCAAAAATTTCGACCAAGTTGGTCGCAGCCTTTGTGCTGTGCGCCTTCATCACCTTGGGTGTGGGTGTGCTCGGAAGCCGTGGCGTGTCGGACCTGTCGGACAGCCTGAAGCTGGTGTTCAGCAACAACCTGGTGTCCGTCGCAAAAACCGGCCAGGCCAAAACCAACGCCGTAGGGCAAAGCCGCGATCTGTATCGGTTATATACGGCGACGGCCGCCGGCATGCCCCAGGGCGTGAAGGACGAAGTGATTGCATCGATGAACGCCAACCAGCAGCAAAGCGAGAAAGCGTTCGCCGAATACCGCAAGACCCCGCTGGCCGACGATGAGCGCGCGGCGGGCGACCAGATGGAAAAAGACTGGCCGGCCTACCAGGCACTGGTCCAGAAATACGTCGGCCTCATGAAAGCCGGCGACCTTGATAACGGCCGTGCCTTGTTGTTTGGCGATCTGCAGGCGGCGTTCCGCGTGGTGCTCGATGAATTGACCGTTATGGTTGAGTCCAATAACCGGCAGATCGGCGAAGGCGCCGAGGATGCCGCCCGCATGGAGTCCTCCGCCAAGACCTCGCTGTACATCGGCATCGCTATTGCCTTTCTGGCGGCGATCTTGCTGGGTATGTTCATCAGTCGCCTGATCAGCCGTCCTCTCGCCTATGCGGTCACGAGCGCGCGGAGCATTGCTGGCGGTGATCTGACTCAACAGATTGTCAGCACCGGCCGTGATGAGGCCGGGCAATTGTTGACGGCGCTGGGCGAGATGCAGGGCAGCCTGAAAAGCACCATTCAGCAGATTGCCGATGCGTCCAGTCAACTGGCCTCTGCCGCAGAAGAGCTGACCGCCGTCAGCGATAACGGCAGCCGAGGGTTGGTCCGCCAGAACGACGAGATCCAGCAGGCCGCGACCGCCGTCACGGAAATGACTTCCGCTGTGGAAGAAGTGGCGCGTAACGCCGTGTCCACTTCCGACGCGTCTAGGACCACCAGCAAACAGGCCAGCGAGGGCCGCGACCAGGCCCGTGGCGCGGTCGAAGCCATCAACAGCGCGACCACCGAAATCGCCACCTCGACCAACATGGTCCGCGACCTCGCCGTGCAGGTCCGGGACATCGGCAAGGTGCTGGACGTGATTCGCGGCATCGCCGAACAGACCAACCTGCTGGCCTTGAACGCCGCCATTGAAGCCGCCCGTGCCGGTGAGCAGGGCCGGGGCTTTGCCGTGGTCGCCGACGAAGTCCGGGCCTTGGCCGCGCGCACCCAGGCCTCGACCGGTGAAATCGAAGGCATGATCAACAGCGTCCAGGCCAGCGCCGACCAGGCGGTCGGGGCGATGGGCAAAAGCCAGTCGCTGGTGACCGACACCCAGGCCCTGGCCCAGGCAACGGGCCGCGCCCTGGAGCAGATCGCCGACGGCATCGCCCAGATCAACGAACGCAACATGGTCATCGCCACCGCATCCGAGGAGCAGGCGAATGTCGCGCGCGAGGTGGACCGCAATCTGGTGAACATCCAGGATCTGTCTACCCAGACGGCGGCCGGTGCGCACCAGACCAACGCGTCGACTCAGGACCTTTCCCGCCTGGCGGTTTCGTTCAACACGCTGGTCAGCCGCTTCCGCCTGTAAAACGCGCTGCCCGTGATGCCTGCAAATCGCCGGCATCACGGTTGATTCATACAGCGCAGGCGGCCGCCGATGCCGCCTCGCTTCAACGCATTCGCCGAATGGCCGCCCTGGTCGTTGGCAAACCTTCTCCAAATCGCCGTTTTGCCGTAGCCTTCCGGCAACGTCATGGCGCCCCGCGCGCCTTCTTCAGAGGCAGCTCTCCTTTCTTCATGCGCAAAGTTCTCGGCTCACTTACCGCAGCAGTGCTGGTGATGCTTCTCGTCAGCTACGGGCTGTGGACGGGCAAGCGTCATGTCGGGCACTACCTGACGGACCTGCGCATCCAGTTGGTGATCAACGACGGGCAACCCGGGGAACGCGGCAACCTGCTGGGCATTCAGCCCGAGCTGTTCCCTTCCGATTATTCGAGCGTCAAGCGCCTGCACCGCAAGCTGGCGTCCTATCTGGTGCAGGCTCGCGACCATGGGCTGCTCAACGATAAAACCATCGTGGTGCTGCCCGAGCACATCGGCACCTGGTTGTTGGCGGTGGACGAAAAAACCCAGTTCTATCAGGCCACCACTCTCGAAGAAGCCATGAACTGGCTGGCGTTCAGCAACCCGCTGCTGTTCATCGACGCGGTGATTCACGCGCGGGGCAGCAGCCGCTTCGAGGATGCGCGTTTGCGCATGAAGGCGCACAGCATGGCGCAGGATTATCAAACCGTGTTCGGCGGGCTGGCGAAGGAATTCGGGGTAACGCTGGTGGCCGGCTCCATCGTGCTGCCCAGCCCGCAGGTGGAAAACGGTGAACTGCGCATCGGCCATGGCGCGCTCTACAACAGCAGCCTGGTGTTCGGCCCTGACGGCCTGCCCTTGGGGCAACCCCAGCGTCAGTTGTTTCCGGGCTGGAATCAGCGGGGTTACATCCGCCCCGGCAAGGACGCGCCGCTCAACGTAGTCGACACCCCCGCCGGGCGACTGGCAACGCTGATCGGCAGTGACAGCTGGTACCCCGACAACTACGCGCGCCTCAATGCCAGCGGCGTCGAGCTGATTGCGGTCCCGGCCTACGTTGCAGGCACGGACGGCTGGTCGCAACCCTGGCGCAGCGACAAGCACGACGCGCTGGCGGCCCATCTGAACCTGGGCGCCAAGCCGATCACCCAGGGCGAAGCATGGCGTCGACTGGCCCTGACACCGGCCAGCACGGCCAAGGCCGGCGTCAGCGTGTTCATGCGCGGCCAGTTCTGGGACCAGGGCAGCGCCGGGCACAGTTTCGCCAGCCGCGACGGACAGAGCATCGCCGAGCAATCCATCAGCGCCGCCCCGAAAGGCGTCCGCCCCGGTCATGGCGCGCGCCTGATCAATCTGTGGTTGTGACCGATGAGCTCCCCTCGCGTGCGTCTGGGCGATCTGTCCGTGGGTTTCGTTCACAGCCTCGCTGATGCTGTTCGCGGCGAGGGCAAAGACCCGCACCCCTTGCTGGCGCAATATGGCCTGGACGCTGCGCGACTGGGTGAGGCCGGCGCCCGGCTGTCGATCCCGCGCTACATGCGCCTGGGCCATGGGGCCATCGAACTCACCGGCATGCCTGCCCTGGGCCTGAGGATGGGCCAATCCAGTCGCTTGAGTCACGCCGGGCTGGCCGGCATCACCGCTGCCCAAGCGCCAACGGTGCGGGAAGCGGCGCGGACGCTGATTCGCTTTGAAGCGCTGTACGGCTCGAATTATCGCGGCCAGTCGAGCCTGCACGAAGACAGCGCCGGTGCCTGGCTGCGTTTTTACTCGATCAGTCCGTACAACGACTACAACCGCTTCGTGGTGGATTCGATTCTCAGCGGCTGGCTGCATCAGCTGTCGACCCTGAGCGGGACGAAGCTTGTCGCCGAACGTCTGGAGATCGAATTCGACGCCCCCGCCTACGCCGCGGAATACGCCACGCTCTGCGAGCAGCCCGTGAGTTTCGCGGCGGGAGTCAATCAGCTGCGCCTCAACCAGAATCAGCTTGGCCTGCGCAACCCCGACCACGTGCCGAGTACCTGGCGGCATCTGCTGCAGGTGTGTGAACGGGAACTGGAACAGCTCACCCGCACTCGCAGCCTGCGCGAGCGCATCACCCAATTGCTGGGGCCGTTGTTGAATGGGGGGCGGGAGCCGGATCTGGAAGAAGTGGCCGCGCGACTGAAGCTGCCGACCTGGACCCTGCGCCGCAAGCTGGCGGACGAAGGCACACAGTTTCGCGCGATCCTCAATGACACCCGGCGCGACCTCGCCATGACCTACATTCGGGACACCGAACTGGCCTTTGGCGAAATCGCTTACTTGTTGGGATTTGCGTCGGCCGAAGCCTTTCAGCGGGCCTTCAAACGCTGGACCGAACAGACGCCCGGTGCGTTTCGTCGTAGCCAGCGCCAGTCGCTCTGACTGGCAGGCGTGGGCTTTCTTACAACTCGGTGGCGTCTTCGGCAGGTTCCAGCGGGTCCATCTCGTACGCCTGGTATTCCAGCAGTTCTTCCTGGTACTCGTCCATTTTTGCGCCCTCGTGGCGGGTTCTTGTGATCGATGGTGTTTTTGTGTCGCTGAGTCATTCAGCAGCAGATTCACTGACTACGCGCCCAACCCTAAAGTGCCCTCATGAACAAAAAATGAAGGCCCGTTGAACACTAGACGCGCCCGGATAAACGGCAAGTGCCAAGTGATCTCCAAGCCTTCTTTGGGCTCGCCCTCCGTTTTTTCGGCCTGCCAGTTTTTTAGCGATGATGGGGTTAGCCCCCTTGACGACCGCGCCGTGTTCGCAATAGTCTCGACGCCATGAACGCACCCCAGCATTGCTTCGGCCAGATAATTATTACCGCCATTCCAGTCATGGCGGGTTAGCCGACGTTTGCACCCAACCCGCCCTAGAGGCGGGTTTTTTCTCTCTGTCTCCCGGGCCAAAAAGCACATCAGGAGCCAGACATGATGATTCGCCCTTCCCTCGCTTTCTTCGCTGCCAACCTGATCATCGCAAGCCTTTCCACGAGGCCCACACGATGAATCAGATGCCAGCCCAGCCGCTCGCTCAGGGCGACTTGCTCAATCACTACGTCAAGAAGATCCTGACCTCCCGCGTGTATGACGTCGCCGTGGAAACCCCGCTGCACGCCGCCCGCCAGCTGTCTGCGCGCCTGGGCAATAACGTGCTGCTCAAGCGCGAAGACTTGCAGCCGGTGTACTCCTTCAAGATTCGCGGCGCGTACAACAAGCTGGCGCAGTTGAGTCCGGAAGAACTGGCGCGGGGCGTGGTGACGGCGTCGGCGGGTAATCACGCCCAAGGCCTGGCGCTGGCGGCGAAGACGCTGAACGTGTCGGCGACCATCGTGATGCCGAAGACCACCCC
>NZ_JBWKQL010000018.1:0-96456 GCF_059418765.1 Pseudomonas sp. GW821-FHT07F05
CTCCCTGATGAAAAACCAAAGCGAATATCAACCGAAAGGGGGGATTTTGGCTTGATGACAACCATAGAATCTCCCACGGGTTCTTCGTCGGCGGGGAGATCGGTGTCGCCATGTGCTCTAAGCGCGGGTCTGTGTTCTGACACCGCGCTGTCGAGCAGCAAACACAGGACTTGTGGGAGTGAGCTTGCTCACGAAGACTGCATTTCAAACGCCGGATATTTAGCGGATGTATCGGCCACTTCGCGAGCAAGCTCGCTCCCCACAGGTTTTGCGTCTGCGGGGAAATCGGCGTCACGATGTTCGGTGAGCGTTGGTCTGCGTTCTGAAACCGCGCTGTCGAGCAGCAAACACAGGACTTGTGGGAGTGAGCTTGCTCACGAAGACTGCATTTCAAGCGCCGGATATTTAGCGGATGTATCGGCCCCTTCGCGAGCAAGCTCGCTCCCCACAGGTTTTGCGTCTGCGGGGATACGGGTGTCCCCATGTTCGATGTGCGCGGGCCCTAGAACAATCGGGCGAGCAGTGCGGTGACGGCGGTTTCTACGCGCAGGATCCGCGCGCCCAGCTGGACTGGAGTCAGGCCCGAGGCCTGCAGCAAATCAACTTCGTAGGGAATCCAGCCACCTTCAGGCCCGATAGCCAGGGTGACAGGCTGCTCAACCGCACGCGGGCAGTCGGGGAAGTCACCCGGATGACCGACCAACCCCAACGTCCCGTCCGCAATGGCGGGCAGTCGGTCTTCAACGAAAGGTTTGAAACGCTTCTCGATGACGATTTCCGGCAGCACGCTGTCCCGGGCCTGTTCCAGCCCGAGAATCAACTGTTCGCGGATGGCCGCAGGCTCCAGAAAAGGCGTCTGCCAGAAGCTTTTTTCGACGCGGTAGCTGTTGACCAGGATGACTCGGGGCACACCCATCGTCGCTACGGTCTGAAACACCCGGCGCAGCATCTTCGGGCGGGGCAGTGCCAGGATCAGCGTCAGGGGGAGTTTGGCCGGCGGGGCGTGCTCGAAGCTCACCGACAGCTCGGCTTCCCGCGCTTCCAGCCGCAGCAGTTGCGCACTGCCCAGCAGTCCGCCCACACGGCCGACCCGCAGGCTGTCGCCCACTTCGCTGCGATGCACTTCCTGCATGTGCTTGAGGCGCCGATCACGCAGCACAACCCGGTCCGCCGCGATAAAGTCGGCGTCCTCCAGCAACAGCAGGTTCACGGCTGGGTCGCTGGCGGTTGGCTCTGCTCGTCTTCGGCTTTTTCGTCGTCTTCATGATCGCCGCGCTTGGTGATCATCGAACTGCACAACACGCCGATTTCAAACAGCAGCCACATCGGCACAGCCAGCAGGGTCTGCGAAAAGATGTCCGGCGGGGTGAGGATCATGCCCACCACGAAGCAGCCGATCACCACGTACGGGCGAATCTTCTTCAGGTATTTGACGTCGACGATGCCGATCCACACCAGCAGCACAACCGCCACCGGGATCTCGAACGCCACACCAAACGCCAGGAACAGCGTCATGACGAAGTCCAGGTAGCTGGCAATGTCCGTCATCATCGACACGCCTTCCGGGGTAACGCTGGCGAAAAAGTGGAAAATCAGCGGGAAGACCAGAAAGTAGGCAAATGCCATCCCGGCATAGAACAGGATGATGCTGGAGATCAACAGCGGCACTGCCACGCGTTTTTCATGTTTGTACAGCCCCGGCGCGATGAAGCCCCAGATCTGATACAGAATCACCGGCATCGCCAGGAACAGCGCCACCATCATCGTCAGCTTGAACGGCGTAATGAACGGCGAGGCCACATCGGTCGCGATCATCGTGGCGCCATCAGGCAGAAACTTGCGCAGCGGGGCAGAGACGAAGGTGTAGATCTTCTGGGTGAAGTAGAACAGCGCGCCGAAGATCACGAAGATCGCCAGCACGCAGCGCAGCAGTCGCGAGCGCAGTTCTGTCAGGTGCGAGACCAGCGGCATTTGCTGGTCATTTTCCGGAATTTCGCTCATGGGGCTCGTGGTGGCAGTGACGAATCGTTGGCAGAAGGCGCACTTTGCACCCCGGTCGCAGGGGTGATGACCGGCGCAGGTGCGGGTGCAGATTCTGGTGCAGCAGGCGCGGCAGGCCCAACGTGAGCAGGCGGCGGTGTGACCGACGCACTTTCAGCCGGAGCGGCCGGGCCAATGTCCGCGCTCTGTACCGGAGATGCGGCACCTATAACCGGCGCTGTAGAGGCCGGAGCCGGTGAAACCGGCGTCTCGGCAGCAGGCTCGGCCGGCGCTGGCGCAACAGTCGCCGCCGGGGCGACCGGCGCAGCAGGCGGTTGCTGCGGCTGCATGATTTTGCGGGCTTCTTCTTCCAGCGAAAGAATGTGCTCGTTGTGCAGCTGACGCCGAATTTCGTCAGCGCCGATTTCGCGCTCAACTTCCTGTTTGATCGCATTGAAGCTGCGTTTCAGGCGGCCGATCCAGAGCCCGGCCGTCCGTGCTGCGCCCGGCAGACGCTCGGGGCCCAGCACCAGCAGGGCAACGAGGCCGACCAATAGCAGTTCAGAAAAGCTGATACCAAACATGCGTCACGACCTAGTCTTTGCGGAGGGGGTCTTCGACTCGTTGCGCTTGCGCGTCGATGGTGTGCGGCTGGTGCAGCGGCTGAGTCGGAGGCACAGGCTGCGCGGTCGGCTGTGGTTGAACCGGCGGCTGCACCGTTGGCTCTTCCGGATGCTTGTCATCGTCATTCATGGCCTTGCGAAAGCCCTTGATCGACTCACCCACGTCAGTCCCCAGGTTCTTGAGTTTCTTGGTGCCGAACACCAGCACCACAACCACAAGAATGACGATCCAGTGTTTCCAGTCAAAAATGCCCATGACGCGTTCCTCACAAGAAATTTCGGGCCGCAGCCCAAGCGTTTATTCCGCCGAGCGAGACGCTTTCTCGGCGTGTCCGGACAGGCCGAAGCGGCGGTCCAGCTCATCGAGCACGGCTTGCGGGTGCTGGCCCAGTTGGGCAAGCATCACCATGCTGTGGAACCACAAGTCGGCGGTTTCGTAGACGACATCACTGCAGTCACCGCTGATGGCAGCGTCCTTGGCAGCGATTATGGTTTCGACCGACTCCTCGCCGACCTTCTCCAGAATCTTGTTCAGTCCCTTGTGATAAAGGCTGGCGACGTAAGAAGAGTCGGCAGCCGCGCCCTTGCGTGCTTCAAGCACCTCGGCAAGGCGTGACAAGGTATCAGTCATGTTCAGTGTCCTGCTTGGTAAATGGCATCCGGGTCTTTGAGCACCGGGTCCACGGTCTTCCAGCCGGCGTCGTCGTAGACGCGGTAGAAGCAGCTCTCGCGGCCAGTATGGCAAGCGATGCCGCCGATTTGCTCGACCATCAGGATAATGACGTCGGCATCACAGTCCAGGCGCAGTTCATGAAGCTTCTGCACGTGGCCCGATTCTTCGCCCTTTCGCCACAACTTGCCACGTGAACGTGACCAATAGATAGCGCGCTGTTCGCTGGCAGTCAGGCTCAAGGCTTCGCGGTTCATCCAGGCCATCATCAGCACGCGACCGGTCATGTGGTCCTGCGCGATTGCTGGAACCAGACCGTCCTTGTCCCACTTAATCTCGTCCAGCCAGTCTTTCATCATCGGCTCCGGCCGTTCCAGGGGAGGGTTAGTGTGCCAGCGGCTCGCGCCGATGGCTATCGGCGAACGACCAGATAGACGCCTGCCGCCAGCATCAGCAAGGCAGGCCAGGC
The DNA here is from genome assembly GCF_059418765.1 of Pseudomonas sp. GW821-FHT07F05. NCBI lineage: Bacteria > Pseudomonadati > Pseudomonadota > Gammaproteobacteria > Pseudomonadales > Pseudomonadaceae > Pseudomonas > Pseudomonas sp. GW821-FHT07F05. The sequence continues at coordinate 3,743 of NZ_JBWKQL010000018.1, forward strand.
GCTCAGGGTGTTCAGCGCTTCGCCGGTCTGGGTATGGGTGATCGCCAACAGAACGCCACCGGCCAGCAGGCCAGCGCCGAGCAAGCGAAGGGCCCAATGATCGCCGTCGCGCCGATAGGGCGGGGGCGGATCGTGGCGATGGGGCTGCGACAAACGCTCGAGCAAATCTCGGGTCATGTTGGCCAGATGCGGAATCTGTTCGACCTGGGACTGTAGATTGCCGAGCAGGGTTTTCGGGCTGACCCGTTCGCGCATCCAGCGTTCGAGGAACGGCTGCGCAGTCGCCCAGAGATCCAGCTCCGGATACAGCTGACGGCCCAGGCCTTCGATGTTGAGCAGCGTCTTTTGCAGCAGCACCAGTTGCGGCTGCACTTCCATGTTGAACCGCCGAGCGGTCTGGAACAGGCGCATCAGCACCTGGCCAAAGGAAATGTCCTTCAGCGGTTTTTCGAAGATCGGCTCGCACACCGTCCGGATGGCCGCTTCGAATTCATTCAGCTTGGTCTCGGCCGGCACCCAGCCCGAGTCAATGTGCAGCTGAGCCACACGGCGATAATCACGCTTGAAGAACGCAAACAGGTTGCGCGCCAGATAGTCCTGATCCTCAGGGGTCAGGCTGCCGACAATGCCGCAGTCGATGGCAATGTACTGCGGATCCCACGGCGTGACCGTGCTGACGAAAATGTTGCCGGGATGCATGTCGGCGTGGAAAAAGCTGTCACGGAAGACTTGGGTGAAGAACAGCTCGACGCCGCGCTCGGCCAGCTTTTTCATGTCGGTGCGCTGATCGGCGAGGGTTGCCAGATCGGTCACTTGCACGCCGTAGATGCGCTCCATGACCAACACCTTCGGCCGGCACCAGTCCCAATAGACCTGCGGCACGTAAAGCATGGTCGAGCCTTCGAAGTTACGGCGCAGCTGGCTGGAGTTGGCCGCCTCGCGCAACAGGTCGAGTTCGTCGTAGATGGTTTTTTCGTAATCGGCGACCACGTCCACCGGGTGCAGCAGACGCGCATCAGCCGAAACCCGCTCGGCAATCTTCGCCAGGATGAATAGCCACGCCAGGTCAGAGCCGATGATCGGCTTCAGGCCTGGCCGCACGACCTTCACCACCACTTCTTCGCCTGTTTTCAGGCGCGCGGCGTGGACTTGAGCGACAGACGCCGAAGCCAGCGGGGCCACGTCGAAACGACTGAAGACCTCGCTGATCTTCGCGCCCAGCTGTGATTCGATCAGCGCAACGGCTTTGGCGGAGTCGAACGGCGGCACGCGGTCCTGCAGCATCATCAGCTCGTCGGCGACGTCTTCAGGCAGCAGGTCACGGCGGGTGGACAGCAGCTGCCCGAACTTGATGAAAATCGGCCCCAGGTCCTGCAACGCCAGCCGCAGACGCGCGCCACGGCTCAGTTCGTTCTTGCGCCGCGGCAGCCAGCGCCATGGCAGTACAAAGCGCACGGCCAGCAGCCACCACGGCAGGGGCAGGGCGAACAACAGATCATCAAGGCGGTAACGGATTACGACACGCTGGATGCGAAACAGGCGGCGGACGGCAAGCAGGCTCATGCGTTATCGCTGGATTTGAGGGAGTGGGCCAGACGCTCGAAGCGGGCTTCGAGGCGTTCCAGGTCTTGTTTGGTCTGATCCAGTTCGGCGAAGCGGGCTTCCGCCTCGCGTTTGCCGACCAGCGTGCGGGATTCTTCGGCCAGGTATTCGGCCAGGTTGTGGCTGAGGCTGGCTGCGCTGTCGCGGGTCCAGCGCGCGCTGTTGCGCAGGTGCCCGCCGATCAGGGGCGCCGCGACGGGACCGAGCCAGCGTTGCAGCTCGTATTCCCAGTCGAGGTCCAGGTCCTGCAGCACGCCCACCAGCTCAAGCAGCACGGCGCTTTCGCCATCCAGCTCGACTTCCGGGCTGTGCAGCACGGCATTTTTGTCATTGCTCATCGCCAGGCGCATCAGGCTCGCAGCGGGGGCGCGCAGGGTTACGTCGGCACCGCCTTCCCAGTTCGCCGCCAGCATCAGGCCGTCGTCGCTGGGCAGTACGTGAAGATGAAACGCCGGGCTGGTGCACTCGATCGCGATGACCTTGCCGCTCAGCCGGTCAAGGCGTGGCAAGGCAGTGCTGTCCATGCGCAGCACGCGGTTGATGCCGTGCTCGGCACTGGCGAGCAAGCCGTTGATCAGCATCAGGGCTTGATGCCCCGGTGCAGCGCGACGATGCCGGACGTCATGTTGTGGTAGGTCACGCGGTCGAAACCGGCCTGGACCATCATCGACTTCAGTGTTTCCTGATCAGGGTGCATGCGGATCGACTCCGCCAGATAGCGATAGCTTTCCGAATCGTTGGTGATCAGCTTGCCGGCCAGCGGCATGAAGGCGAACGAGTAGGCGTCGTAGATCTTGGACATGACTTTGCTGGTGGGCTTGGAGAATTCCAGCACCAGCAAACGACCGCCCGGCTTGAGCACGCGCAGCATGGAGCGGATGGCGTCCTCCTTGTGCGTCACGTTGCGCAGGCCGAAGGCGATGGTCACGCAGTCGAAGTAGTTGTCAGGGAACGGCAGCTTTTCAGCGTCGGCCTGGACGAACTTGATGTTGCCGGCCACGCCGCGATCCAGCAGGCGGTCACGACCGACCTTGAGCATCGAAGCGTTAATGTCGGCCAGTACGACTTCGCCGGTCGGGCCCACGAGATGGGAAAACTTCTTCGCCAGGTCGCCAGTGCCGCCCGCGATGTCGAGCACGCGGTTGCCGCTGCGAACGCCTGACAGTTCGATGGTGAAGCGCTTCCAGAGGCGATGCATGCCGCCTGACAGGACGTCGTTCATCAGGTCATATTTGGCCGCGACGGAGTGAAATACCTCGGCGACTTTCTCGGCCTTCTGGCTTTCCGGTACGTTTTTGTAACCGAAGTGGGTGATGGGTTCGGCATCGCTGCCTTTGCGCGGATCATTCATATCGCTGTCACCGGAATAAAGTGGCGCCATTCTAATCGTCGGGGCTGGCTTTGTCTTGACAAGGCTCACGGCCAACAGTTTCTTCGGTCCGGGCCGCTGGTATAGTGCGCCGACGATTTAAGCCGAAGCAGGAGCCCGTCAGTGGCCAGAATTACCGTGGAACGCCAGCACACGCTGGGAAAGGAAAAGGCCCGCGAGAAGGCTGAGATCATGCTGCAGAAACTGTCCGACAAGTACGGCATCGAGCACGAGTGGACAGGCGATACCGTCGCCCTGGAAGGCAAGGGCGCCAAGGGCACTGTCGCGGTCGAGGATGAGTGGGTACGGGTGAATATCGACCTCAACTTCTTCCTTTCGGCCATGAGCGGTTCGATTCAGACCGAAGTTGAACGGCAGCTGGATAAAGTCTTGATGGCCTGAAGTCCCGAGAGAGGGGCTAGAGCATCAGCTTGATGACTTGCTCGGAAGGGTCGCGGGATTTGCCGGCGGCCTTGAGCTCAGCCAGATACTCATCCCACAGTTGCGTCTGGCGTTGCGCCAGTTGCTCCAGGTATTCCCAAGTAAACAGCCCGCTGTCATGACCGTCGTCGAAGGTCAGCTTCAGCGCGTACTGGCCGGCGGGCTCGACCTTGGTGAGCCCGACGCCCAGCTTGCCGAACTGCAGAATCGGATTGCCATGGCCCTGCACCTCCGCCGACGGCGAGTGCACCCGCAGGAACTCCGCCGGCAAGCGGTACTCCTCATCCGGCCCGTATTTCAGGCTGAGGACTTTCGAGGCTTTGTGCAGCTGGATAGCGGTGGGGATGCGGGTCATAGAGGTAATCTCAGCTACAAGCTACAAGCTACAAGCTACAAGCTCCAAGCGAAGCAGATTCGTGCAGCCAGTGAAATCTGCTTGCCGCTTGAAGCTAACCGCTTGCAGCTGCTTTAAAGGATATAGCGCGACAGATCTTCGTCTTCCGCCAGCTCACCCAGGTGACTGTTCACGTATTCAGCGTCGATCTGGATCGTCCCGCCATCCTGCGCGCCTGCCAGGTCGCCGGCACTGAAAGAAACCTCTTCCAGCAACCGCTCAAGCAGCGTGTGCAAGCGACGCGCACCGATGTTCTCGGTTTTCTCGTTGACCTGCCAGGCAATCTCGGCCAGGCGCTTGATGCCATCCGGCAGGAACGCAATGTTCAGGCCTTCGGTCTTCAGCAGCTCCCGGTATTGCTCGGTCAGCGACGCATGGGGTTCGGTCAGGATGCGTTCGAAATCCTGCGGGCTCAGCGCTTTCAGCTCGACACGAATCGGCAGACGACCCTGCAGCTCAGGCACCAGATCGCTTGGCTTGCTCAGGTGGAATGCACCAGATGCAATGAACAGAATGTGGTCGGTCTTGACCATGCCCAGCTTGGTGTTAACGGTGCAGCCTTCGATCAGTGGCAGCAAGTCGCGCTGCACGCCTTCGCGGGACACATCGGCGCCGCCAACATTGCCGCGCTTGGCCACTTTGTCGATCTCGTCGATGAACACGATGCCATGCTGCTCAACCGCTTCCAGCGCCTTGGCTTTCAGTTCTTCATCGTTGACCAGACGGCCCGCTTCTTCATCGCGAACCATCTTCAGCGCGTCTTTGACTTTCAGCTTGCGGCTCTTCTTCTTGCCCTTGCCCATATTGGCAAACAGGCTCTGCAGCTGGTTGGTCATCTCTTCCATGCCCGGCGGCGCGGAAATATCAACGCCGCCCATTTCAGCGACCTCGATCTCGATTTCCTTGTCGTCCAGTTGGCCTTCGCGCAGGCGCTTGCGGAACAGCTGACGGGTATTGGAATCGCTGCCTGACGACGCGTCCTCGTTGAAGCCCGCGCGTGCCGGTGGCAGCAGGGCATCGAGAATGCGGTCTTCGGCGGCGTCTTCGGCGCGGTGGCGAACCTTGGTGATTTCCTGTTCACGCAGCAGCTTCATTGCAGCGTCGGCGAGATCACGGATGATCGACTCGACGTCGCGGCCTACGTAGCCAACTTCAGTGAACTTGGTCGCTTCGACCTTGATGAACGGCGCGTTCGCGAGTTTCGCCAAACGACGGGCGATTTCGGTTTTACCGACGCCGGTCGGGCCGATCATCAGGATGTTCTTCGGGGTGACTTCGACGCGCAGCTCTTCGGGTAACTGCATCCGGCGCCAGCGATTACGCAGCGCGATGGCGACGGCGCGTTTGGCATCGTCCTGGCCGATGATATGGCGATTGAGTTCGTGGACGATTTCACGGGGAGTCATGGACATGGTTTTCAACGGTCCTCGGCAGAGCGGGAGTCGGGCAGGCCGCGATGAATGGCGGCCAGCGCGCGCGACTTACTCGGCGAGGTCCTGCTCCTCAATGGTGATGTTGTGGTTGGTGAAGACGCAGATGTCGCCGGCAATGTGCAGGGCGGTTTCGGCGATTTCACGGGCAGAGAGTTCGGTCTTCAGCAGCAATGCGCGGGCAGCGGCCTGGGCGAAGGCGCCGCCGGAACCCATGGCGATCAGGCCGTCTTCGGGCTCAACGACGTCACCGTTACCGGTAATGATCAGCGAAGCGTCCTTGTTGGCAACGGCCAGCATGGCTTCAAGGCGACTCAGGGAGCGGTCGGTGCGCCATTCTTTCGCCAGCTCTACGGCGGCGCGAATGAGGTGACCCTGGTGTTTTTCCAGTTGGGCTTCGAAACGCTCGAACAGGGTGAAGGCGTCAGCGGTGGCGCCTGCGAAACCGGCGATGACCTGGCCGTGGTAAAGGCGCCGGACTTTCTTGGCGTTGCCTTTCATGACGGTATTGCCCAGGGAAACCTGGCCGTCACCGGCCATGACGACTTTGCCTTGGCGGCGCACTGAAACGATGGTGGTCAAGGGGAGAGTCTCCACGCTGCGGGGCGAAAATGCCCTGATGGAAACTCATATGGGGGTGGGGGCGGGTATTTCAACCGTTGAGTGGGTTGAGGGATGAATGGCGGTGCCGATCACTGCGTGATCGTCCGCTAAATCTTCAGCGGCTGAAATACCGTCTTCGCGAGCAAGCTCGCTCCCACAGGTGCGGTGTTTGATGCGCTATGGCGTTGCATCAGGACCAAGAGCAGCTACCACATTCTATGAAGTGCCCTAGCGAGCCTGGCGCTGTTGCAGCAGCAGGTTGCTGAAACCGCCACCTGCCAACTGCTTCTGCGCTGTGGTCAGCTGTTCGCGGTTGCTGAACGGGCCGACCAGCACGCGGTACCAGGTTTCATCCTTCACCGTGCCTGACTCCACGGTCGACGTTTGCCCCAGCAGAATGATCTGCGCGCGCACCTTCTCGGCGTCGGCCTGTTTGCGGAACGAGCCCGCTTGCAGGAAGAACGTCGTCACCGCCGCCGGCTTGGTCACCGGAGGCGCTGGCGGTGGCGTCAGACCGCTGAGCGCCGCCTGGGCGCGAGCGGTGTCGATCTTCGCGGCCACTTCAGGCGTAACCGGCGTGCTTGGCGCAACGACCGGTGGCGTCTTCTCCGGCACCGCTTCGTTCGGCACGATGACTTCCGACTCAGGCAACAGCGTGTAGAAGTCGTATTTCGGCTTCACAGGCGCGGTCGGGCTGGGCGGCGTCTTGTTTGCTTCGGCAATCTTCGCGGCCTTGGCTTCAGCCTTGACGCGCTTGATGTCGTCGCCGCTGCCGGGTTCGAGCTTCATCAGGAAAACAACGAACGCGCCGACGGTCAGGCCGATCGCCATCCACACCCAGCCCGGAATCGGCTTCTTGGCGGGTGCCTGATACCGGCTGGCGCCGCGCTTGGGAGCAGGTTTCTTTTTAACGGCCAACTTACATACGCTCCAGAGTGTCCAGACCCAGCAACTGCAGGCCTTGCTTGAGGGTGCGACCGGTCAGGGCGGCGAGGCGCAGACGGCTTTGCTGTTGTTCAGGGTTTTCCGCCGCCAGGATCGGGCAGTTCTCGTAGAAACTGGAGAACAGGCCGGCGAGGTCATACAGATACGCGCAGAGCACGTGAGGTGTGCCCTTGTCAGCAACGGTGTTCACGGTCTCGCCGAACTGCGCCAGGCGCGCGGCCAGGTCTTGCTCCTGGGCGGCGTCCAGGATGATTCGGCCCTCGCTCGCGTTGAAGCTTTCGCCCTTTTCTTCGAGCTTGCGGAATACGCCGGCCACACGGGTGTAGGCGTACAGCAGATAAGGCGCGGTGTTGCCTTCGAAGCTGAGCATCTGGTCGAAGTTGAAGCTGTAGTCGCTGGCGCGATGCTTGGACAGGTCCGCGTATTTCACCGCGCTGATGCCCACGGCCTTGGCGATCGAGCGCAACTCGTCTTCGGCGACGTCCGGGTTTTTCTCTTTGACCAGCGTATAGGCGCGCTCTTCGGCTTCATCGAGCAGGTCGACCAGCTTGACCGTGCCGCCATCGCGGGTCTTGAACGGACGGCCATCGGCGCCGTTCATGGTGCCGAAGCCCATGTGCTCCATCTGCATGCCGTTGGTGACGAAGCCTGCGCGGCGCGCCACTTCGAAGACCTGCTGGAAGTGCAGCGCCTGACGCTGATCGACGAAATACAGCGCGCGATCGGCTTTCAGCACGTTGCTGCGGTAGCGAATGGCGGCGAGGTCGGTTGTGGCATAGAGATAACCGCCACCGGCCTTTTGTACGATCACCGGCAGCGGCGTGCCTTCAGCGGTTTTGAATTCTTCAAGAAACACACACTGCGCGCCGTTGCTCTCGACCAGCAGTCCGGCCTTCTTCAGGTCGGCGACGACATTGGCGAGGTCGTCGTTGTAGGCGCTTTCGCCCATGACGTCCTTCGGCGTGAGTTTGACGTTCAGGCGTTCGTACACTTCCTGGCAGTGGGACAGCGAGATGTCCTTGAATCGCGTCCACAGGCTCAGGCACTCGGCGTCCCCGGCTTGCAGCTTGACCACCAGCCCACGTGCGCGCTCGGCGAACTCTTCGGACTCGTCGAAACGGCCCTTGGCGGCGCGATAGAAGTTTTCGAGGTCAGCCAGCTCATCGCTGGTCGCCGGGGTTTCCTGCAGATAGGCCAGCAGCATGCCGAACTGAGTGCCCCAATCGCCGACGTGGTTCTGACGGATCACGGTGTCGCCAAGAAACTCAAGGACGCTGGCCACGCCGTCGCCAATGATGGTCGAGCGCAAGTGGCCGACGTGCATCTCTTTGGCCAGATTCGGCGCAGACAGGTCGACCACAACGCGTTGAGCAGGGCCGTTCTTGCGCACGGACAGGGTCGCGTCGGCCAGAGCTTCGTCGAGTCGCGAAGCCAGGGCCTGGGTGTTCTGGAAGAAATTGAGGAAACCGGGGCCGGCGATGTCGACCTGGGTGATCTGCTCGTCCGCGGGCAACGCGGCGACGATTTTCTCGGCCAGGTCACGCGGCTTCATGCCCGCAGGCTTGGCCAGCATCATGGCGATATTGCTGGCGAAGTCGCCGTTTTTCTTGTCCTTGGCGTTCTCCACCTGAATCGCCGGCGTCAGCCCTTCCGGCAAGACGCCATCGGTGACGAGTTGGCTCAGAGCTTGTTGAATCAGCTGGCGAATGGTGTCTTTCATGGTGCTCTCTTTCGACCGCAAGCGCGGCCGCGCCTGGATGCGCGGGTGGAAAAACTGGGCATTATCCGTGGCCGGGGCCACCTTGCCAACCGCGCTGGATGCGCGGTCAACCGATGCGAATCAATAAAGGTCCACCGGATCCACGTCCAGCGACCATCTGACCTGGCGCCCGCTGGGCATGTTTTCCAGTGTCAGCAGCCAGGTCGCGAGCAGCTTGTGCAGCGGCGCGCGGGCGTTGGCCTGAACCAGCAACTGAGCGCGATAGCGTCCGGCGCGTCGTTCCATCGGTGCCGGAACCGGGCCCAGCAGCTCAATGCCGCCCAGCGCCATGTCTTTCAGCAAGCGCTCGGCTTCGGTGCAGGCTTCGTCGAGAAACCCCTCGGCCTGACCCGGCTTGTGCGCTTCGGCGCGCAGCAGCGCCAGGTGCGAAAACGGCGGCAGCCCGGCGGCGCGACGTTCGCTCAAGGCCTGCTCGGCAAACGCGAAATAGCCCTGTTCGGTCAGTTGAATCAATAAAGGATGGTCGGCCAGGTGAGTCTGGATGATCACCTTGCCCGGCTCTTCGGCGCGCCCGGCTCTGCCTGCGACCTGCACAATCAATTGCGCCATGCGCTCGCTGGCGCGGAAGTCGCCGGAGAACAGCCCGCCATCGGCATCGAGAATCGACACCAGCGTCACGCGCGGGAAGTGATGCCCTTTGGCGAGCATTTGCGTGCCCACCAGAATGCACGGCTGGCCTTTCTGGATGGTCGCGAACAGCTGATTCATCGCGTCCTTGCGCGAGGTGCTGTCCCGATCAACGCGCAGCACCGGGTAGTCGGGGAACAGAATTGCCAGCCGCTCCTCGGCACGCTCGGTCCCCGCACCCACCGGGCGCAGATCGACCTTGCCGCACGCCGGGCAATTGCGTGGCACCCGTTCGACATGGCCGCAATGGTGACAACGCAGCTCACCCGAGCGCTGGTGCACGGTCATGCGCGCGTCACAGCGAGGGCATTCCGACAGCCAGCCACAGTCGTGACACAGCAGCGTCGGGGCAAAGCCGCGTCGGTTGAGGAACACCAGCACTTGCTGGCCCGCCGCCAGGGTCTGACCGATGGCTTGCTGCATAGGGCCCGAGATGCCGCTGTCGAGGGGGCGGCTTTTGACATCCAGGCGCAGGAAGCGGGGTTGCTGGGCCCCGCCCGCGCGCTGATTCAGACGCAGGAGCGCGTATCGACCGGTGTGGGCGTTGTGCAGACTTTCCAGCGAAGGCGTCGCCGAGCCGAGGACGATCGGGATGTCTTCCTGATGCGCCCTCACCAGCGCCAGATCCCGGGCGTGATAGCGCAGGCCTTCCTGCTGTTTATAGGAGCCGTCGTGCTCCTCGTCGATGATGATCAACCCGGGGTTTTTCATCGGGGTGAACAGCGCCGAGCGGGTGCCGATGATGATGTCGGCTTCGCCATCGCGCGCCGCCAGCCAGGCGTCCAGCCGGTCGCGATCATTGACTGCCGAATGCAGCAGCGCGATGCGCGCGTTGAAACGCTGCTCGAAGCGCGCCAGGGTCTGCGGACCCAGGTTGATTTCCGGAATCAGCACCAGCGCCTGCTTGCCCGCTTCCAGCGTTTCGCGGATGAGCTGCAGGTACACCTCGGTCTTGCCGCTGCCGGTGACGCCCGCCAGCAGTGAGGCATGAAAGCTGCCGAAACCCGAGCGGATGGCTTCATAGGCGGCCCGCTGCTCAGTGTTGAGCGGCAGTTCCGGCTGCGCCAGCCAGTGCTCGTGCCGCTCGACCGGCCCATGACCGCGCACCTCGACGGTCACCAGTCCCTTGGCGAGCAGCAGATTCAGGCTGTCCCGGTTGAGCATCAGCTTGCTCAGCAACTGATGAGCCACGCCATGGGGGTGCTGGGCCAGGGTGCGCAGCGCCTCCTTTTGTTTCGGCGCCCGGGCGATGCGCGGGTCATCGACGCTGGCATCTGGTGCGGCGTGCCAGAAACGCTCCTGCCGCGCTTCCGCCGGCTCGCCCTGACGCAGCAACACTGGCAACGCCCAACTGAGCGTGTCGCCCAGGCTGTGCTGGTAATACTGGGCCGTCCACAGGCACAACTTGAACAGTGCGGGCGGCAACGGCGGTTCGGCATCCAGCACAGCAATGGCCGGCTTGAGCTTGTCGGCCGGCACGTCGCTGTGATCGACGACTTCCACCAGCACGCCGATCATTTCCCGACGGCCAAATGGCACGCGCAGGCGCATCCCCGGCTGCAACGTACTGCGCGCCACACCTGCGGGGGCAAGGTAGTCGAACAGGCGACGCAGCGGCGAGGGCAGGGCGAGGCGCAAGATGGCGTCGGGCACGCGGGGGATATCCTGTTACGGAGTATGACGAAGGGCGCGATCTTAGCAGACGACCGGCGTGAACGTTCCCTTGCGTGATTGGCGTTGTCTGTTAATATGCGCGGCCTAATTCCGTGCGGTATTCAACAATAGTGTTGGGTGGCGGCACGATAGCCTGAGGAAATACCCATGAAAGCTGATATCCATCCAGTTTACGAAGCCATTGACGCAACCTGCAGCTGCGGCAATGTCATCAAAACCCGTTCCACACTGGCCAAGCCTCTGAGCCTGGACGTGTGCAACGAGTGCCACCCGTTCTACACCGGCAAGCAAAAAACTCTGGACGTCGGCGGTCGTGTCGACAAGTTCAAGTCGCGTTTCGGTGCATTCGGTCCTACCAAAGCTCCTGCTGCTGCAGAGTAAGGTTGGCCGCTCTGGAGTCGCCGATGCGTTTCTCCAGGCTGCTTAAGAAGGCGTCCCTCGCGGGCGCCTTTTTTATGTCCGCGATTTGGCTTTCGACGGCCCAGGCCTTGTGCCCGGCGCCGCCGTCGCTGCCTGTGGCTCAGGTGCAGCGAGTGGTCGATGGCGACACGGTGCGCCTGAGCGATGGTCGCAGCGTTCGCATGATTGGCCTCAATACGCCGGAAACCGGCAAAAAGGGTCAGTCAGCCCAGCCGTTTGCAGATGTGGCGAAGCGTCGTTTGCAGGCGTTGATCGATGCCAGTGATGGGCAGGTCAGGCTGCGCGTGGGTGAAGAGCCGACCGATCATTACGGCCGCACTCTCGCTAACGTCTATGGCCGTGATGGCGCCAACCTTGAGGCGCAACTCCTTGCCGAGGGCCTTGGCTATCTCGTCGCGGTTTCCCCGAACGTTGCGCTGGTCAGCTGCCAGCAGGTCGCAGAGCAGTCAGCTCGACGGGCCGGCCTGGGTCTGTGGCGCAATTCGCCGGTTCAACCGGCCGAGCAGATCAGTACCGGCGGGTTCGCGCTGGTCAGCGGGCGCGTGACCAGCGTGCAGCGCAATGGCGGCGGCCTGTGGATCGAATTCGGCGATTCGTTGGTGCTGCGCATTGCGCCCAAGCTGCTCGGCCAGTTCGACACTGCCGCGCTGCAGCGATTGAAGGGGCAGCGAATCGAAGCCCGTGGCTGGGTGTTCGATCGTTCGCGTCGGGGCGGTCTGAAATCAGGTCAACCGCGCTGGATGATGTCGATCACTCACCCTGCAATGTTGGATACAGTTAATAAATAAATTGTAGATATTTTTGCTGAGGATTGTTGCCGATCCAGGCCTTATGTTCTGCGGCTCTACGCTGAAAGTCGTAGATGCGGCCTCTTGACACAGGTGACCCGCCAGTCTTGTTAGGACTTTATGACTTGCGTATGCTCGGCGGTCCGTCTGTCCAACAGCAAAAAAGCGGAATGCCCCCATGTCAGATTTGAAAACTGCCGCTCTCGAATATCACGCTCATCCCCGTCCGGGGAAACTCAGCGTCGAGCTCACCAAAGCCACTGCTACCGCTCGCGATCTGTCGCTGGCCTACAGCCCGGGTGTGGCTGAGCCGGTCCGCGAAATCGGTCGCGATCCGGAACTTGCCTACAAGTACACCGGCAAGGGCAACCTGGTAGCGGTCATCTCTGATGGCACCGCGATTCTGGGTCTGGGTAACCTCGGGCCTCTCGCGTCCAAGCCGGTCATGGAAGGCAAAGGCGTGCTGTTCAAGCGCTTTGCCGGTATCGATGTGTTCGATATCGAAGTCGATTCTGAAAGCCCGCAGGCCTTCATCGACACCGTGCGACGCATCTCCATCACCTTCGGCGGCATCAACCTGGAAGACATCAAGGCACCTGAGTGCTTCGAGATCGAAAAGGCGCTGATCGAGCAGTGCGACATCCCTGTTTTCCACGATGACCAGCACGGCACCGCGATCGTTACCGCAGCCGGCATGATCAACGCGCTGGAAATTGCTGGCAAAACCCTGGAAGCGGCGAAGATCGTCTGCCTGGGTGCTGGCGCTGCGGCCATCTCCTGCATGAAGTTGCTGGTGAGCATGGGCGCGAAGATCGAAAACATCTTCATGATCGACCGCAACGGCGTGGTTCACGACGGGCGTACCGATCTGAACCAGTACAAGGCGCAGTTCGCTCACTCCACCGAAAAGCGCACGCTGGCCGATGCACTGGAAGGCGCCGACGTGTTCGTCGGTCTGTCCGGTCCGAACCTGCTGAGCGCTGAAGGCCTGAAGTCGATGGCGGCCAACCCGATCGTGTTCGCCTGCTCGAACCCGGATCCGGAGATCTCGCCAGAACTGGCTCACGCCACCCGCAGCGACGTGATCATGGCCACCGGCCGTTCGGATTACCCGAACCAGGTCAACAACGTGCTGGGCTTCCCGTTCATCTTCCGTGGCGCACTCGACGTTCGCGCCAAGCGCATCAACGAAGAGATGAAAATCGCAGCGGCCAACGCTTTGCGCGAATTGGCCAAGCTGCCAGTGCCCCAGGAAGTCTGCGACGCCTACGGCGGCATCGCCCTGGAATTCGGTCGTGAGTACATCATCCCGAAACCACTGGACGTGCGCCTGCTGACTATCGTTTCCGATGCCGTGGCTAAGGCCGCCATCGAGAGCGGTGTCGCAACCCTGCCGTATCCAAAGCACTACCCGCTGAAAAGCGTGGATGACGTGTTTAACGGCTGATAGCAACGCCCACAAAAAACCCAGCCAAGTGCTGGGTTTTTTGTTGGCTGAAAGCAACAAGTAGCGCAACCGGTCGCCGCTCTTTGCCTTCACTTGCCGCTTCAAACTCGCGGCTTCCCTAGGTTTTGTACGAAAAGTATTGCCGCATACGACGCAGGCTGCAGCCCAGCGTGGCCATGGCTGCAAAGCTCCTGGCAAGCTTGTCGTAGCGGGTCCCTATTCTGCGGTTCTCCTTAGCCAGCCAAACATCCGCTCAGTGATGTTCCGCTGCTCGAGCGTGCCGTCATCGCGCCAGTCACGAAAGCGCTGATACACCGTTGACGCGGGTCCAAAGCGTTCCGGCAGGTCACGCCAGGCTGCGCCCAAGCACAGGATCCACAGGATTCCATGGAGTACCAGACGATCACGACTCCGTGGGCGACCCATTTTCTGCTCTGGAGGAACCAGATCCCTGATCAATGCTCTGCGCTCCAAGAGAGTAGATCCATCAACTCTGAAAACATTCGTTGGCAGATGATCAGCTACGAAGCCATCTATGTGACGATCTTTCATGCGATGGAAGATCGTTTTTCGCTGCTTGGTGCCAAGAGGGCGCAGTATGCATGCGCTGGGTACGCGATTCAGTAAATGCGCCTGATGTGCAATTTTGAGTGAGTTTCGCAAGGTAGCGGCTGCGACTCAGCCGCTATCTGTCATACGGAGTCATGGTTGCACACGTGCTGGCGAGATAGAAAAGTTGCAGGCAGCACACTCTCGATCCCTCAATCCTGATGAGCGCGCCAGTAACCAACCACTTCATTGAAGGCATCCCGGTAAAACGTTTCTTCATTGTCGAAATCGATACCGCAACGACGAGCCATCGTGAAAAAGCCAGCGCCCGGTGACATGTCTCTTTTATGGACAACCAGAGCGGTCAGGAAGCCTCGACCCTCGGTGTATTCCTCAGTCGAGATTTCATCGAGTAGGAAGCTCAGGCGATGATCGTCATGTGAAATTGGCAGCGGAAGTTGGGTTACCAACTCACTGTACGTAACCAATTCACGATTTCTGAGGCGAGCGCGTCTGATCAGCATTTCGCGCGCCGCAGTTTTCGCTCGCGCCCAATCAGAGTCTGGAAAACCATAGGTATGGCCGATCATGGCTGCTTACTTTTATCGAGCTTCAGGTACAGATTCTTCGCGTCCATGACCATGATTTGCGGGTTGAGGTTCTCCAACGGGTGCCGTTTGGCGTGATCGGCCAGGATCGTCGTGACGGCATGGAGCACCTGCTCACTCGTTGCATCCCTGGTCTGGGCGCGAAGGTAGAACATGGCGTTGGGGAGGTCGCGTTTGACGCCGTCCTGGGTAATGACGGTGCGGGAAAGACTACTGTCTTCCATCAATTTGTGGAGGCCGTCGTAATGGTGCTCATGGCTGAGCTGGACGCGAATGATGAATTCTTTTTGAAGGTGGTTCGGTGGAAGGGTAAATGCCTTACGTGCTTGCGCCTCGGCATCTGCGGTTTTGAGCCTGTCTAACTTGGCCACGAATTCTCGGAAATCGAAGGTCATCAGAATCTTCCTTAGAGTTGATGCGGAGTCATCATTAGGTCCCTACTGATGCAGCAAGTGGGGAGGTATATATCTGTTCGACTCTATCTAAATCAAGCGTTTGCAGGCGTGCCCGCTGAAAATCTTCTAGAGGTGAAGACATCTGAAAGTGGTGCAAGAGTCACTTTCATAGACATGCGCCGTATGGTTCGAGTAGTGTTTTCTGCGGGCCTATGCCTTCACCTAGCCTGCAAAATTCAGGTGCTCATCAATGGTGTCTGCCCAACTTGATCTTGTCGTTGGAGGACTGAAATCCTCAGTCCAGATAGGTCTGACGAGAAGGTTAACACTGCTATCCGTCACAGCTGTTCAAGAATTCGCACCAACTGGTATTCATTTGAATTAGGCCATATATGTACGCCATTGACCCACACGATTCCCTTGTCCCCATATTTATCGAACACCTACGCACTGGAAAACTTGAGCAGGTTGGAACCGGTATTTTCACTGAATTCCAAGGAATGCCTTTTCTTTTCACAGCAGCGCATGTTACCGACATAGCTGAGCACGGTAGCTTGATGGTTCCCACAAAAAACGGCATATCCGAAATTAATGGCTATATGGCCTATGTAGATCTATTGCCTGAAAGCAGGAGGGATGATGATACGGTAGATGTGGCCTATTTCAGGCTGGACAGCGGATTCGCTAGAAGCCTGACCGCGTATTTCAAGCCTTTACATCAGTCTAGATTCGATATTATTCACGACGTGGCTGAGCCGGGTATTTATTCAGTTTGCGGCTATCCTGTAAGTAAAGCGAGCCAGAAGAATGGTGTTTTTAGCTCTGAGTTTGCGTCCTATCGTGGGCTTTCGGCATCGCCTGAGATATACAGTGAGCTGGAGTTAAGCAACGAATCAAGCATCATCATAACGTTTCGTAAGAAAAATGCTATTTCCCCATTGGATGGCAAAAAGATGAATCCGCTTAGTCCGCGAGGGGTCAGTGGTGGCGGTATATTTTCTTGGCCTGCCGGACATGAGCTCTCTAACGATTGGTCGCTCACTCGCCTGGTAGGGATATTTCACACCTACAAAGAGAGGAAGAGCTTGATGATCGGCACTAGCCTAATGTCGGTAGTGATGGCTGTCCAACTGGGCGCTATGAAAGGTTACGGCGGTATAGAGTAATAGGGCTATCTGGGCAGCGTAAGGATCACGTCGCTTTATTCACATAGCGCTCACGCCAGTGTCCTAAGCATCAGCGCTCAGGAGCGTGCTCAGATAACGCTGAGTTCGCGTCACGATGACGTAGTTGATGAAGTCGGTTGTCAGAAATCTTGCGACCAGCGAGAAAGCCCATACATCAGCAGTCCCAGGAGCCACATAAGAGGCGTTCCTGTGAGCACCGGCTTGGTCAGCGACCCCAAGTGCCAGTGTGCAGAATGTGCTGATCGCGCTTACCTAAGCGCTGACTCGATCAAGAAAGGTGACCGACAACGCCGGGATATTCTTCCCCAGCTCTGACGTCAGAAACTTTGAGAGAGCTTCGAAGCTGAAGAGGGCTCCAGCGGCCTGATTGGTTGAGCTGCAGCAGATAATTCATCTTAGACCGGCTAGCGCTTACGCCGGATGCAGTCCGGAGCGTTTCAGGCTCGATGGCACTGTCTAGATAGCGGATGAGTTCTGGGCTGGTGGATCCTGAACGGATGTCCTTGAGACGGGAGAGGCGTTTGCGCACGAAGTGCTTGTCGTGCCAGTCCATGGCTTTGCTGAAAGGTTGAAATCAGCGATCGACCTACAGGCTTCACTACGGATTTGCTTGGCGTCTCTCAAGCGAATTAGGTTCTTATGACGATAGTCGACCATTTTCACGAGATGGAGTGGATGAATGGATAACTACTACGTGAGCCCGACTGCAGACGGTTGGGAGCTAAAGAAAGCCGGTGCGCAGCGCGCTTCTAAACGTGCCGCTACCAAGAAGAAACTCGTGAGCACGCTTTCAGATTTCTTTGAAGGTAAAACTGCCTCCGTCAAAATTAAAAAGGCAGATGGCACGTTTGAAGAGGAGCGTACCTACCCACGGTCAGCCGACCCGCGTAGCAGCAAAGGCTGAGCAGTGCTTGGGGAGTGGGGTAGGTGGAGCGAACCGAGATGATCTGATCGCAGACATCTTCCGGATCAATCCGCACCTTGATTCCGTGGGGCATGGAGCGTGTGGTGACTGTTCACGGCGGCCCCATGACCTCAGGGACGCCTGTAAGGTTTAAAAGGCCGGCGTTGCTTCAATCAGCTTGGCACTTGGACCCCACGAAGGACGTCCGCCGTCGCGCTTTCCATTGCTTCCTTGACGCTACCTGCGTCTCTCACGAATCCTAAAGCAAGACGGCCAGATTACCCGATCCCACCACTGCATCGTCACAACCCTCTTCTGCCGGTCGCTCAATGAGCGCATCTGTGTCGACGGCTTGTGACTGATATCTAGAACAAATCGATCGGCGCCGATTCGTCCGCCGGCAGCGGGCTGCCTGGAGGCGGGCTGCCGCCGAGTTCGTTCACGCTAGGCGGTGTGTCCTCGCTCTTGAACAGTTCGAAGAACGCGCCCGGCGTGCTCGGTGTGGCGGAGCGGCCGCTGACGGGATCGATGCGCAGGCTGAGGATGCCGTCCGGTTCGGCTTGAACATGGGGCGGTTTGTCCTTCAGCGCGGCGCTCATGTACTTCATCCAGATCGGCAGCGCGACCGTGCCGCCGAACTCATGGCGACCCAGGCTTTCCGGCTGATCGAAACCGGTCCAGACCGTCGTCACGTAATCCGCGTTATAGCCAGTGAACCACGCGTCTTTCGAATCGTTGGTGGTCCCGGTTTTACCGGCGATGTCCGGACGGTTCATCGCCAGGGCACGGCGGCCAGTACCGCGTTTGATCACGTCCTGCAGCATGCTGTTGAGGATGTAGACCGTGCGACCGTCAACAATCCGTTCCGCCACGACAGGTGCTGGCGCTGCACCCGACGCGTCGAGTGCGTTCGGTACGACGTTGGCCGTCAGTGGCGGGGTCTCTGGCGCTGCATAGGTTGATGCGCTGCTGATGGCCGCCTCGCTGACCGCTTTCGGGTTCGGGTCGTTGGCAGGCACCGTCGGCGGGTTGGCTACGAACAGGGTTTTGCCTTCACGGTCCTCGATCTTCTGAATGAGGTACGGGCTGATCTTGTAGCCGCCGTTGGCGAACGCACTCCAGCCGCCGACGATTTCCATCGGCGTCAGGGTTGCAGTGCCCAGTGCGAGGGACAGGTTGGGCGGCAAGTCCTGTTTGTTGAAGCCAAAGCGGGTGATGTAGTTGATCGCGGTGTTCACGCCCAGGCTTTGCAGCAGGCGGATCGACACCAGGTTACGTGACTTGTACAGCGCCTCGCGCAGCCGAATCGGACCGAGGAAGGTGCCGGTGTCGTTCTTTGGCCGCCATACTTTGTCGATGGCCTCGTCGACGAATACGATCGGCGCGTCGTTGACCAGGCTGGCGGCGGTGTAGCCGTTGTCCAGCGCCGCCGAATACAGGAACGGCTTGAAGCTGGAGCCCGGCTGACGCTTGGCCTGCATCGCGCGGTTGTAGTTGCTTTGCTCGAACGCGAAGCCGCCGACCAGCGCACGAATCGCGCCGTTCTGCGGATCCAGCGAAACCAGCGCGCTCTGCGCCACCGGAAGCTGGCTGAACTTGAGCGAGTTGTCCGCCTGGCGCTGCAGGCGCACCAGGTCGCCGACATGGGCGACATCGCCGGGCTGCTTGGGATTGGCGCCGACGCTATTGGTGTTCAGGAACGCCTTGGCCCACTTCATGCTGTCCCAGGTGACGGTTTCTTCGTTCTCGCCGTTGCGGGTCAGGACGCGGATTCCGGTCTTGTCGACCTGAGTGACGATGGCCGGCTCCAGACCGCTGATCGGACGCTGTTTGCTCAGCTCCTGCACCCAGCCCTCGCGGGTCAGGCCTGCGAATCGGCTCTCAGGCCCGCGATAGCCATGGCGCTGGTCGTATTCGATCAGGCCGTCCTGCACCGCCTTGTTGGCGTCTTCCTGCAGGCCGCTCGGGACAGTAGTGGTGACGCGGAAGCCTTCTGTATAGGCTGCGCTGCCATAACGACCCACCATCTCGGCGCGCGCCATTTCAGCGATATACGGCGCGTTCACTTCAGGGCTCTGAACGTGATAGCTGGCGTTGATCGGCTCGGCAAGGGCAGTCTGGTAGGTGTTCTGGTCGATTTTCCCCAGCTTGAACATGCGGCCAAGAATCCAGTCGCGGCGCTCTTTGGCGCGCACCGGATTGGCCAGTGGGTTGAATCGTGACGGAGCCTTGGGCAGGCCGGCAATCATTGCCATCTGCGCAACGCTCAGGTCGCGGATGGATTTGCCGTAGTAAACCTGCGCTGCGGCCTCGATGCCGTAAGCGCGGTTACCCAGATAGATCTTGTTGACGTACAGCTCGAGAATCTCGTCCTTAGTAAGTTGGCGCTCGATTTGCAAGGCCAAGAGAATCTCGGTGGTTTTGCGCGAAAAACTGCGCTCGCTGGTCAGGAAATAGTTTTTCGCGACCTGCATGGTGATGGTCGAGCCGCCAGACTGAATGTGACCGCTCTTGACCAGTTGGCTGGCCGCGCGCATCAGGCTGCTCGGGTCCACGCCATAGTGGTTCTCGAAGTTGTCGTCTTCGGCGGACAGCAGGGCATGGATGAAATTGGGCGGAATGTCGGCGAAACGGATGGGAGAGCGGCGCATTTCGCCAAACTCTGCAATCAGCTTGCCGTCGCTGCTGAAGACGCGCAGCGGGATCTGCAGCTGGATATTGCGCAGCGCATCGACCGATGGGAGGTTCGGGGCCAGGTAGAGAAAGGCGCCGCTCAGGCCGAGGAGCAGCCCGCAGACGACCGCGACGATGGACCACCAGACAAACTTCAGCAGGCGTATCAAGGCTTTTGGATTTCCAGAAAAAAGAATGAGTTAGACGCAGGCATTTACAAATGAACACGCCTTGAAGCTTTGGTACACGAAAAAAACGCTGGGCATTATAAGCATTTTTCGTCGTCGAGCGTTATTTGCGCTACTGTCAAGTCAGCCGACAGTGGCACTGGACTAGAAATCATCCGTAAGTGACGGAAACGCATAGGGAATCGGTTGTGTTCGAACTCTTCAGTAAGAAGGCCAACACCCTTCTGGGGATCGATATTAGCTCCACCTCGGTCAAGCTCCTGGAGCTAAGTCGTTCCGGCAACCGTTACAAGGTCGAGTCTTATGCGGTCGAGCCACTGCCAGCCAACGCAGTGGTCGAAAAGAACATCGCGGAGCTCGAAGGCGTCGGCAGTGCTTTGACGCGTTTGCTGGTAAAAGCCAAGAGTAACGTCAAAATCGCGGCGGTTGCTGTCGCGGGTTCGGCTGTTATTACCAAGACCATCGAGATGGATGCGGGGCTTTCCGACGACGAGATGGAAAACCAGCTGAAGATCGAGGCCGATCAGTACATTCCCTATCCGCTGGAAGAAGTCGCCATCGATTTCGAAGTCCAGGGCTATTCAGCCCGTAATCCAGAACGCGTCGAAGTGTTGCTCGCCGCCTGCCGCAAGGAAAACGTCGAGGTGCGCGAAGCTGCTCTGGCACTGGCCGGGCTGACCGCCCGCGTGGTCGACGTCGAAGCCTACGCGCTGGAGCGCTCGTTCGGTCTGTTGTCTGCGCAGTTGGGCCAGGACCACGAACAGCTGACGGTCGCCGTCATCGACATCGGCGCGACGATGACCACCCTCAGCGTGCTGCACAACGGCCGCATCATTTATACCCGCGAACAATTATTTGGCGGTCGCCAGTTAACCGAAGAAATCCAGCGCCGCTATGGTTTGTCCGTCAGCGAGGCCGGGCTTGCGAAAAAGCAGGGCGGGCTCCCCGACGACTACGTCATGGAAGTCCTGCAGCCGTTCAAAGACGCCGTGGTGCAGCAGGTGTCCCGTTCGCTGCAGTTTTTCTTTGCGGCCGGCCAGTACAACCGCGTCGACTACATCATGCTGGCCGGCGGGACCGCCTCTATTTCCGGTCTTGATCGGCTGATCCAGGAGCGCCTCGGCACGCCAACGCTGGTGGCTAACCCCTTTGCTGACATGGCACTGAGCGTCAAGGTCAACGCCGGCGCGCTCGCCAGCGATGCTCCCGCACTGATGATCGCTTGCGGTCTGGCCCTGAGGAGCTTTGACTAATGGCACGGATCAACTTACTTCCCTGGCGCGAACAGCAACGCGAGGAGCGCAAGAAGCGCTTCATCCTGGCGCTGGCGGGTGTGCTGGTGCTGGGCATCGGCGCCATTCTTTTGGCTGATCAATATTTGAGCAGTGCCATTGCCCACCAAAACGCCCGCAATCAATTCATCAGAACCGAAATCGTCCAGCTCGACGCGCGCATCAAAGAGATCAGCGAGCTCAAGGCACGTCGCAAGCAACTGCTGGAGCGGATGAAGATCATTCAGGACCTGCAAGGCAACCGGCCGATCATCGGGCGCATCTTCGATCAGATGGCCCGTACCCTTCCCGATGGTGTCTATTTCAACGACGTGAAGATGACCGGGCAGATGATCAGCATCTCCGGGGCTGCCGAATCCAATAACCGGGTTTCGGATCTGCTGCGTAATCTGGATGCGTCTGACTGGCTTGAGTCGCCGAGTCTGACCGAGGTCAAGGCAAACACTGCGGCGGGCGGCGTGGATCAGACCAACACTTTCCAGTTGACGGTGCGCCAGACGCAGCCAGCGGTTGAGGGGGGCAGGCCATGAACATGAATGATTGGCTCGACAGCCTGAAAAAGATCGACATCAACGACCTGGACATCAATAACCTGGGTTCCTGGCCCGCCGCGGTGAAGACCATTGCCGGCGCGTTGTTGCTGGCGCTGGTGTTGGCCGGTGGGTATTTCTTCTATATCCAGGACATGCAGACTCAGCTCGATCAGGCCCGTGGCGAAGAGACCGCACTGAAAGAGCAGTTCGCGACCAAGGCGTATCAGGCTGCCAACCTCGCGGCTTACAAGAGCCAGATGGTGGAGATGGAAAACACCTTCGGCGCCTTGCTGCGGCAGTTGCCAAGCGACACTGAAGTCCCCGGCTTGCTGGAGGACATCACCCGCACCGGTCTGGGCAGCGGCCTGGAGTTCGAGGAGATCAAGCTGCTCCCCGAAGAGGCCCAGCAGTTTTATATCGAATTGCCGATCCAGATTACCGTGACGGGCAGTTATCACGACCTCGCGACCTTCGCCAGCGGCGTCGCCAGCCTGCCGCGAATCGTGACCCTGCATGACTTCGAGATCAAACCGCTGGACGCCAAGTCCCCCGGGAAGCTGCGCATGAGCATCCTTGCCAAGACCTACCGCTATAACGACAAAGGTCTTCAGAACGTCGACACGAAAGGGCCAGCGAAATGAGGGCGATGCGTTGGTTGTGCGTCGGTGTCACGCTGATGGGGCTCGCGGGTTGCGACAGCTCGAACGAATTTGACGATCTCAAGCAGTTCATGGCCGAGGTGCGCGCGCGGCCGGTGGGCACCATCGAGCCGATGCCCAAATTTCGGCCGTACGAAGCCTTTACCTATGCGGCGGCCAGTTTGCGCAGTCCGTTTCAGCCGCCGATCAAGATTGATCTGGTCAACCGTCCAAAGGGCTCGCACCTGGTGCAGCCTGATCCGACGCGGGTGAAGCAGTTCCTCGAAGGCTTCAACATCGACTCCTTTGAAATGGTCGGCACGTTGAGCAATGAAACCGGCACGTTCGCGCTGCTTCGCGGGGCGGGTGGCGTACATCGGGTGAAAGTGGGCGATTACCTGGGACGTAACGATGGCCGGATCACGGCGATCACCGACTCGGCGGTGCAAGTGATGGAAATCGTTCCGGATGGAGAGGGGGCGTGGCTGGAGCGCCCGCTCAGTATTTCCCTCAAGGAGCGCTCATGAAGACGGCAAGCAAGCGAAGCACCTTCGGATCGGCACAGTGGTGGAATGTGAACATGAACAGGATTCTCTCGATTATCGGCCTGTCGCTAGGGATGGCGATGCTTTCACCGGTTGTCCAGGCGGCTAACCTCAAGACGCTGGATGTGGCTGCATTGCCGGGGGATCGAGTCGAACTGAAACTGTCCTTCGACGGTCCGGTGGCGGCGCCGCGCGGCTACACCACCGAGCAACCGGCGCGCATTGCGCTGGACCTGCCGGGGGTCACCAGCCAACTGGCGATCAAGAGCCGTGACCTGGGTTCAGGCAACGCCCACAGCGTTGTGGTCGTCGAAGCCAAGGACCGCACGCGGGTGATCATCAACCTCACCACGCTTGCGCCCTACAGCTCGCGTGTCGATGGCAACAACCTGTTCGTGGTCGTGGGCCAGGGCGCTGCTGCGGCCCAGGGCTCGCAGCCGAGCACCGCCATGGGCGCGGCGCGGGTGAGTGTGCCAAGTGGGCCTGCCGCTCAATCGAAACCTGTTGCTCGCTCGTATGCGCCAGGCCCGCGTTCGGTGAAAAACGTCGACTTCCAGCGCGGCGAGTTGGGTGAAGGCAACGTCATCATCGAGCTGAGCGACACCGGCATTGCCCCGGACATTCAGGAGCAGGGCGGCAAGATCCGCGTCGACTTCGCCAAAACGCAATTGCCTGAACCGCTGCGCGTGCGTCTGGACGTGAAGGATTTCGCCACCCCGGTGCAGTTCGTCAATTCCAGCGCCACGGGTGACAAGGCGAGTATCTCCATCGAACCGTCCGGTGCGTTCGATTACTCCGCCTACCAGACCGACAACAAGCTGACCATCAGCGTGCGTCCCTTGACCAACGAAGATCAGGAGCGCCGCAACTCGGAAAAACTGGTCTACACCGGCGAGAAGCTGTCGCTGAATTTCCAGGACATCGACGTGCGTTCGGTGCTGCAACTGATCGCTGACTTCACCAACCTCAATCTGGTGGCGAGCGACACCGTTCAGGGCGGCATCACCTTGCGCCTGCAGAACGTGCCGTGGGATCAGGCGCTGGATCTGGTGCTCAAGACCAAAGGCCTGGACAAGCGCAAGATCGGCAACGTTTTGCTGGTCGGTCCGGCTGACGAGATCGCCGCGCGTGAGCGCCAGGAGCTGGAATCCCTCAAGCAGATTTCCGAGCTGGCCCCGCTGCGCCGCGAGTTGCTGCAGGTGAACTACGCCAAGGCCGCCGACATTGCCAAGCTGTTTCAGTCGGTGACCAGCGCTGAATCTAAGACCGACGAGCGTGGTTCGATCACCGTCGATGAGCGCACCAACAACATCATTGCCTACCAGACCCAGGATCGTCTGGACGAGCTGCGCCGCATCGTGTCGCAACTGGACATCCCGGTGCGTCAGGTGATGATCGAAGCGCGCATCGTTGAAGCCAACGTCGATTACGACAAGGCCCTGGGCGTGCGCTGGGGTGGTTCGAGCAACAAAGGCAATTTCACCACCGGCGGTAATGGCACGGTCTCGGGCGCATCAGCGACCAATGGTCCTTACGTGGACATGGGTGTGACCGATGCCACCTCCTCGATCGGCCTGGGCTTCCTGACCAACAACACGATTCTCGACCTTGAGCTGACGGCCATGGAGAAAAGCGGCAACGGCGAAGTGGTCTCGCAGCCGAAGGTCGTTACGTCGGACAAGGAAACGGCGAAAATTCTGAAAGGTACGGAAGTGCCTTATCAGGAAGCCAGTTCCAGTGGCGCGACCTCGGTGTCGTTCAAAGAGGCGTCGCTGTCGCTGGAGGTGACCCCGCAGATCACCCCTGACAACCGCATCATCATGGAGGTCAAGGTCACGAAAGATGAGCCGGACTACGTGAATACGGTGCTGGGTGTGCCGCCGATCAAGAAAAACGAAGTGAACGCCAAGGTGCTGGTGGCCGACGGCGAGACCATCGTAATTGGTGGCGTATTCTCGAATACGCAGAGTAAAGTCGTCGACAAGGTGCCATTTTTAGGCGATGTGCCGTATGTTGGCCGCCTTTTCCGGCGCGATGTGGTTTCGGAGTCAAAATCCGAGCTGTTGGTGTTTCTCACTCCGCGTATCATGAATAACCAGGCGATTGCTGTGAGTCGTTGATTCTGTGCGAAATTTAATTCTTGTGGGGCCGATGGGGGCTGGCAAAAGCACCATCGGTCGCTTGCTGGCCAAAGAGCTTCGACTGCCGTTCAAGGATTCCGACAAGGAAATCGAGCTGCGAACGGGTGCCAATATTCCCTGGATCTTCGACAAGGAAGGTGAAGCGGGCTTTCGCGATCGTGAGCAAGCGATGATCGCCGAACTCTGCGCGCTGGATGGCGTGGTCGTGGCCACCGGCGGTGGCGCGGTCATGCGCGAAGAAAACCGTCGCGCCCTGCACGCCGGCGGTCGGGTGGTGTATTTGCACGCGTCGGTTGAGCAGCAGGTGGGCCGTACCTCACGAGATCGTAATCGCCCCTTGCTGCGTACGGCTGACCCGGCGCGCGTGCTACGTGAGCTGCTGGAGATCCGCGATCCGCTGTACCGCGAGATCGCCGATGTCATCATCGAAACCGATGAGCGGCCCCCGCGAATGGTGGTTATCGACATCCTCGCCTTGCTGGCCGAGCTTCCTCCCCGTTAAAGCGCAGACGGAAATGCGCTATCCTCGGCGACCATAAAAAGTGGGGTCGCTACATGGCCTTGCGCCATAGCCGGTGTCGGCGTTTTTCAAGACCCGCACAGGCAACCAATTGTTAACAGCGTGGGGACACATGCAGACACTCAAGGTCGAGCTTGGCGAACGCAGCTACCCGATCCATATCGGCGAAGGCTTGCTGGATCAGCCCGAGTTGCTCAAGCCGTACATAGCCGGAAAACAGGTGGCGATCGTTTCCAACGCCACCGTCGCGCCGTTGTACATGGACCGCCTCACCCGCTCCCTCGCCGGTTACAGCGTCTTGCCGATCGTGCTTCCCGACGGAGAAGCCTTCAAGAACTGGGAAACCCTGCAAACCATCTTCGACGCGCTGCTCACCGCACGCCATGATCGCCGAACCACCGTGATTGCGTTGGGCGGCGGCGTCATCGGTGACATGGCCGGCTTTGCCGCTGCCTGTTACCAGCGCGGCGTCGAATTCATTCAAGTGCCGACCACGTTGCTGTCCCAGGTCGATTCCTCGGTCGGTGGCAAAACCGGCATCAATCACCCGCTGGGCAAAAACATGGTGGGCGCCTTCTACCAGCCCAACGCGGTGCTGATCGACACCTTGTCGCTGAACACCCTGCCTGAGCGCGAGCTGTCCGCCGGTCTTGCCGAGGTCATCAAATACGGTTTGATCTGTGACGAACCGTTCCTGACGTGGCTCGAAGAGAATGTCGACAAGCTGCGCGGGCTGGATCAGGCCGCGCTGACCACGGCGATCGAGCGTTCCTGCGCCGCCAAGGCTGCGGTGGTTGGCGCCGATGAGCGAGAGTCGGGCGTGCGTGCCACGCTGAACCTCGGTCATACCTTTGGCCATGCCATCGAAACTCACATGGGCTACGGCGTATGGCTGCACGGCGAGGCGGTGGCCGCGGGCACGGTGATGGCGCTGGAAATGTCGGCGCGTCTGGGCTGGATCAGCGAGCAGGAACGTGACCGCGGCATCCGTATTTTCCAGCGCGCCGGCTTGCCGGTGGTTCCGCCGGAAGACATGACGCCCGAGCACTTCCTCGAGCACATGGCGGTGGACAAAAAGGTCATTGACGGTCGTCTGCGCCTGGTGCTGTTGCGTCGCATCGGTGAAGCAGTGGTAACGGACGAATATCCACAAGAAGTACTACAGGCCACACTGGTCGCGGACTACCGCGCCTTGGTGGATCAGCTTAGAGGTTAATGAGAAATCCATGACTAGTTTGCACGCCGATGAGGCCTTCCTCGGTCATTACCAGTTGAGTCATGACCCCTTTGCAACGCGGGTTCCCGGCTTCAAATTTTTCCCGGCACAGCGCAAGCCCGTGCTAGGTCAGCTGCATCACCTCGCGCGCTACAGCCAGTTGCTGTTGGTCGTCACCGGGCCTCAGGGCAGCGGCAAGACGCTGCTGCGTCAGGCACTGGTGGCGAGCACCAACAAGCAATCGGTGCAGAGCGTTGTGGTGTCGGCGCGTGGCGCCGGTGATGCGACGGGCGTGTTGCGTCAGGTCGCTCAGGCGCTGAACGTCGCTCAAGCGGAAATGCGCCCGATCCTGGCGCAGGTCGTGCAGTTGGCGCTGACCGGTCAGGAAGTCTACATCCTGGTCGACGATGCCGAACAACTGGGCGAATCCGCACTCGAAGCGTTGTTGGGATTGGCAGCAGGCACCCCGGAAGGGCGTCCGCATGTCTTCCTGTTCGGCGAGGCTTCGATCATTGATCGCCTGGATCAGCTGTGCGCCGAGAGCGGTACCGAGGAAGAACGCTTCCACGTTATCGAGCTCGCGCCGTATACCGAAGAAGAAACCCGTGAGTATCTGGCTCAGCGCCTCGAGGGCGCAGGGCAGGGCGTTGAGTTGTTCAGCGCCGCGCAGATCACTGATATCCACGAGCAGTCCGGTGGATGGCCAGGCGCGATCAACCAGGTCGCGCGCGACTCGATGATCGAAGCCATGATTGCCAGCCGCTCTGCGGTCAAGCGTCCAAGTATGGGGTTAAAAATGCCTAAGAAACACGTGTTGGCTTTGGGTGGGGTTGTTGTCGCAGCCGTTCTCGCGGCGTGGCTGATTCCAGGCCGCAGCAACGCACCTGCCACCGCGCCAGCCAACTCTCAGGCTCAACTGCCTCTGGGTCAGGGCCAGGCGCCGGCGCAACAATCGAACAACGGTGGCCCGGCCATCGAATTCGCCGGAAATTCGCAGCCGATGCCGCTGCCGATGAACGGCTCGCAACCGGCGACCCGCGCGCCACTGGCTGAAGCTGCGGGCTCGGGCGAAGGTGATGGGGAAGATGGCGGCCCGGCAGCCAACCAATCGCTGCAGCCACCGACGGTGACCACCACTGCGCCACCGGCGGGCGCGACGGCAAGTCCTGCACCGACCATGGCGCAGCAGCCGGTTCCGGCACCGCGTCCGGCCCCGGCTGCCAAACCAACGCCTGCTCCGGCGGCGGCTGCGAAACCTGCGCCAGCGCCGACGCAAGTGGCCACCGCCAAACCTGCCCCGGCACCAGCGGCCAAGCCAGCAGCGGCGGCCGCAGCGTCCGGCGCTGCGGGCAGCGGCTGGTACGCAGGTCAGGCTCCGACCCATTACGTGGTGCAGATCCTCGGCACCAGCTCTGAAGCCACCGCTCAGAGCTACGTGAAAGAGCAGGGCGCCGAGTACCGTTACTTCAAGAAAACCCTGCAGGGCAAGCCCCTGTTCGTGGTGACTTACGGCAGCTTTGCTGACCGCAATGCGGCACTGACCGCTATCAAGGCCTTGCCAGAGAAGGTTCAGGCTGGTAAACCTTGGCCTCGTACTGTCGGCAGTATCCAACAGGAACTCGCCGCCGCCCGCTGATGACGCAGGGACCTTATCCAGGTCCCTCGCTTGGCCCTCCCGATATCACGCATGAGCGTGCTGCCAACGAGCAGCGCGCCTTGCGGTGTCTGCGTCTCAGACACGCATTGATCTTCGGGCTCTCATTGGTCAGACTCGCAAAAAAGCCCTGGCTAGCACGAGAATCGATATAAAACCTTTCATGAATGCGACATAAATTTGCGACACTTCGTCGTCAAATTTGTGAGGACTTGTGTCGCTGTGTACAATGACCTCCCTTTTGCTCCCGCAAAGCCGGCATACGTTCGGCGTGGATGGTAAATGGTTGAATTGAAAAGAAATTTGTCTCGTTAAGAGGCAGCCTGGTGAGAATGTGTCTATGAAAGCAGGTCTGTACCATCCAGAAGAATTCAAGGATAACTGTGGTTTCGGCCTGATCGCCCACATGCAAGGCGAGCCAAGTCATCACCTGTTGCAGACGGCTATCGAAGCCCTGACCTGCATGACCCACCGGGGTGGGATCAACGCCGACGGCAAGACCGGTGACGGTTGCGGGCTGTTGATGCAAAAACCTGACACCTTCCTGCGTGCGGTGGCCACCGAGCACTTCGGCGTCGAGCTTCCGCGCCAGTATTGCGCAGGCATGGTCTTCCTCAATCAGGACGACACCAAGGCTGAAGCCGCCCGCGAAAACATGAACCGTGAAATCCTCGCGGCCGGCCTGACCCTGATCGGCTGGCGCCAGGTGCCGATCGACACCAGCGTTCTGGGTCGTCTTGCCCTCGAGCGTCTGCCGAAGATCGAGCAGGTGTTCATCGGCGGTGAAGGCCTGAGCGATCAGGAATTCGCGATCAAGCTGTTCTGCGCACGTCGTCGCTCCTCGGTGGCCAACGCCGCTGACACCGACCACTACATCTGCAGCTTTTCCCACAAGACCATCATCTACAAAGGCCTGATGATGCCGCGTGACCTCACGGCATTCTTCCCGGACCTCAACGACGAGCGCCTGCAAACCGCGATCTGCGTGTTCCACCAGCGTTTCTCGACCAACACCCTGCCGAAATGGCCACTGGCTCAGCCATTCCGCTTCCTCGCCCACAACGGCGAGATCAACACCATCACCGGTAACCGCAACTGGGCTCAGGCCCGTCGCACCAAGTTCACTAACGACCTGATGGACCTCGACGAGCTCGGCCCGCTGGTCAACCGCGTGGGTTCCGACTCTTCGAGCATGGACAACATGCTCGAGCTGATGGTGACCGGCGGCATCGACCTGTTCCGTGGCGTGCGCATGCTCGTGCCGCCGGCGTGGCAGAACGTCGAGACCATGGACCCGGATCTGCGCGCGTTCTACGAATTCAACTCCATGCACATGGAGCCGTGGGACGGCCCGGCCGGCATCGTCATGACCGAAGGTCGTCACGCCGTCTGCCTGCTTGACCGCAACGGCCTGCGTCCTGCGCGCTGGGTCACCACCAAGAACGGTTACATCACCCTCGCCTCGGAAATCGGCG
Organism: Pseudomonas sp. GW821-FHT07F05; assembly: GCF_059418765.1. NCBI lineage: Bacteria > Pseudomonadati > Pseudomonadota > Gammaproteobacteria > Pseudomonadales > Pseudomonadaceae > Pseudomonas > Pseudomonas sp. GW821-FHT07F05. The sequence continues at coordinate 33,781 of NZ_JBWKQL010000018.1, forward strand.
TGTGGAACTACAAGCCGGAAGACGTGATTGCCAAGGGCCGTGTCGGTCCGGGTCAGATCTTCGCCGTGGACACCGAAACCGGCCAGATCCTCGACACCGATGCCATCGACAGCCGCTTGAAGTCGCGCCATCCGTACAAGCAGTGGCTGCGCAAGAACGCCCTGCGTATTCAGGCGACGCTGGAAGACCATGACCACGGTTCGGCCTTCTACAACCCGGATCAGCTCAAGCAGTACATGAAGATGTTCCAGGTCACGTTCGAAGAGCGTGATCAGATCCTGCGCCCGCTGGGTGAGCAGGGCCAGGAAGCGGTCGGCTCCATGGGCGATGACACGCCGATGGCGGTATTGTCCCGTCGTGTCCGCACGCCGTACGACTATTTCCGTCAGCAGTTCGCGCAGGTCACCAACCCGCCGATCGATCCGCTGCGTGAAGCCATCGTCATGTCGCTGGAAGTCTGCCTCGGTGCCGAGCGCAACATTTTCCAGGAATCGCCGGAGCACGCTTCCCGCGTGATCCTCAGTTCGCCGGTCATTTCCCCGGCCAAGTGGCGCTCGCTGATGACCCTGGATCGTCCGGGCTTTGATCGTCAGATCATCGACCTGAACTATGACGAAGCCACGGGCCTGGAAGCGGCCGTGCGCAATATCGCCGATCAGGCTGAAGAAGCCGTGCGTTCGGGCAAGACCCAGATTGTCCTGAGCGACCGTCATATCGCACCCGGCAAACTGCCGATTCACGCATCGCTGGCCACCGGTGCGGTGCACCACCGCCTGACCGAAAAAGGCCTGCGCTGCGACAGCAACATTCTTGTCGAGACAGCAACGGCTCGCGACCCGCACCATTTCGCGGTGCTGATCGGCTTCGGCGCGTCGGCGGTCTATCCGTTCCTGGCGTACGAAGTGCTGGGCGACCTGATCCGTACCGGCGAAGTGCTGGGCGATCTGTACGAAGTCTTCAAGAACTACCGCAAGGGCATCACCAAAGGCCTGCTCAAGATTCTGTCGAAGATGGGCATTTCGACCGTCGCTTCGTACCGCGGCGCGCAGCTTTTCGAAGCCATCGGCCTGTCGGAAGAAGTCTGCGATTTGAGCTTCCGTGGCGTGCCGAGCCGCATCAAGGGCGCACGTTTCGTTGACATCGAAGCCGAGCAGAAAGCCCTCGCTTTTGAAGCCTGGAGCGCGCGCAAGCCGATCCAGCAGGGCGGGTTGCTGAAGTTTGTCTACGGCGGCGAATACCACGCGTACAACCCTGATGTGGTGGCGACGCTGCAAGCCGCCGTTCAGCAGGGTGATTACAGCAAATTCAAGGAATACACAGCGCTGGTGGACAACCGTCCGGTGTCGATGATCCGCGACCTGTTGAAGGTCAAAGAGCTCGACACGCCGTTGGGCATCGATGAAATCGAGCCGCTGGAAGGTATTCTCAAGCGCTTCGACTCGGCGGGCATCTCGCTGGGTGCGTTGTCGCCGGAAGCCCACGAAGCGCTGGCCGAGGCGATGAACCGCTTGGGCGCGCGCTCCAACTCCGGTGAGGGCGGCGAAGATCCGGCGCGCTACGGCACCATCCGCAGCTCCAAGATCAAGCAGATCGCGACCGGCCGTTTTGGCGTGACGCCTGAGTATCTGGTCAACGCCGACGTGCTGCAGATCAAGGTCGCCCAGGGCGCCAAGCCGGGTGAAGGCGGGCAACTGCCAGGCGGCAAGGTCAACGGCCTGATCGCCAAGCTGCGTTACGCAGTGCCGGGCGTGACGCTGATCTCGCCGCCACCGCACCACGACATCTACTCGATTGAAGACTTGTCGCAGCTGATCTTTGACCTCAAGCAGGTCAACCCGGCCGCACTGGTTTCGGTCAAGCTGGTGGCTGAAGCAGGCGTGGGCACGATTGCGGCCGGTGTGGCCAAGGCCTATGCCGACCTGATCACCATTTCCGGCTATGACGGCGGCACCGGTGCATCGCCGCTGTCGTCGATCAAATACGCGGGCTCGCCGTGGGAAATCGGCTTGGCCGAGACCCACCAGACCCTGCGCGGCAACGACCTGCGCGGCAAGGTTCGGGTGCAGACCGACGGCGGCCTGAAAACCGGCCTGGACGTTATCAAGGCGGCCATCCTCGGCGCCGAAAGCTTCGGCTTCGGCACCGCGCCGATGATCGCGCTGGGCTGCAAATACCTGCGCATTTGCCACCTGAACAACTGCGCCACCGGCGTCGCGACTCAGAACGACAAGCTGCGCAAGGACCACTACATCGGCACCGTCGACATGGTGATCAACTTCTTCACCTACGTGGCTGAAGAAACCCGCGAATGGCTGGCGAAGCTGGGCGTACGTTCGCTGGAAGAGCTGATCGGGCGTACCGATCTGCTGGAGATCCTGCCGGGTGAAACCGCCAAGCAGCAGCATCTGGACCTGACGCCGCTGCTGGGCAGCGACCACATTCCGGTCGACAAACCGCAGTTCAGCCAGGTGGACCGCAACCCGCCGTTCGACAAGGGCCTGCTGGCCGAGAAGATGGTGGAACTGGCGATCTCCGCCATTCAGACCAAGAGCGGCGGCGACTACGAACTGGACATCTGCAACTGCGACCGCTCCATCGGCGCGCGGATTTCCGGCGAAATCGCCAAGCTCCACGGCAACCAGGGCATGAACGATGCGCCAGTGACCTTCCGCTTCAAGGGCACGGCCGGGCAGAGCTTTGGTGTGTGGAACGCCGGCGGCCTGAACATGTACCTGGAAGGCGACGCCAACGACTACGTCGGCAAAGGCATGACCGCCGGCAAGCTGGTCATCGTGCCGCCAAAAGGCAGCCCGTTCAAAACCCAGGACAGCGCCATCATCGGCAACACCTGCCTGTACGGCGCGACCGGCGGCAAGCTGTTCGCGGCGGGTACGGCGGGTGAGCGTTTCGCGGTGCGCAACTCCGGCGCCCACACGGTTGTGGAAGGCACGGGCGACCACTGCTGCGAATACATGACCGGCGGTTTCGTCTGCGTGCTGGGCAAGACCGGCTACAACTTCGGCTCAGGCATGACGGGCGGGTTTGCTTACGTGCTCGATCAGGACAACACCTTCGTTGACCGGGTCAACCACGAGCTGGTCGAGATTCAGCGCATCAGCGGTGAAGCGATGGAAGCCTATCGCAGCCACCTGGAGCGCGTGCTGGCCGAGTACGTGACCGAAACCGACAGCGAATGGGGCCGCAATCTCTGGGAAAACCTGGACGACTACCTGCGCCGCTTCTGGCTGGTGAAGCCGAAGGCCGCAAGCTTGAAGTCGCTGTTGTCCAGCACCCGCGCGAATCCGCAGTAAAGCAGCTGCGAGCGGCACGCTTCAAGCCGCACGCTAACGGCAGCGCGCGAGTGCCTGCGAACATGATTTTCTTGCAGCTTCAAGCTTGGCGCTTGAGGCTGTAGTCAGGAGTTTTAACACCATGGCTGAACGTCTCAGTAACGACTTCCAGTTCATCGAAGTCGGGCGTAAAGATCCGAAGAAGAAACTGCTGCGTCAGCGCAAGAAAGAGTTCGTGGAAATCTACGAACCTTTCAAGCCTCAGCAGTCGGCCGATCAGGCGCACCGTTGCCTGGGTTGCGGCAACCCGTACTGTGAATGGAAATGCCCTGTGCATAACTTCATTCCCAACTGGCTGAAGCTGGTGGCCGAGGGCAACATCCTCGCGGCCGCCGAGCTGTCGCACCAGACCAACACCCTGCCGGAAGTCTGCGGCCGCGTGTGCCCGCAGGACCGTCTGTGTGAGGGCGCGTGCACCCTCAACGACGGCTTCGGCGCGGTGACCATCGGTTCGGTCGAGAAGTACATCACCGACACGGCCTTCGCAATGGGCTGGCGTCCGGACATGTCCCGCGTCGTGCCAAACGGCAAGCGCGTGGCGATCATCGGCGCAGGCCCGGCCGGCCTGGGCTGCGCTGACGTTCTGGTGCGTGGCGGCGTGAAGCCGGTGGTGTTCGACAAGAACCCGGAAATCGGCGGTCTGCTGACCTTCGGGATCCCCGAGTTCAAGCTCGAGAAGAGCGTGCTGAGCAATCGCCGCGAAGTCTTCACCGGCATGGGCATCGAGTTCCGCCTCAACACCGAGATCGGCAAGGACATCACCGTCGAGCAGTTGCTGGAAGAGTACGACGCTGTGTTCATGGGCATGGGCACGTACACCTACATGAAGGGCGGCTTCCCCGGTGAAGACCTGCCTGGCGTGCACGATGCGCTGGATTTCCTGATCGCCAACGTCAATCGCAACCTGGGCTTTGAAAAGTCGCCGGAAGATTTCGTCGACATGAAGGGCAAGAAGGTCGTGGTCCTGGGCGGTGGTGACACGGCGATGGACTGCAACCGCACGTCGATTCGCCAGGGTGCCAAGTCAGTAACCTGCGCCTATCGCCGCGACGAAGAAAACATGCCCGGCTCGCGCAAGGAAGTGAAGAACGCCAAGGAAGAAGGCGTGAAGTTCCTCTACAACCGTCAGCCCATCGCCATCGTTGGTGAGGATCGGGTCGAAGGCGTGAAAGTCGTCGAAACGCGTTTGGGCGAGCCGGATGCGCGCGGCCGTCGCAGCCCCGAGCCGATTCCGGGTTCCGAAGAGATCATCCCGGCGGACGCCGTGGTCATCGCGTTCGGTTTCCGTCCAAGCCCGGCGTCGTGGTTCGATCTGCAGGGCATCCAGATGGACAGCCAGGGCCGCGTCGTGGCACCGGAGCAGGGCCAGTTCAAACATCAGACCAGCAACCCGAAGATCTTCGCCGGCGGCGACATGGTGCGCGGTTCTGATCTGGTGGTGACGGCGATCTTTGAAGGCCGGAATGCGGCTGAAGGGATTCTGGATTATCTGGGCGTCTGATGACGCCTGCGGCAAGCTGCTAGCGGTAAGCTACAAGCTACAAGCTACAAGCTACAAGCTACAAGCAGACGCGATCTGCTTCTACTTGAAGCTTGCAGCTGCTCCATGCTGGCAGCTGCTTCCACATCTTTTTCGTTTCCTTCCTCGGCTCTCCCGTTCGTGAAAACGTCAGGCACCGCTACGAGTGTCATTTCTGACAGTTCCCAACACGATTCAATAAGTTTCTAATTCGGCAAGGTCTCGGACGCTAGCGAGCCTTTCTGAAATTGAATGGAAGCACGGGCCGGTGTCTGGCGGCCTGTTGGATCACGGAGCGAAAAATGAACAAGTTAGTTTGCTGTCTTGGCCTTGCGGCTTTTTTGACCGGTTGTGGTGAATGGGCCGGTGTGAATGAAAGCAAAAAAATCGTCGGAGGAGAGCCAGCCCCGAGAGGGCAGTACCCGTTCTTTGCAGCGATTGTCAAAGAGGATGGGTCGCACCTCTGTGGCGCTGCATTGATTGCGCCGCGGTGGGTACTGACGGCTGAACACTGCATCGACGGCCAGGCTCCTCACTCCGTGAGCATTGGCCTGGAACAATACCGGCCGACTGTCGTCGAGAAGGACCGGGTCAGGATCCAGGCCACCTACGGGCATCCGCAGTTTGATCACAGCGGGCGATACGATATTGCATTGATCAAGCTGGAGCGCGCGGCCAACAGTACCGATTTCCTTGAGTTCGACGGGGCCGAGTCTGTGATGGAGCCGGGGGTTGGCTACCCCGTGACGCTGATCGGGTTCGGGAGAACCGAGACGGGATACGGGCCAGATGTGCTGTATCAAGGCCTTGGCGAGACGCTGGAGGACAAGGCGTGTATCGAAGTGCCTCCCGGCTACCCGGCCACCCACTTCGATCCATTGGTCAACCTCTGCGCCGGATACAATCAGGCGTCTGGCGATTCCGGGGGGCCTCTGCTCTACAAGTCAGGCAGCCACTACCTTGAAATCGGACTGGTCAGTCGTTCGTTGTGGATGAATGCCGGTCAGTACACCAGAGTCGCTCACTTCGCAGGCTGGATTACAAAGACGATGGAGGACAACCAATAGGTCGCCGACGTCAGCAAAGCCGGCAGGGCATTGATGCGACAAATCGCCCCGATAAATAAATGGCACGGCACCGACCGTGCCTTTTGCGTTGGTGTCTGAGAAAATGCCCGCACTTTTTTTCCGGATGCCGACATGACTGCCCTGAAGAACGACCGTTTCCTTCGCGCCCTGCTCAAGCAGCCTGTTGACGTCACGCCTGTATGGATGATGCGCCAGGCCGGCCGCTATCTCCCGGAGTACCGCGCCAGCCGCGCCAAGGCCGGAGACTTCATGAGCTTGTGCATGAACCCGGCGTTCGCCTGTGAAGTCACCCTGCAGCCCCTTGAGCGCTATCCACTCGACGCCGCCATTCTGTTTTCCGATATCCTCACCGTTCCCGACGCCATGGGCCTGGGCCTGTACTTCGAAACCGGCGAAGGCCCGCGCTTCCGCAAAACCGTCACCACCCTGGCTGATATCGAAGCGCTGCCAATCCCTGACGCCCAGAAAGATCTCGGCTATGTCATGGACGCAGTCAGCACCATCCGCCGCGAGCTCAACGGACGCGTTCCGCTGATCGGGTTCGCCGGTAGCCCGTGGACCCTGGCGACCTACATGGTCGAAGGCGGCTCGTCCAAGGACTTCCGCAAATCCAAGGCCATGCTCTACGACAACCCGCACGCCATGCACCTGCTGCTCGACAAGCTGGCGCAATCGGTGACGGCGTACCTGAACGGCCAGATTCTCGCAGGCGCTCAGGCGGTGCAGATTTTTGACAGCTGGGGCGGCAGCCTGTCGGCCGCGGCGTACCAGGAGTTCTCACTGGCCTATATGCGCAAGATCGTCAACGGCCTGATCCGTGAGCACGACGGGCGCAAAGTGCCGGTCATTCTGTTCACCAAGGGCGGCGGTATGTGGCTTGAAAGCATTGCCGACGCCGGCGCCGACGCACTGGGCCTGGACTGGACCTGCGACATCGGCGAAGCCCGCCGTCGTGTCGGCAGCAAAGTCGCGCTGCAAGGCAACATGGACCCGACCGTGCTTTACGCCAACCCAAACGCCATCCGCCAGGAAGTCTCGAACATCCTCGCCAGCTACGGCAGCGGCACCGGCCACGTCTTCAACCTCGGCCACGGCATCACCCCCGAAGTCGACCCGGCCAACGCCGGCGCCTTCATCGAAGCAGTGCACGAAATGTCGGCCAAGTACCACCAATAAGCAGTTCGCAGACCTGAAAACGCCCGGCACATGCCGGGCGTTTTTGTGTGGGGTTTAGGCTGCATGAGCTTTGATCGCGAACAGATAGCGCGTGCAGCCAGTGAGAGTGGCTGTAACGCAAATGTAGGACTGGCTTTAGCCGGGAAGACGTCAGGCGTCACGCTGCAAAATTCAGGGCGCACATAAGGTTGTCTTCCCGGCTGAAGCCGGTCCCACTAAAACAGCGGCGAATGCCCGATGTGACCCTTGCCTCAAACCTGCACATTCACCGCCAACGGCTTCACTTTCGCCAGTTTCAGCGCCACAGCGAGGGCGATCAGCAGGAGGGTGCCGATGAAGGCGCCGATGCCGTTCCAGCCGGCGTAGTGCCAGAACACGCCGCCGCCGGTGCCGGCGACGCTGGAGCCTACGTAGTAGCTGAACAGGTACAGCGACGAGGCCTGGCCTTTGGCTTTGATGGCGCGGCGGCCGATCCAGCTGCTGGCGACGGAGTGGGCGCCGAAGAAGCCGAAGGTGAACATCAGCACGCCAACGATCACCACCAGCAGCGGGGTGAACATGGTCAGCGCGACACCGACGAGCATCAGCACGATCACGGCCCACAGGACGTTACGACGGCCCAGTTGGTCGGCCAGTGCGCCGATCTTCGCCGAGCTGTAGATGCCGGACAGGTACACCACCGAAAACAGGCCGACCACGGCCTGGCTCAGGTTGTACGGGTCGGCCAGCAGGCGGTAGCCGATGTAGTTGAACAGCGTTACGAACGCGCCCATCAGCAGGAAGCCTTCAAGAAACAACCACGGCAACCCGGCGTCACGGAACTGCAGGACAAAGCCTTCCAGCAGGCTGCGGCCATTGAGCGGGCGGGCGCGGAAGTTACGCGACGGCGGCAGGATTTTCCAGAACACCCCCGCCGCGCCCAGCGCAATGATGCCCATGATGAACAGCGCCGTGTGCCAACTCACGTAATCGCTCAAGACCCCGGTGATCACCCGGCCGCTCATGCCACCGATGGCGTTGCCGCCGATGTACAGGCCCATTGCCAGGCCGATGTGCTGTGGGTGGATTTCTTCGCTGAGGTAGGTCATCGCGACAGCGGCCAACCCGCTCAGCGACAAGCCCACGAACGCCCGCGTGATCAGCACGCCCTCCCAAGTGGGCATCAGTGCGCTGGCGATGGTGAAAAGGGCGGCCGAGAACAGCGAGAACACCATCACCGACTTGCGCCCGAGACGGTCGGAGATAGGGCCGGTGATGAGCAATCCGATCGCCAGCATCGCGGTGGACACCGACAGAATCATGCTGCTCTGGGCAGCGTTGATGGAGAAGTCCCGCGACAGCACCGGCATCATCGGTTGCACGCAGTACAGCAGCGCAAACGTCGCGAAACCGCCGGAGAACAGCGCCAGCACCGTGCGGATGAAAGCGGGCGTGTCCTTCTCGATGTAGGAATCGCCCAACGGGATGGCCGCTGTGGCGAACTCGGCACACGCGGCGGGGGATGCAGCAGTATTCACGGGTGACCTCAGACGGAAGAGCGGACGCAGTGGCAAAAGAATATAGCCGGCTAACGATCGCTTCCAATATATTGTTCGACCTGTTTGATAGGTTTGACGACCTAATGGAATGACTGTGGAATTACGACACCTGCGTTACTTCATCGCTGTCGCTGAAGAGCTGCATTTTGGACGCGCTGCTCAGGCGCTCGGCATCTCTCAACCACCGTTGAGCCAGCAGATTCAGGCGCTGGAGCAAGAGCTCGGCGCGCGTCTGTTTGAGCGAACCAATCGAAGGGTCGAACTGAGCGAGGCGGGCCGGTTGTTCCTCGATGAAGCCCGTCTGGTGCTGGCGCAGGTCGAGAAGGCCTCGGACGTCGCTCGGCGTGCGCAATTGGGAGAGCTGGGTGAACTGAAAATCGGCTTCACGGCATCCGCGCCGTTCACCTCAAGCATCCCGCAGGCCATCTTCGCGTTTCGCCAGCGCTATCCGGCGGTGCACCTGGCACTTCAGGAAATGAGCAGTCGGGAAGTCGCCGAGCGGCTCGAGAACGAGTCGATGCAAGTGGGCATCATGCGGCCGCTGCCGTTGCCGGATTCACTGGTCGCCGTGGAGCTGCTGCACGAACCCTTGGTGGCGATATTTCGCTCGGACCATCCACTGGCCGAAGGCTCGGAACGCGGCATTCATCTGCGGGAACTGGCCAGTGAGCCGTTTGTGTTCTTCCCGCGCAGTTACGGCAGCGGGCTCTACGCACAGTTGCTGGATCTGGCGCGGGAGGCGGGCTTTAGCCCATTGTTTACTCAGGAGGCGGGCGAGGCGATGACCATCATTGGTCTGGTGGCGGCGGGACTGGGCGTGACGGTGCTGCCGGCGTCCTATCAACGCATGCGCATTGATGGGGTGGTGTACCGGACGCTGCTGGATGAGCAGGCTACGTCAGCGGTGTGGCTGGTGCAGCGCAAGGATCAGAAATCGCCCATGGCCAAGGCGTTTGTCGAACTGGTGACGCGCAAGGCGGGGTAACTGACCCAGAGCAAAGCAGATGGGGTTGTGGGAGTGAGCTTGCTCACGAAGGCTCAGGTGGGTTCGCCGATGATTTGTCGGTTGAACGACCATTTCGCAACCTCCCTCCCATAGCGCAGCCATCCAAGCCAGTGAGCGAGGCAAGACGCCTCAACTCACTGGCAAAAACTTACTGCACCTTCGCCAGATCACCCTTCAACGCAACGCCTGCCATGATGGCGCCGGCGTGGCATTCATACGTAGCCGGGTCTTTGCGTTCGATCTTTTTGTAGTAGCTGGCAATGTTGACCACCGCGTTGGCGCCTGCGCTTTTCGCGGCCTCGTTCAACTGCAGGATGGCGGACTGCAAGACCCACTCGCAGGCCTCGTTGTCGCTCTTGTTGAAGGCGTTGGTTTTCTTGTTGGTCACCGCATTGGCTGACAGTACCGACACCTTGCCTTTTGGCTGCACGCCAGCGAGGTAGAACTTGACGCTGCCGTCGAGCTTCTTCTCTTGGGTCATCTGTGCGACCACCTTGTCGAACGGCAGATACAGGGCCGTGTCCCGAGCCTGGCTGATGCCCGGCAGTGTGCACAAAACGACGGCGGCCGTTGCTGCCCAGACTTTCAATTTCATGGTTTCGCTCCTTGAGGTGGTTAACGGGTGTGGAAGATCAGTGATGTGCCCCGCCGGGAGCGTCTTCCGTTGCGCCGGCGGGTTGAACGAATTACGGGGTCAAGACCAACGCCGGAAGATCAGCGACGTGTTGACCCCGCCGAACGCAAAATTGTTGTTCATCACAAACTCGTGACTCATGTGGCGGGGCTCGCCGCGCAGGTAGTCCAGTTCGCCGCAGCGACTGTCGACCTCGTCGAGGTTGAGCGTGTGGATGTAGCGGTCGCGGTTCATCATCTCGATGCTGAACCAGGATTCCAGCGCACCGCAGGCGCCGAGGGTGTGTCCCAAAAAGCTCTTCTGCGAACTGATCGGCATGCGCGAGCCGAACAGGCTTTGCGTGGCAAGCGTCTCGGCGATGTCGCCCTGTTCCGTCGCCGTGCCGTGGCCGTTGACGTAACCGATGGCCTCGGGCGGCAGGCCCGCGTCTTCCAGCGCCAGTTCCATGGCACGACGCATGGTCACTTGTTCAGGGCGGGTGGTGTGGACGCCGTCGGCATTGCTGCCGAAGCCGACCACCTCGGCGTGAATCTTCGCCCCACGCGCCAGCGCGTGTTCCAGCTCCTCGAGCACCAGCATGCCGCCGCCTTCGCCGATCACCAGGCCGTCACGCCCATTGTCGTAGGGACGCGGGCTGGTGTGGGGCGCATCGTTCTTCAGGCTGGTCGCGTACAGCGCGTCGAACACCATGGCTTCGGTGGGGCACAACTCTTCGGCGCCACCGGCCAGCATCAACGGCAGACGCCCGAACTTGATCGCTTCATAGGCATAGCCCACGCCCTGGCTGCCGCTGGTGCAGGCGCTGGAGGTCGGGATCAGGCGGCCGGTGAGGTTGAAGAAGATGCTGATATTCGCCGCCGTGGTGTGCGGCATCATGCGCACGTACGAGTTGGCATTGAGGCCTTCGGCGACGGAATTCAGCAACATGTTGCCGAACGCCTTGATCTCGTCGGTGCTGCCGGTGGACGAACCGCAGGCCACGCCCATGCGCCCGTCGCGAATGATCGGGTCGCCCAGCAAGCCCGCGTCACGCAGCGCCTGTTCTGCGGCGCCGACCGCCAATCGCGACACCCGGCCCATGCTGCGCAGCTGCTTGCGCGTCCAGTACGACGGCACCGCGAAATCATCTATCGGGCCGGCCAGACGGGTGTTGAGTTCGGTGAAGCGATCCCATTCGTCCATGCGCCGGATGCCGCTGCGATTGCCGCTGAAATTGGCCTCGATACTGGCCCAGTCGCTGCCCAGTGAGGTGATGCCGGCCATGCCGGTGACGACAACGCGTTTCATCAGCACAGGCCTCCATTGACGGCCAGCACCTGGCGCGTGATGTAGGAAGCTTCCGCCGACATCAGGAAATTCACGGCGCCGGCGACTTCTTCCGGCGTGCCCATGCGTTGCGCGGGAATCATCTTCATCAGTTCATCGACCGGCACGTTTTCGTCGAGCATGGCCGTGTCGATCAGCCCGGGCGCGACGCAGTTGACGGTGATCTTGCGTTTGCCCAGTTCTATTGCCAGCGCCTTGGCCGCGCCGATGACGCCCGCTTTCGATGCGCTGTAGTTGACCTGGCCACGATTGCCGATCAGCCCGGACACGGACGTGATGCAGACGATGCGCCCGGCAGCCCTGCGACGGATCATCGGCATGATCACCGGATGCAGCACGTTGTAGAAACCGTCGAGATTGGTGCGGATGACCATGTCCCAGTCGTCATCGGTGAGCGCCGGAAAAGCGCCGTCACGGGTCAGGCCGGCGTTGCAGACCACGCCGTAATAGGCACCATGGGTTTCGACGTCGGCTTCAAGGATGACCTTGCACGCAGCACGGTCGGCGACGTCGAATTGCAGCACGCGCGCCTGACGCCCGAGCGCCTCGACTTCACGCTGTACAGCGTCGGCTTCAGCGCGGCCACTGCGGCAGTGCAGCACGATGTCGTAGCCGGCCTGGGCCAGGCGCAGCGCAATGGCGCGCCCGATACCGCGGCTTGAGCCTGTGACCAGAATTGAGTCAGTCATTTACGGCTCCTTCGGCCAGATAGCTCGCCGATTGCGGCGGGCAATAAACATTGAGTCGGGCGCTGACCTGAATGCCGGCACCGCTCAGAGAGCACTCGAACACGCCCATACCGCTGTCATCCTGCAACGACCGCCGCGCATGGATGATCAGCTCGCTGCCGACCGGGAAGTGCTCGACATTGCATTCGAATTTGCGCGTGCCCAGCAGGAAACCCAGCTCGACCGGGTCACCCTTCACCCGTGCCTGACAGCCGGCAAACGCCGCAACGCTTTGGGCCATCAGCTCGACGCCGACCCAGGCCGGCATGCTCCCGTCGGGGCGATTGAACAGCCCGCCGGGTCGAACGATGACGCGGGTGTGAATCTGCTCTTCGTCGAAGGACAGCACTTCGTCGATGAGCACCATGTCGCCGGCGTGAGGCAGTAAATCAGCCGGCGGCCACGGGCATGAAGGTACAGCGGTCATGGGTGCTCCCCGATGATCAGGCTGACGTTGTTGCCACCGAAGGCAAATGAATTGCTCATCATCCGGCGTGGTGAATCACGCAGCTGGGTGTCGTTTGCCTTGACCCAGTTCAGCGCGGGCAGGCTTGTATCGGCTTCGCCATCCCACACATGAGGCGGCAGCTGATCCTCGTTATTTTCAGGGGCCAGCGCCAGCCAGCAGAACGCGGCTTCCAGTGCCCCGGCGGCGCCAAGGGTGTGGCCGCTCATGGGTTTGGTGGACGAGCACGCTACGCCGTGGGGGAATATGGCGCTGACCGCCAGACTTTCCATTGCGTCGTTGTGCTGGGTTGCGGTGCCGTGCAGGTTCACGTAGGCGATGTCGCTGGCGGTCAGTCTGGCGCTCGTCAGCGCCTTGCTCATGGCTTCTTGCGCGCCGTGCCCGGTGGGTTCGGGAGCGGAAATGTGGTGGGCGTCCGAACTGGCACCGGCGCCCAGCAAGGCGATGCGATGATCGTCCGCTGGCTCGCGCGTCATCAGAAACAGCACGGCCGCTTCGCCGATATTGATGCCGTTGCGATTGCGCGAGAACGGGTTGCAGCGCTCGTTCGATACCGCTTCAAGGGACGAGAAGCCGTTGATGGTCAGCTTGCACAGGCTGTCGACGCCGCCGCACAACACCGCGTCGCACAGGTTCATGTCGAGCAGCCGACGCGCGCTGAGCAGCGCGCGGGCGCTGGAGGTGCAGGCGGTGGAAATCACGTAGGCCGGGCCGCTGAGGTCCAGCCACGCCGCGAGGAAGTTGGCCGGAGCGCTGAGTTCCTGCTGGCGATAGTCGTAGCTGTCCGGAAAAGTCTGATCGGCCAGGTAACTGGCGATCCCGCGGCTCGCTTCGTCGATGCCCGACGTGCTGGTGCCCAGAATCACGCCGATGCGGCCGCGACCATAACGCGCGATCGCCTGCTGAATGTCAGGTTCGATCTGCAGGGCGGCGGCAAGCAACAGCTGGTTGTTGCGGCTGCTTTGCTGGCCGAGCGCCGCTGGGATCGTCGGCAACAGGCTTTTCACGCCGGCCACGGGCAGCGAGCGATCAGGTATCCAGCCGCTTTCCGTGCGCATGCATGAGGCGTCCCCGGCGAACAGCGTCCGGGCCACGCTCTGGCGGTCGTCGCCCAGTGCGCAGATCAGCCCCAGGGCATTGAGGTATGCCGTCATTGACTCGCCTTGCCTTCGAGCGGGCTGACGACGTATTTCAGTTCGCCGCTTTCCATGTTGATCTTGAAGACGCCCTCGGAGGCGTAATCGACGATCCAGCGATCATCCAGACTGCGGCCGTAGGGACGCAGCTCGACGCCAGGGTATTCAAAGCGCACTTCTTTCAGTGACGTCAGGGCAAACAGCACGGCCGCGAACAACTCGCGCGCTTCAGGATTGGGCGGCAGCAGACCATCGGCCTTCCAGCGATCTTCGCGAAGCTGCTGGCGCGCCACCGGAATACCGAGGGGGTCCATCAACGAGAACCGCAGGCCGTGGCGTTCCTTCTGGATCACCATCACCCAGTCCTGGCGCTGACCCGCCTGTTCGCGCTGCACGTGCAGCTGCACGGGGAATTTGATGTGGGGCGTTTGCGCAGGCAGCGGCGCGTGGCTGGCGCAGCCACTCACCAACAGGACGCAGAGCAACAGAAAGGCGCGAATCATAAGGCTTTACCTTCTAGGGTGGCCGAGAGAGGTTTGCGTGCGACGACATTGATCAGCGTCTCTTCACGTTCCCCAAAGGCCTTGGGTTTGACCAGTTTCAAACGTTCCAGCAGACCGAAATCTTTGGCCCGGCTCCACCAGAGATAGGGGTATGAAACGTTGTGCGCAGTGAAATGAAAACCTTCATCGCTCAGCATGTCCAGGTATTGCGCGGCGCTTTTCTGGACGTGCATCGGATGACGGAAGAGCCAGCGAATCACCCACGTGTCGATGTAGGCCTCGGTGGACTCGGCGAACAGCAGGTAACCGCCGGGCTTGAGCACCCGATAGAACTCGGCGAGGGATTTTTCCTGCTCGACCAGATGATGGAACGTCTGATGGCAGAAGACCATGTCGACACTCGCGTCCGCCAGTGGCAAGGCTGCGCAATCACTGCCGATCAGCTCAACGTTCAAACCGCGACGCTGGGCTTCTTCAGCGCTGAATTGCAGGCTGAGGGGGTCGGCGTCGATGCCTAAAATCTTCGCCGGATTGAACGCGCTATGCAGGTACTGAAACGACTTGCCCTGCCCGCAGCCGGCGTCCAGCACCACCGGGTTCTCTGGCAGGGGCTCACTGAACAGGCTGCGCAGGTCGTCGATGGCCACTCGCAAAACGCGGTGCTGCCACGTGTGACTGCGCAGAAACAGAAAGCCCAGGCGCGTTTCTTCAACGTAACTGTCGCTGAAATACTGGCCGCTCATGGGCGAGGGCTCGCACAGATTTCGGCGAGCATGCGCAGGCGCCGCTTGGGCTCGGCGACGAACGGGTTGCGCTCGTCCCACGCGTAACCGGCCAGGATCGAGCTGATCATGCGGCGTATGTCGGGGCGGCTGTCCGGATAGAAAATCACATCCTGAAAACTGCCCTCGTACCAGCCTTCGACGTAGGCGCGGAAGGTGTCCACACCGCGTTTCAGCGGCGCGGCGAACTCGCTTTCCCAGTCAACGCTTTCGCCTTGCAGCTGACGATGCAAAACACCGGCCGCCATGCTCGCCGAGCGCATGGCGATGGTGACGCCTGACGAAAACACCGGGTCGAGGAATTCCGCCGCGTTGCCGAGCAAGGCAAAGCCTTCGCCGTGCAGGGTTTTGACGTTGGCCGAATACCCGCCGATGCTGCGCGCCGGGGTGTCCCAGACAGCGTTTTGCAACACGCGGCTCAAGCTCGGGGTCTCGTCGATGAACGCGCGCAGGCAGGCGTCGAGGTCATCGGGCTTGCCCGCGAA
Source organism: Pseudomonas sp. GW821-FHT07F05 (assembly GCF_059418765.1). Classification (NCBI taxonomy): domain Bacteria; kingdom Pseudomonadati; phylum Pseudomonadota; class Gammaproteobacteria; order Pseudomonadales; family Pseudomonadaceae; genus Pseudomonas; species Pseudomonas sp. GW821-FHT07F05. The sequence continues at coordinate 49,518 of NZ_JBWKQL010000018.1, forward strand.
ACGCTCGGCAGACGCCACGACGCCGACCGAACAACGGCCGTTACTGAACGGAATCGACCAGAACCACACGTCCTTCACGGTTGGGTGAACCGTCACCAGAATCTTTTCGCGATCAAAGCGTGGGTCGTCGATGCGGTCTTCGACGTGGGTGAACACCGCCTGACGCAGAGGGAAGTTCGAGGGTGCTTCCAGGCCCAGCAAGCGTGGCAGCACGCGGCCATAACCACTGGCGTCGAGCACGAACGTCGCTTGCACGCGGTAGCCTGTGCCGTCTTCGCGCTGCACGTCGAGGGTCGGCTGCTCGCCGGAGAAGTCTGCGGCGGTGATGGTCTCCCGGTAGCGAACTTCAGCTCCCTGGCGCTCGGCTTCGTCGGCCAGCAGTTTGTCGAAGTCGGCGCGCTGCACCTGGAAGGTCGCGGGCTTGCCGTCGCTGAAAGTGTCGCCGAAGTCGAAGGCGCTGTACTGCTCACCGCAGGCGAAGGCCGCGCCGTTTTTCATCTGGAACCCGGCGGCATTGACCGCGTCCAGCATGCCCGCTTCTTCGACGAAATCCAGGCAATGGGACAGCAGGCTCTCGCCGATGGAGAAGCGCGGGAATTCCTGGCGCTCGATGATCAGCACATCGTGGCCCTGACGTTTGAGCAACGCAGCAGCGATGGCTCCGGCTGGACCGGCGCCGATCACGACCACCTGACGACATTCCATTTCAGCTATTGGCACAAGGTTTCCTTTTCGAGTGTTCGACGACATCGACGTCATGCAAATCAAGAGGGCGGTTCATGCCCAGGAGGGCTGGCAACAGGGTGGCGATCAGGCTCATGAGCATCAGCGCGAAATACAGCGACGGGCTGATCAGCCCCTGTTGCAACAGCAGGTTGAGAAAGACGATTTCGCTGAGGCCACGGATGTTAAGCAGCAGGGCTTCTTTCCAGAGCACGGCGCCCGCAAACGACGGCGCCGCCCAGCGCACGCCGATCCAGTTGCCCAGCAGTTTGCTGGCGATCGGCAGCACGAGCAGCCCCAGCAGAGTCAGCCAGCCCAGTTCGCCGATGGCGCTGTGAATATTGATCTGGGCGATGCCGAACGTGAGGATCAGCGGGATCGCCACGTAGTGCTGCAGCGCCTTGAACCAGGCGGCTTTCAGCGGCAGCGCAAAGGGTTGCTTGAGCGCGTTCATGTACAGCAGATAGCCGATGCCGACGATGAGCGCGTTGAGGCGGTAGTGCTCGGCGACCATCAGCAGCAGAAAGAAAACAGCCCCGTAAACCTGTGGCTGGCGAACCCGCAGCAGCCGTAACAGCAGCGGCACGCCGGCGAGCAGCAGCGGGATAATCAGACTGGTCAGGTGCAGGCTGCCCTGGGCCAGCCCGAACAGCCCCCAGCAGGCCAGATCGATGAGGATCGCGGTTTGCACCAGACGTCTCGTGGCGTGGGTTGGGTAGCCGATATGGTTGAGATAGAGATAGAGCACCGGAATGGCAGTGATGGCGAACACCAACCCCAACGCCAGGCTGCTCAGCCAGCTCAACGCCGGTAGAAGCCACACGGCACAGGCGACGCCACAGAGAAACGGGACGCAGAAGCTGGGCAGCGCGACTTTCAGGCTCTGCGGGTCCAGGCGCACATCGATCACGTCGCTGAGGATATGCCCGAGCACGACCGCGAAACTCACGCCGTACAGGGTTTTCAGCCAGACCGGCGCGACCAGTTGCGCGCCGGTGAGCTGCCACTGCGGTTCGACGAGGAACAGCATCAGCAGCGGGATGGCAAACGTCGCCAGCAGCAATTGGCTGACGATGGGGATCAGGTTCAGTCGGGCGCCGAGCCGGCTGGCCAGCGCAAACAGCCCGAGCACCATCGCCCAGAACGCGACGATTATCACGAGCGTTTCTCGTGCTGGTTGTTCGCGGCGCTCTCATCCTGACGCGCCGCATTCTCATGCTGACGCCCTGCCCAGGGTGCCAGAATGAAGCTGAAGGCCAGACCGAGGCTCACCGACAGCCCGAAATTGCTCACTGCCGGGGTGCTGGAGATCGCCAGCAGACCGAACGACAGCCACGTGGTCGCCGCCGCCAACAGCGTGCCCAGCAGGCTCACGGCCGCGCCGCCAATCTGCTCGCGCATGAGGATCGCGTAATCGACGCTGATCGCAGTGACCAGCAGCAGACCGAACAGGCTGAACAGCGTCAGCGGCTGACCCAGCCAGCCGAGGCTTGCCAGACTGCACACGGCCGCGAGCAGTGGCAGGGCGATCACCCTCAGTGCCCCGCGCAGACCGAATGGCAAAATCAACAGCAGAACGATCAGCACGCAGGACGCCAGCTTGAGTTCCGCGGCGCTGATCTGGGTGGCGGCGAACACCTTGTTCAGGTCGCCAAGGCGGTCCACCAACTGGACGCCCGGAAGGTCCTGCGCCTGCACGCGGAGCAGCGCCGCATCGTTCAGGCCCTGCAGGCTGACGATTCCGGCCACGCCTTGATCGTTGCTGCCCAGCCACAGCAGGCGCCAGGGTTCGCCCAAAGGTCCGGCCAGTACATCGTCAATGCCTTGGACGGGAAGGGTGCGCAGGTTCGCCAATTCATTATCAAGCACCTCCGGTGGCACACCCAGTGCGAGCAGCGGCTGCCAGTGCGCAGGCAGCGTGTCGAGGGCGGCGCGCGCAGCCTGTTGTTCGGCGGGCGTCGCCACCAATTGGTTGAGGGACAGATAGCCCTGCAGTTTGCCCTGGGTGGCCAGTTGATCGAGTCGCTGGCTCAGCGCGGTCTGACGTTCCAGTAATTGTTGCTGATCGGCGCCGCGCACCAGGAAGAACTGGCTGGTGGGTTGGTAGCCGGTGATGCGCGCCACGGAGCGCGCTTCGTCGGTCAGGCTTTGCGGCGCGGCGATCCATTGGCGGATGTCATTCTTGGTGGTCAATTGCAGCAGGCCGGCTGCGCAAAAAATGAGCAACGCCCCCAACAGCACCGGCGTGCCCACTCGAGTGAGCAGTTTGGCGCGTGCGTTCATCAAGGCTTCAGCGATCTTCAGCGGCCATTGCGCAGGCCGCAACTCGACACCGTTGAGCAGCGCCGGGAGCAGGCACACCGCCGTCAGATAAGCGCCGACCAGACCGGCCGCCGAGAACACGGCGATCTGGGTCAGGGCCGGGAAGGGTGTCCAGGCGAGGGCCAGATAGCCAATGCAACTGGTGGCCAGACTCAGGCTCAGGCCCGATAGCGTCAGGCGCAACGCCGGCCAGCTGCGCCAGGGTTTCAGGCTCCAGCTTTTGGAGAGGTAGTGCAGCGGATAGTCCACCGCCACGCCGATCAGGCTCGAGCCCAGCACCAGCGTCATAACGTGCATCTTGCCGAACAGCGCGACGCAGGCCGTGGCGCCGAACAGCATGCCGACCATTACCGGAATGAACGCCAGCAACACACGCCAGCGTTTGAACGCGAGCAACAGCAATAACAGAATGCCCAGCGTGGCACCGCCGCCGACCCAGGTAATTTCTCGCGTGGCCTGTTGCTGGCCGTGGGCGGCGTACAAGAGTCCGCTGGCCGCCAGCAATTGTGCATCGCTCGCGCTGGCCTGTTGGCGCGCTTCGTCCATCAGCGCGGAGACATGCAGCGGCAAGCGCATGTCGAACGCATCGGCGCGGGTGCGGGCGCGGAGCAGGACCCAGCTTTTGCCATCGGCCTTGGCGATCAGCGCGCCGCTGCCGATGTCCAGTTGCACCGAGCCGTGCATGGGCTGGCCGTTCTGGATGCGCCCCGTCATGCCGAGCCAATCCTCCTGGCTGGGCACCAGACTGAAACCGCCGAACGGATCGAACAGGCTTTGCACGCGCTGTTGAATAAAAGCTTCCGGATGCTCGATGAGTTCGGTACGGTCCTTGGGCGGCAGCATCGCCAGGCGACCGCGCAGCAGTTGTTCACGCAGGGCCGGAAGATCGGCCTGAACGTTCCACTGGACCTTTTCGAAGAGCCCGCTGGCCTGCCATTTCTCGCTCAGTTGCCGCGCCAGCTCGACGGCCTTTTCGGCATCGGCGTGACCCACCAGCACCAGCATCTCGCGGTTCATCGGCTCCTGAATGCGTTGTTCGGCGCGCAGCTCTAAGGCATCCGGCGTGCTGCCGGGGACCAGTTCCATGAGGTTGGCCGACAGCGGCGCGCCATGACGCCATTGCCAGCCGGCGAGTGCGAGCACGGCCAGCAAGGCAATCAGGAAAAGGCGCGGCAGCAGGCGTTCAATCGGCAAAGTCAGCGCGCTCCGAATCGCTCAGCGGTTGGGCGCTGGAGCTGTCGATCATCTTCAGCAGCGTGCTGTCGCCCTGGGTTTCAAGCAGCTCGATACGTTGCACCAGTGCGCCGCCATTGATGTTGATCTGGTTGAACACCTGTTTCAGCAACATCGAGCGCGGCACCAGGGTCAGTTGCCAGGCCTGGGCGTCGCCGCTCAACTGCACGTCGAAATCACGCTGCAGGCCGCTGCTGTCACCTTGTAAAACGGCGAGAAACAGCCGGTTCTGCTCGGCGCCTGCGCTTTTGCCCGGCAGCATCTGCCAGCTGCCATCGGCATCGCGGCGGGCGATGCCGGCGGCGGTGATGCGGTAATCCTGTTTCAGCGGCGTATCGAGCAGCCACAGCAGACCTGAATCTTTCGCCAGTACGAAGTCGCCCTTGCTGGTCAGCGGCTGGGGCAGGGCGCGCAGGTGTTTTTCCTGCACGAAGGCGCCATGAATGACGGCAGGTTTGGCCAGTTGATCGCTCAGTTGCTGCAGATCGAAGGCGTGGGCCAGCGAGGTCAGCGTGAGCAGCATCAAGCTGAGGAGGCCTTTAAAGGCACTCATTTCAAAGCCCTCTCGACCGCTTCCACAAACACCGTGGGGCAGGCCAGTTGCATTTCGCGGGTGTTAACGTCGACGGCCACTTGCACGGTGCTGGCGCGGGTCAGGCGCTCGCCGGTCGCGATGTCGGTGATCAGATAATCGATCTTCAAGCGGTTCTCCCACTCCACGAGACTGGCGCGCACGTTGATGCGCTGACCGAACACCGCGCCGCGCACATAGCGCAGTTGCAGATCGATCACCGGCCAGGCGTAACCCGAATCGAGCATGTGCGTGTAGTTGTGGCCGAGCTTGTCGAGGAGCGCGCAGCGCGCCACTTCCAGATACTTCACGTAGTGCCCGTGCCAGACGACGTGCATGGTGTCGACGTCGAAAAACGGCACCAGGATTTCGGTGTCTTCGTGGATCACGCCTTTGCTACGCATGCAGCCTCCAATGTTGTTCGGCGATGCGCTTCAGGCACAGCCGTAGTTCGCCTTCCAGCGCGCGGTCTTCGATCACCGGCGGGAAGTCCTCGCGCAGTTGTTCGTGCATGTCCGCAAGGGCCGGTGGAAGCGGGCGCGCATCGGCATCGCGGCTGCGCATCCAGACGCCCTGATTGGCGGCGATCAGCGTGGCGGCGGCGACCTGCTCGGTCAGCTCCAGCACGCGAATGGCGTCGCGGGCGGCGATGGTGCCCATGCTCACCTTGTCCTGGTTATGGCATTCGGTGGAGCGGGAAAACACGCTGGCCGGCATGGTGTTTTTCAGCGCTTCGGCGGTCCAGGCGCTGGTGCCGATCTGCACGGCCTTGAAGCCATGGTTGATCATCGCGCGGTCCGCCGGGGCGCCGGACAGGTTGCTCGGCAGGCCGTGGTTGTAACGCTCGTCCACCAGCAACGCGAGCTGGCGGTCCAGCAGGTCGGCGACGTTGGCGACGAGATTCTTCAGGCTGTCCATGGCGAAGGCGATGTGGCCGCCATAGAAGTGGCCGCCGTGGAGCACGCGTTCGGCTTCGGCGTCGATGATCGGGTTGTCATTGGCGCTGTTCAGTTCGATTTCGATGAAGCTGCGCAGCCAGTTCAGGCTGTCCGCCAGCACGCCGAGCACATGGGGAGCACAGCGCAGGGAGTAGCGGTCTTGCAGGCGATGCAGCGGGGCGGTCGGCGCGTCGATGGCCAGATCCTTGCGCAGCCAGGCGGCCACTTGCATCTGCCCCGGATGCGGTTTTGCAGCAAACAGACGCTCGTCGAAGTGCTCGGGATTACCTTGCAGCGCCACGACGTTCATCGCGGTAATGCGGGTTGCCAGTTGCAGCAGATAATCGGCACGGGCGAAAGCCAGGCACGCCAGGCCGGTCATGACTGCGGTGCCGTTCATCAAGGCCAGCGCTTCTTTAGGCCGCAGCACCAGCGGGTCCCAGCCCAGTTGACGATGCACATCGGCGGACTGCCGACGCTCGCCGTTGAACAGCACCTCGCGCTCGCCGGACAGTGTCGCCGCGACATACGAGAGCGGCGTCAGATCACCACTGGCGCCCACCGAGCCTTCTTCCGGAATCAGCGGCAGGATGTCGTGGTCAAGAAACGCCTGAAGCCGCTCAAGCAACTCGACCCGAACGCCGGACACGCCGTGGCACAGTGAGCGCAGACGTGCGGCCAGTACCGCGCGGGTGGCCTGGGCATCAAGCAACTTGCCGAGCCCGCAGCCATGAAAGGTGTACAGATGACGAGGCAGCGCTTCGACGTGTTGCAGCGGTACCGCCACCACGCACGAATCGCCGTAGCCGGTGGTCACGCCGTAGATCACGCCTTCCTTGTCCAGCAGCGAATCAAGAAACTGCGCGCCCTTGGCGATGCGCTGGCGGTAGGCAGTGTCGTTCTGCAACGCCGTCGGCCGCTGGCGGTTGGACAGCGCCAGTACGTCTTCGATGCGCAGGTGGCCTTCGCCGAAAATAATGGGCTCAGGTGCTTGGTTCGTCATCGGATTTCCAGAACGGGTAGAAGTTGAACCACTGCTGCGGCGCTTGCACGCAGTAGTGCGCCAGACGGTCGGCGTAGCGTTGGGTCCATTGGGTGATTACTTGCTGGCGATCGCTGCGCCGCCATTCGATGGCAGTGGCGAACGGTTCGAGGATCACCCGGTAGCCGGTCGCGCCCTTGAGGCAGAAAATCAGGTTGATCGGGCATTTCAGCAACCCGGCCAGCAGCCACGGGCCCTGGGGGAACGCCGCCTGATGGCCGAGAAAATCGACCCGTGCGTTGCGTCCGCCGTGCAGCGGAACCCGGTCACCGGCGATGGCCAGCCATTCGCCGCGATCCAGGCGCTGACTCAACTGCAGCATGATCGCCGGGTCCAGTTCGCTGACCTGAATCAGCCGCAGATTGGTCGCGCCGGCTTCGCCCAGCAGGCGGTTGAAACGCTCGGCATGCTTGGTGTGCACCAGCACGTTCATGGTGACTTTTTCGCCCAGTTCGGCCAGCGCCCGACAGACTTCAAGGTTGCCCAGGTGCGCGCCGACCAGCATCTGCCCGCGCTCGCCGCGCAACTGATCGCGCAAGTGCGCGTCGTCGATGATTTCAATCTGCTCCAGACCGAGCTTGCCGTTCCACACGTCCAGCTTGTCGAGCAGGGCGTCGGCGAAGGCCATGAACTGCCTGAACACGCGCCAGTGCGTGGGTCGCAGCTCCGGTTGCTGGGTCCAGTCGGCCAAGTGCTGTTGGTACTGCCAGGCGCTGCGGCGAGCGCGGCGGCCGAACAGGAAAAAGTACAGCACGATGCCGTGCAGGATCGGGCTGAGCACCCGACGCCCCAGGACTTTGACGCCCCAGGCCGTGAGCTTCATCAGCAGAAAGCTGCCGCGTTCTTCGTGCGCCGCCCAGTGCTGCTTTTGATCGGCGTCACTCATGGCAACCACCGCCGCCAGAGGATCAGCGGAAAGCGCCCGAGCATGCCGAAGAACAGCTTGGCGTGCATCTTCGAGATGAGGGCGTTGTCGTGAAACAGCCGAAAATGCGAGAGGCCGTCCTGGGGGTAGTGAACCTTGGTCGGCAGCCAGCGCATCGGCTGATTGCGCCACGAAAGGCGCACGAGGATTTCCGGGTCGAAGTCCATGCGCTTGCCCAGATTCACGGTGTCAATCAGGTGCAGCACCGGTTTGAGCGGGTAAACCCGAAAGCCGCACATGGAATCGGGAATCTGCAACGACAGGCTGTTGATCCAGACCCAGACGTGGGTCAGGTATCGCGCGTACAAGCGGCCTTTGGGCACGCTGGCGTCGTACTGCGGATAACCGCAGATCAGCGACGTCGGGTGCTCGCGGGAATGATCGAGAAACACCGCGATGTCGTTCAGATCGTGTTGGCCGTCGGCGTCGACTTGCAGGGCATGGCTGAAACCCAATTTCGACGCCTCGCGCAGGCCGGCCATGACCGCGCCGCCCTTGCCTTGATTGACCGGTAGCTTCACCAGAAAGACATTGGCCTGTTGGGCTAGGGATTCAAGCACGGCGGCGCAGGCCGGGCTGCTGGCGTCGTCGACCAGCACGCAGGGTAAGCCGGCGTGCAGCAACTCCTGAACGACAGCCGGTACGGCGAGTTCGTGGTTGTAAACCGGAATCACGGCGCAGGGGTTATGCATAAGCGACCTCTTCCTTGAATGTGCAGAGCTCATGCATCCGCGTTCACCAGTAAAATCCGCCCGCTGGAGCAGGCCGCTTCGCCATTGCGGTAGGCGAAATGCAGCTTGCTGCGCTCAGGGTCGAAACGCAGGGTCAGGCTGATGCGATCGCCGGGGCGCACCAGTTGTTGAAACTTCAGCACTTCCATGCCGGCAAACCGCGGCGGCAGGTCCATCAGACGCTGTGCCAGGTTCATCGCCCAATCGACCTGAACCACGCCGGGTAAAATCGGCGTGCCCGGGAAGTGGCCGGGGAAATGGGCGAGGTCCAAGGGGACGATCAACTCCAGTCGCAACTCATCGTCGCGCTGCTCCTGGGCGACCAGATCAGGGGCTTGAGTGCGCGGCGACACCAGCAGGGTCTCAATCAGCGCTTGTGGCAGTTTCCCTTGGGCGTTGAGGGGCAGATGGCCCAGCAGTCGCCAGCGACGGGGCAATGCCAGCGCCTCGCAGTGCGGCACCAGATGCTGACGCAGCGCCTGGGTCAGCGCGCGCCGCCCCTGATTGCGCAACGCGTGCACGCCGCTGGCGCTCAACACCACCAATGCGCCGAGCGACGCGCGGTTTTCCCGGACCACGCCGAGGCGTGCTTCGCTGACCCACTCATGGGTCGCGAGCGCTTGCTCCAGAAGCGGCAGGGAGATGCGCTTTTCTTCCAGTTTGACGATGCGGTCCAGTCGGCCCAGCAGCTCGAAACGACCGTCTTCCAGAAAGCGCACCGCGTCGGCTGTCTGTTCGACATGGTCGCTCGGCAGGTACGGCGACTCGATCCGCAGGGCGCCGTCGGCATCCTGGCTCAAGGTAACGTCGTCGAAAGCGCGCCATAGCGGATCGCCCTGGCGCCAGGCGATGCCGCCGGTTTCGGAGCTGCCGAGTATCTCGCTCGGCCACTGCCCGAGTCGCTGATGGAGGCTGGCTGCGGCGTGGGCCGGCAGCGCACCGCCGGAAGAGAACACCCGGCGCACGACGCTCAGGTGGCTCCAGTCGAGATTGTCGCCCATGCGCTTGAGCAGTGCAGGGCTCGCCACCCAGGCGAAGGATTCATGCTCGCGGCTGGCGCGTTGCAAGTCTTCGGGAAACGGCAGTTGCTGGCGCACAAAGCTGCGTCCGGCGCACAACGGCCACAACACCCGGAACAGCAGGCCATAAATGTGCTGCGCCGCCACGCTGCCGATGATGCAGGCATCGCCCAGTTCTGCGCCCCACAAGCGTTCGAGTGCACTGACTTCGTTGGCCAACTGGCGCAGGCGTTTCTCGATCAGCTTGGGCTCGCCGCTGGAGCCGGACGTGCACAGGCTCAAGCTGCACTGATCCAGATCGAGCGCGGCAGGGGGCAGCGGATCGGCGTTCAGTTGATCGAGGCGGGTGTCGTCCGGCAGATCCGTCAGCCACAGGTCGACATGACTGGCCCAGCGCTGTCTCGTCTGCGCCTGCAGATCGGACGGCAGCAGAACCGCCACGCCGGCGCGCCAGGCCGCAAACAGCGCGATGGCCAATTCAGCGGCGTCTTCGAGGTGGACCGCCAGGCGTGTCACGCCACGCTGCTGCAATGCCGCGGCGACACACAGCGCGCGTTCCTGCAACGCGGCATGGCTGAACGCCGGAGCATGGGCAACGACGCGCTGTGGATGAGCGTCAAGCAACAAGTGTTCGAGATCGATCCAGCTCATGCCCGACCCCGGACGCGCTGACGAATGATCCATTCACCCGCAAACAGAAGACCCATCAAACCGTAGGCAATGAGCCCTGTGTATAACGTCCACCAGCTCAGCGGCGCCCAAAGGGTCAGCGCGGCGGCGACAAGGCCATTGAACAGGAAAAACAGGCACCAGACGCGGGTGACCTGGAGGGTGTAGCGAACCACAACGGGCGGCAGGTCGGGTTCCGTCAGGCGTGCCATTCGCTCGATCAGCGGCATGCCGCGCATCAGGCTCAGGCCGAATAGGGTCAGCATGAAACCGCTGATCAGCACGGGGTACCAGCGTAGCAATTGCGGGCTGTTGAACAGCCCGAGCAGCAGGCAAAAGCCCATCGCCGTCAGCGCCATCGACACGCCGCCCGGACGTCGCTCGCTGGTCAGCGCACGCACCGCCCACAGCGCGCCGAGCAGCAGCGCGAATTGCCAGGGGGCGAAGTGGCCCATGCCGAAGTAGACGGCAAACGGATACAGCACGCCTGCAAGCAGCAGGACCAGGCCAATCAGTCGACTCATGCGGCGCTGTGGACCAGGCGATAGACCGCGTCGACGACATCGCCCACGGTGCGCACTGACTTGAATTCTTCGGCGGCGATCTTCTTGCCGGTCTTGCGCTTGATGTGGTCGATCAGGTCCACGGCATCAATGCTGTCGATTTCCAGGTCCTGATACAGGTTGGCTTCGAGGGTAACGCGCTCGGGTTCGAGCTCGAACAGCTCAACCATCGACGAGCGCAGGGTGTCGAAGATGTCTTCACGGGATTGCATGTTCTGTCCTCAGGCCACTTGGCGCGCGCTGACGAATGCCGCGAGGCTGTCGACGCTGGTGAAGTGATTGCGAGTGTCTTTGGCGTCGGCGTCGATCTTGATGCCGTAGCGTTTCTGGATGGCCAGGCCCAACTCCAGCGCGTCGACCGAATCCAGTCCCAGGCCTTCACCGAACAGCGTCTGGTCGTTGCCGATGTCGTGGGTGCTGATGTCTTCGAGGCCCAGGGCATCGATGATCAGCTGTTTAATGTCCTGGTGCAGATCGCTCATCTGTGGCGAGCTCCTTGGTGAAGTGTTGATGCAGATAGTCGTTGAGCTTGCGCGACGCCACAGGGGCCGGGCCAAGCGCGGCGAATGCCGCTGGATCGATATCGTTGCCCACGCGCAGGTGAAAATGCGGGCGGCGCAGGGGAATGCGGTACCACGGCTCGGCCTTGGTCAGCGTGGTCGGCGACACGTGGATGGTCACCGGCGTAATGACGTGGGCGCCACGCAGGGCAATGGCCGCAGCGCCGCGATGGAAGGCGGGCGCATGGCCTGGCTGGGTCCGCGTGCCCTCAGGGAAGATGATCAGGGTTTGCCCGGTCCGCAGCAGATGCGCGGCTTGCTCCAGCATGTCGGCGCTGCCGTCGTTGCTGACGTAGCCGGTGGCCCTGACCGGGCTTCGGGTGAATACGTTTTGCCACAGGCTCTGCTTGACCACGCAATTGGCGTCACGCACCAGCCCGATGAGAAACACCACGTCGATCAGCGACGGATGGTTGGCAATGATCATCTGCCCCGGGCGGCCCAGACGCTCGGCGCCCTGGATTTCGTAGGTCAGCACCCCAGCGTTGCTCATGATGCGGATAAATGCCCAGAACAGGCGGCTGATGGTCCGCCGGGCGCGGCGTTGATGGCTGCAGGTATCGCCGGGCAGCAGCGCCAGCAGGGGAAAGACGAACACACGCAGGCACAGCCCGCCCACACCGAACAGGGCAAAGCTCAGGGCCGTGGCCAGCAGGCGCCAGTAATAGGCGTCGCGGCTTTTGCTCAGCGGTTGTGTTGCCAATTCCATAGCCGATTTTTCCAGGGATGTTGCAGAGCGCTCTGTTGTGTCGACAGCGCACGTAAAAGGTTGAGCGCGTGGGGCCATTGGCTGCGCTCGGAATCCGTCTCGATCGGTTCGCGGGTCGTCAGCGAAAGCTGCCACTCATCCCCCGGCGTCAGCAGCAGGCCGAGCGCATAGGGAAACGGCACATCGTCGATCCACGGCGCGTACGCGGCAGGCGGCTGCTCTTCGGTGATCACCAGCAATACCGCCGGCGCACCTTCTTCAAGCAGGGAGGCCGCCTCGATGACGCCATGTTCAAGCCCGTCGCCCGCACAGGCCAGGGCCGTCATCTCGCTGGTCTCGCCGCGCAGGATCGACCACAGGCCAATAACGGCGTTGTGCACGGACAGGCTGAACTGGGTGGGCGACAGCGGCTCGTCTTTGGCCAGATCGCTGAGGATGTCGAAGGTCCGGGGCGTTTCGCCGTGGCGCGACACGAACACCAGCGGCAATCGCTCCAGACCCTCCGCCAGCGGCCAGCCTACGCCGAAGGCCATGCGGGCCAGACGGCTCAACCGGCGGCGCTGCATGGCCGGCAAAAATGAAACGTCCGGCGCTGCGTCCGTCGGGGCGGGGATCACGGGTTCGTGGCTCCATTGGCGCCACTCTTCGACCGACGTCAGCCCCGGCGCCCACGCGCGCCACTGTGCAATGTTGAACTTGATCACAAAATTATCCTGCCCTGACACGGGCATACTTCCGGGCTTCGAGTCTCCGAAGTGGCACCAACCATGGCGCGGCGCTATCACCGAGTGGCGGGCATTATCCCGATGCCCAGGCACCGAGGCAAACGTTGGAACAAAAGGTTTGTTTACTGGCGATTATTCTTACTGGTAGGGCAGCGGCGTCTGACACTGTTTTGTAGGATCAATAGGACTGTATGCGTTGCAGGCTTCGCCTTTGCAGTCAGATTTTTCCGAGAGACTCGCCCTACTCATCGCGATTGCCTAGACTCGGGACCATTCATCGGGTCGCTGGCGATCCTTTACGGCTAGACAGCAACAGGGAGTCTTACATGCGGCGTGTGGTGTTCAATCAGAAGGGCGGCGTTGGCAAGTCCAGCATCGCCTGCAATCTGGCGGCTGTCAGTGCTCATGAGGGTTATCGGACGCTATTGATCGATCTTGATGCCCAGGCCAACTCGACGCAGTACCTCACCGGTCTGACCGGGGACGAGATTCCCATGGGGATCGCCGATTTCTTCAAGCAAACCTTGTCTTCCGGGCCTGGCGCCAAGAAGAATCAGGTCGACATCTACGAAACGCCCTTCGACAACCTTCATGTCGTGACCGCCACGGCGGAGCTGGCGGATCTGCAGCCCAAGCTGGAAGCCAAGCACAAGATCAACAAGCTCCGCAAACTGCTGGATGAGCTGAGCGAAGACTACGATCGCATCTACCTGGACACGCCCCCGGCGCTGAATTTCTACGCGGTATCGGCATTGATCGCAGCGGATCGTGTGCTGATTCCGTTCGACTGCGACAGTTTCTCCCGCCAGGCGCTGTACGGGTTGCTCAAGGAAATCGAAGAGCTCAAGGAAGATCACAACGAGGATCTGGAGGTGGAAGGCATTATCGTCAACCAGTTCCAGGCGCGGGCGAGCCTGCCCCAGCAGATCCTTGATGAGCTCATCGCTGAAGGGCTGCCGGTGCTGCCGGTCTACCTCACCAGCTCGATCAAGATGCGTGAATCTCATCAAGCCAATATGCCGCTTATCCATCTGGAGCCGCGGCATAAGCTGACCCAGCAATTTGTCGAGCTGCATCACTTGCTGGAAACGGGTGCGGGTAATCGGTAGCTGCTAGGCGAGGGGTTCGGGGCTCTCTCGACGGGCTCGCGTCATCTGCTTGGCTCGCTTGCGCGCCTTTTCGGCCATGTCCTTGGGAATGTCGATGGTCGCGTCCATGTCTGCCTGAAGCTGAGTCTGGCTGGCGATCAAACGATGGGTGCCTTCCTCGCAGCCGCAGCGCACTGCCTGGCCGTGCGTCGCCACGGCCACGAGTTCGTCGATGAAGGTCGGATTGCCTTGGGCAATGAAGCCGATCTGCGCGCACAGCTCGCACCAGACCGGATCGCCCATGCGCGCCAGGCGCCGGTCCTCCCATGTGTGCGAGCCTGAGGCCCGCAAAACCACGCCGCCGGTTGTTGTTGAATCGCCCTCTCTGACCACGTATGTCATTGCTAACCACTCCAGGGTGCCGATAGGAGTGGCGAAGCCTAGACGCAGAATTCGACGAATTCGGGGCAAAAGAGCGCTTTCAGAACATGCCTACAGCGCTGGCTGTCACGCACTTCGATCGCTGAAGAAACGCCCCTCATATTCCCTGACTGGTCAGCCAGGCCATCAACTGTTGCAACGGCATCGCGCCACTCTGCCGGGCGATTTCACGGCCGTCCTTGAACAGGATAAGACTCGGGATCGAGCGAATTCCAAGCTGTGCTGAAAGCTGCTGATTGGCCTCGCTGTCCAGCTTCGCCAGCCGAACGCGCCCGCTCAGCTGAGTTGCCGCTTGCTCGAACGTCGGCGCGAACGATTTGCAGGGGCCGCACCATTCCGCCCACACGTCCACCAGCAACGGCAGATCGCCCTTGATCTGGCTGGCGTAATCGCCCTGCGTCAGGTTGAACGGCTTGCTCAGCAAAACCGGCTGCTTGCAACGCCCGCATTTCGGCTGGTCGGACAGCCGCCCGGCAGGAATGCGATTGAGCCCGTTGCAGTGCGGGCAGGGGATCAGCAGTGATTCGGACATGGGAGAGACCTGAGTAGGATTGATGACTGTTACGTGGAGTCTGGGGGATGGGTTATCAAGCTTTACGGCTGCACCTGTAGCGACGGGATGTCATCAATGGCGGTCGGCATTCACTGATCACCGGAAATGCCAGGTGTGAACTACCCCAGATTTCACCGCTCGTTTAAATACCCACGCCCAATAAAAGCTCAAACCTGAAGACGCAACGAATTCCCCTTTGACCCTTCGTACCAGCCCCTGACTGCGCGGGTCAAGCCAAATCCCCGAGCGCTGATTACCCGAAAGCATCCCCCGTTCGCCCAACTGTTCGCCCTGCCTGGCCGTCGCTAGTGTCGACGCGAGGGGCTGACTGACGAACATGCGCATTGGCCCCTGCCATCTCATCGCCAGGGAGTCACCCATGATCAGCCAGATCCAGGCCGCGGTTGCAGCGGTTGTCGCGAACAAAAAGCCAGTCGTTGACGCCGCTCCAAACAGCGATCCCCAACTCGTCGATAAACCTGCAGGGACCGTGACCGACAAGGCGACGTTTTCGACACTGGCGGCTCAGCTTAACGAGAGCGCTGCGCGAGCGCAGAAGAGGGACGCGGTGATGACCCACACCGAGTTGGGGCAGTACGGGCGTAATCGCATCAATGAGTTTTTGATCGAAGGCCGCACAGTCAACAGCGGCACCCGGGCCATGGAAGTGCCCGAGACGAACGACCCTGAATTGCTGGACCGCGCGCGCGAGGCCAGTGCGTTTGTGACCCGGACACTGGCAGGCGACAAGAACGCCAAGAGCCCGTTCGAAAACCTCTCCCGCGAGCAACTGAACCTGATTGCCTTTGACGACAGCGCAAGCTTCACGCTCAACGAGCGGCGCGCGGCCTGGCAGGGCGTGCAGAAGATGGACGAGGACTGGCGCAACGTTGCGATAAACGAGGGCGTGATCGAGCAAGCCCGGACGGGCAAGGCCACCCGGTTCTACAACGACGCCCTGAGCTACCTCAAGTCGCTGCCGGCGATTGAGAGGGCGGTGAGCTATCCCAAAGGAGCGGAAGCCATTCTGGAAGCGCGGATCAAGAGCGACCTGACGCTGCCCAGCCTGCCGGGCGCTTTTGGACGCCAGGCGCCAGACCGCAAACTGACCCTTTACGACATCCTCGCCGGCATCGTCGACACCACCAAAGACAAGAAAACCGATCCGAACAACATCGTCCACACGAAGAAATTCTCGCCCCGCACTTCTCCGGTGCCGACTACCGCGGCTCAGGAGGTTGAGAAGCCAACGGCTGCGAATGCCAATGCGCAAGTTAAGCAAGCTGGTACCACGTCCAAGAATGAGAAGGCAGCAGGATAAAAGATGCTCCGGCTATTGCGGTTGGTGATGGTCGGATGGGTAGCTAGGCTGGATATTGCACGCACAACGGTAGGGAAATGCACGTCATCACTGAAAAGCGAATATGGGAGGCAAAAAAGAAATGGCCACAATCGGCAACTGCTCTTGACGCTTGGTACCGCTTAGTCAAAGCATCCAGGCTGAACGATTTTAGTGCGATGAGAGCGATGTTGCCCTCGACAGATAAAGTGGGAAGATTTCATGTTTTTGATATCGGCGGGAACAAGATCCGGCTGATTGCGTCGGTTAACTACTCAGCACAGCGGCTGTACATAAAGCATGTGTTCGACCATCGTGAATACGACAAAGGTAAATGGAGGGATGAGCAATGAGCGCGCTCATTAAACAGGCTGCGGAGCACTGGCATCACTTGGCGCCATTACTGACTCGGCCTGAAACGGAAGCTGAATATGATCTGCTTGTCAGCGGGCTCGACGAACTGTTGGAGATCATCGGAGAGGATGAGCAGCACCCTCTGAATCGTCTCGCCATATTGGTCAGCGAAATGATTGAAGCCTATGACCATGAGCATCGGCCCATGCCTATGGCCTCAAGCGCCGAGACGCTGCGTTACCTGATGCACGAGCACAACCTCGGCCAAGGCGACATGCCTGAAGTAGGGACGCAGTCCGTCATTTCCGAAATACTCTCAGGCGAGCGCCAGTTGAGCCTCAAGCAGATCCGCAAGATTTCGGAACGTTTCGGCGTGCCGGTAGAGGTCTTTATCTGACCTCAACTCACCCCCACTCACGACGAACAGCTGATCTCCAGATGCTTCCCCCAATCCGGCGGACGCTGTGCATAACTTTCCATTCCGGGCTGTTCGTCGAACGGCTTGCACAGCACCTGATGCAGGCGGCGGACTTCGCTGTCGTCGCCCTGTTCGGCCGCTTCGATGGCGCGTTGGGCCAGGTAGTTACGCAGGATGTACAGCGGGTTAACCGCGTGCATGCGCGTGCGGCGATCCTCTTGGCTGGACTCGGGCTCGCGGGCGATGCGGGCTGTGTAGGCGTCGGCCCAGGCGTCGAAGCCGAGCATGTCGACGAAGTCGTCGCGCAACTTTCCTGCCGCGACGTCGGCTGACTCCTCCCCCAGACGGCGGAAAAACAGGGTGTAGTCGACGCCGCTGTTTTGCATCAGCTGGAGCAACCGCGCGATTAAGTCAGCGTCATCGTCTTCAGCCGTTGTCAGCCCCAGCCGTCGGCGCATCAGGTCCAGGTAATGCGCCTGATACAGCGGCAGGAACAGGTCCAGCGCCTCACGCAGAGCCTCGACGCTGACGAAGGGTGTCAGCGCCTGGGCAAGCGCGCTGAGGTTCCACTGGCCAATCGGCACCTGGTTGCTGAAGGAATAGCGGCCTTCGTGATCGGAATGGTTGCAGATGAAATGCTGGTCGAAGTCATCCAGAAACGCGAAAGGACCGAAGTCGAAGGTGATGCCGAGAATCGACATGTTGTCGGTGTTCATCACGCCATGACAGAAACCATAGGCCTGCCATTTGGCGATCAATTCGGCCTGACGCTCGACGATCACGCGAAACATCGCCAAGTACGGCTCGGGCTGTTCCAGGCATTCGGGGTAGTGCAGGGACAGCACGTGATCGGCCAGTTGCTTCAGCTGTTCAGGCTGTTTGGTGTAGAAGAAATACTCCAGGCTGCCGAAGCGCACGTGGCTTTGCGCCAGTCGCAGCACCATCGCCGCGCGCTCCTGGGTTTCACGCCACACCGGGGTGCTGGAGCCGATCACGCAGGCCGCGCGACTGGTCGGGATGCCCAAGGCATCTAGGGCTTCTGAGGCGAGAAACTCGCGGATCGACGAGCGCAAGACAGCGCGACCATCGCCCATGCGCGAATACGGCGTCTGCCCGGCGCCCTTCAGGTGCAGGTCCCAGTGTTCGCCGGCGTCGTTGTACACCTCACCGAGCAGCAAACCGCGGCCATCACCCAGGCGCGGGTTGTACGAACCGAACTGATGACCGGAGTAAACCATCGCCCGCGGATCGGCTTCGGCCCACAGTTTGTGGCCGCTGAAAATTTCAGCAAAAAGAGGTTGTTCTGCCTGAGCGAGGTCCAGATCGAGCAACGCGAGGGCGGCTTCGCTGGCAACCACCAACCGCGGGTCGGCGATGGGCTCGGGCAGCACGGTGGTGGAAAACGCATCGCCCAGACGGGCAAAGCGATTATCGAAGGTCAGCTCGTCGAGGGCTTTCAAGGGATGCCTCCAGCAGAATGTCCGACCATTCTGCTGGGTTTTTACCGGTCAGTCGAGTTTGGCTTCGGGCGGCTCCGGTGCATCTTTTGGCGCCGGGGGCACGGCAGCGGGCGGTGTGATGGTTTTCTGCTCGGACTCGATGGGCACCATCTTGTACTCCTGTCCCTGCATGTTCTTGAGGTAAACCTCCATCTGCCGGAACGAGATATTGATGTGCTGCTTCTTGAATTCCTTGTTGATGAACCGGTTGATTTCGTCGAGCACCGGGTTGCGGTCGCCCAGGTCACGCACGTGCATGCGCAGCTCGTGGTCGAGGGTGCTTTCACCAAAATTGAGGAAGTAGACAATCGGCTCGGGCTCTTTCAAGACCCGTGGATTGTCACGGGCGGCCTTGAGCAGCAGGTTGCGCACCAGATCCAGATCCGAACCGTAATCCACGCCCAGCTTCAGCGTCACGCGGGTGATCGTGTCGGTCAGCGACCAGTTGATCAGTTGCCCGGTGATGAACGTCTTGTTCGGGACAATGATGTCCTTGCGGTCGAAGTCGGTGATGGTGGTCGCGCGGATGCGGATCTTGCTCACCGTACCCGACAGGGCGCCAATGGTGATCGTGTCGCCGATCCGCACCGGGCGTTCGAACAGGATCATGATCCCGGAGATGAAGTTGGCGAAGATCTCCTGCATGCCGAAACCCAGGCCCAGAGATAGCGCCGCCACCAGCCATTGCAGCTTGTCCCAGCTCACCCCGAGGGCCGATAGCGTGGAGACAAAACCCACGCCGACGATGGTGTACGACAGCAACGTGGTGGTCGCGTACGAACTACCTTGTTTGAGGTTGAGCTTCGACAGCACCAGCACTTCCAGCAGGCCCGGCAAGTTGCCGGCCAGCACGAAGGTAATGCCGATGATCACCAGGGCGCCGATCAGGTCGCCGAGGCTGATCGGCACCATGCTGATATTGGCGCCGGTACCGCTGGTGTACTCGTACAGCGTGATGTTATCGAGGTACGAAAACACCGAAATCAGGTCGGCCCAGACGAAGTAGAGCGCGCCGATGAAGCCGGCAATCAGCGCCAGACGAATCAGCCGCAACGACTGCTGGTTGACCTGCTCGATGTCCAGCGTCGGCTCCTCGATCAGCGTCTCGCCTTCGCCGGCTTCTTTCGCGGCCTGACGTTTGCTCAGTGCGCGCTGGTACGCCAGACGGCGCGCGGCGACGCTCAGCCCGCGTACGAAAGCGGCTTCGATGACCAGCCACAGCATCAGCAGATACAGCGTGTCGATCAGGCGATCACTGAGTTTCAGCGCCGTGTAGTAGTAGCCAAAGCAAACGGCGACGAACAGCGCGACGGGCAGGGCAGTGAAGGCCAGACCGACGGCGCGGCGAAACAGCGAAGCGCTGCGGTGGGTCGGGCTGGTGAGCAACAGGCGCGCGAGCAGCCAGGTCATGAGCGCGTAGCAGGTCAGCACCACCGCGATGCCGATCACGTCGTCGGCCAGTGCTGAGGGTTCGTGCTCGGCTACCGCAACCACCGTCACCAGCGCCAGCACCACCAGACCCAAGCGCCGGATCCAGCCGCGCAGGAATTCAACCTGCGGCTTTTCCCAGCGGAAGTGCAGTTGCGCCACGCCGCCCGGCGCGAGAATCCGGTAAGCGGTGTAGAACACCAGCCAGGCCAGCGCCACTTGCAGCAGTGCCGAACCCAGATTGACGTTCTGCCCGCGGGCGTCGATCTGCAACGCGAACGCGCATACCGCGAGGGTCAGCGACAACGGCATCGCCAGCAGCACGTTGATGAAAATCGCCAGCGGCGTCTGCCATTGCCGGTCACGCTTGAAGTGGCCGATGTCGGCGTGCAGGCGATTGAGCTTGTCGTACAGCGCCTTGCGTTTCCACATCAGCGCGCCGATCACCAGGAACAGCGGCAGGAAAATCAGTGGGCGCTGGGTCAGCCCGTCATACAGTTCGCTGACACTGGACGTCCAGGGCAGGGTGGTGACCTGTTTGACGAGTCGTGGCTGGATGCGCTCGAACCACTCCAGGTCCAGCGGCTTGTTGCTCGGAATCCAGAACATCTGCTCATCAAGGGTGGCCCGCAGGCTGTTGGCCGTGCTGACCAGCTGTTTCTGATTGAGCTGCAGGGTGATGGATTCGTTGAGCAGCGCACTCAGCTCGCGGTTCAGCCGCTCCAGCAGGTCGCTCCGCGTGGTGGCCAGATCAAGCAGCGTCTTGCGCAGCGCGGGTGTGACGTCTTCGGGCTTCTGCGTCGCCAGCAACGTGTCCACGTAAGCGCTCGGGCTGCTCATCTGCTCGCGCTGCTGATTGACCTCGAATTGATACAGTCGAATGTCGGCGATTTCGTCGGCCAGGCCGCTGTCGAGCTTGAGCTTGGGTAAGGATTGCTTCTGTTTGTAGAGGATTTTCGACAGCAGCAGACTGCCGCTCAACACGTTTATCTGCTCGTCCAGCGCCTGATCGGTCTGCGTGATGGCATCCAGCTGGGTCTTGGTCTTGAGATTCTGCTGGGTCAGCTCGTTGAGGCGGTCAGTGCCGCGCAGCAGGTAGTCGGAGAGTTTAAGGTTGGCCGCGCTTTCACTCGCCAGCAGGCTGCTGCCGCCGGCTTTCTGCGCTTCAAGGGACAACTGCGTCACGGTTTCCTGGGACTGGGCGCGACGCTTCTCGTTGATCAGCGTCTGCAGGTCCTGGATTTCCTGATCTTGTCGATTGACCTTTTCCGTGAGCAGGTCGCGCTGGCTGCCGCCCAGGTCCTGCAACTGGCTGTTGCCGGCGAGCTCCTGACGACGCAACGCAATCAACGCGTTCAATGAGGCCTGTTCAGCGTTCAACGCATTGCGCTGGTCGGCGTTGATGGTTTTGCCGCCGTCTTTGCCCGACTTTAGGATGCCATTGATGGCCTGAATGCGCGTCTGGCTGCTGCTGATCTCGGCCTGGGCGCGCTCGGGCCGGGTTTGCGCGGTGATGGTCAGGCTGTTGGCGTCGTTGAGGGATTTTTGCAGATCAGCCTGCTGGGCGCTGCGTTGGCTCAGCACTTGCTCAAGCTGCGGCACGTCCAGATTGGCGTAGCGCTGGGCGACCGGAATGACCTTGCTGGCCTTGAGCTTGGCCAGCTCGCGCTGGTTTTCGGCGGTCTGGCGGGGCGCGTCGGCAAGCTGCTTTTTCAGATCCTCCAGCTTCTGCTGGTTGTCCTTCTGGCTGGACAGGAACGTCAGCGTCTGTTCCAGCACCTGCTGCAGCGCTTTCTGGTCGTCAGGGGTCAGTTTGCGGTCGGCGATCTTGTCCAGACTGCGCTGGACGGCCTCGCTGGACAGGGGAGGCGTATCGGCGGCAAGCGCCGGTACGGACGACAGGCAAAGCCCTAGCAGGGCCGAGGCAAAAAAGTTACGCAGCGTGAACATAGACACCGGGTCGAACAAGCAGAAATGAGGGGCAGTTTAAAGGAACAGCGCGGGCCCCGGGCTGCTTCCTTCGGGGAATCTGACGCCCACTTTGAGGATCTTGTTCCCGTCCATAACCGCGACGGTCCAAATAGTTCCATTCCATTCGATCTGGTCGCCCACGATTGGCGCACCGCGATTCTTCTGAATGATGAACTGACTCAGCGGCATGCCCGGATCCAGCCCGTCGAGTTTCAGACCGTAAAGTGCCGCGACAGCCCCCAGCTCAGCGTCTCCCTCGAGCACGAAGTCACCGAAGAAGCGCAGATCCAGACCGCGCTGCGGCGCCTGGCTGAACAGCTTGCCGAGGGCGGGAAGGTCATGTTCGTGACCAATGACGCACAGCAGATCGCCGACTTCCAGCACCGTACTACCCGACGGGTGGAGCAGTTGCTGGCCACGAAAAAGGGCTGCGATCCGCGTGCCTTCGGGCATTTTCAGCTCACGCAACGCGGCGCCGATGCACCACTTTTCGGCGCCCAGGCGATACACGAACAGCTCCCACTCGCTGGTGACATGCACTTCCAGCGCTGCGCGGGAAATCGGCGCCGGATCAGGCGGCACCGTCACTTTCAGCCATTTCGCCACCCACGGCAGGCTGGTGCCCTGAACCAACAGCGACACCAGCACGATGAAGAACGCGAGATTGAAATACAGCTGCGCATGGGGCAGACCGGCCATCAGCGGGAACACCGCCAGAATGATCGGTACCGCGCCGCGCAAGCCCACCCAGGCAATAAAGGCTTTTTCGCGGCCATGGAACACCCGGAAAGGCAGCAGGCCCGCCAGCACAGACAACGGCCGCGCCACCAGAATCATCCACAGCGCCAGGCCCAGGGCTGGCAGCGCGATCGGCAGCAAATCGTGGGGCGTGACCAGCAGGCCCAGCACCAGGAACATGCCGATCTGTGCCAGCCAGGCCATGCCGTCGAGCATGTGCAGGATGCCGTGGCGGCTGCGAATAGGCTTGTTGCCCAACACCAGACCGCACAGATACACCGCGAGGAAGCCGCTGCCGTGAATGGCGTTGGTCAGTGCGAAGACCACCAGACCGCCGGCGACCACCAGAATCGGGTACAGGCCGTTGGCCAGATTAATCCGGTTGACCAGCTGTAGCATGATCCAGCCGCCGCCCAGCCCGATGATCCCGCCGATGCCGAACTCCTGAACCAGATGGCCCAGCAGGCTCCAGTGCAGGCCGGTCTGGCCGCTGGACAGCATGTCGATCAGCGTGACCGTGAGAAATACCGCCATCGGGTCGTTGCTGCCGGATTCGATCTCGAGACTGGCGGTCACCCGTTCGTTAAGGCCTTTGCCGCCCAGCAGCGAGAAGACCGCAGCGGCGTCTGTGGAACCGACGATGGCGCCGATCAGCAGGCCCTGAATAATATTGAGGTCGAACAACCAGGCGGCGACCATGCCGGTCAGCCCCGTGGTGATCAGCACCCCGACTGTCGCCAGGGACAAGGCCGGCCAGAGTGCGACCCGGAAACTCGCCACCCGCGTGCGCAGGCCGCCGTCGAGGAGAATGACCGCCAGCGCCAGATTGCCGACCAGATAGGCCGTCGGGTAGTTATCGAAGATGATGCCGCCGCCATCGACGCCGGCCACCATGCCGACGGCGAGGATGATCACCAGAATGGGAATGCCAAGGCGGGAGGACAGCGAGCTGACCAGAATACTTGCACCCACCAGCAACGCGCCGATCAGGAACAGGCTGTTGATGGTCGTGGCATCCAAGGGCGGTACTCCAGAAAACGAATTCGAACAAACGAGGGCGCGAACTGACCATGCAGTCCGCGTGCCAAGGGATTTAACCTGTTGAATTGCTTGGCTGTCAAAGCGTAATTCCAGATGGGCAGGCTAATGGCCGTGCAACGGGCCTGTTACTCGCAGGCCGCTGATCACATCCGTTCCCGGATGACAGCAGCAATACATATTTATGCCAGCCCGCGCTGCCAACTCTGATCACCTCTGGCTCCTATTTCAGGAGAAGTGAGCATCATGAACGTACAAGCCCACCCATTACCCGAATCGGATGAACGTCAGCTCAAACTGATAGCCAGCCGTTACGTCACCGACTATCCCGATCTCAATGCACTGGCGAGATCCGCTGCACAGAGCATTATTTTCAGGCACACGGGTAAGCATCTGGACCCCGATCGGGTGTATTGGCATCGGTTCTCCAGCGCCAGCAGCAGTTCGCGCTCCTTTACCGGATGGAAGCACGCTGGCGCTACGATGGAATCCATGACGATGACCGAACTGGTGGTTCGTCGTTTCAACGCAAGCGAGCAGCAAGCCCCCGACGAGCTTGCGGTGTATGGCGGTTTCTACACCGACGGTCCGCAGCATGGCTTTTATGACGAACGGAATGAAGTGCGCATGCTCCCGGCAGAGGTGCTCAACGATTTCTGGGCCCTTGATTTCAGTGCGGGCTACCGCCGCAGGATGGACAGGTTCTGGGCGCAGCACGGCGACAACTTCTGCGTGCTTGCCAAGGTTCGCTACCTGGCGTCTGCAGGAGGAGGCCTGAGCAGAAACCAGCTGTCAGCCACGGATTTCGAGATGCTGCGCAGCGTCCTGGCGACCGGGCCGGGGCCTGTAACCCTCGCGCAGTTGCGTGAGCCAATGCCTGTGACGTCAGCGGTGTCGGTGTTTCATCTGGAACTGGGCGCGTTCAAGGCTCGGGACATTCTGCGTATCGTCGATGAAAACGGACGTCAGATCCTGTATGTCTGCGGTGCGCAAAGGCCGTTCTACTGCTTCGATACCCACCACCAAATGTACGAGTGGTTGAAGGCGCAGTTCCTGTCCATCAGAACTCGGGCGGTCTTTTGCGCCCGATTTCTGCATTCGGCGAGTGACTGGGAGACGCACCGCGCTGCATTCCAGCGCGATGTGGCTCGGCTGCTGAGCAATGATCACGACGACGCTGGAGCCAATCGCCTCCTCAATCGCGGAACAGAGCCGATCTCGGGTGATCCGTTCGTCTACCTGCGAGATGTCGCCCGTCATGACATGACCGCTGACGCCACCACCCTGCTTACCGATAACAGCGACCTTCGCAAGCAGATCTGGCTCGGCTACTTGAACGCCTTTCTGTCCGTGCTCGGCAATCTGGCGCCGCTGGGCTGGCCGCTGGCATTGGCTGTGGTGGGCGCGAGCCTGATCAGCACGGGGTTGAATATCGATCAGGCGGTCAACGGTAAAAGCGCCCAACAACGCAGGCGAGGTATTTTGGGCGCCATCGCCAGCGCTATTTATCTGTTCTTGAACCTGCCGCTGTTGACGCGCATGGGGGCTGACGTGCGGGAGACCATGAAGGCATCAAGCCCTTTGGGGCTGGATGCCGGCACCGATGCAATGCCTGCTCTCCTGACGACCGATCCGTTGTCGGGCATGAGCGACAACGTCGTCCTCGAATCGCTTGCGCCTGTGTTGGAGGAAGGGCCCTATCAAGGGTCATACCGGCTGAGCAGTGGAGAAGCATGGGCGGTCATCGAAGGGCGAGCGCATCGTTTGAACTTCGATCAAAGCCTGGGCAGTTGGGTCATCATCGATCCCCAGAACCCGTTTGCGTTCCATGGCAGATGCCCGGTCCGCTTCAGTGTGCAAGGCGGCTGGGAACGGCTTCCGATCCCGGGCTTGTCTGGCGGTGCACCCATGGACGCCGGCGCCGTGACGATCAGTCCGCCGCCCACGACGGCCATTGCCAATGTGCAATCGGCGTTCTGGGACCGCTTCATGCAGCTCAACCTTTTCGATGAGCAGCTTTATTCGGAGGCGGCGCTGGCCCGGCAAAAGGCAGTGGTCGAGGTGTTCTGCATGGAGCCCGAAGAAGTTATCGCCACTGATTCCGAGGGTGAAGAGGTGCATTTTGATGAGTGGGGGGCCAAACATCGC
The DNA here is from genome assembly GCF_059418765.1 of Pseudomonas sp. GW821-FHT07F05. NCBI lineage: Bacteria > Pseudomonadati > Pseudomonadota > Gammaproteobacteria > Pseudomonadales > Pseudomonadaceae > Pseudomonas > Pseudomonas sp. GW821-FHT07F05. The sequence continues at coordinate 75,263 of NZ_JBWKQL010000018.1, forward strand.
GTGTTCAAGACCGCGGACGGTGAATATGTCGGTGCTTCCATCAAGCATTACACCCATGAGGACGATGCGTATAACCGGTACTTGCGAACCGGCGTGGCGACCTATTCCGATCAAGTCGCGATGGTGCAAAGGCTTGCCGAGGACGTCAGCACGCTGGGGTACAACAATGACGTCGCGCTGTATCGAGGCGGCAGTGGGGCGCGTGGTACGTCGGGCGCCTTTTTCCGTAACGGCGACGTCAGCGTGGGCGATGTGCTGGTCAACACCGATATCACCTCATTCAGCGAAAACCCCTATCAGGCGCGCACCTTTGCCAGCAGTCAGGGCGGCGCCCATGCCAGTGCCACGAGTGCGCCGATCCGCTTTGACGACACCAGCGTGGTGTTCGTACTGCCGGAAAAACAGTACTTGAGCGCAACCCCGATCGCACCGTTCTCTGCGAGTCCGGAAGAGGCCGAGGCTATTTTTTTACCCGGCCACTACTTTCAGATCGACAGCATCGAACACGTCATCGGGACGTTCTACCGGTTCATGAAAGTCCAGCTGCGTGAAGTCACCGGGCCAGTGCCGGGCCGAAAATTGCTCGACATGCGGACCGCTGAGCCTTTCAGTCGCCAGGGTTATGTGGCGCGATTGGGAAGTGCCGGGCGGGTGCTGGTCGATCGTTTCTTTCCGATTCAACAACCCTGAACAGCCTGCACATTTCGTAAGCAATAATTATCTATGGCGGCCCTGCGTGTCTGTCGGTGGACTCTACGGACTCACTCACTGACAGGATGTCGGGTTATGAAAGACAGAAAGGATACGACCGCTCTGGAGCGCAGGGCTGAGGAGCTTCGGCGCAGTCGCGACATGTCGCGAGTCTCGGGCTGGCGTGACCAGAGAGGCGAGGACTGGGAAGACAGTGGCTGGAATGAGCCACGTGTGCCGCGCGACGAAAACGGGTGGCCCATCGAGCCGGCGCCCGGGAACGAAGTCGACCCTGACGCCATGCTGCTGAGCGACTGGCTCGATCAGCAGCACGTCAGCTACGAATCGCCGCGTGAGTATGCACGCACCCAAGCGCAAGCCTATCTGTTCCAGCATGTGTTCGAAGAGACGGATCCGGACGAACTGCTGATGACCACGCTGTACATCAATCAATGGGAGAAGGAACCGGGCCGGGCAAAGGTTGCTTATTCCATGACCCTGACCGAGGCCTTCATGCGGGACTGGCAGCAAAACGGCAACGGACAGTTCTTCAATCATCTCGGGCACTTGAGTCCTTACAAGGAAGGCGGATATCCGGCGCGCGTCGTTGAGGGACGCCTGGAACTCGGACCGTGCCGGGCCTATGAGGCGATTTATCGCAAGACCGGCCCCCAGCGCTATGACAGATCGACCCATATGGCGATCAATCCACAGGACTTCAAACGATATGTGTGGGACTTCGATTTGCAGTCCAACTATCAGGAGGCGCTCAAGCGCTTCTGGCATTGCCATGGTGATGACTACAACCTGTTGATCAAAGCTGCGCTGTTGAAATCCGCTTTCGTACAGCATCAGGAGGATTCCCTGAGCGCTGAGGATAAAGAGCTGGTCTTGCGAGCGCTTGGCCTGACGCCGGATCAGACCTGGGACGCCTTGACGTTCAGAGCATTCGCCGACGCGCCTTTGCCCCACGACGTGACGATTCGGGAATTGATTCTGTATCGGTACGTCGCCACTGACATCATCGTCATCAGAGACGAACACACCGACAGGCTGGTGATGTACATCCCTGGCAACTCGTCGCCCCTTCACGCCTTCCAGCATCTTTCCGAATTACGAAGCTGGATTGCGCTGCAGTGCCAGGGGCCACGTCGAAGGAAGGCCCTTGAAGGGCATTTCAAGGTGGAAGACGTCGCCGACGGTTTCACCTACACCGGACTTCACCAGACCCTGGCAGGACTCGCAGCGTTTCCGCACAAACTTGATGTGAAAACGGGGCATTGGGACCCGACGAAGATCATCCATCTCGGCGATGCCCTTTCGCCCTGGCCTTTTTCCCACTTCAAATACAACGTGCAGAGCCGACTTGAATCCGACGGCAATCAACTGATCCGTAGCCAGGCGGATTACAACAAAGAGATATCGGCTGAGGTGTTGTACTGGGCCGTAACAGTGACCGGTGTTGTCGCGATGGCGGTGCCGGCGCTCTGGATTCCACTGGCCGCAATGTCCGTGGCGCTGGTCGGGCTTGGCATCGATGAGGCCATTGAAGGCAGGACCCTTGAAGAGCGGCAAGACGGCGTGGACCGCATTGTGTTCGGCGTTCTGAATGCGGTACCCGCTGTCATCGGCGGAGCAGCGGCTTCGAGCAGGCTGGCGGCGGCTGCCACCCGTGTGGCGGAAGAGACGGCCTCTGATGCTGTGGATGAAATCGGGCAAATGATTGCTGATCGAAGTCCCGAGGAAAAGGCGGTGGCTGTTCAGCAGCAACAACGAGCGCAGGCTGAAAGTATTGAAGAGGAACTGGCGCAGGCGAGCGAGTCGGCGAGTGATCGCCAGGCACGGCTGAGTCAGGAAGAGCAGGATCGCATCGCGCTCAAAGCCCATCGCATCAATACGTACGACAGCATCAAAGCGTTTGGCGTGGAGCCGGAGGGTTTGCGTTCGCTGCAGCCGGCCCTGAGAGCGTCACTGGCACGCTTCGAATACGGGGCCGCGCTGGGTGACATTCCTGGCGCCTGGCAAGTGGACGACCTTGGAGCCGTCTATAAAGTCGAGCATCCCGCCCCCGGCGAGACAGCTTACTTCGCCCGTGTGCACGCGAAGGTGTATCCAGTGGAGCCCGTCGAGAAGGTCGGGCAGTACCGCATCTTCTCGGCGGAGGATCCGCAGGTGAAGGGGCCCTACGTTAAACCCGCGAGCGGTTTCTATTCCGACATTGACCTGCGTCCCGGCCTGCGCGGCGGCGCCAGTTTCATTGAGGAATCGCCCCAGACGGCACTGCCGGGCGAACGGGGTAAAATCACACTCACGCGCGCCCAGCCACCCGTGACGGTCGAGATCCCCATGGACGGCATCGAAATGAGGTGGGTAGAGAACGAAGAAGGAAAGCAGGTACTTCGATATTTCGCCAACAACGTTCCTGAGGGGACCAAGGTCGCTTACAACGCTGAGGTAGCCTGCTGGGAATCGAGTAACGAGCGGTTTCTCTGGCTGGACAATAAGGGCCGCTGGCGTACAGGGACCGAGACGGATTATCTGAGGGTCAGGGATAACTTGAGGGCAGGGGTGCGTGACATGTTCTACACCTTCCGGCGCCTGCCGGGTGTTCCTGCCAATGCAGAGCCGGTCGAGCAGATGGTGCACCAGGTCTGGCTGGGCCGGCGGTTGCCGAGTGAATCGCTCATCGAAAACATCAAATCCAACATGCGAATCAGTCCCGAGCTTAAGTTCACGATGCATGTGGATATTGACGACACGGCAGAGGTAGAGGGTCTGTCCCCTCAAGCGCAGTTGCAGGGGGCGTTCGCTGAATTTCCCAATATGACCATTTCCAGGCTGCAGGATGAGCCCTTCTTCGAGGGCTTCATGAACGACCCGCACACCTCGACAGCGTTTTCCTGCTTTCGCCGAGGAGAATTGGAAAACTTTGCCGCAGCCTCGGATATCTTGAGGTATCGATTGATCAGGGATTACGGCGGCATCTACATGGACTGCGACGACGTCATCGGTCGCTCATTCTCGGGAGCCGAGATGCTGGCGGGACCCCATGACGTGCTGGTGGGCGGCACACTGGAAAGCCCGACGTTGTCGTTCAAAGGTCCCGGGAACAGTCATTTCGCCAGCCGCCCCGGCAATCCCGTGTTCAGGGAAATGGAGCGGGAAATTCATACCCGGTTCACCAGACAATACGCCGCCCTTGAAGCGTTGACGTCTTCCCGACATCAATCCAAGGCGGCGATGACCGCCTACATGACGCAGATCTCGGAAGTCACGGGGCCCAGGTTGTTTCTGGATGTACTCAAGGAAACCCGGCCGGATTATGCCGACCTGCTCGACGACGGGTTCAAAATGGATACCAATGTCTACGCGTCCGAATACTACAAACGCTTGAATCGGGTAAAAGAGTTTTATCGCCCGTTTGCTTCACGGTTCAGAATCTTTCCGGGCGCCGAAAACTCCTGGAAGGCACCAGGGGCTTGAATCAACGCTTAGCGCGAGCGAGTCGCTGCGGCTGTCATGTGGCGGGCTTAAAACCAGCCCGCCTGCATCGACAGACAAGCGTCATCCCGGCGCTCAAGAATCGCCAGCTCATGATGGCAACCCGGTACTTCCCACGTCAGGAAGTACCGGGCGGCCTGCAACTTGCCCTTGTAGAAGTCAGTGTCGGCTTCGTTGTTCTTCTCCAACCCCTCCTGCGCACGAATCGCCTGTTCCAGCCAGCGCCAGCCAATCACCGCGTGCCCGAACGCTCTCATGTACAGCGCCGAGTTGGCCAGCGTCCCGTTGACCTTGCCCTGGCTCAGATCGGTCAGTAGGCCGAGGGTCACCGCTTGCAGGCGAGCGACCAGTTGCTCCAGCGGTTGGCGCAATACCGTCAGCGATTCATGGGCCTGCGCGCGCTCACAGGTGTCAGCGATCAGACGAATCAGTTGCTTGAGCCCCGCGCCTCCGTTCTGCGCCAGTTTGCGTCCCAGCAGGTCCAGGGACTGAATGCCGTGGGTGCCTTCATGAATCGGGTTCAGGCGGTTGTCGCGGTAGTACTGCTCCACCGGGTACTCACGGGTGTAGCCATGGCCGCCGAGAATCTGGATCGCCAGTTCGTTGGCCTTCAGGCAGAACTCCGAAGGCCAGGACTTGACGATGGGCGTCAGCAGGTCAAGCAGCTCGTGGGCGTGTTTGCGCACGTCCTCGCTGTCGCCCGTCTGCGTGTCGTCGAACAGCCGAGCGGCGTAAAGGCCCAGGTCGAACGAACCCTCGACGTAGGCTTTTTGCGTCAGCAGCATGCGTTTCACGTCGGCGTGCTGAATGATCGAAACCGGCGCGCCGTCCGGTGACTTGCTGTCAGGCAGTCGGCCTTGCGGACGTTCGCGGGCGTATTCCAGCGAGTACAGGTAACCGGCATAACCCAGCATCACCGCGCCCATGCCGACGCCGATGCGTGCCTCGTTCATCATCTGGAACATGCAGCTCAAGCCCTGATGCGGCTTGCCCACGAGATAGCCAACGCAGTTGCCGTTGTCGCCGAAGTTCAGTGCCGTGGAGGTGGTGCCGCGCCAGCCCATCTTGTGAAACAGCCCGGCCAGAATGACGTCGTTGCGCTCACCGAGACTGCCGTCGTCGTTGACCAGAAACTTCGGGACGATGAACAGGGAAATGCCTTTCACCCCCGGGGGTGCGTCGGGCAGTTTGGCGAGGACCAGATGGATGATGTTTTCGGACAGTGGGTGATCGCCGCCCGAGATAAAAATCTTGTTGCCGCGCAGGCGATAGCTGCCGTCTTCCGCAGGCTCGGCGCGTGTGCGGATGTCCGAAAGCGACGATCCGGCGTGGGGTTCGGTCAGGGCCATGGTGCCGAAAAAGCGGCCGTCGATCATCGGTTGCAGAAAGCGCCGCCTTTGCGCGTCGGTGCCAAAGTTTTCAATGAGATTCGCCGCGCCCATGGTCAGGAAGGGGTACGACGCCGTCGCGGCATTGGCGGACTGGAAATGGGCAAAGCAGGCCTGAGACAGCAGGGTCGGCAATTGCATGCCACCGGCGTCGAAGTCCCGGGCGGCGTTCAGAAACCCGGCCTCGAGAAAGGCGTCCACGGCGGGTTTCACTTCCGGAATCAGCACCGCTGCACCGTTCTCGTAGCGCGGCTCGTTCTCGTCGTTTTTGCGGTTGTGGGGCGCGAAGTATTTCTCCGCGATGTTGCGCGCCGTGATGATCGCTGCATCGAAGGTTTCCCGGCTGTGCTCGGCAAAACGCTCGCGCCGAGTCAGCGCCTCTGCGTCCAGCACTTCATACAGCTCGAAAGCCAGATTGCGGGAACTGAGCAGCGTCTCGGACATGGCGGCGTACCTTTCTTGGGAATGCCGTCGAGTCTAGGGGCGAGGAGAAGGGGTGAACAGGATGATTGATGCGGGTGATGGGGCGCTCAAACGGCCACCAAACGGCAAGAATGCATCGGCGCCATCGCAAAACGGATGGCGCCCGCACTGGCTTCTTCCCGGCTGAAGCCGATTCCACTGAATAGCGCGTGCACTGAGTGGGACCGGCTTTGGCCGCGAAGGCCTCTAGCCGATTGTCATGAGGCTCGCATTACCGCCCGCTGCCGCGGTGTTGACGCTCAGTGCACGCTCGATCACCAGACGCTCCAGCGCAATGTTGGTTTCGCCTTTGGAAAGCCCGTGAACGCCGATGATCGCGCCGCTGCGTTGAGCGACCTGTTCGCAGATGGCGCGCAGTTGATCGGAATCGCCATGGTGCAATACCGCGTCAATGGCGACCGCGTCCTTGTTCCAGTCGGCAACCAGCTTGATGCGGGACTGCACATCCTTCGGCAGACGATTGCGCAGCGACTTGGCCGGTTCAACGTCCGGCACGATTGCCATACTGCCCACCGCCATCACTGCGGCCAGTTGCGCCAGCAGATCTGTCTCATCTTCGGCCAGACACAGCACGTGCTCACGCGGCAGGATGCTGTAACTGTTGCGCTCGCCGGTCGGGCCCATGAGCGTGCGGGTCACGCCGCTTTGGGATTGCTCGGCGAACTGGCTGCACAGCGCCTCCAGATCGCTGAGTTGTTGGCTGCTTGCCCAGGCCCTGAGCGCATTCAGCGGCTTGAGCATCGCCTCCTGCATGCGGATGTCCGGCGCCTGAAGCGCATCGCGGGCGGCGAAGGATTTATGCACGGCATCGGCGGGACGCGTCGACAGCAAACGGTAGAGATACAGCGGGCCACCGGCTTTCGGGCCGGTGCCCGACAAACCTTCGCCACCAAACGGTTGCACACCCACTACGGCGCCGACGATGTTGCGGTTGACGTACATGTTCCCGGCGTTGACGTTGTCGATCACCTTGGCGATGGTCTCGTCGATGCGCGTGTGTACGCCCAATGTCAGGCCATAACCGGAGGCGTTGATCTGCGCGATCAGTTGATCCAGCTCACGACGCTTGTAGCGCACGACGTGCAGGACCGGGCCGAAGATTTCCCGTTGCAGTTCGTCGAAGCTGTCCAGTTCAATCAGCGTCGGCATCACGTAGGTGCCGCGTTTGATCTCGTCGCTGTCGGCAATGGCGACCTGATACACGTTGCGGCCTTTGTCGCGCATGGCCTGGATGTGTTTCTCGATACCGGCCTTGGCTTCCTGATCGATCACCGGGCCGATGTCCACCGACAGGCGCTCCGGGTTGCCGAGGCGGCTTTCGGCCATTGCGCCTTTGAGCATCTCGATGACGCGGTCCGCTGAATCTTCCTGCAAGCACAGCACACGCAGCGCGGAGCAGCGTTGGCCGGCGCTGTCGAACGCCGAGGACACCACGTCGATGACCACTTGTTCGGTCAGCGCCGAGGAGTCGACGATCATCGCGTTCTGGCCACCGGTTTCAGCGATCAGGGGAATCGGCCGGCCCTGAGCATCGAGACGGCCAGCGACGTTGCGTTGCAGCAAGCGAGCGACTTCAGTGGAACCGGTGAACATGACACCCTTGACGCGATCATCGCCCACCAGCCGCGCGCCGACGGTTTCACCGCGGCCCGGCAGCAGTTGCACCACGCCTTCGGGAATACCGGCTTCGAGCAAAATGCGGACGGCCTGCGCGGCGATCAGCGGTGTCTGTTCCGCAGGTTTGGCGAGGACCGGGTTACCGGCCGCCAGGGCTGCCGCCACCTGACCGCTGAAAATCGCCAGCGGGAAGTTCCACGGGCTGATGCACACCACAGGGCCCAACGGGCGGTGAGCGTCGTTGCTGAAATCGTTGCGTGCCTGCACCGCGTAGTAGCGCAGGAAATCCACAGCCTCGCGCACTTCGGCGATGGCGTTGGCGAACGTCTTGCCGGCTTCGCGAGCCAGCAAGCCCATCAGCGGTTGTATTTCGGCTTCCATCAGGTCCGCGGCGCGCTCAAGGATTGCGGCACGTTCGGCCGGCGGCGTCGCCTGCCAGATCGGTCCGGCGCTGAGTGCGCTGAGCAGGGCGTTATCGACGTCTTCCAGGCTGGCTTCCTGTACGTGGCCAACGACGTCGCGCAAATCGGACGGGTTCAGGACCGGCGTTTCAGTGCCAGCGCTGACCGGGCTGCCCAGCATCGGGCCCGCCTTCCAGTCGTTGTGCGCCGTGGCGAGCAGGGCAGAAGACAGCGATGCCAAACGATGTTCGTTGGCCATGTCGATGCCGGCGGAGTTGGCGCGCTCGCTGCCGTACAGGTCGCGCGGCAGCGGAATGCGTGGATGCGGCAGGCCGAACCCGCCTTCCTGGGTGGCCATGCGCTCGATGCTGGACACGGGATCGGCAACCAGTTCCTGAATGGATATCGATTGGTCTGCAATGCGGTTGACGAAGGAGGTGTTGGCGCCGTTTTCCAGCAGTCGACGCACCAGATACGCCAGCAGCGTTTCATGGGTGCCGACCGGTGCGTACACGCGGCACGGTCGGTTCAGCTTGCCATCGGCGACTTTGCCGACGACCTGTTCATACAAGGGTTCGCCCATGCCGTGCAGGCACTGGAACTCGTACTGACCGGGGTAATAGTTCTGACCGGCGATGTGGTAGATGGCCGACAGCGTATGGGCGTTGTGGGTCGCGAACTGCGGGTAGATGACTTCCGGCACCGAGAGCAGTTTGCGTGCGCAGGCGATGTAGGAAACGTCGGTGTAAACCTTGCGCGTGTAGACCGGGTAGCCTTCCAGGCCCTCGACCTGGGCGCGCTTGATTTCACTGTCCCAGTACGCGCCTTTCACCAGACGGATCATCAGGCGATGGCGGCTGCGGCGGGCCAGGTCGATGACGTAGTCGATCACATAAGGGCAGCGCTTCTGATACGCCTGGATCACGAAACCGATGCCGTTCCAGCCGGTCAGTTGCGGTTCGAAGCACAGGCGTTCAAGCAGGTCCAGCGACAGCTCCAGGCGATCGGCTTCTTCGGCGTCGATGTTCAGGCCGATGTCGTATTGCTTGGCCAGCAAGGTCAGCGACAGCAGGCGTGGGTACAACTCATCCATCACGCGCTCGTACTGCGTCCGGCTGTAACGCGGGTGCAGCGCGGACAATTTGATGGAGATGCCAGGGCCTTCATAGATGCCGCGACCGTGGGAGGCTTTGCCGATCGAGTGGATGGCCTGCTCGTAGGACGCCAGGTATTTCTGCGCGTCGTGCTCGGTCAGGGCCGCTTCGCCGAGCATGTCGTAGGAGTAACGGAAGCCTTTAGCCTCGAACTTGCTGGCGTTGGCCAGAGCTTCGGCGATGGTCTCGCCGGTGACGAACTGCTCGCCCATCAGGCGCATGGCCATGTCGACGCCCTTGCGGATCATCGGCTCGCCGGACTTACCGATGATGCGGCTCAGCGAGGAGGTCAGGCCCGCCTCGTTGTGGGTGCTGACCAGTTTGCCGGTCAGTAACAGGCCCCAGGTGGCGGCGTTGACGAACAGCGACGGGCTGTTGCCGAGATGCGGGTGCCAGTTGCCGGTGCTGATCTTGTCGCGGATCAATGCGTCGCGGGTGCCTTTGTCAGGAATGCGCAGCAGGGCTTCGGCCAGGCACATCAGCGCCACGCCTTCCTGCGATGACAGCGAGAATTCCTGCAGCAGGCCTTGGACGATACCGGCGCGGCCACCGGCGCTCTTCTGGTTGCGCAGCTTTTCAGCGATCGAGGCCGCCAGCTTGTGGGTTGCATCGGCCATTGGCGCAGGCAGGCGCGCCTGCTCGATGAGCATCGGCACCACTTCAGGCTCGGGACGGCGGTAGGCGGAGGTGATGGCGGCGCGCAAAACAGACTGGGGAAGGATGCTTTCGGCGAATTCGAGGAACGCCTGATGGGTGTTGTCGGCGGGCAGATCACCCTGATCATCGGCGTCTTTGCCACCCTGACCACTGAGTTCATTCAGGGTCGCACCGCCCTCGAGCTTCTCCAGATAATTGAAGATCGCCTGCTTGATCAGCCAGTGGGGCGTCCGGTCGATGGACTGCGCCGCCGCTTTCAGTCGCTCACGGGTAGGGTCGTCGAGTTTGACACCGAGGGTGGTGGTGGCCATTTCTTATCCTCATGACAGCCACGGTCATGTGGCTTAGCTGCGGCAAGATTAGCCGCGGGATCGAAAGGGTGCAACCGGGTGCAACCGCTTTTTTCGAAGTGTTTCCAAAGTGCCCTGTATTGAGTCGAGCTGGCCTTGCGTCGCCCGGTTCGGGTGCCTGCCTGGCCAAGGCTCTAGCTGGCTGCTGCCCTGCAAATACGGGGTATATGGCACTTTGATCTAAATTGTAAAAAAGCCATGGAATGGCGTTTTTCGGGTTGCACCTGCGTCAGAGTGTCCTCTAGGATGCGCCGCTTTGGTGCATTCAAGCGGTGTGCAGCGGCGAGGTTCTCGCCAGCCCGCAACACACGCGAGCGGCCAATCGCGAACCTGATGCCTCAGGAAGACTTCGCTCTGCTCGCGCCTATAAAAACAACGCCGGAACCTAACCGATGAGTGTCAGCAACCCTACCTTGATCACTTTCGTGATCTACATCGCCGCGATGGTCCTCATAGGACTCATGGCCTACCGCTCCACCAATAATCTCTCGGACTATATCCTCGGCGGGCGCAGCCTCGGCAGTGTGGTCACGGCCCTTTCGGCCGGTGCATCGGACATGAGCGGCTGGTTGCTCATGGGGCTGCCGGGCGCGATCTACATGTCCGGTCTCTCGGAAGGCTGGATCGCCATCGGGCTGATCGTCGGCGCCTACCTGAACTGGCTGTTCGTTGCCGGTCGCCTGCGGGTACAGACCGAGCACAACGGCGATGCGCTGACCCTGCCGGATTACTTCTCCAGCCGCTTTGAAGACAACAGCGGTCTGCTGCGGGTGATTTCCGCCATCGTGATTCTGGTGTTCTTCACGATCTACTGCGCTTCCGGCATCGTCGCTGGCGCGCGGCTGTTCGAGAGCACCTTCGGCATGTCCTACGAAACCGCGTTGTGGGCAGGCGCTGCGGCGACGATTGCCTACACCTTCGTCGGCGGCTTCCTGGCAGTCAGCTGGACAGACACCGTACAAGCGACCCTGATGATCTTCGCGCTGATCCTTACGCCCATCATCGTGCTGCTGGCGACCGGTGGCATCGACACCACGTTCATGGCCAAGATCCTGTTCAATCCGTGGATTGCTGGCGTTCTGCTTTCGGCCATTCTTGCGGCGGTGATGAGCACGCTGAGCTGCCAGTTGCTGGTCTGTTCAAGTGCGCTGACCGAAGACTTCTACAAAGCGTTTTTGCGCAAAAGCGCGTCCCAGGTTGAGCTGGTGTGGGTCGGCCGGGCCATGGTGCTGTTGGTGGCGCTGATTGCGATCGCCTTGGCGGCGAACCCGGAAAACCGCGTGCTGGGTCTGGTCAGCTATGCCTGGGCAGGCTTTGGCGCCGCGTTCGGGCCGGTGGTGCTGATCTCGGTGATCTGGAAGGGCATGACCCGCAACGGCGCACTGGCGGGGATTCTGGTCGGCGCGATCACGGTCGTGGTGTGGAAGCATTTCGAACTGCTGGGCCTGTACGAGATCATCCCCGGCTTCATCTTCGCCAGCATCGCCATCGTGCTGTTCAGCGTAATCGGCAAAGGCCCTACGCCGGGCATGCTGACGCGCTTTGAAGCAGCGGAAAAAGAATACAGGGCGGCATAAGGGCGGCCTGCTCAAGAGCCCGAGCGACACTGGCGCTCGGGCTCCCTTGCGAGCGCATCAGCTCTTGTTGTGGTCGGCGTCCAGGTTGAAGAACATGGTCTTGCCGCCTTCGCTGGTGTAGCCCGTGTTGTCCTGGGTGTAGACACCGGCCTTGAAGTACAGCTGCTGTTTGCTCCAGGTGGCGCTGATCCGGTCGTTCCAGGCCATGCCGTGGGCGGTCACGCTGAGCAACCCGGCTTTATTGAGGTGGATGACGTAATTGAACGTCTCGTTCAGGCTCACGTTTTCCGCCACCGTGATCACGCGCGCTTTCTTATCGGTGGGGTGGTAGCGGACCTTGGCGACGATGTTGCCCATGTGCGTCGCTTCCAGGTACTGATATTCGAGCTTCAACAGCGGCTGCGTGCTGTCGTAGACGTGGATCTGACCGATGACGACCCTGCCTGAAGATGGCACCTGGAGAACCTTGAGCTTGGCATTCAGATAATTGTCGGCGTCCTGGTAGTACCAGTTGTGCAGCGTGCCGTTGGACCAGGTCTCGCGCAACTCGGTACGCGGGTAGATCGCGTTGGCGGTCTTGCTTCCGGTAACCGGAGCCCAGAATGTGATGTTCGATGAGCCGGACTTGAAGTATTTGCCGTCGTAACCTTGAAGCAGTTGTTGTGTCTCGATGGTGGCGGGGGGCGAGCCCACTGGAATGCTCAGATTCCACGTTCCCAAATCAATCATGTCTAGTCGTCCGATATGTCTCATTGCCAGCAAAGTTGCGGGCGAAAGGGGGTTGGGGGCGGCTTTTTATACGGTTCCACGGCGCATTTGTTAACGCGAATCTGTCGGATGGTTGACGTCAAAGTGCCGCTATCTTTGCTGCAGCTCAGGGTGTTCCTGACATTGAGCGCCGTTACCGTTAGTCGGTTGGATGGCACTTTTCGAATCGCACTGCTATGGCTGCCTTCTTTTTTCTCCAATCGAAGCTAGAGTAATGGCCAATCAGTCCATCAGCGGGGGCATTCCCCGGGCAGTAAAGTGAATGATAAGTAGCAGCATGGAATGCGCGCAGTCCCTGCCACCCAGTGGCAAATCAGTATTGTTGGTTGTTGACGATTACCCGGAAAATCTGGTGACCATGTGCGCGGTACTGCAGCGCCAGGACCGGGAAATCATCACCGCCGCCTCAGGCATGGAAGCGTTGGGTATTTTGCTGGACCGAGATGTCGATCTGGTGCTGCTGGATGTGCAGATGCCGGACATGGATGGCTTCGAAGTTGCCCGCCTCATGCGTGGCAGTCTGCGAACGCGATTGACGCCGATCATCTTCCTCACCGCCAACGAACAATCCCGCGACTCGGTGCACAAGGGTTACGCCAGCGGCGCAGTCGATTACCTGTTCAAACCCTTCGATCCCAATATTCTCAGGCCCAAGGTTCAGGCGCTTCTGGAGCAGCAGCACAATCGGCGTGCCCTGCAGAAGCTGAGCCGCGAGCTGGAATCGGCGCGGGCGTTCAACGCCTCGGTGCTGGCCAACGTGGCCGAAGGCATCCTTGTCGTCACTGAAGACGGCGTCATCAGCTTCGCCAATCCGGCGATCTGCCGGTTGCTGGGCATGACCGACGGCGAGCTGCGCGGCACCGGGTTGTGCACTTACCTGCACGAGCCCAGCGTTGGCGAATGGGCAGATTCCGGCTTTTATCATCACTATCGCCGTGCCGATACCTATCGCGTCCATGACGCCGTGCTGCGAACGCCCGAGGGGCGTCAGGTCCCGGTCGCGTTGTCCTGCGCGCCGCTGCCCGCCGAGCAGCGCGCGATGGTGCTGAGCGTGCTCGACATGTCAGTGGTGCGTGACCTCTATCGTCAGCTCGAACATCAGGCCGTGACGGACTCCCTCACCGGGCTGCTCAACCGCCGCGGCTTTTATCAGACCGTCGAAGGGATGCTGTTGCGCAACGAGCATGCGGGCAAATACCTGGTCGTGTTGTACCTGGACCTCGACGGCTTCAAGGATGTGAATGATTCCCTGGGCCACGATGCGGGCGATCAGGTGTTGCAGTGGGTCGGCGCGCAATTGAAAGACTGCCTGCGCCCTTACGATGTGCTCGCGCGCATGGGCGGCGACGAGTTCGTGGTGGTCATCGACGGACTGGATTTCCCCGAACATGCCGCGAAGGTCGCCGAAAAGCTGATCGAGAGGGTGTCTGCACGGCGCATGATTGACGGGGTCGAAGCCACACTCGGCGCGAGTATCGGCATCGCGGTCTACCCGGACTGCGGCACCAATCTGGATGGCCTGCTGCGCGCGGCGGATATTGCGATGTACGAAGCCAAGCGCGCAGGGCGTCAGCAATACCGCTTCTTCGATCAGTACATGAATGGCCGCGCACGCTCCCGTCTGATGCTCGAAGAGAGTGTGCGCACGGCGATCGATGGCAAAGACTTTTCCATGGTCTACCAGCCGCAGGTCAACGTGGTCACCGGCAAGACGCGGGGTTTTGAAGCGCTACTGCGCTGGCATCATCCGGACGCGGGCGATGTGCCGTCAGGCGTGTTCATTCCGCTGCTGGAGGAGACGCGGCTGATCAACAAGCTCGGCGGCTGGATTTTCGAGCAGGGTGCGGCGCAGCGCCAACGCTGGAGCGACGTCTTCCCGGACGATCTGGTCATGAGCGTCAGCGTGAGCCCTGCGCAATTCAGCCTGCCGAATCTGGCGGCCGAGTTGCAGCGCGCGATGCAGATACACGGCCTGAAACCCCGGCAACTGGAAGTCGAGATCACCGAGCCGTCGCTGGTCCACAACCTGGTTCACAGCCGCAAGCAACTGCAGGACCTGCATGACATCGGCGTGCGTGTGTCGCTGGACGATTTCGGCGCAGGCGACAGCTCCCTTGCCCATCTGCGCAACCTCGATCTGGACACCTTGAAGCTCGACCGGCACTTCATTGGCGGCATGCTGGGATCGTCCCGGGATCTGGCCGTCGCACGCAGCATCATTGACCTGTGTCGAATGCTCGATATTGAGGTAATTGCCGAAGGCGTCGAAACCTACGAGCAGTATGAGTGGCTGGTCGACAACGGCTGTCAGATCATTCAGGGCTTCCTGATTGCTCATCCGATGCCGCCATTGGAGGCAGAGCGTTTTGTCGAGCCGGTCGATCTGCCGGTCGCGTTACAGCTGCTCGGGCAGGACTGACGCGGTAGACTCGCGTTTTTCCCGCGACCCGATCCGACCATGACTGTCACTACCCCCATGCCGCTCAAATACCTGCAGGCTTATCCCGAAGGCCTGCAGGATCAGGTTCGGCAGCTGATCTCGCAGGACCGGCTGACGGATTATCTGCAGCAGCGCTACCCGGATCGTCACGAAATCCAGAGCGACAAGGCGCTGTACGCCTATGCGCTGGCGCTCAAGCAGGAATACCTGCGCAACGCGCCGAACATCGACAAAGTGCTGTTCGATAACCGCCTGGACCTGACCCACCGCGCGCTGGGCCTGCACACCACCGTGTCGCGGGTGCAGGGCGGCAAGCTTAAATCCAAGAAGGAAATCCGCGTGGCTGCGCTGTTCAAGGAGGCCGCGCCGCAGTTTCTGAAGATGATCGTGGTCCACGAACTGGCGCACTTCAAGGAGTCGGACCACAACAAGGCGTTCTATCAGTTGTGCGAACACATGCAACCGGGCTATCACCAGCTGGAATTCGACCTGCGCATCTACCTGACCTGGCGGGACATGCAGACGGCCGTGCGCTGATCAGCCGCTAGCGCTTTTCAAGGAAGTTTTAATGGACGTCAGCAAGACCAAGAGCAGTTTCTACCGCCGCCTGTATGTGGCGTATCTGATCGACAGCGGCATCGCCAGCAGCGTACCGGCACTGACCGACGTCACCGGCATGCCCCGTCGCACGGCCCAGGACACCATCGCGGCGCTGGCTGATCTGGACATCGTCTGCGAATTCGAACAACTGGATGGCGGCCGCAATCATGCCGGCGGTTACCGGATTCATGACTGGGGCGCAATTGACCGCCGCTGGATCGAGGACAATCTGCAGGCCATCAAGACGGTGCTCGGGTATCCGTGACGTCGTGTCGGGGGCGTTGATTCTAGAGCTTCCCGGCTAAAGCCGGTCCTGCGAGGGACATCGGGGTCCCCGCGCCGGATCAGTCCAGATCGCGACGCATGCTGATGTGCGGGATGCCGTCCTCGACGTACACCTCGCCCACCGGATTAAAGCCGTAGCGGCTGTAATAACCCTGCAAATGCGCCTGGGCCGAGAGAAATATCGGCTGGTCCGGCCACTGAAGTTCGGCGTGTTTCAGCGCCTGAACCATCAATTCATGACCCATGCCCTTGTTGCGCATCGATGGTGCAGTCACCACGCGGCCAATGGTCACGTCACCGTTCTGCTGAATCGGGTCCAGCAGGCGCAGGTAGGCGACCAGTTGATCATCCTGCCAAGCCATGAGATGGCAGGTATCGCCCAGCAAATCCTGGCCATCGACGTCCAGATACCAGCATTTCTGCTCCACCACGAACACCTGCGCCCTCAGTTGCAGAATGGCGTACAGCTGCTCTTTTCCAAGGTCGGTATGGTGTTTGCAAATCCAGTTGATAGACATGACGCCGGCCTGCGAGAAGAAGTGGATGCCGGATACTAAACGCATATCGGCGCAAGCCCAAATTCGCGGCGAGCAGGGCTCGGCACTGATTCAATCAACGGCGCGTCATTTTGTTGAACTGCAGCACAAACATCGCAGTGTTATGAGTTGTGCAATGCGCAAAATGCGTCTTCACTGAAGGCCAGTTGCCACAAGGAAGCTGAGCATGTCGCGTTTGCTGTGCGCCGCAGGGCTGTTGGGAATGATGCTGATAGCCCAAGGCGCGGTCGCGCAGACATTGCGTCTCGCTGGCGATGCGTGGGCGCCTTATGCCGACGTGTCATTGCTGCACGACGGGCTTTCCACTGATCTGATTCGCACGGCCCTGGGCCGCGCCGGTTATGACACCGAATACGAGCAGGTCCCCTGGGCGCGGGCGATTCACGGGCTGAGCGAAGGGCGGTATGACATCGTCATCAACGCCTGGTACAGCGAAGACCGCACGCGCATTGGGGTTTTCTCTGCACCATACCTGATTAACCGCCTGCGTTTCCTGAAACGCAAAGAAGCCGCCATCGACTTTCAGAGCCTGTCGCAGCTGCACGGCTATTCCATTGCCGTCGTGCGCGGCTACGCCTATTCGCCCGAATTCGACGCCGATGCCGAGCTGAAGAAGGTGCCGGTTGCGAATTTCTCGACCGCTGTCAGGATGCTCGCGGCGGGCAGGGTCGACTTAACGGTGGAAGACGAGTACGCGGCGCGCTTTGCCCTCAATCGCGAGCCTGCGGACGTGCAGGCCAGCGTTGAATTTCTGCCCAAGTCACTGAGCGAAAACAGTTTGCACATGCTGGTCAGCATCAAGCGGGCGGATCATCAGCAGATCGTTCTGGATTTCGACAAGGCTATCGCCGACATGAGAGCCGACGGCACGTACGACAAGCTCATCAAGCTGCACGGTCTGTGAGGTCGGGTTCTTTGACGGGATCTTTGATCAAGTGCGCTGCGAGGGTGCGCAACGGCCCCAACTGACGGCAGATCAGCGCGAGTTGGGTTTGCACCAGCCGTTGGCCTTCGTCGATTTCTTCCGGCATCTGTTCCAGGCTCGTCGCCAGCGCCTCCTCAGCGTCGCTTTGCACCGCCACCGGCTCACGCATCGCCAGGCTCTGGGCGATTTCATCGATGCTCGCGGCAAGGCTGGCCCCGGCGCCCTCGATCAGCTGCTCGCGCACTTCGGGCGGCAGCGGTGCGTCCCGATGGGCCCCCAGGCCCGACAGATAACTGAGCAGCGTGTGTGACAGCACCAGGAAGCGGAAACCCACGTCGGCCTCTTTGCGGAAATGCCCGGGCTCCATGAGCATGTTGGCCAGCGTGGTGGACAGTGCCGCGTCGGCGTTATGGGCGTTGCGTCGGGCCAGTCGATAGGCCAGATCGTCGCTCTTGCCGTTCGCGTACTGCTGCATGATCTGGCGCAGGTAAATGCTGTTGCACGACAGCGTGTTGGCCAGCACCTTGTTCAGCCGGCGACCTTGCCAGTCCGGCAGGAACAGGAACACCGCCAGGCCGGCGATCAGGCTGCCCAGCAGCGTGTCCAGCAGGCGCGGCAGGAACACGCCGTAACCGTCGCCGACCTGATTGAAGCAGAACAGGATCATCACTGTGATTGCCGCCGTCGACAGCGTGTAGCGCGTGGTGCGGTTGACGAAGAACACCACGCCGGCCAGCACCGCGCACATCGATTGCAGGACTGGCGTT
The DNA here is from genome assembly GCF_059418765.1 of Pseudomonas sp. GW821-FHT07F05. Classification (NCBI taxonomy): domain Bacteria; kingdom Pseudomonadati; phylum Pseudomonadota; class Gammaproteobacteria; order Pseudomonadales; family Pseudomonadaceae; genus Pseudomonas; species Pseudomonas sp. GW821-FHT07F05. The sequence continues at coordinate 93,423 of NZ_JBWKQL010000018.1, forward strand.
GTGATCAGGTCGAACAGAATCCAGCCCGCCGTCAGGCCAATGGCGGTGCCGATGATGCGCTGCCCGAGTTTGCGCCGCGTGGCGCCGTAGCTTGGCTGGCAGACAAACACCGTGGTGAGGATGATCCAGTAACCCTGGGACGGGTGAATCAGGTGAACCATGATGTAGCCGATGACCAGCGCCAATGGCAGGCGCAGGGCGTGACGGAACAACAGCGAGGTCGGCGTCAGTTGCAGGCGCAAGCGCGTCCAGACGTCCTTGAGGTTGCGCGGCGAGCGGTCCAGCAGACTGCTGTCGGTGGCGTCCGCCAGGGCGTCGGGGTTGCTCGCATCGCTGAGCAGCCGGTCAAGGGTGCCAAGGTTATTGGCCAGCGCCCGCAACGAACGCAGCAGCCCGCGCCACGCCGGATTGCTCTGAATGCGCAGGTGTTCGAGGGAGGCGCGCAGATCATTGAGCGCGTGGGCGAAGCTGTCGTCATAGATGAACGGCTGGCGCAGCTGGATCGACGCCGACAGGTCACGGCAGGCTCGCCCTTGCTGGCGCAGCAGGCGCTGGCAGCGAAACAGCACGTCACTGTGGAAGAACGCCTCGGCCAGGGAGTTGTACGGATAGTGCGACGAACTGGCACGTTCGTGGATGTCCTGGGCCAGGAAGTACAGCTTCAGGTAGCGGCTGACCTTCGAGCCGGGGCGGCCACTGCCCACACGGTTGAGGATGATTTCCTTGGTCACGTTGAGTGCGCCGACGACCTTGCCGTTCTGCTTGGCAAGCTCCAGGCGCTTGGCTTCGATATCCAGGGTGCGAATCGGCTCGAACAGCTCTGATTTGAGCTTCAGGTACAGGCCCAGCTCGCGAAACAGTCGGGCCAGGGCCTGCTGCACCGGCTGATTGGAAAACAGCATCTGCCACAGCACCGACAGCAGGCCGTACCACGCCGCGCCCGCGACCAGCAGCATGGGTTCGTGCCAGAAATCGGTGACTTCGCCGCCGCGCTGGTCGACGCCGATCATGGTGTAGACCGAGAGAATCAGCGTTGCGTAGGCAATGGCGCCATAGCGCTCGCCCAGCGCGCCGAGCATCGTCAGGCAAAACGCCGCGAAGGCAAACGCGCAGATAAACACCACGGGGTAGGGGAACAGCAGCTCCACGGACAGCGCCGCGATGCTGAAGCACACCAGCGTCACGGCCAGCGCATTGAGGCGGCCCTGCCAGCTGTCGTCGGTTTCCGACAGGGCGCTGGCGATAATCCCAAGGAACAGCGGGATCAACTGAGACATCTCGTTCTGGTACCAGCACAGAGCCATGCTGCCGGTCAGCGCGATGAAAACCCGCACGCTGTAGGAAAACTTGTCCAGCGCCCAGAGACGGCGGAATGTATTGCGCAACGATGTCGATGCCATGAACGCTGACGGCCTTGTTCGCGATTGATTTTGCTGAGGGATATGTACAGCGCCGAATGCGCGCTGTACATCCGGTTAGCAAAATTTATTCCGGGGCGGATGCCAATACCTCAAAACGCACCTTGACCCCAATGGTGCCGCTCTCATTTGCGACACGCACTTGTAGGAGCAATCGGAGGTAACAACGGTCGCGAAGGCGCAAGGTCAGGCACTGAATGTGTATTGCCTGACCCGGCCTCTTCGCGACCGTCGTAAACTCCGATTGCTCCTACAGAGATCGCGTGCGTGTGTGACGTTGTAGGCTTGCTCGCAACGACTGCTCAGACGAACTGCGCCGCCGCATACGCCGAGGCCCAGGCCCACTGGAAGTTGAAGCCGCCCAGATGCCCGCTGACATCCAGTACCTCACCGACAAAATACAGCCCCGGTGATTTCAGGGATTCCATGGTCTTGGACGACACCTCGCGGGTGTCGATGCCGCCCAGTGTCACTTCTGCCGTGCGATACCCTTCGGTGCCCGCCGGTACCACTTGCCAGCTCGCCAGTCTGGTGGCGATGTCGGCCAGTTCAGCGTGGGTGTACTGCTTCATCGGCTTGGACACAAACCATTGCTCGGCAATCAGGTTGGCCATTTTCTTGGTGAAAATCTCGCCGAGCAGCGTCTTCAATTCGCTGTTCGGGCGTTCGGCCTGTTGCTCGGTCAGCCAGTTGTGGGCGTCGTGGTCGGGCATCAGGTTGATTTCGACCGTGTCGCCCGGCTGCCAGAATGACGAAATCTGCAGAATGGCCGGCCCGCTCAAACCGCGGTGGGTGAACAGGATGTTCTCGCGAAAGCTGACGTCGTTGCAGCTCACCAGGCAATCGACCGACGTGCCGGTCAGCTCGGTGCACAGCTCTTTCAATTGATCGGTGATGGTGAACGGCACCAGGCCCGCCCGGGTAGGCAATAGCGTGTGGCCGAACTGCTTGCCGACCTGATAACCGAAACCGGTGGCGCCCAGCGTCGGAATCGACAGCCCGCCTGTGGCGATCACCAGCGACTCGCAACGGAGCTCGCCCAGGGTGGTTTTCAGCAGGTAACCGCTTTCGGTTTTCTCGATGCTCTGCGCCGAAGTGTCCATATGCAGGCTCACGCCGGCGGTGTGGCATTCGGCGAGCAGCAGATCGAGGATGTCGCTGGACTTGTTGTCGCAGAACAGTTGGCCGAGTTTCTTTTCGTGGTACGGCACGCCGTGCTTGCCCACCAGCTCGATGAAATCCCACTGGGTGTAGCGGGCCAGCGCCGATTTGCAGAAATGCGGATTCTGCGAGAGGAAGTTGGCGGGCTCGGTGTACAGGTTGGTGAAGTTGCAGCGACCGCCGCCCGACATGAGGATTTTCTTGCCCGGCTTGTTGGCGTGATCGATCAACATGACCTTGCGCCCACGCTGGGCCGCCGTGAATGCACACATCAAACCTGCGGCGCCGGCGCCGATGATCACAACGTCAGTAACGGGCAAAGCGGTGTCCTCGGAATATCGGGAAGAAGATCGTGGAATCTTTCAGCGATCAATGTTGATTCTGCTGACGCTTTCGCGAGCAAGGTGGAGCGCCACCCCGGTCGCTCCTACAAGGCCGCGCAACCCCTGTGGGAG
>NZ_JBWKQL010000019.1:0-84321 GCF_059418765.1 Pseudomonas sp. GW821-FHT07F05
CCGGATTGGCAAGATAGTGTTAAGCCGATGTTATTGCGGCCGACCAGTCCATTTGAGGGGCAGGAGGTGTTTTCAACAGCCACCCCGTCTATCTGCAGGTACTCCCCGGTCTTCATACGACCGGTAGAGGTGACCGTCTTACCGATCACGGCTCCTGCGGCGGTGATCGTCCCCGCTGCGTTCACATCACCTGAGGCTGTGACATCCACTGCACCGATGTCATTGGCATTGGTGATGTCGTGCTTGGCACCCGCCGCGTCTTGCATATTCAGCGTGCCGGTCATGGGCAAGCTGCCGTCACGACGCAGAAATTCAAAGAATCCCTGACTGTCGTAGCCGTTGCTGATCGACACCAGACCTGCCACGCCGCCGCTGTTGGTTCCCGTCACCGTCCCGCCGTTGCCGACAAACACGCTGGGGTCACCGCCCATCGAGCTGGGAATCGAGACGCCTGCATTGCCAGGGCTCGCTGCCGTGGCCGCGATCGTGGCCCGGCGGATGTCCACCGTATTGCCATTGGGGATCAGCAACGGCGCCGAGGTCGTCACCTGAAACAACAGGCTGCAGGTTGGAATCGTGCAGCCGCTCTGCGTGTTGATCCGCATGGCGACGTTGAGCTGAAGGGTCTGGCCGTTATAGACCATTGGGTTTATAGCCGTTGCCGGCAGAAACCCAAGGCCGCTCAGGTCGGTCAGGGTGGGAACCAACAGCCGCTGGGGTGGCAGTGAGTAGCCGTTACGCGTCACGCTTTCCCCGCGCTGGATCTGGGTGAAGAACGTGGTGGCATAGGTCTTGGTGGCATCGCTGACATTGGCCATCCGTTCGCCGATCAGCTTGGCCTTGTCGTCCCGCTTTTGATCCATGCTTGCCTGGGCATAACGATTGCCGGCATAGGCGGTAATCAGGACAAGCACCCCGACCACCAAGGCCAGTTGCGGCAACAGAAAGCCCCGCTGCCGTTGCCTGGGTGGCAAGCGCACCGTGGGTAATCGCTTCATGGTTATTGATCCTGTAAGTGCATGAGGCGCACGCGCTCGACCTCGGGGCCAAGGGCTGCGTATTCGCCTCGGGAGATATGTGCAGTGATCTTGTGTTCACGCGGCAAGGCCTGCACGCAGAGCTTGCCGCTGTCGTCGAAACGCTGGTGGATGGCCAACTGCAGGCTGGAAGCCAGCAACTCATTGGCATTGGCTTCACCCGCCGCTCGGGCCATCGCCGCCAGGCGCTCAAGCCCGGCATGAATGGATTTGGCGTGCACGGTGGCCAGCACCAGATGACCGTCGCCGGCCAGTCGAAACAACTGCGCGGCCATCTGGGCGGTCAGCACTTCGCCGAAGCCCAGCATCGATGCGTCCTTGGCCGGAAAGCAGCGCAGTGCCGCATGGATACCGCTGTCGTAACCGCCCAGTTCGGCGACGTCGATCTGTTCGCAGTAGCCCGCACCATGCGGCCCTTCCAGCGGATCCTCTGGCGGATCCTCCAGGGTCAACGCGTAACCGCCCAGCAAGCGCAAGCGTGCCGCGATCGTGGCACCCCAGGTCACGGTTTTACCGGCGCCGGTGAGTCCGAAGATCACCACCAAACCGCCGGTATCGCGCATCCTGGAGCCCAGCAACAACGCCTTGACCCACTGCGGTAATCCCAGCAAGTCCAGATCAGGGCACAGATCACGCAAGTGGCGCAGTGCAAAGCGCCCTGCGCGCATTCGTTGAACCCGCCAGCGGCTGTCATCCGGCATCACGATTTTCTTGCGATCCGGATGCTGCTCGATGCCCGCGATCAGTTGCTCAATCAAGGCCTGATGTTCTGCCCCGGCCTGCTTCTGGCCGGGGAAGATGATTGCACTGCCTTGCTTGTCCGTGGACAGGTGGACGTCAGTGATCAGCGGCATGGCAGGTGTTTCAGCAGCCATCAGGCGCGACCGAAGGTGAATACGACGGTATTGGCGTTACTGGCGTTGCACTGGGTGCCTGCTGCGGTCAGGTCCAGATCCGTGGTGCCGGTCTTAACGGCCGTGCCATTGACGCTGACCGTCAGGTACTGGTCGCTGGTCATGGCGGTAGCGATCTTGATGCATTCACGGCTGGGGATAGCGGTCAGCGTGCCTTGCGCCTGAGTGCCATTGGAAGCCGGCGCAAAGGTCAATTGGCCCCACTGAGTCAGCAGATTGCCGGTCGGTACACCGGCGGTGACCTCGGTCAGGCCACTGCCCATCCAGCGATTCTGCGCGACCTGGGCCGTGGTAAGACCGGTGTAGGACGTGCGGTTCTGGTAGGCCGTCTGGATGGCGGGAATGGCGCTATTGAATGCATCAATGATCTTGTTAGATCGCACGGTTGCAAGAATATTGGGCAGGACCAGTAATGCCAGGGTCGCAATCAGACCGATGATCAGCGTCACGATGCCCAGCTCAACCAGCGTGTAACCGCGTTGCTTATGTCCAGGCAGTTTGCGGGCCGATGGGCGAGCGTGCAGGGCTGGGACGCTCACAGTGTTTACTTGAGTGTTTTGCATTTTAGTTTCCTTGGGGTACGACAAAGAGCCGGCCAGGGCCGGTGTGATGTTGCAAGGGGGGTTAACGAAACTTCGAGGGGGTCAGATCTAGCGAACGTTCTGAATGTAGGTTTCCACGGCCTGGTTGAATTCGAAGTTGGCCAGCACGATGAAACCAATCACGCCGCCGACAAACAGCATGGCCAGAAGGCCGCTGACCACGGCCTGACGTTCAGCCCGCTGCACCTGCTTGTCTGCCTGATCAAAGGCCAAAGTCAGAAGGGCGTTGGTGAAGTCACGGCGTTCGGCATAGTCCTCGATGCGGTCCATCATGTGCAGGGGAAACAAACCGGTACTGGTCAGTGCCCGCGCTGGCTCGTCCGGGGCTCTTTTCAGGCGGGCCAGCATGTCTCGCAGATGCTCGTTCATCCATGCCCCGGAGAAGTAGCGCATGCGCTCCAGGGCTTCCTTGGGACCGTGGTTGTTCGATTGCAGCAGGATGGCCAACGACACCAGCAAGTTGTTGGCCTGGCGTTCGCGGTAGCCGCGCCAGGGCAGCAAAGGCACCCGATCAATGACCCGGCGCACTCTGCCGCACCAGCGGCTGCGACTCCAGGCAATCAACCAGCCCAGCGCAATCACCGCAACGCCCAGAGCAATGCCTCCATCAACCAACCCCTGAGAGAGGGTGTAAAGCAGCTGGCTCAACGCCGGCCATTTATCCAGCGGCAATATCTCCAGGTTCTGCGGTGCAATGACCAGGGCATACGCCAGGAAGAAGCCCAGCAGCGTAGCAACCGCTGCAATGGGCGACACCAGGGAGGTAAAAAAGGCACTGGAGATTTTGGCCGACAGGCGCAGGGATTTCGCCAGGTAGTCCATGGCGTCCTCCAGTCGCCCGTCTTCCTCTGCAGCGACCAGCACCATCACCTCATAATCCGGCACCGTATGCTGCAACGCGTTCGCAAACGACTGACGTTTCATCTTGCGCAACCAGTGCTCATACAAAGGCGCCCAGCCGGTATGCCGCTTGCGCGCCCGTGCAGCCATCTTTTTCAATCGTTCGGGGCCGCCCATGTCATCGCGCAAGGCCGAGGCAAAGTCCTCGTAGAACTCCCGCCGCGAATCGCCGGAGAAGTTGAACAGCCAGCGCGACCACTTGAACGCCAGGTTCATATCGACACCTCGGCCAGCTCGTAGCTTTCCAGCGATTCGAATTCACGCTCCAGATCCCGAACATCAATCCATCCCTGCGAAACCTTGTAGAGCGCGTGCTCGTAGGCCGTTTTGCCGGTCATGTCCGAATCGTCAAAGCGGGTGTCGCCGCGACTCTGCCGCCAGTAGGTTTCGGCCTGATCATCCTTGCCATCGGCGATCATCTGCCGGATCACCTTGTCCGGCGCGATGATTTCGGCGACCACAGTGGAGCCTGCAATACCACGGCCCTTGCAGTGCGAGCAGGCGCCCTGAGCCGAGCAGCGTGCCGATGCCGGGTCCAGACCAAACTTCTCCTGCAGCAGCTGCAGCTTGACTTCAGGCAGCACCTCTACTGCCGGCACCTTGCAATGCTCACACAGCACCGGCAGCAGCCGCTGAAACGCCAAGGCTGACAGGAACTGCCGGTCAGCCAGCACGTGCCGGTCCAGGCCCAGCCGGAGCAGACGCAAAATTGCGCCAAAGCCCGATGAGGTATGCAAGCTGGTGTAAGCCTTGTGCCCGGTCATCACGAAGTCGGCCACGATCGACGCCGTGGAAGCATCCCGAGTCTCACCCACCGTCACTTCATCGGGATCACCGCGCAAGATGTCGCGCAACGTGCCGTTGAGCGCCTGGATGCTATCGACCGCTTCCTCGTGATCGTCGCGTTGCACGGAAATCTGTGACACGCCGAAGATCTTGTATTCCACCGGATCTTCAACGGAGTAGCGTTTGCGCTCCATGCGGTTGGGATCGGCCTCCATGCACACTTTCAGCGCGGTGGATTTGCCTGATCCGGTAGGACCGAGAAACGCAATCAGCCCGATGGTGCGTGATACACACTGAGTCAACAATTTGATCTGGGACTTCTCGTACCCCAGATCGGCAAAGGTCTTGCTGACCTGATTATGCGTCTCCACGGGCAGCAGACGGATAATCACGTCCCAGCCATCCACCATGCGGATGTATTTGTAGCGCAGCTTGTACAGCGTACCGTTGACCCTGGTAGTGACCATGCAGCTCAGCGACTTCTTTTCCATCGAAAAGGTGTTATGGCTGCGCGTTTTGGGGTCGGACAGCTCGGTGTACAGGTAGCCAGCCATCTGACTGCAGGTTTCCGCGTTGTACTGCTGATAGGGAAACAGGCGGCTGTGCACACGAAACAGCGCCCTGCCCGTTTTGTCACGGCAGCACAGATGAATATCCGTCGCCTGATCCTCGATCGCCGCGTGAATCAGCTCTTCCACGATCGAGTGGGCATCGCTGGCCTTGTTGTCGGCCAGTGCGCCGTTGATGGCCTGGTTGACCGCAGCGATTAACGAGACATCGGCCAGGCGCTCCTGGGCCAGGGCATAACCCGCCGTGATTAGCCGGCTGCGCAGATCCAGGTGCAGACGCTGACCCAAGGCTTGTTCCGACACCAGCAACAGCGCTTCACGGTTGCCCAGATCGAGCACGGCCACCAGGGACAGATCATTGCCCGAAACGCCTTGCGACTGGCTGATCGTGGAGCGATGCGTTGGAAGCTCATCACGTTGACGCAGCCGAGGGTGCTTGCGAACGGCGGCAACCAGCCGGGATTGCAGCTGCGCCGCGTCCTCCAGGGACGGCGTGTTTTTCTCGCGACGACTTCCGAAAAGTTTCAGACCGCCGCCTGGCTTGGTGTCTTTCGTATCTTTGGACGACATGGCGACTCCAGGATCAGCGCATCAGCGGCGCGGTGATGGAAGGGGTAATTGGAGCAATCGGAGCACCTGGGACAGCAGCGGGGTCAACGGCCGAGGTCATGGGCTGGCCGCCCTGCCCGCCCATCCAGTCCAGCAGGATGGTTTTGCGCTGCACGACCTTGCGCCCGTCCGTGCGCACCAGCTGGATCTGGTACTGCTGGATGCTGTCGAGCTTCCAGCCATCGACTTTGGAGATATAGGGCTCCTGCATCGACACCGGCACACGCCGGCCCTTGTAGCTGATTTCGGCCACCTCCTTGCCGACCAGGCCCCAGATGGCCTCCACCGTGGGCTCACCGTCCTTGACCTCCTGTTTGGAGCCCGGCAGCGGGTTGGCTGACACCGAGGCAGCGGCCGTGCCGCTGTTCTGGTTCGCTCGAATGCGCAGATCCATTTCCGAATCCAGCAACTGAGCCTGTTTGGTCAGCAGCCGGCCAAATGTATCGGTGCCGCTGTCGAGCAGTGGTGTGTCGTCGGCCATGGCCACCAACGGCAGCAACAGCAAAGACCAGGCAAATTTACGGGTTGGCATACACCGTCCCCTCCAGAGTGAAAGTGAGTGGGTCATCGAGCTTGAACGTCACGCGGGATACGCCACTGGTCGCGGGCAATCGCGACGCCAGGTTCTCCAACAGCACCGCAGATCCTGATGCGCTGAACGCACCGATCATGGGTATCCATTTCTCTTCCGGTACGGCGACGGCCGCATTCCCGGCCACTCGCGCCCAGGCCGAAGGCAGGGTCAACGTGACGCCAAGCACTTTGGAGACCTGAGCCAAGTTGCCCAGCTTCTGGTTGATGGCATCGCGGGGTGGCAACGCCTCCACGGTGCGCGCAGGACTGGAGGGCAGCTCAACGGGCAGCGGCTGAGTGACCTTCTGTGTGTCGCTGTCAAAAATCGGCGCCGGCCAGCTTTTGGGCTTGGCGGCCAGGTAGCCAGCCCAGGTCGCGAAGGCCTGCGCCTGATAGGTCAGCGTGCACGTCGATGCGGCGCATTCGAGACCGGTCAATCGCCAGCCTTCCAGCAGGCGTTTCAGATCCCGCGTGGTCTCCAGGTACGCCGGCACGGAGAGTCGTGCCGGCACCGTCGCGTTGATCGCAGCGTTAACCGCGTTGGCCAGCTCCAGCTTGCGTTGCGCGATGGCCTGCTCCCGAACCAGAGTGGCATCACGACGTGCCGTCTCTTCGGCCTGCAGCTGGTAGACGTAATAGGCACACCCCCCTGCCAACAGCGTGATACACAGCAGTAAAGGAATAACCGGCAGCGAGGTGTGACGAGTAAACGCCGCCTTGCCAAAGTCGCGCTTGTGCAGCGAGTGGCCAAGCGTCTGCAAAGAGAGGTGCCGCAGATCCAGCGAGTGAGGCAATGGCTCCAGCAGCACCTGCTGATCGGTGTAGATCGGCAGTTCTGCAGGATTGGAGAAGCGGTTGAGCACGTCCCTGACTTGCCTCATCACTTCACTGGCCGGTCCTACACGATCCGTACGCGGGATCGGCACGCCGTCCTGCGCGGCAAAAAGCCAGAGCCGGTCCTCGCCGATCTCGATCAACGTCAGGTACTGATCCTCGCTGATAGCGGCACGCAGCAGTGCAGCCGCTGCAACGGGCCGCCTCTTGCTCATGGCACGTGATACCAGGGCTACACAGCTGTCGGCCTGCCCGTTGGCGTGCCAGACAAACTCCCAGGCCGCATCGGCGCCTCGTCCCAGTTGCTTGATTTCATCGCGAGTGCCGTCAAGGCCGGGCAGCGTCAACCAGTCCAGCCCCATCAGCGCGGTACCGAACCCCGGAACCTGCAATTGGGTCAGCATCAGTTCACCCCTTCCACGACCTGTGGCGTCAGAAGGATCAGCACGGCGCGTTGCGTGGATGAGCTGGCCACACCGCCGCCCAACAGCGGCGTCAGCTGGCCGTCAAACGACTTGTCGGTGGCCTGCTGCTGGATGTTCTGCACGCCGGCCAGTACCGCTGTCTCACCTTTAACGATCGTGGTGTAGATCTGGTACTGATTGGCCGTGGACTGCGGATACTGCAGCGTGACCCCGTTGCTGACGAAGGTGTTCGTCGCACCGCGCATCGAGGCGTCCATCGAGAACTGCACGATGACCGAACCATTGGGCTGGATCGAGGAACGCATGTTCAAGAAGGTGCCCGTTGTCAGCTGGCCGGGCTCAACGCCTGGCACCACGGTGGTGTTGTTGGTGCCGGTGCCGTTGGAAGACGCGGAGCTTGAACGAGCCGGGTAGATGAAGTTTTCCGTATTGGCGATCGACAACGGTCGGTTGTTCATCATCGGGTAGGTTTCATCCTTACGGACATTCACCTTGCCGACGGTGGCCAGCGCCTGCAGAAACGTGGAAGTGGTCGAGTTGTCGCCGTTGCGGATGACACCGATCTGCCCGAAGCCGGTAGAGGCACCAGGGAGGCCTGCCGGTGAGAACAGATTGACATTCCAACGCGACGTGGCGTCGTTGATCAGCCAGGCCCAGTTCACGCCCAGGTCATTGTTGGTGGTGGCCGTCAGATCAATAATCTGCATGCGCATGCGCACCTGGCGACTAACCGACTTGTTCTCGGCGTTGATCAGCTCTTCGACCTGCTCTTGAATCTCGCGGGTGTCCGTGACCGTTACCACACCGGAGTCGGATATCGAGAATTTGCCAATGCCGTTAGGCGTCAGCGCACCCTGGATCGCGACCTTTAGGTTTTTAACCACATCGACATTCGCTGTCATTTTGGCCGACACATCCGATGAGGATGAAAGCTGGCCTGCCTGGCTTGTTCCGCCGCTGCCACTGCTGCCGCTGTCATTAGCACCGGTAGACGCGGTCTTGGCGATGGTGCTGTTGACATCGTTGATGTCGGTGATCGTGGCGATCTGGTAGGTGCGGGTCACCAGGCGCGAGATCTGAATGATGCCGTCCTTGAAATCCCAGCCCACGCCGTATTCAGCGGTTTTCTGATCGAGCAGTTCGCTCAAGGTCGCGCCGGCCGGGCTGGCCTGATCGATGAAGAACGACCGCGCCACGGCATCGCCCTGGGGCACCGCCGTATAGCCACCACTGCCCATGCCGGTCATAGACACCAGGCTTGGCACCGACTGCCCAAGCGTTCCGCTGAGGGGCACGCTCATTGGCATCGGCGTTGCGTTTTGCATGGCCGAACCACCCCCGGCTGAGCCCATGCGTTGTGCCGTGAACACTTGGATCGGCACCAGGGCATCAGGGCTGACACGCACCGACAGGTTGGTGATCTTGCTGATGCGATCGGCAAATACGTTGATGGTGGGCTTGTCGGGAAACGAGAAGCGAATCGGTTCACTGAACACCGCCGGCAGCTCAGCGTCGCGTGACACCTTCACCGTCTTGCCGCCCAGCCACATGCCGTCGAATTCACGCACAGCTGCGCCACGCAGTAAATCTTCCTGGCGCAGCCGGGCCAGGCTGTCCTGCACTTTCTGGTTGCCTTCGACCGAGGCGCCGCGAATGCCGTCGCGTTCGGTCATCGCGCCGCATCCGGACAATGCCAATGCAACGGCCACGGCAAGGCTTCGTTTCAAGTACGAAGTCATAGGTTTAACTCCAGGGGATTATTGAGCGCGGCGACCGGACTCGGTGACGCGAAGGACTTTGTTGCCGGCATAGAGCATGCCGGTCAGGTTGACGTCAGCGGCGGACAGCGACTGGAACAGGCGTTTCACAGCAGAGCGGAAGTCGCCCTCGAACGTGGCAGTGACGTTGATCGGCACATCGACCGAGGCGTCCCACACCAGCTGCCAGCCGGCCTTAGCGGCCCACTTGCCCAGGGCGCGGCGCAGCGTGACGTCGGAGGTGTTCAGCACCCACTGCTCGGGAATGGGCTTAGGCGGTGGAGTGACTTTCGCGATCACAACAGTCGGCACTGCAGCGGCAGGAATAATTTTCGCCGGCACTGCGGTGGAGCTGGTCTGTACATGAGAAGTGGGTGCCGAGGAAGCAGCCGACACCGTCGGGCTTTTCGCCGGTGAGGACGTCTTCAATGCATCGGCAACGACCTGCGCCGCTGGACTAGGACCGCTGTGCGGCTGTACGACCTCGACGATCTTTGGCGTAGGTGCCGAAGCTGGCATCACTACGATCGGCGCAGCAGCAGGTTTGACTGGCGTGGCAACGGCCACAGCTCTGACCGGCGCTGGCTGTGCAGGGAGTTGCGTTGGAGGTGCGGGTGAAGCCGTTTGATGCAGGCGCATCTGCGCCTGACTGATGGTCGACGCGCTAAGGGCAATCTGATCATCGATCAGCTGCGTGGCAGGCGTGAACTCTGTCGGTGGGGCAGTTTGGCAGCCTGAAACGATCGCAAAGGCTGCCGCAAGTAGCAGGGGGTTTCGCATGGGGTGCCTCTTATCGGCGCCGATATGAACATTCATAGGCGAGAAGTAGGGATGTGAGAAAAACGAGCGACCACACGTTGCCGATATCGGCATCATGGGCCAAGCATTGCGGTGGGGTAAGGGAGTGAAACGAACGAAGAGGTGAAGCGGATGCGTGCCTTCAGCGGCAGCGTGTCACGGTCAAGAGGGCATTGACGAACAAGCTATGCTTGATTTTCAGCCTCGGAGCGAACCTTCTGAGCTGCGGTCATGAGGGTTTTTGACCAATTCTGCCGAGCTACTTCGCTGTAATGATCGACTAAATGTTGAACGAATTGAGTCGGGGTAATCTGGACTCGCATGTCGTTGCTCACATCAATAGCGTGTTGTTCGACTTCAAGATGACGCTCTGCTCCTATGTAAACCACTCTTTTTACTTTTGAATCTAAGTTGAGAGCATTGGAAGGATTTTCCACATTTAACCTCCGGGAATAGTAAAGCTGACTAGTGCAGCATTTCATCGACATAGGGTGTTTCGAGCACTGTCACAATCAGAGAGCGCGGTGACGAACTTCTTTCTGGCAGCTCGACCTGTGCTTGCAGCAGATCGAACAGGGCCGCCTGCCTTGCGAGTTTGCAGTCCAAGCTCACGACATTTTGTAGCGCAGTTAAAACTGAAGCCGATACGTTCCTGACCTCAATCTTGGTGACATTTTTGTTAGGTTTGATCATCAGGCCAAGGCGCCAAGCCTCAATCAACGAGTTCGAGATTGTGCAAATATCGCCGCCAAACTTAACAAACTCCCTAACGCCAGATATGTCACCGACTTGAGTCGGGTGGACGATCTCTGGATCCAAGCGGACAAACAGATAACCAGGGAACAGCAACGTTTGAGTGACGCGATGCCCTTGGCAATCAGCTCGCTTCGAAACCTTCTCCTTAGTAGGAGCAAAAAAGTCAGCACCTAGGACTCTCAGCCTAGACGTGACCAGCTGAAAAGCGTGGAGATTGTAGGTGATGAGATACCACTTCAGCATGGCAAGGTCCTTCTTTCGGGTACGCGCCGCCACTAAATCGCCGTGGCGCTTTATGAGAGGGGCCTGCAAATCCGATGAGGATCCAAGGCCGGCGCTGATTATATATACAGTGGTCAATAATGCAATGGCCCTGTGCCACTGGCGTATTTTATGACTAATGCACTCATACAGCAATGCATTTCTGCACAATGTGATTTTAAGACGTTTTATTTCACGATAAACCACTGAAAATGGTGGCTTTTTGGGCCACCTCATGAATTCGCCGATACGAACGCTGATCGGGCAACGCATCAAGGCGTTTCGAAAAAAAAACCGAGCTACGCAAGCAGCGCTTGCTGAAGCGATAGGTTGTGAGGTCACAACCTTAGGAAGGTACGAGCGTGGTGAATACGCACCCGACGGGGAGCAGCTTGTAAAAATTGCGGCCTTCTTCCAAATAACTCCAATGGATCTTCTACCAGGGCAAATCGACGTTGAGCGACAGTCCGTGATTGATCTACGGGCAGGTCTGGTCGACTGCATCTACGCCATTGATGATCCAATCGAGTTAGGAAAATTGCTGGATAAAGCACGAGAAACGTTAAATCGAGCAAAAAAAACGCGGTAGGACAGGCGGATTCGGGAAGAATCTGCTAGAAGCTCTCGCAAGAAGTCACTGACCCTTGACCTAGGCTGCTACATCATGGACAGAAAAGAATTTGAAAAGGTTATACGAAACCTTGGATACCACTATGAAGCAATGATCAGCAATAACATTATTAATAATGTACCCGCCGAACATATCTATACCGATGAAGACACGATAGAGGTTGTATTAGAGAACGGAATTGAGTTGGTGTATTGGAAAGAAACAATGCGGTTTGAAATGATTGTCATAGCGGGTGAATCTCTAAGTAAAGACCTCATCAGCCTTCTACCCGAGCCGCTTTGTCACATTGGGAATAGACCCACCACGCTAGCGAGTTTAGGCCAGCCAATTATAGAAAAAACGCCGCTTGAGCTGGTGGATTCCGATCTTTACGCATGGGATTTTTATCAATTACGCGAAAGCCTACACCCTGAGGCATCGTTAGAAATTCAGTATGGGGAGCAGATGGAGGTCTCAACCATAATGATTTCACTCCTAGACAAACAGTCATAGGCTGTTGCTTACGACTACGCGTCACCTGGCCGGCCCGACTGACATCGCTTACTGGTTCACCGTATCTCGGAAACTGTCGGCCTAGCTTCTAGGTTCTAAGGCGAAGCCGAATGAGCCTGGTGGCAATCCCAGGCTTGGGAAGTCGAGTCGACTCCAGCGCATTGGATCTATCGAGCTGGAGCAAACCCTGCAGCTCGATGAGATCGCAGATATCCAAGCAAGCCGTGATCACCAACCCCGGGTAATCCCAGCGGCACACACTGCCAGCGATTCAGGGCCGTGGGTATTGAACTGGATCCGGAGTAGAAGGCTGCGGCTGATTAGAGTCAGAGTCGTAACTGACATCCGCCGAAGGTCGTCCATCCTGCTCCAGGTGATCAAGATAGAGGCGCTGATCCTGACGCGTTGGTTCAAAACGAGAGTTGCCAAACTCTTGGTTGAAATTATGCAATGCGGACAGCGCATCCTTCATGAATGAAACCTCTCCTTCGAAAGCAATCTGCTCACCACTCTTGTGGCTTGTGACCGCCATTGCCAAGGCATAGTTAGCCGGATCCTCTGCACCATCAAAGGACTCACCGATGTGCACGCGATCGCCTTCATCACGAACACCAACAACACCATCCCGAACGTATTCGACTGTACCGTTGCGATACAGTTGTGTGGCGTGAGTTTTCCAGTCATGCACGGGTGAATCGTCAGCAGCGCTGCACAAGATAATACGGTCGGCATCACGTTCCACACGTTTAGCCTGGCGCTTTTCTCGGTACGCAAAACCACGCAACTGACTCACAGCCGCGACGTCACCCAGCAGCGCTTCTTTCTCGATCCAAGCTCTGTAAGGCATTGGTCGAGCCATGCCCTTTTCAGCCAGATCCTGACGTTCATGGCGCAACTGGATGCGCAGCTCGGCCATTGCTTTCATCCGTTCGAACTCAGCAACGCGGTACATCAGCTTACGCATGGTGGGATCGCGGTGTTTGTCACGAACCGTGGCCTTCATCGCACGAAAGTGATCCGCAATCTCACGCTGCCTGCCGAGCACATTCAGCTCAGGTTTAACGAACTCTGCACGGTAGCGCTGATAGCGCATCTTCAGATCGAGACGCGCCTCTGCCCGCTCCTGCCGGCGTTCGAATCGGGCCGATTTATCCCGTAGCTCGAACTGAGGCTGGTAAGTCGAGCGCATCAAAACTGGACTGTCACTGTCGCTATAATGCTCAACAGCGAACGAAGGTCGACTCTCAAATTTACCGATGTGACGTTCCAGCTTTGCTTTAGTGAGAGCGACATGAACCGAAGAGGCTTTGACCACAGATGTCGCCTCGGGACGTAGGTAGTCATAGACCACCAACCCGTCACCCTGCTCGCGTAGACCGAGGCCGCTTTCATGCAGCGCACGGTGGGCTTTATCCCAGGTCAGCTCATTGGTTTCCAACATACTCGAAATGTCATCCCTGACATGCTCTACCGCATAGTGATAAAGGCTTTCTGTGTTGGAGTAGACCTGCAACGGCACAGCATCACGGGGAGCACGGGTGAAGCGAAACGGCGCACGCGTCAGTTGATCATTAACCCCCCATTCCCAGCTGCCATTGTCCTGGATGAAACCGTACTTACGCTCAAGAACCCTGCAGCTTTTCTGAAGCGCGTCAGCGTCATTCCATAAATTGGCAGCCTTGTAATTGATCGGATTGACCCGATTCACAGCCACGTGGCAATGAGTATTGTCCGTGTCCTGGTGAATGGCGGTCACGTACTGGTGACCCTCCATTCCGATCTGGCGGATGCAATATTCAGCACATTCGAAGATCTGCGCATCGGTAGGCAGTTCGTTCTCGCGCCAGGACAAGATGAAGTGGTAAACCGGATCGACACACTTCGTGTTCTGCGCGGCAACCATGTTCATTTCTGCCGCTGCTGTTTCCCAGGAAAAACAGTTGGTCTCGCAGGAAATGCCGCCGCTTATGAGTCGCTGACGACCATCGGGATATTCATCAGTGATGACCACGGCTCGATCATCGCCCTCGTTGCGATCGACGTAATCCACAAGCCGATCGAACATGGCGTCCTTGCTACGCGATTCGCTTGGCCGTGTCCTATTAGTCACCTCGTCATCATCTTTAGGTTTGTCCGCACGATCACTGATATAGCTCACCAGCCTGTTAAAGCTGGAGCCTTTATCACCGCGTTTCGGAGGGATGATGACGTTCATGATCAGGAATCTATTTCACGTGAGTTTGAGAAAGGTCGATGGCAATAACAGCTTTTTTGATGGCGACCAGGACATCCGCAAAATGCTTGCTTAGTTCAGTCGTCATGCCGGCCTGCATTTGGTTGAACAGATGCTTTTGCAACCCGCCCAACTGCAGCAGCTCGCCCATCAGTTTCTTGTCAGTGGGTGTCTTGATCTTGCGGCCCAGGGCTGCGCTACGCATCAGATCCGAAACGGAGATACCTGCCGCGGAAGCTTTCTCGCCCAGAAGGACCTTTTCATCCAGCGTGCAGCGGACTTTGATCATCTGGTCCCTCTGCCGCGACTCGCTTTTGGACATAACTTAACTCTGACTGACGATGCTGGGGTGTCGGGGCGTAGCCCTGATCCGGGTTTTGTGGACATCGACCGCGTGCGGGCGGTGGCCACAAAACATTTCCGGTCATATCTTTAGGGCTCGATTCGGGCTCTAGACTAGCATTTAGGCTCAAGGCCGCCTAGGGCCAAAGCAGAGAAGCGGCTGCGGCGGTGGCTGGTTCGCCTTCCGGATGCGACCTGGAGGCTCTGAGGACGCTTACGGGAGGTCAGGCTTCAACTATGAAAAAACAACCTGCAACGGTCTTACGCGCCTGAATACCTCATCACGGCCTGATTGACGTAGGTTAACCGCTGTCGTCGGTGAGCCGCTTCTTGGTATTCTCGGCGACTAACGGGCGCCCTGCCCTTTGATCGGGCGCCGTTATCGATCAACATCATTCGGAATCGCGCAATGGCGAAGCAAAAGACGTTCACCCAAAAAGATCTGGAAACCGCACGGCAGAAACTCTCTGAGCTTCCAGATCAGAGCAAGGACAAACTGAGCCAGGCGGAAGTTCTTCAATCATTGAAAGCGGAAATAGTTCAGCTATGCGCAACGAAGGGCTACACAGTCACCGAGGTCAAGCAAGCCCTCGCGGACGTCGGCTTGAATGTGAGTGCCAAGGAAATTACTGATTTGACGACTGCTCGCAAACGGACTGCCCCTCGCACCAAAGCGCAGACGGCTTAACGCTCGCTCACATTAAAAAATGAGCAATAAAAAAGCCCCACATCGTGGGGCTTTTTTGTTCGGCAGGTTACCTCGGCTAGCGCGCAGCAAGGTCGATTTTCTTCGATTCGCCTTTGCTGTTTGTTACTACAAACGTGCACGCCGTATCGGGCTCGCCGGCTGCGATGCGCTCCTGAAAATACTTCTCCGCTATTTCCTGGGCGGCGGCCTTGTGGTCTCCGGGATTTTCGCTGTACATGGTCCAGGTCACGATATACGGGCCCATGGTGTTCTCCTCCATTAGGGTGTGGTGGGCCCGGACAGATGTTGTCCGGGCTTAGGATTAGGCGGCGAGCTGACGGCTTTGCAGAGCCTGTGCCAGCACCCACAGGGCGCGATTCAATTTCACATCCTGATCAATGCCGTTGACTGCCCGCGTTGTTGTGCGTCGGCCTTGTTTGTTACGACCGGTCAAACCGCCTTTAATGGTGTTTTCCTGCACTCGATTGAAGGTGGTCCAAAGGTCGCTGTTACGGTCTTCCCGGCGACGTGGCATGAGCAACTGCGACGGGGTAACAGGTGCGGGTCCTTCAGCCGGATCGTAGCGATACGCCAGGGCAGCCATTGCAAAGGCTTCTTGCTCGTCCTGGTGCAATTGCTGATGCTTCATGTCAGCGGTGATGTGGTCGATCTGTTCGAAATGCTTCAACACTTCGAAGGCGCCTTCGATCACGTCATGTACCACGTCACTACGGCCGCTATGGCGCACTTTCTGGTCGGCTGCAACGTCACCCAGTACCAGACCGTTTGCGCACACAAAACGGAATTTGCCGCCAATCATTTGGTAGCTGCTGCTGCCGTCGTGGCTGTTTAGCAGAATGATTTCATTGGCTTCCTGATCCAGAATTTGACTCGCGTGACGCAGGCGCAGCATGTGCTTGGTGTGCTCGCGCTTGCCCTCGTCGCGTACCCGCGTCTGACAAGCCATGAACGGTTCGAAACCTTCTGCGCGCAGCGCATCGAGCACCTGAACGGTCGGGATGTACAGGTAACGGTCAGAGCGGCTGTTGTGCGCTTCTTCAGCGAAGATGGAAGGCACATAGTGAGCGATCTGATCGTTGCTCAGTGCAACATCACTGCGAATCATGCACGGGTTACGGAAGTTGCTGGACATACGCATAAATTTCTCCTGGTGGTGCGCCCGGCCAACCGGGCGCAAGCGGGGTTAAGCGGCGAAAAGGTCGCCTTGGCGGTCGGCATAGCTGCACCAGCGGACAAACGAATCGTTGCCGCACCAGGTCTCAATTTTCTCCACGAAACCTTCACGGCGCGCTGTGGTGATTAGCGCAGCGATCACCTCGGCCGAGTCGCCCATTTCAAAGCAGTTGTCGAACTGGCGTTCGCCGAGCCCCTCGAAACCGTTGTCCCAAATTTCATACCTGACCACGGCATCTACCAGGTCATGCTTGAACGTCAGAACCAAGAACTCGACGCGGGCATTGAACTTGTGTACCTGGCGACTCAGTTTCAGCAGTTTTTTGCAGATCTCGACCTGACCGCTTGTGAAGCGCTTCATCAGCTGTTGCTTTGCTTGTCTGTTCATTTCGTCTCATCTCTGTGCTGGCTTTGCTGAGTGCCTTTCGCCATGCGCTTAGGTCGATCGGGCGCATAGGTGCGTGACAAGGGCGCGATGCGAGGCCGCAGCTAAGGGAGCGAAGCGAGTCTGAACGGGGGAGTGTCGCGGGCGCAGCCGAACCCTTGTCAGGTGCCGCGCTCGATCTACCGTCAAGCGCACGGCGAAAGGTGCGCAGCAAAGCCTGCAGGTGATACGAGAGGTACAGGCAGCGACGGCAAGCGGAGCGCGCAGGCCGAGAGGCCGGAGGCGTTAGAGCCGGCTTGCCGGCGAGGATTGAAGCCCGAAGGGGCGAGACGGGCCGGCTTCATGGCCTGGCTCGATGCGCAGCACGAAAGCCCGGCCCTGAGCGCAGCGAAGGGAACGCACGTCAGAGGTTGTCAGCGGTCAAGCTGCACCGAGGCTGAACAACCAGGGCACTCCTCTCCTATTGCGATCTAGCAGATCTGAGTGATTGAGCTAAAGCCAGAACGTCACCAGCTGCTGCAGGAGGTAGCCAGGCTTCAACCTTGACCCAATCACCCGGTAATCCCTCCAGGCGCGCCTGAATGCGTGCCATCAGCCTGTGAACCACCTGCCGGGTCAACCCAGTTTCCAAGGCTGCTTCGGACACGCTGGCACCCATGACCAGGACAAGCCTGGCAGCACTTATCGAGCGATCTGAGAACGCTCGACGTCGATTCTGGCCCGCAAGCACGTTCATGACCCGCTCAAATTCGTCCGCGGCCATTAGAGCGCAGGGTGAAACAGGACTGATCATCCGGATCAACTGGGCAATCTGGGCGTTGCTGTAGTTCTGAGTGATCTTGGCTGCAAGAGCAGACAGGACTGGATCGACAATCATAGGGGCAGACCAGGCTGAGAAACTCAAAACTACAGGAATCGCAACCACATGTAACCTGCATCAAGGTGCGGGTTTGACACTGCCTTCAACGTGCATGCCGCCCTAGGCTGGTCGATTGAAACTGCTTAGACGCAAAAAAGGATCCGATTTGCGCGATAGATCTTATTGAAAGCTAGCACTTTGCCCTATATTCGCTCTCGGCCCGACTGGGCCAAACATGCCCGTGCGGATTTCTGCGCGGGTAAACACAACCAGCAAGGGAAGAAACCCATGCAAATCCAAAAGCACCCTCTCATTTTCTATCAGGAGTACAACAAAGGTGATGATCGATGTTAACGATGTAAAGGCAGTTCTGGACACCAACCCCGAGGTTATCCGGATCATGCCTGAAGGAACCGCGTTTGCCCGTGCCCAAGATTCGGAGCATGACGCTGAGCCCCGCTTCTACAACAAAAAATCGGATAGCCGCTTCGGCAGCCCCGATCTTCCTGTGGGAGTTCTGTACCTTGGGCTTAGCGACACTGTTGCAGTCGCCGAGGTGTTCCAACCGCCGGGAGATGAAACCCCAGTGGCGTATGCCAAGCTGGAGCAAAGCTCGTTGCATGAGCTTGTTGCGGCACGGGACTTGAAACTGATAGACCTGCCGATGTTGGCTAATTTGACGGGTCTAAAGCTGCGCGACGTCGTCCAGGCAAAGGGACAGGGCTCTGAAGGTTATGACCCAACTCGGGCACTGAGCAAGGCTTGCATGGAATGTGGTGCACAGGTCGATGGACTTCTGTACACCTCATCCGTGTATTCGCCAGCCGGCACCCTTGAGGGGTGTAATGCCGCCCTGTTTGACGGACGGGGCGAGCAGGTTAAGCCGGTCAGCCACAAGTTGCTCCTCAAGGGCCGCTTGTCGAACGGTAAGACAGCCGCGAAGCACCTGCAAGACCTGGGCGTCAGCCTGGAGTAAGCAACAACCGTCCCCCTCGCAAGAGGGGGCGGTCTTTACCTACCATGCAGATACTTGTTGTCCCATTCCCGCTTGATGATTTTGCGGGCGGCAGGATTGTCTATGAGCGTATGCATCTCTACGATGTTTTCGGGCTCACCTGGGTTTGAATAATCGATTCTTGTGAGCAAGTGCTGAACAAACAGGTTCATTGCAACCTGGTCTGCAGGATCGACGCCGAATTCAGCAATCAGGTCGGCTATTACAGGTCGTACCTTGTTATCTTTGATCTGGAAAGCCGGATAGTATTTTCTGCCGTTGCTTTGGTTCGTATAAACGGCGATCTGGCCAGCCTGGATACGCTTGCTCAACGCCTGTTTAGTGATACCCAAAATCCTAACGAGATCTTTGCTCTCAAGCAGTTCGCACCTTTCCTGCACCCTCGCAAAGGCTTTGGATCGCATGGCAGCGACAGCCTCTTGATTCTCGATTTCGACACTTCGCACTGCCTCAGCTGTGGATCTCGTCATCTCAGCGAGAGCTTCTCTATCATCTGAAAGCTTCAGCGCCTTTTCGAGCACCGCCTGCGGCAGCTTTGCGATGAACTGGCGGAAACGTCTGTCCACCGCATCCTCAAGATCCACTCTCGAAGTAGGGACGGACGCCTTGAAAGAGACAGACATGGAACCTCCTGACGACTCATTAAACAATCAACTGACTGCCAATGTACGGGGATACTGTCAACTCGTCAACCAGTCAATCTGTCAACCTACAAGAAACGTAAGAGAAATGCAGGCAGCGTTATGAAACCCACTGCTATCCAATAACGTAGCCACATGTCACCACTATCCTTGAAAAACGGCTTTGGTTCAGGTGATGTGTAATAGCTAATGATAAAATAGGTTATTTTCCATGATATATATTCTATACATATCATTAGGTTAGGTGTGATCTGCGTAATTTTTTCCACAGAGCAGCGTGATGAATTTCTCAGTGCGATAGTCGGCTTGAGGGGTCGATTACATGAAAAATGACCGATTGTTGAAGAACCTGTAGCGTTCGCCCAGCGGGCTTCAACTGCACCAACCCGGTCTAAGGTCAAGTACCTGCACCCAGCGCCGCCAGTGCGCCAACAGTAGCTAGGCCGACACCCGTGACCTATTCATCCAGGACACCATGCATCTAGCTGAACGCTGGATTCGCAAGACGGCCTGCGCTACGACCCATTTAAGGAAATGAGCGGCAAGAGCCGACCCTTTATCGTTGGTGCCAACGTCAACGACAGCAAGATGGTGGCTTGGGTCGGCCCGGTGTACATAATCCAGCTGGAGTGGTCGCTATACACCACCTACACCGAGTCGTTTCGCCGCAATACCTTCATTGGCAACTTGCCACCCAAAGGCAAATTCTACAAGAACGACACCAAGTACCAAAGCGATGCGATCACCACCGTGGCGCCGTTCAACATCGAAAAGAACAACGTGCAGTTCAGTGAAACCTGCAGTACGAAACCTGCACCCATGCTTCCGGCAAGGAGCGCTCGCACGGACTGGAAGTGGGCGTCACGGGCCGGTTCAGCGAGTTCTGGAGCCGGATGTTGACTGTTTATTTAAGGTTTCATAGTCAGCACACTAAACGTGCCGGCATGGAATCGGAGCTCCGGGCTACTTCCATCATCGGCCGCTGGTAGGGTGTAGTCCATCGCAAATAGATAGACCTTGCCGCTCACTGCGTCGAACACCATATTGTGCGCCCATGGCCGGGTGCCCACGGTGCCACGCAGGCGGAACTGGCCATCGCCGTCTAGACCAACCACGGTGAGGCTGGCGTCGACCCCGCTGGGAACCAGCACCTGCTTGCGCTGTGCATCATAGGCCAGAGCGTTGACCGCATGGGTGATCGGCAGCGTGGCCTGCGGCGCGCCGCTGACCAGGTCAGCGATAACCAGCACCGGCTGCTCACCGCGGCAGGCCACGAACAGATGCCCACCCGCTTCGTCCGCGGCCAGCGCACTCGGTTTGCTGCAGCCCGGATAGCTCAGCAGGCGCTGCTCAACCAGCTGTGGACCGCTGAGCATCGCGACCTGATCTTCATCCCTCATCGGCACTATAAAGCGTCCGTCCTTAAGCCCAATGGGCCCATCAAGCTTGCGCGCGGCGATGTCGCGCTGGCCGACGATTCGATCGCTGGCCGGGTCGAGAAAGTACAGAGTCGAGTGGTCGCCGCGGCGGCCGCTCGTGATGATTACCCGGTCGCTGTGAGAGTCGTACAGCAGGTTGTTGAGGTTGCCGCTGTCAACCGGCAAGCGCTTCAGCACCTTGCGTTGCTTGAGGTCGACAATGCCCAGGCTGCCGTCCATGTTGGCTACGTAGGCGCGGTTGCGCACCGGCACCAGCACCACCGCGTTAGCGCCGCTGGAGTTGGCCAGCGTGCCGAGGGCTTTCTGCCGCTGCACGTCGAACAGGCTCAGGCCGTTTTCCCGGCGCGCCACGAACAGGGTCGGGCTGTTCGGGTCGAGAGCGCCGAAACCCCAGCTGTGGCCGCTGCCGGCCAAGGTGCGCACTGCTTCGGTGCGGTACAGCAGGGGGTCCTGCCCATGGGCCAGGCCACACACCAGCGGTAAAGCCAAGGCCAGCCGTTTCAAAGTCTTCATGGTTTAAAACTCCAGCGTCGACGACAGGATGAACTGGCGCACGTCGCCCATGGAGATAAAGTAGCGGTTCACGCTGGAGGTGTAGTAGGTGCGGTCGAACAGGTTTTTGACGTTGAACGCCAAGTTCAGCTTGTGGCCATCAAGGTAGGTGTTGTACGAGGCGAATGCGTCCACCGTGGTGTACGACGGCAGGTAGAAGCTGTTCGCCGAGTCACCCGGGCGCTCACCCACGTAATGGGCGCCGCTGCCGACGCGCAGGCGGTCGCCGCCAAACACGTTGCCGAAGTCGTAGACCGCCGTCAGCGCCGCTGTCTGGCGGGCGGTGTTCCACAGGCGATTGCCCTGGTAGAGCTGGTCCTTGGTGGTGATCGCGTCCAGGTACGCATAGCTGCCGATCACGCTCCAGGCGTCGGTGATTTCCCCGGACACGTCCAGTTCCACGCCCCGCGAACGGGCGGCGCCAGAGGTGCGCCAGTCGGTGGCGCCGGTGGCGTTATTGTACTGCGACACCAGCACGTTCTTCTTGTCGATATCGAATAACGCCAGGGTACCGGTCACGCGGCCGGGCATTTCCAGCTTGGCGCCGATTTCATAAGACTTGGCGTGCTCCGGCAGCACCGACGAATCGATGGTCACGCCGCTGGACAGTTGGGCGATGCTGGAGGTCGGCTTTAGCGATTCGGTGTAGCTGCCGTAGAACGACAACACGTCATTGAACTGGTACACCAGGCCGGCGCGGGGCAGAAATTTCTGGCCGTTGATATCGGTATTAGTCTTGAATGGCCGGCCCTTGCCTGCCAGTTGATCGTACATCTGGTAACGGCCGCCGAGTACCAGCGTCCACTTCTCGGTCAAGTGCAGCGCGTCCTGCAGGAAGGCCGATTGCGCACGCAGCTTGTCGGTCTGGTCGCTGTCGCTGGCCGATACCGTCGACGACGGGCTCATCTGGCCGTACACCGGGTCGTAGACGTTGAAGCCGCTGGACGGCGTCTGTCGCAACAGGTCGGCGCGATAGATCTTGCGCTTTTCGTTGTCGAAGCCGAACTGCAGGTCGTTCTGGAAGCCGGCTACCTCGACGCTCCCTTCCATCGAAGCGATCGCATAGCTGTCGGTGCTGACCGCGCCATGGGTGGCGTCGTTGCTACGGGTGGCCGCGCCGTTGTTGGCGATGGAGGTGACCCGCAACTGGTTGGCGTCGTAGGTTTCGCGGTTCCAGCTGTAGCCGAAGTGGCCCTTCCAGTTGTCGTCGAACTGGTGGTCGATCAGCAGCTGGGTCAGGTCGGCGCGGCCTTCCATGGTGTTGAACTTGTCATCCAGGCGCTCGGTGCGCGGCACTTTCAGGAAGGTGCCGTTGTTGCTCAGCGCGGTGCCACGGTCGAATGGCGTGAGGTACTCGCGGTGCTCGTACGACAACACCGCTTGGGTGTCGTCGCCATACCAGGCCACCGATGGCGCCACCAGGGATTCGCGGTGGGTGCCGAAATTGCGCCAGTAATCCTCGTCCTCGTAGTCGACGATCATGCGGTACGCCAGCGGGGTGTTACCGATCGGCCCGGTGCTATCGAGGGTGCCGCCACTGCCATCGCGGCCGTGGGCGTAGCCTGAAGCGCGGGCGCTGATGGAGTTGTAGGCTTGCAGCGAGGGGCGTTTGCTGACCACGTTGATCACACCACCCGGGTCCATGATGCCGTATAACAGGGACGAGGGCCCTTTCAGCACTTCGACGCTGTCAGCGGCGGCGTTGAGACCGCGGCCCTGCACCAGCGGCATACCGTTGTGCATGATCGAGCCATCACGGTTGCCGCCGAAGCCGCGCTTCATGATGGTGTCCTGGGTCGACGCCAAGGTGTTGCCCTGAGTGATGCCGCTGACGTTGGCCAGGGCATCGTCGAGGTTTCGCGGCTTCTGGTCGCGCAGCACTTGCGACGTGACGACGTTGACCACCTGCGGGGTGTTCTGCGTCGGCTTGTCGCTGTGCAGGATGGAGCTGGAGGTCGGCGGCGCCGGCTGGTAGCTGGTGTTGACGTCGCTGTTTGAGTCGATCTCGGTGGCGGCGATCTGCAGGTCGCCACTGGCGGCCAGCATGTAACTGCCATTGGCCTGCTTCTGCGCTTGCAGGCTAGCACCGCTGAGCAGCACTGCGAGAGCGGCGTCGACGCTGTAGTCGCCTTCCAGGGTTGGGCCGCTGCGGCCGTCGGTTAGCTGGGCGTTACCGGCCAGCTCGATGCCGGCCTGTTGGGCGAAGCGCGCCAGTTGCAGTGTCAGGTTACCGGCGGGTACGTGAAAGGTCTGCACCCCCTGAGCCGCCTGGGCGTTGGGGACGGCCAACAGGGCCATCCCGCCCAAAGCCAAAGGTACAAGGATTGCCAGGGGCGTGAGGTTGAAACGACGCGAGCGCTTGTGGATCGAAGACATGTGGCCGGTTCCGCAACGTATGGTAGGTGAAATAGCGTGCTTTCCCTGACACCGAACGGCGTTCGCGAAAAGGGAACCGAGTCCTCGAAAATAATCGCGAATAACAAGCGCTCGGTCGTCAGACGCGCGCTTGCAAGGTGACCCACCAGGGCAACAGGCGGTTGACCCGCACCGGCAACGCGCTGGCCAGCGAGGCCAGGGCGCGATCGGTGTCGCGGATGGAGAAGGTGCCGACCACTGACAAGTTGGCGATGCGCGGGTCGCAGGCCAGATAGCCGTGGCGGTAACGGGCCAGCTCGGCGATGACCTGGCCCAGCGGCGTGCCTTCAGCCACCAACACGCCCTGCACCCAGGCGCGGTGCGCTTCGCTGGCGAGCGACAACGGGCCCAGGCCTTGGCGGTTGATAGTGATTTGCTGGCCCGGTTGCACGGTCTGGCGCTGGTCTTTGCAGGCCACCTCGACGGTACCGGCGTACACATCGAGGCACAGCCCCGCGTCGCCCAGGCGCAGGTTGAACCTGGCGCGGCTGGCACCGAACTCGGCATAGGGTGTATTCAGTTGCAGTGTGCCACCGTACCCGAGGCGGTCGTCGATGTTGATCTCGCCACTGATCAGTTTCAGACGCGGGCCATCCATGTCCATGGCACTGGCGGTGTTGAGCCAGAGCTGACCGCCTGAGGGCAATTGCACCTGCCGCTGTTCGCCGGTGTGGGTGGCGTAGTCGGCGAGCCAACCGCCGACAGCGGTGCTGTCGCCCAAGGTACGCCAGCCCAGCCAAGTGGCTAGGGTCAGGCCACCTAGCGACAACAGGGTGCGACGACGGCTAAGACCCGGGCCGCCGTTGTCGTGGAGGGCCGCCATCGCGCCTTTTTTCTGCGCCGCGTCGCCGAATTGTCCGAAGCGCCCGCCTACCCGCTCCACCAGGCTCCAGGCGTGACGGTGCTCAGCGTGCCGGTCGTGCCAGGCCCGCCACTTGCTGCGGTCGTGTTCGGTCACACGTTCAGAGCGCAGGAGCGCGTACCAGCTGGCGGCTTGCTGCAGCACCAGATAGCCGGGGACATTGGCGCTGTTCATATCGGGATTCATGGTGCCAGGCCGGCCTCGAGCAACAGGCACTGGAACATTGCCTGGGCCATGTACTTCTTGACCATGCGCTCCGACACCCCAACCTCGGCGGCAATCTCCCGGTAGCCCACGCCGTACAGCTGGGCCAGCAGGAACGCCTGCCGCGCCTTGCCCGGCAGGCGCCGTAGCATGGCATCGATCTCTTCCAGGGTTTCCAGCATCAACGCGCGGTATTCCAGCGACGGCTCGACAAACTCCGGCTGCGAAGCCAGCGCCTCGAGCCAGGCGCGTTCCAACTGGCAGCGGCGCCATTGGTCGATGCACAAGCCCCGCGCCACCGTGCACAGAAACGCCCGGGCATCACCGCTGCCGTCGAACTCGCGGGGTTTGAGCAGCAGACGTACGAAAGTGTCGTGTGTCAGGTCGGCGACATCGGCGGCATTGAAGGAACCACCAAAGCGTCGGCTCAACCAATGCTGCAGCCAACTGCCGTGATCGACGTAAAGGCTGCCAACGGCATTGGAGATTAAGGGAGACGTCGGCAAAATGTCGTTGGACCGTCGAAAATTGGAAAGACTTATTGCGGATAATAACCAATCTCAATAGAGCTGTCGAGGTAGGCGGAAAAAGCATTGACTCCGATTTTGTGCCCGCCGTGCAATTCGACTCCAGGACCCCGACCTAAAGATTACTTTGACTAGATACATAATTCTTCGTTCAGACGAGACCAGGCCCAGCCTTACACAAATCAACTCCCGAGCGTTTTGGTGTGTGGGATGTGAAGTGGAAGGGATGCGACGATATGGCATTGACTTCCATCGGATCTGCTTTTCCGTAGAAAGGCAGAATCAACTCTAGAGACACAGCCAGGTCGCACCTCTAAGCAATTGGGTTACCGAAGCATGCGTATGCGTCCGGTTTACATGCCTTCCTGACCCCCGACACCAAAGAGCGGTGATGTGCACTTAAATTTAACTAGACACTATTTCTAGCCTTTTAAGCGGGTCTTTTATGCAGCCACATCGCCATTCCTACTCCAAATTATTCGAAGCTGGAGTCATTCAGGAGTGCTCCGAACCTGGCGCCTCAATTGCCAGCGTCGCGCTGGGCCACAACCTCAACGCAAATCTCGTCCATAAGTGGATTCGGCTGCGATCGCAAAAAACGATTGTCCAGCAATCTACCTTTATCCCTCTGGCATTACCGTCCCCCGACGTAACGACCAGATATCACCTCTGCGACTATTTGCCTCGAAACCCCACCTCGCGGCACCGTGAAAGTGAAATGGCCGACCGAAAACGCGGCGGCCTGTGTGACCTTTCTGCGAGACCTGTTGCGATGATCCGCGTCGACTCCATCTGGCTCGCCACCGACCCCATGGACATGCGCGCCGGCACCGAAACTGCGCTGGCGCGGGTGGCTACATGAGCATTGCGCTAGCGAAACATGATATCGGCCGATTCCTGATGGAGCGATACAACTGGCGGCGACTGCAACAGTTCAACGAAGGGCTAGCGTCTGCGGTCGCTGAGGAAAAACTAAGTTGAGTGTTCGGGATCAGTTGACCAGTACACTGCTTGCAGGATGTGCGGAATCGAAGCTAGGTCCAGCAATCCCTCATTTCTATGGCAATGACGCATTGCCGAGCGCCGAGGTCATCGCATTTCACAATGCTCATGAGCGTCTTAAGTAAGCAGAGGCTTACATTGAGTATGATCCCAAGGGCTACCCCCGCTATCAGCGTGTTGCGCCTGACGTGAAAATCGGTAGCGAACTGTTACTTGATGCCCAATCACAGCCAGTTTGCGCGAAGAATCTTTAAGCTTCAAGAATCCGGAAGCTCACAAGTCTGACTACAGTCATCGTCAAGCTTGAATAAAACCCCTTTCTGCTGACACAGGCAGGGGTTTTGCTTTCTGGCTAGCTGTGGTCAGAACGTATAACTAATCGTCGCACTGACATTCCGCTCTTCACCCATGTAGCAGAAGTTTAGGCTGGCACAGGTGGCGATGTAGCTCTCATTGGTCAGGTTGTTTGCATTCACACGCACATCAACCCCCTTGAGACCTAGCTTACCCAGGTCGTAGCCCACCGACGCGTCCAGCAGCGTATAGGCAGGCACCTTCATTGTGTTTTCGGCGTCTGCCCAGCTATGGCCTACATATCTCACACCGCCACCCAGGCGCAGTCCATCCAGCGGGCCTGCTACAAACCTGTAATCGCCCCACACCGAAGCCATTTGCTTGGGCGCTTGAGTGGGGGAGTTGCCTTTGTTCTCGATCACATTGTCAGCGGTGCTCAGCGTACTGATCATCGACTTCGAATACTCGATGTCGGTAAAGGTGTAGCTGCCCAGTAGCTTGAGGTTATCGGTCAGTTGGAGATGAGCCTCGAGTTCGATGCCCTGTGATCGCACCGCGCCCACGGCCCTGTAATAGTTTTCCTGCGGCAGCTTGGTCGCCAGATTCTCTTGGTCGATTCGGAAGACCGAGGCGGTATAGAGCGCATCGGTCCCAGGCGGCTGGTATTTGATGCCCGCCTCCCACTGCTTGCCGTCAGTGGGAGCCAAGGGGTTACCGGCTTCGTCCGAGTAAGAGTTCGGGTTGAAAGACTCTGAATAGCTCAGATAGGGTGCCAGGCCATTTTCGAACAGATACAAAATCCCTGCACGACCCGTGAGTTTGGAGCGGTCGTCGCTGATTCTGGTACCAACCGGGCGGCCGGTTTCAGCAAAGCGGTTTTCATCGGACGTCTTGACCCAGTCTTGACGCAAACCCAGGGAGAATCTCCACTGATCAAGCTCTACCAGGTCCTGCATGTAAACGCCGGTCTGTTGCAACCGCCTTAGGTAGCTCGTCAGCGGGTACTCGCTGATTGCAGAGTTGCCATATACGGGGTTGAATGCGTCGATCGGCGCCAGCGCACCACTGGCCCCATCCACTACAGTCTTGCGTCGTTGATAGTCCACGCCTGTGAGCAACGTGTGCTTGGCGCTGCCGGTAAAGAATTCAGCCTGCAGCATGTTGTCGACGATGAAGGCATGCAAGCGCTCGTCGCCGCCCGAATAGTACCGATTGAGCGCGTTGCTGTCGGCGCTGGTCCAGCCATAGGCATACACCTGGTCCAGGGTGACCTTGGAGTCCAGGTACCGGAAGTTTTGCCGTGCAGTCAGTACATCGTTAAAGCGGTGTTCGAACTGATAGCCGAAGGATTGCTGGTTGCGCTTGTATTGATCGACGCCGGGCTCGCCTTCGAAGAAGTGATCGGAGATGCGTTGTCCGTTGCGCTGATGCAGCGCGCCGTCCGCGGGCAGTCCTCCGTGGTATCCACCCTCTGGGTCGTGTTGCAGGTACGCCTGTAACGTCAGCGAAGTGTCTTCATTGAAGTCGATGCTCAGGGTAGGTGCCAAGGCGTAACGCTTTTCCTCGTTATGATCGAATTGGGTGTCGGACTCGTCCGCAAGACCGGTCAGTCGGTAGGCGATGCGTTTGTCATTATCCAATGGCCCGCTGAAGTCGAAGCCTGCTCCTCGCTGACCTTGGGTACCTACGCTGGCCTGAACCTGGTGATAGGGCTCAAACAAGGGCTTCTTGCTGGTCAGTGCGACCAGGCCGCCGGGAGAACTGCGGCCATACAGCACCGATGACGGCCCCTTGAGGATGTCGACGCGTTCCAGAAAATAGGGGTCCACCTGCATGGTGCTGTAGGTGCCGCTGTCACCCATGGACTTCAGGCCATCCAGATAGATGTTATCCACGGACCCGTCATTGAAGCCACGCATGGCCACATAGTCATAGCGGTGGGTGGCGCCATAGGGATTGGTGAGTACCCCAGGCGTATAGCGCATGGTCTGCGACACGGTCTGTGCGCCTTGGTCGTCCATTTGCTGGCGAGTGACTACGGACACCGATTGAGAGGTTTCGAGCAATGCGGTACTGGTCTTGGTGGCGACCTGGCTATGAGTAGCGCTGTACCCGTCCGTGCTACCCAAAGCATTACCTAGCGCGAAGCCGCGGATATCTGTCGTGGGCAGGTCCAGGGAAGTGGACGACGATGCTGTCAGCGTGTATCCGCCATTCCCTTGGTCAACGGCCTTGAGGCCAGTGCCGGACAGAAGACGTACCAGCGCCTGTTCAAGGTCGTAGTTACCCTGCACGCCGGAGGATCGCAAGCCCTGGGTTTGAGGCGGGGTGCTGGACAAGGTAATACCGGCTTGCCGGGCAAACGTGTTCAGGGTCTCGCTGAGTTGGCCAGGGGCGATGTCGTAGGTGGCCATGGCCGTCCCTGTGTCCGGCTGGCCAAAGGTGAGAGCGGGGAGTGCACAGGCACCCAAGGTGGCCGAGAGCAGCGCGACGCGCACCGCGCGACTGAGGGGTGAAGGAGGGGTTGGTAACGCTGTAGGCATGACGAGGTTCCGATCTGGACATGATGAGTTGCTTACTGTCCTAGCCGAACGTGCGTGCGGAACCCGCCAAAAAAACTTCACACCCGCCGCTGCACGGATGCCCACCAGCGCGTGCGATAGCGAACAGTGAGCGGCAGCGTCTGGGTCAATACCTGCAGAAGTTCATCGGTGTCGGCGAGCCGGAACACGCCAGACAAACGCATATCCGCCACGTCGGCGTCGTAGCCAAGGTGCCCTGGCCGGTAGCGGCTCACCTCTCCAAGAAAGGCGTCCAGGCGCATACCACGGGTCACGATTAGCCCCTCTGCCCAGGCTTGCATGTCCATGTCGGGCGGCTGTGCCAACACCGCCCCAGACCGGGTCACGCGATAGTGCTGACCAGGCTCGGCCCATTGCACCGTGCGGCCGGGCATATGGATGGCCACGCGCCCGGTGATGACGCCCAGGCGAGTGCAGTGGTCATCGTGGCGCAAGGTAAGTTGCGCGTCGTTGGCTTGGAGAACGGTATCCAATGAACTCACTCGCCACGGTATGTCTGCGTTGGCGCAGTGGAGCATGAGTTCGCCACGCTTGAGGTGCAGTTGGCGAACCTGCGGCCCGACAGCAAGGTCCACGGCGCTATGGGTGTTGAGGTCCAGGCGCGAGCCATCGGCCAGCGTCCAGCGCTTGCGTTCGCCCACCGCCGTGGTGTAGTCGGACGTCCAGTCAAGCAATGGGTTCGCTTCGCTCCCCAGCAAGGTGGTCGAGCCGATTACCAGCATGGCGCTGAGCAGTTCCAGGGCCTTTCGCCTACCCACTCGTTGTGAACTGGTCTCCAGGATATAGCGGGTGTCGGGCTGGGCGCTCAGGTTGGCGGAAAGCTCGGCGTTGAGCGTCTGCACGCGTTGCCACGCCAACTCATGATCGCCGTGCGCGGCCCGCCAGTTTTCGCACTGCTGCACCAGACCGCGGTTGCCGGTGTTGTTCTGCAGCCGCAGCGTCCAGTCGATGGCTTGCTTAACGATGTGCTGTTCCAGCCGCAACGGCTCACTCATAGCGCAGTTGGTAGCAACGAAACAGCGCATCCGCCACATGCCGTTCGACTGAGCGCAGGGATATGCCCATGCGCGCCGAGATTTCCCTGTGGCTGAGCCCATCACATTGAGCCAGCAGGAAAGCTTCCCGCACCTTGGGGCGCAGGCTTTCAAGCATCCACGCGATCTGCTCAAGTAGATCCATCACCAATTGTCGGGTTTGCGGACAAGGTGCGCATTCAGGCTCAAGATGGGCGATTGTTTCTAAATACGCACGGTGCAGTTCCTCGCGGCGCCAGAGATCGATTACCAGTGCGCCAGCAACAGTGCGCAAAAAAGCTCTAGGCGCCTTGAGCTCCAGCCGGTCGGTACGTTGCAGTAGCCGTATGAAGGTGTCCTGAGCCAGGTCTGCCGCATCTGAAGCATTGCCTAGGCGGCTACGTAGCCACGTGCTGAGCCAACCATGATGGGAGCTATAGAGGGCTGCAACTGCAAAGTGGCGAGTATGCATGAGCGAGTGAGCACCAAATGCATTAATGATAATCAGTCGCATTGTCATCATGCCTATAGCTTTTTGCAACCTCTGGTTCTCTCTGCGCATGGCTAGGTAGCAGCTTATGGCGTCCACCCATCACGTCTGCGAATGCCTAAGACACAATCTCGCCTTACAACCATGTATCGAGAGGAGGGCATCGGCTTCGGCCTCGATGTTCACCTTGGATAAAGCTATTCATGGGAGATCCCTGCGATGAATCCTTAAAAATCATAGCGAAGGATTCGTGAAGGCGTTTTTACACACTCTGGGCCGAAAGCTACCTGTGCCGGGAGCTCTACCAATCCAAAGCTGCCGGAGGCGGCGAGATCTCAGGCGCAATTCACTGCTGCGGCAGTCCTGCGCTCTCTGCCTGGATTCCATCCCAAATCACGGTACGCACGGATCTCAAGATCTGCTTATCGGCGACAACGGAGCGGGTTACCCAAGATGAAGCGAGTACCAGAAGAAACAAGTCACGCGCCTTGAGGTCTTTGCGGGCAAACCCCGCTAGTTGAGCGGCAGTCAGAAATCGCTCAGTAACACCAACGAGCCAGTCGCAGGAAATGGCCAACGAAGATTCCGCGGCCATCATCGCGCGGCTGAGGGGATCAGCCAGACCATCGAAGCTGGTCAAATACTCGTTCAAGGCCTCCATCCACGACTGCAAGGATTGTTTTGCATCCGCCATTGCATTAAAGCGCTCAATGGTCTGGCCCAAGGCAACCTCACGCGTTTGCAACACCGCAGCGATCAGATCCTCGCGCTGTGGAAAATGGCGATAGAGGGTACCGACCCCGATACCGGCCTCCTTGGCGATCCCTTCCAGGGAGGCTCCCGTACCATAATCCTGAAAATGCTTGATAGCGACCCCAAGAATGTTGGCGCGATTTCGCAGTGCATCGGATCTAGGCGGTCGGGCGATTTGTAGCTTGCCGGACATTGGACTTTCCTAGGCTCTGAGCAGGAGTTGATTATACGGAGGAACACTCCATATAATCAATTCACTAACCGGAGGGTGTATCCGTTTTGGCGAGAGTTTAGCGCTCATCGCCGACAGTTCCTCCCCGAGACCGCACAGAACCAAATAGTTGAGAGGTTTGATTTTCATGAAAATTGGCATCATAGGCAGTGGACTCATCGGTGCTACGTTGGCGCGAAAGCTGCGCGTGGCAGGGCACGATGTCTACCTAGCGAACTCTCGCGGCCCCCAGTCGCTGGAAAATTTTGCAGCCGAAACGGGGGTTAAAGCTGCGACACCTGAGCAAGCTGTCACGGCTGCTGATGTCGTAATCATATCCGTCCCGTTCACAAAAATCCCGCATCTAAAGCCGATCCTTGCCCAAGCACCGTCGACAACAATCGTTGCCGATACGTCTAACTATTACCCACATCGCGACGGTTCCGTAGACGCCCTTGAGGAAGGCCAGATCGAGAGTCTTTGGGTTTGTGAACAGCTTGGGCGGCCTGTTGTGAAGGCATGGAACACCATACTCGCAGGTAGCTTGGCTGACCTGGGGCTTGCCAAGGGAATACAGGAAAGGATTGCTCTGCCTATCGCAGGCGATGATAAGGAGGGGGTGGCCATTGTATGTGAGCTAGTCGACCAAACTGGATTTGACGCAGTCCCGTCAGGCACGCTTTTGGATTCTTGGCGTCAGCAACCTGGAAACCCTGTTTATTGCACGGATCTGACGGCTGCGCAGATAGGCGCAGCGTTGCTGAGAGCAGATCGTGTGGTCGCTCCTAAACGGCGCGATGAAATAATCACGACACTCGCTAACCATGTAGGCGAGAACAGTTTCGACCAACTGACAGCGGAAAATAATGCGTATTTGTTGAAAATTAATCGGCAAATCACACAGTAGTCCCCAAGAGCCCGCTCGCAAATGAGTGCGGGCCAGGATAAAAAATCTTCATGTCTTTCAGGCATCTCTTGGCCAGTTCTCAGTACTCAATAGTGCCAGCGGTTTTCCAGGCCACCTCCTCATCGCTCAGCTGTCGTTTGACGACCGGAGAGGATCCTATAACGAGCGACTGCTCTAGGCATCGAAAAGCCGCCATAGCGAAAGCCGTAGCACCTAAAATGATCTCGCCGCGATCACTGCACCATCCATCACGATCAGGTCTTACGACTAGAACGAGGAGAGGCAGGTGCATGCCTACATCGGCGACCTGGCCAAGCTGCTATACACTGTTCAGCTCTACTGGCAGTCGTTCAACGAATGGCCCCAAAGGAATAGCTAGCATCGAAATCTCGGCAAGCTGATAGCCACAGCAGGCTGTGCTCAGTGAGCTGTTTAGGCATAAGCACGACCGGAAGAGGCCGTGAACAGGGTCTTAAGCACGCCTCTCAAAGCCAACAACAAACAGCTAGTGCTCCAGCAATTGCTCGATCTTGGCTGCTAGCGCATCCACCGCAAAGGGTTTTGTCAGAACGGACATGCTTACTTCTAACTGCCCGTGGGTCAGCAAAGCATTTTCTGCGTAGCCGGTTATGAACAGCACCTTGAGTCCTGGACGCGCCACGCGACCGGCTTCAGCCATCTGCCGGCCATTCAGACCTCCAGGGAGACCAACATCACTGATCAGCAAATCAATGCGCGCATTAGATTGCAGTACGCGAAGTCCTGCCGAGCTGTCCGCAGCCTCAATGGCAATGTAACCCAGGTCTTCCAGCACATCCGTTACCAGAAGACGGATAGTGGGTTCGTCCTCTACGACCAGCACGGTTTCGCCGGCCTTGGCATGTGGTAGTACGGCATCACCAGGCGCAGAAGAGTGCTCTTTGATGAGACCTTCATGACGTGGCAGGTAAATAGAGACGGTAGTGCCTTGACCCATGATCGAGTGGAGGCGGACCTGACCGTTGGATTGTTTTGCAAATCCATAGATCATTGACAAACCCAGGCCTGTTCCCTGACCTAGCGGTTTAGTTGTGAAGAAAGGATCAAAGGCTTTAGCGAGCACGTCAGGGGACATGCCCGTGCCTGTATCCGAAACGCTTAAGGACAAGTACTGTCCTTCTGGTATGTCCTGACGCAACGCCGCCTGCTGATCAATACAGCGGTTGGCTGTCTCGATCACGATCGAGCCGCCCTCCGGCATAGCGTCTCGTGCGTTAATGCACAAGTTAAGCAGGGCATTCTCCAGTTGCGACGGATCAACCTGAACCAGCCAGGCATCGACGGCCCCAGTCACCGTGATGTGAACACTGGGGCCCACCGTACGCTGAATCATGTCACACATACCATCAGCCAATACGTTGACGTTTGTGACCTTTGGATCGAGCGTCTGACGACGTGAAAAAGCCAGCAACCGGTGCGTCAGGGCAGCAGCACGCTTTGCGGCACCTTGAGCTGCGGCCATGTATTTATCAATATCCTTGACCCTGCCCTGAGTAAGACGCAGGTTCATCAGCTCAAGGCTGCCCATGATCCCGCCCAGCAGATTGTTGAAGTCATGGGCAAGCCCGCCGGTAAGCTGCCCTACAGCTTCCATTTTCTGTGATTGGCGCAGACGCTCCTCAGACTTGAGTAAGTCTTCAGTTCGCTGCGCAACGCGTTGCTCGAGCGTATCAGCAAGGGCGCGAAGAGCAGCCGTCGCACGGTCTCTTTCCCCCTCTATCGCACGCCGCTCGTTGATATCAATCAACACACCTGGAAAGGTCAAAGGAGTACCATCCGGCGCATGGGTGACATGCCCATTGCCTTCGAGCCAGTAATAGCAACCATCTGTACGCAAGGCGCGATATTGATGTGCGTAGTGCCCACCTCGAACAACGGCTTCTGTGACGGCTGCGGCCAAGCCCTCTTGATCATCGGGGTGCACGGTATGGATGATTTGAGCAACGGAGAGATTGTCCAAGCCTATCTGCGGATCCAGGCCAAAAGCCTTAGCAAAACCACTGTCTACACTGAAACGATCGGCTGGAATATCCCAGAACCAAGTCCCAAGAATGGCACCTGCAGACAACGCGAGCTGCACACGTTGAATATTCTGCTGGGCAAGTCTTTCAGCATTTTTACGACCAGTGATATCGCGAAATAAAATGGAAACCTGCTGCTTGCTCGTACGTTCCACACGAGCAGCAGAAACCTCGATTTCTCGACCTGCAGCAGCGAAATAGCGCTCAAAGCGAATAGGTTGACCCGTATCAAGAACTTTACGGTACCTTTTGACCCAGCCCTGGGCTTCATCAGGTGCTAGTCCCCAGATAGTCTGACCGACGATCCCTGCAATACCTGTCTGCCGCTCGTACCCTGGATTGGCTTCAACGTGGATATAGTCGCTCAAAGGTCCGTGAGGTCCGTCAATGAATTCAATGACACAGAACCCGTCATCGATCGCTTCGAATAGCATCCGGTACTGCGCTTCGCTCGCTTCGCGAGCCGCCTCATCCGCACGCTGGGCAGTGACGTCACGTACAGCTCCTGAAAACTGTACAGGCTGTCCGCTTTCATCCCACAGTATTTTTCCTATACGGTTAATCCAACGTAGTTCACCGTTGTCTGGGCGACGAATGCGATATTCGACATCAAGGCTGCAGTCATCGGTTAGACGACGAAGAGCCTCTGACACCAGTTTTTTATCTTCAGGGACGATCAGTGCTTGAACCTGGGTAGCAGGATAGCTTTCAGCAGGCGGTAAGCCATAAAGGCGAAAGAATTCAGACGTTCCCTTGAGTAGGTCATTCGCCAAGTCGACGGAAAACAGGCCAACACCTCCTGCTTCCTGTGCTTGGTGCAACAGCCGCTCGGTTTGTTCGAGGGCTTTACCAGCTAAGTGCTCTGGGGTGCGGTCGCGAAATATTTTGATGAAGCCGATGTGCGTTCCATTTTCATCACGCAACACCATCATTTCGCCGGAAGTCCAAAAACGGACATTGTTCTTGCCTACATGCCATCGCTCATCTGTGGCACGACCATTGCGCAACGCAGCTCGCATTTCATAGGCCACGCGTCCGGTTGCTCGGTCTTCTGGCGTAAAAAATCGCGAAGCATTCTGGCCAAGCATTTCGTCGGCCGTCCAACCCATAAGGTGCCGAGCACCACTGTTCCAGGCCGTAATAATGCCAGCCGGATCGGTCACTACCATGGCAAAGTCGATTGCACTGTCAAACACAGCAATCTGTAAGGCTTTGTCCTGACTCAACCGATGACTTCCGGTCCGCCATTGGTTTACCTCTGCCTCGAGCGCTTCCCGCGAAAGCAGGCTGATCTCTGCTTCAAACAATCGATGACCCCTTGAGCATGAGGCCCAGGAAATGATTTTTATCTGCGCACGACACCTGAATAACAGGGCCACTTACCCTAGCTGTACACATTGTAAACACGGGAATTTGGCTTCCATTGCATGGCTACCTGCACCATGTTGTTACTGCTCTCAACGACCTTCGCGACTATGCCATATGCGCAGAACGTAGATCACCGATCCAACGATTTCATAACGAAACTCGTAGTGTCTCACCAGAAGGCGGCGAACCTCACGAGGCTCATACTCATCCAGTCGTTCGCCGAGACGCGGGTTGGTTAGCAAGGTGCTCGGGGCTGCAGTCAACTGCCGCACGGTACGCGCAGCAGATGCCAAGTTTACCAGAGCGAGAAAGTCGTAAAGACGCGCGAGGTCCGATACCGCTTTGCTGGTCCACTGCAGTTGCATCAGCGTGGTGCCGGTAGTGGCGAATCGGTACCCAGGCTGGCCGCCCAATCCTCTACCGTCTGATGATCGATGACCTGGCCAGCATCAACATCGAGCAGGGCTTCGCGCGTGAGTCGGCTGCGCTCTTCTTCTTGGTCGAGCCATGCAGACAGCGCTTGCTTGACAATCCAATTTTTGGAGCGCTCAAGACGATCGGCGATTTCATCGACGCGCTCAGCAAGCTCAACGGGCACGTGAGCGGTGACGGAACGCGTTTTGGTA
Organism: Pseudomonas sp. GW821-FHT07F05; assembly: GCF_059418765.1. Taxonomy (NCBI): domain Bacteria; kingdom Pseudomonadati; phylum Pseudomonadota; class Gammaproteobacteria; order Pseudomonadales; family Pseudomonadaceae; genus Pseudomonas; species Pseudomonas sp. GW821-FHT07F05. The sequence continues at coordinate 36,607 of NZ_JBWKQL010000019.1, forward strand.
GCAATAGCCATTAGTCAATCCTCATCACATTTGGCCATAATGAATAACAGTGATTTTATCTGATTTTACAAAGCTTCGGTTGAATAAAAAATCATGATCAGGCGCTAAACCAGCTACTGGTGATAAAATACGTTATCGTTAGTTCTCGGACAGCAGGAGAGGCCATGTCAGTTCTCGACCGATTTCGTAATTTTCGTCAGGTATGCAACGCTAAAGTGATGGATGAGCTTAGTACGAACATCCGCGTGGTGATCGAACATACTGAGTCCACACGCGGGTGTTTCGCGTTTCCCGGTACTGAGTTCGTCGCCGGCATCGAGCTCGATGGCCAGCGCGCAGGAAAAATCCGCTACGGCATCAATCCGCTCAACGATCGGGTGTACATCTACGATCTGACCATTGACGGCGAGTATCAGGGACGTGGTGTGGGGTCGGCGACACTTTGGCGTCTGTGGTGCAATCACCAGGTGCCCTTGGTGCCGCTGCACGAAGTGGGCACCGCCGTGGGATTTTGGAGCAAGGCGCGCCGGCGGTTTGCCGCTGCCGGCGCAGAAATCAAACGCGATATCCGCACGGGTGACCAGGAACAAGAACAACTGCGTTGGCAGCACCTGGTACCCGAATCGGAGGTGGACCGCTCCATCCGCGAATACTGGGCTTGGGTGGCCAGCGAACATGCGGCAGGTCGTCCTGCAGGACCGGGCATTCGATGAAGGATATTACGCAAGCCACCGGCACCGGTGTATCAGCCCCCTCCCCCAATGAACGCCGGCTGACGGCGGCACAGTTTCAGAAGCTGGCTGAAGTGCCGGCGGCCGTCGAGTGGTTCGCCAATATCGACAACTTGCGTACTCGGCGAGCGTACCAGGGCGATCTGGAGGACTTCTGCCAGTTCGTCGGCCTGGCGACTGCAGACGAATTTCGCTCGGTTACCCGGGCGCACGTGCTGGCCTGGCGCGCAGATCTGGAGCGCCGGGGCCTTGCCGGCGCAACCATCCGCCGCAAACTGGCGGCGCTGGCCAGCCTCTATGACCACCTGCTCAACAGTAATGCAGTCACCGGTGGCAATCCGGTGCATGGCGTCAAACGACCCCGTATCGAAACCAATGAAGGAAAAACGCCGGCGCTCGGTGATCACCAGGCCAAGGCCCTGCTCGATGCGCCAGATCCGGACACGCTCAAAGGCAAGCGCGATCGGGCGCTTCTGGCGGTGCTGCTGTACCACGGGCTGCGCCGCGAAGAGGCCGCGCAGCTGATGCTCGCCGACCTGCAGGAGCGTCGAGGCATCAAGCACCTGCGCATCCACGGCAAGGGCGGCAAACTGCGCTTTCTGCCGTTGCATCCGGTGGCCGCTGAACGCATCTACATCTACCTGGAAGCGTCCGGCCATGATCAGCAGGACGGCAAGGTTCCCCTCTTCCACCCGCTGCGCGGCCGCACAACGGGCGCAGGAATCAGCGCCGATGGCATCTACGCAGTGGTAGGGCATTACGCCAAGGCTGCAGGGATAGAGGTTGCGGGACTGGGCGTACACGGGCTGCGCGCTACAGCGGCAACGAATGCCCTGGAGCACGAGGCGGATATCGCCAAGGTGCAGGCCTGGCTGGGCCACGCCAATATCAGCACGACGCGGATCTACGATCGCCGGCAGAACCGGCCAGAGGACTCCCCCACGTTCAGGGTCAAGTATTGAATTGTCTGTGCAGCGAGGAAAAGTTTTGTTGATTAAAGAAGTGGCCGGTAGTGAAAATCGGTTTTTCCTTATCATAAGCCTCAAAACTTTCAACTAGCGCTTCAGCATCATTCCGATTCGTGAAGGCTCGAAACACCTCATAGCCTTCGTTGTTGGTGTTTTTAGTCACTAGATAAATCATGTCGTTTTCCTTGAAAAGTTCACACACTAGTTGCGCCCAAGCAGAGCTAGATCTAGGTCATCAAAATTTGAACCCAAAATTCTCTTGTCCGCACAATGCGCGATGATTTCGTTGACTTCATATACCTCATCTACCGACAGAGGAACGAATTCCAACGGGTGCTCACACACACCTAGCTCTAGACATAAGCTCGACGAGAGAGGAACTATAAAACTGCCTCTCACGCCGTGAGCGGTGAAAGGCCCAGGCCCCTCCACTGCGGTGAATGGTTTATCTGAGGTGATGAATTTTCCTGTGTCTGATGTATAGACGCGCCATCCCATGCCGACCAGAACGAATGCAAACTCCACTGAGCTTTTGAGAAAAACTGAGAGCACAAGGTCTTTAGCGACTTGAAAAACATCTGAAGTAGAAGCCATAAAACCGGTCACGTCATTCAGGTCTATCCCGAATTCAGCGGCTTTGGCTACCTTGCTCGGATCCTTCTTGATCTCGGTAAGAAAAAATTCCGTCGCCTGCATTTCAATAGATCTGAACATTGTAGGGGTACGGAAGCGGAGAAACGCCAAGGCGATCGCTAACGACTGCCTATCATCATGACTGAAATCACCACGTATATTGCGCAACGCACCAACGAAGCGGCCATCAAGCGTCGAAAGCAATGGATTCTCAATGGCAGTATCTGACACGCCTTCCACGGGACTGGCAAAACGGTACAGATGCTTTTCCAGTCCTATATTTTTCGGATCTGTCGCAGCTCGATTTCCTGACTTGATGTCGACAAAATGAATCTTCCTGGTCCGCTCATCCCAAAATCCTTTTTGATATGACTCAGGCAGGTAGTGGTGACGTTTCGGCTTGTCCATTGGCTTTCCTATTGCGCGTCAGGGTCCACCGCGACCCACGCTTTTGCACCGTTGTAGTCGTCACCGCCCTGGGCCTTGAAGATCAGCCCGACCTTGTCCACGGCATACGCGCCTGGGCGCTCGCTGGCCGGATCGCGCAGTTCATCCTTCCAGCCGTAAACCTCGCCGTTCCACACCAACACGACGCCTTCACTGTGTTCCTGGTTGCCTGCTCGCCACTTCGCGGCGGTCGAGCGTAGCGCCTCGATCAGATGTGCCATGGTCACGTTTTCCTTCCTATACGCTTTGGTGCCACTGCCCTATGCGCTGTGCGTCAGTTCTTCTTTTTCGGCACCCAATCGCCATCGATGTATTCGCCCTCTTCTGGCTCGGCCGGCTTGCTCAGATAAAACAGCGTGCAGGGGGTGCTGTCACTGGTCCAGCCCGGCACGATCTGTAGCAGCTCATGCCCCGCCTGGATCAGCCGGTTGGCTTCAATGACGTCACTTACCTCAACGATTTCTTTCACGTGTGCAAAGCTCATACGGACTCCTTGTTGCTGCATGGGTGGCCATTCCTGTATGGCGCGGCCATTTTCCGCGTTATCGGCGGGTGGTGGTTCGATTTAGCCGCGCTTGGCTTCGCAGCGGCGCACGCCGTCGGCATCGGCCTGCAACACTTCGCGGTGCAGCACGTCAAACGTCTCGCGGTCGATCCAGTCGATACGCCACAGCATGAACAGGTTGCTCTGGGCTAGGCCTAGCGCGTCAATGCGCTGCTCATGTGTATCGGCCAGGCGCACCGGCTCCAACAGGTGGCGAAAGTCGACCAGGGCGGCGGCCAGTTGCTCGGGGGACGTGCTCATGGGTGGGGCTCCTTGCGTGATGAGTGGCTGGGTTCTACTGCCTCGGCCCAGCGCGAGGGCTGGGCTTGGGGTGGTGCAGGGCGTTTTCCTTACTTCAATGCTTTGTTCAGACCGTCACGCAGACAGTGCGCTTGATCCTGATAAATCTCGGAGCGCTCCAGGACCTGGCCGCTAGCATTTGTCACCTGACAAACGCAGTCCCCAGAAAAAACCTCGTCAACCAGCAGTTCAAGCATCCGGCTCTCATCAACTTGAACGCTGAAAACCAGTTCAAAACCTTCTAAGTCTTCCTGTTCGATGCTCATCAATGTTTTCCGAGTCGTTCAAATCATCATGTGCCATGTCGGGGTTCCTTTCAGTTCAGACGCTTGCGTACCTTGGGCTTCTTTGGGGTCACGTCCTTAGCCCGGGCCGCGACATGACCGCCCTACTGGTTCAGCTCGCGGGTCAGCTGTTCTTCAACCGCCCAGGAATACGCCGAATCGACCCACTCCAGCAGCTCGCGCAGATCCTCGTCAGTAATGACACCTTGGGCGCACGCCTGCTTTGCCTGCTCGGTCAGCGCCGTGGTATGCGCCTCCGGATCCCGCAAAAGCGCCTCACGGTCCTCGACTGATGTGTGCCAGGCCGTAATGAACCCGGTCCGTTGATCCTGTTTATCTTCGGTGGCCATGGTGCGCTCCGCTTGAACACGTTAGGACTTCGATTTTCCTTGCTTTGAATAACCAAGCCGGTACAAAAGCTCGCTCCAACTTTCACCCGGGTGAGCCTGCTTTGCTAGCTCAGCTCGTTCCGAGGGTGGAATCGCTTTAAGCTTGGGGTGCCGCTCTTCAAATGCAGCCCATCTTTGATGTGCTCCTATGGTCGGTCGATCTACGCTTGCTATGGGCCAAAGGGGGTCGATTGAGGCCATCCAAGCCTCATCCGCAGCAGGCACGGCTTCACCGGTCACTGCCCCCAGCATCTGCAACAACGAAGTGACTCGACGCTCCTGCTCGATCCTCTTCACTTCCTGTTGATATGCTTCAGCTTCAGCGTTGAACTCACGGTATGGATCATCTGGATCGTCCAAAGATCTCCCCTCCCCTGGCTTACCAATATCAGCCGATAACCTAACGTCATACGCCTAATTACTAATTAGTAAATATTAATTGGTAATTATTAACCTCCAGCGTGGCTACTCACTGCGCTTTAAATCCCTGGGCCTCTAAAGCGCTTCTGATGAGGGCGCTAACCGTTCTGTTAGGCATGCCTCCACGCTTGTTTGCGCGCACAACGTCCTCGATCTGCTCAATCATGCTGGGAGGCAAACTCACCGAAATGGGAACGGCTTTCCTTTTGTCGGTAGCCCGCACTTGAGGCTGTGATCCGTAAGGTTTATCGGCCAGCTCAATCGCTAAACGCTCTGATTCTTCCTGGCTAACAGTCGATTTCTTGGTAGCCGTTTCACTCGATTTTTTAACGGCCATGGAACACCTCGCTCAGAAGCTCTGTGATTTCGTTAGCTGCATCACGGTTTTTCCCTTCCAACACTGACATCCCAAATGGAATCGCATCCTTATAAGCTTTTCGGTAAAACCCTACTGAGTTTAGGGGTTGGATTTCGGGAAACTCAGACAGAAACTCCAGAAACTCTTTCCGCTCAGTTTTTCGGACTGATGGGTTAGGCGAAGCCATGGATTGATAGGCGAACGTCTTGAGGTTTGGGTTCAGATCCCGGCACCTCAGTACCTGTTCCTGCAGCTCGCCAAGCGTGTCCAGGTCAAGCTGGCTGCATTGGTTAGGAGCAATGATGATGTCAGCGACGACGGCGCCGGTAATGAGCTCACGCGAGTTTCTTCCTGCCACGTCAACGATGACGTAATCGAATTTTTCACTCAGCGTCCTCAGAGTGACCGTGATGTTATCTCGCTTTTCCAGCAGGGTAATTTTAGGCGTGATGTTTGACGCCTCGCGTTCGGCGTACCACTTCGACGCGCTTCGTTGTGGATCTGCGTCGACCAGGCACACGTCTTTACCTTCCATTGCCAATCCGACTGACAAATTGACCGCGGTTGTGGTCTTGCCAACGCCGCCCTTGTTTCCACCAACGATCACAATATCACCCATACAAACCTCGAAATACGAATTCACAATTGTGAATTACTAACTATTAATTAATATTAGCAAATGCCCGGCTTTTTTCCAACATCGACATCAACGCTTCCGCGACGCAGGCAGGGGCAATCTCACCGGCATATTGCTTGAGCCAGTAACGGTATTTTGGGTTGGTGAGTTCGCGCAGCAGTAGAGGGCGCGCTGTGATACATTTCGCATCGGGCATGATTTTTCCACCAGGTTAATTGTGTTCACGCTGGGGGTGGTTGCAGCCATTCCCCGGCACATTTCTCGATCTTTCTCATCCCATGAAGGCAATGACCTTCACTATTTCCTGTGGCACCCGGCCAGTCAAAATTAGGAAATTTCGCCAGATCTCATACGGTATGTCCTGGCTACCCTCCTTGAATTTTCGAATTCTCCGATCAGACGCAATCTTGAGTAAGCTGGCCAATTTCTTGTCCGTGTCGTAGGCCTTGAAGTGCGACTGAAAATGGCGAAAATATGCCCGCACGACCTCAGGATGCGGGGGTTCCCACCCCTCGTGCTTGCGCAGTAGATGTGCCCGCGAGTACAACGACTCGTCTATCTCGTCCTGGCTGGGCAGCTGCGGAGCTTTCAGATTAGCTTCAAGCTGCTTCAGGGCCTCTTGAGTGGCCATCTCGAAGATCAACCGCTGTTGCCTTGGTATATCCGGTAAGTCAATTTTCATGTACTCCTCCATCGGTTCGCAATTCACAATTACGAATTATCAATTATCAATTGCCTCGGCTCGTTTTTCGCATCATCAGAGAATGGGGCCGTGAGGCCCCTCCCCTTACCGTGGCGACAGCTCGATCCGCTGAACGTCTGAAACACGGATGTTGACCAAACTCAGCGTCCCTGTTGCTAACCTTTTCCAGTAACCAGATTGATGTACATGCACCAACGAGTAGAAAAGGAAGTCAGGGAGAAGGATGTCTATACGGTTCACCAGTATGCCGATGTGTTCAGGATTGAACTCTCGTACTGGCTCTCCACATCGATCCGCTGAGCCCCGGCGGGTTATCCAAAAATGAGCTTCTGGAAAATCCGTCCGAATGGTCGCTACATCTGAAAGTCTCATCTCGTTCCTCGCGGTGGCAACGGCTAGCCTCCTCAGGTTCGAGTGGCTCTCTGCGTGCCACCAACAAGCACATAATAGGCCCATATGGGCCTATATGCAAGAGAATAATAGGCCCAAATGGGCCTTATTTAATGGCAATTAGTAAATATGAATTATTAATTAGTAAATGTCATGACCTGAACATGCGCAGGGAAGGGGCGGATCCGTTTCGACCTGCTTAATGGTCGTTATGATTGGACACGGACATACGATCAGCAGGGTACTGACGCATGAACTCCATGCTTTCGCTAGGTGCTGCTTTCAGCCAGTCGCGATACGCACCTTTGGGCAAGATCACCACCATTCTTTTCTCGTGGTCGACTTGGTGATAGTCGCGCATGAAAGTGTGGTCATCCGCATTGATGGTCAGCATGGTGTAACTGAATACGATTTCCCCATCTGCGTTTTTCCAGCGCTCCCATAGGCCCGCGATCCCCATTATCTCCCCATCAGTGCGCTCAATCCGAGTGGGCACAGCCTTGCCACTACGCCAGTCGGGTTCATAGATGGCTGCAGCAGGAATAATGCAGTGTTGACCATGACGCCAGGCGTTCCGGAAAGATGGTTTGTTGGCCACCGTCTCTGATCGGGCGTTGTAGATTCGTCGGGCAATCTTGTCGTCCTTACTCCATCCTGGGATCAAGCCAAAAGAGCCGGATTCGACCTCGAGACCACTCGTCAAACCTTCTGGCTCCTCATCGTCAGGGGCGGCGCGCAGGAAGGGACCAAAATAGCCGGGCCACAAATTGAGCTTGAGCTGCTCGTAAGGCTCAACGCCAAAGGCTTCAGCCAGCGCTGCAGGGGAGGGGGCTTCGTAATGGCTGCACATTGATCAACCCTCAAAGGTTGGCAAGCTTCAAGATCCAGAAATGCCCGAGTTGATCGGGTGAAGTTTCGACTGACCCTTACCAGGATCGTTGCAGGGCCAGGCCAGACGGCTATCGATCAATTGGCCTTTGCAATCCACAACTGATCTAGGCGAGTGGTAAAACTCTGGCTCATCATCTCTCGTCGCATCGCCCAGTCTGGATCCGCCGGCACACTGGCAGCGCGCAGCGTGCCACGGCCCCAACGCTCGTTGATTTCATCGAGCACCCCCATGATGCGATCGGCCGTCGCCGGCTGGACCTGGGCAAACAGATCGTCAGTGAATTCACCGGGCTGACGCAGATCCATCAGCAGCACCTCGGCCTTGCTGTAGCGATAACCAGGACGAAACAAACGATCCACCGCCTGTATTGCGGCCTTGGTCATCAGCCGCACGTCGTTGGTAGGGTAGGGCAGTTCCACCAGGGCGCCATTGGCGTACTTGGCTTCATCGGGATTGAACATGCCGGTGCGGATGCTGACGCGGATCTTCTTGCACAGCGAGTGCTGGGCGCGCAGCTTCTCCGCTGCGCGCTGCATGTAGGTGGCCACCGCTTCGCGAATGGGCTCAATCTCACTCAACCGCTTGCCGAACATCCGACTGCAGCAGATTTCCTGCTTTGGCGGTTCAGCGTCAGCCAGCTCCAGGCAAGACACGCCGGCCAGCTCGCGGGCAGTCTTCTCGATCACCACGCTGAACTTACGGCCGAGCAGGGTAGGGTCCGCCTGGGCCAGATCCATGGCCTTCTTGATGCCCATCGCTTCCAGGTGAGCCTTCATGCGTTTGCCGACACCCCAGACATCACCCACATCACAGCGCTTGAGCACCCAGTCGCGCTTGGCCGGGTCGCAGATGTCTACAACGCCGCCGGTTTGGTTCTGCAGCTTCTTGGCGGTGTGGTTGGCCAGCTTTGCCAGGGTCTTGGTATGCGCGATCCCCACACCCACCGGAATGCCGGTGTGCATCAGCACCCTGCTGCGGATCTTCCGCCCGAACTGGGTCAGGTCGCCGGGTATGCCGGTCAAGTCAGCAAATTTTTCATCGATGCTGTAGGTCTCGGAGTCCGGCGCCATCGACTCAATGACGCTCATCACGCGCTCGGAGATATCGCCGTACAAGGCGTAGTTGCTGCTAAACGCGACGATGCCGTGCCGGCGAAGCAGATCCTTGATCTGAAAATACGGCGCGCCCATCTTCACAAAGGGTTTGGCATCGTAGCTGCGGGCAATCACACAGCCATCGTTATTGCTCAGGACGACGATTGGGACCTTGGCCAGGTCCGGACGAAACACACGCTCACAGCTCGCATAAAAGCTGTTGCAGTCGATCAGCGCGAAGACAGGCTCAAGCTTTTTCATGATCGCGAATGCTGTAGCGAACTACACCCCAGATGGCCAGCTCGTCGCATTCCATGACGTGTCGAGCCGGGTACCGGGAATTTTCCGACTGCAGCATCACATGGTCGTCGCGCATGTAGAGCCGTTTGCATACGGGCTCATCGTTCAATGCTGCAATGACGATATCGCCGTGCTCGGCATATCGGCTGCGATCGACGATTACCAGGTCGCCCGTAAAGATCCCGGCACCTTCCATGCTGTCGCCCTCGATCTTCACCAGGTACACGTGCGGCGCCCGAATCTCGAACAGCTCATCGAGCGACAGATGCTTCTCGATGTGATCGGCAGCTGGGGAGGGGAAACCAGCAGGCACTTGGAAAGAATAGAGCGGCATCTTGCTGGCTCCTTCCTGCAGTTGTCCCAAAATCGAAAATGCCATGCCATTACCCTGCACGAGGTGGAAAAAAAACCCGCACAGGGCGGGCCGAAAAAGAGTCTCGCGTCAGTCGTCTTTAACAACCGTCCAGAACACCTGGACACCTCCATCATCCCGATAGGCCACCGTCACGTTATCGGCATCATCCAGCTCTTCCAGGATCTGCGACCAATCGTCCGCGCAGTCGTCAGGCAAACGTTCCAAAATCGCGTATTTGCGCTTCTGCGACATTGGGTCGTTGATTGCCTTCTGCAGCCTGATTGCCAGCAGCTCGTAGGACGTTGGGGGACGAGGTGCGGATGCCTTTGCCATGAAACGAAACTCAATTAACTGTATGCGCGTACAGTATCGCAGTGGTTTAAACGGCTGCAAGCACCATCCGACGGCCGCAGCAGTCAGGTACTGCCACCGCCGGCAGCATGAACATCTCAAGTACGTCGACCTCCCGCACAGCCCTGGTTGCGGCAACGGCTAACAGGCCGCTAACCCTTGGGCCAGCCTGGACACCATCTGCAGTCGCCTGCAAAAGCCCTGGTTCGTCGTCGGAGGCTCCATATGACGAGTGGCCGGGCCGAGATTTCAAAATGCATGCCTTCACCGAAGGCACATAGGGCTATTCGCGGTTAGTGTTTCTCCCGTAAGCCAGCGCGCACACGCGCCCGGTTGAGCACTCGGCCGGCTTGCCGGTCGGGGGCGATTTATCCGGGTCTTAGCGCCCGTAGGGTGGCCGTAGGCCAGGGCAGGGCAGCTTCATCGCCCTGGGCCGCTTAGACAGGCTTTCTTTGAATCTTGAGGTAGCGTTACCGCGCCGTGCCGAAGGCACGAAGTGCGCGGTGCATTACTGCTGTTCGAGGTGCTTCACCTCGGAAAGCTCTTTTTTATCCCGAAGGGGTTAACTGGATGGGGAATAAAATTTCATTTAATCCAAATCATCCACAGGCGATACCCGCTGCTGCGTGGCCACCTCTCAAAAAGGGCTCGCCCGAGGGGCAAATCGGCGCTGTGTGCAGCGCGTTTCACGTCCCCTGAGCACAGGTGCGTCACCAGCATGCGTTGACCCGAATTACAGGCGAGCGCAAGCCTCCGCGTGAGCAGATACGAAAAAAGGGTGCAGGCATCTACCGTCCTCCCGCTCGGTTAACGAGTGGACGTGGCTCTGCCGATCAGATCACCAGCGAATCAGCTGCCGGCGGGTTTCCGGGTGAGCATGGCGCCAATGGCCTTCAGCGCTTGGTGACCGGTCATACGTTCGGGAAGAATGTCGGGCTCAGGCTGTTTTGCAGCAGCTGCCGTTTGTTGCGGCAAGGCCAGCTGTCGTTGCTCTGGATCACGTGCGTCACGGGCTTCCTTGGCCTGCCAGCGCTTACGAGAGATTGTGCGGCGCTGCAGATCCAGGGAATGACGTTCGATTTCAGCCATGCGCCGCTGGCCAATCTCCCGCAACTGCACATCGCGGCGCTTCTTGGCTGCGTTCTGCACGCGCTCATAGACGTAGCGCAGGCCCAGATCGGCCCAAAACTGTTTGGTAAAGCGGATGAGAACTCGCGTGCGCACCAGGTGCAGGCCGTATTCGTCCTTTTCATCGAGGCGTATGCGCTCGATGCGACGGTAGACGTAGCCGGCAGCTTCCAGGGTCTTGAACAGGCGGCACAGCGCCGGCGCTGAGATAGTGCCGGCGTCTTCGGCGATGTTGCGCTGGGTGTTGAGGACGTAGCGGCCGTTTTCGGGATCGATATAGCCCAGAACACTGTTGGCCAGATCCAGGCGCACCAGCAGCTGCTCGGCGACGCGCTCGATCGCTTGAAAGACCTCGACGCGAGTACGCCGATCGCCATGCACTGAATCCAGCTCGCGCAGGTATTGGCCACGGTACGCGACCATGTTGCTCAGTCGCTCATAAGCCGAACGGATCAGAGGATTACGTAGCTGCTTCTCACTGAGGTGACGGACCTCGGCATAGCGTGCCGGCATTTGCCGGGCAGATCGGCGTAAGGCGGAATGGGGGTCAGCAGGGTTGAGCTTGACGACCGTGAGGTTGCGTTTCATGCAGCACCGCCATAGACCAGGTGGCCAATGGGTGGGCAATAAACGCAGGGGGAGGGGGGTAAATCAGGGGTGCTGCGCTCGGTGCTTTTTGGATCCATAGCACCGTCATTGTTCAGAATCATGTCCGTATATCCGCATGTCAGCGGTGAACCGATCTTGGATTCAATCTGAGGTTGCAAGAAGCCCCAGTGAAGGCCATAATCGGTTCACGTTATGTGTGTTGGACAGGTGTTCCCCCTTCGAAGGGCCTGTTCAAGATTTTCCAAAAAGCCCCGGCGCCAACCGGGGCTTTTTGGTTTCCGCTATTCGTCATCTCACCGAAATTTCTACCCTTTTTTCAAGCTAATCAGTACTGCCGATTTGCATCTGCCTCACCAGCAGACAGGCAAGTTGCGGGCACACTATCACCGCGTACATCTCTTCGCAACGAAAAGCATAGACGCTTAAGACGTTTATTTCATCAGAGCAAGAGTGTCCTCGACCTGGCTAGAAGCTGCGGTAGGCAAGGGATTGAGAGAAATTAAGTGAATAACTTATGTAAGTTAAATCAGTTATTTAATAAAATCTGAGGCACAGGACAGGCTTTTCCTTCACTTTTCGGGATGAAGGAAGCTGCACCAGCATAGCTACAGAACGCCGAATAGCTGGAAGTGAGACACGGACTCACAGGTATTCGTCGGTAGCAGATGAGCGCTTTGAAGGTTGGCGCCTTCCTAACGCTGTACCGTATTTCTGATGGCCCGTAGAGATAAACGCTCCAGCTCGCAGGCCTCCCCATGCCGCCGTGTTATTCCTTACCGGCAAGGCGTCATGGGGGAACGTTGGTCGTGCCAATTCTGCAAACGAAAATGGCGAACCGGCAGTAGGGCGTTGTCATTCCAAGCTGAGTCGCCATATGCAGCGGCGTTATTGCTGCCGACACGATTTGAGCAACCGAGGTCATTTGCAGCCGTCACGCTCAAGCTAATAATCCAAAGCCAGGGGTGGGGCATGTGAACCTAAGCTGCCATACCTCATTCCTCTCCTTCATCCTCCCCGATCATTGCGAGCGGCTCAGCTTTTGAAGCGGCCTCGAGCAAGGCGAGCAGATCCGCTTTATCTAGCTGTTGCAACGCAATAACGCCTGCTCGAATCACATCCGAACGAGAGGCACGAAAAGATCGGGGCATCAGAGAAATTTTGTCGATCTGCCTGTTTAGCTCTTTAGATAATGAGAAGGTCGTTCGCACGAAGGTAGGGGCCTTCTTACGTTTACGCTTGGGCTTGTGTGTCGCGCTGACGGGCGCAGCAGCTATGAATGCCAGTGCTGCCTCATCATTCTCCTCGCGGGTCAACTGCACCTGCTCAGGCTTACGAATCAAATCCTTTAAGCCCATGTTTTATCTCCCCACAACTCATCGGCCAGTAACTCAATTTCTTCCTTCGCACGAGGATCTGTATTGCTCTCCAAGACAGAGCATCCATCCTCATCCGCATCGTCATACACGTTCCGAGCCGTAGTAATTGCAGTGAGAGGCTCGATCCCAAATGACTTGCACGCCTCCTTGGCATCCAAGATTCGTTGAATTTGGCTAGGAAGCGCTGGGCATTGAGTGATAACGGCGCGAACGATAAGAGAAGGATTTACCGCCGTCGCCAAGCGCGCGAGGTTGTCGACCTTCGGCAGCGTTTTCAGGTCACGCCTTTTTGGCCTAAAGGGGATAAGCATATGAGTTGCGACAGTCATCGCGGAACGCAGAGCCTCAGAGTCAGAACCTCCAGCATCGACCACGATCTGCCGATATCTGTTGCGCAGATCTGACAAGGTCTGTCGGATGTTACCGTGAGCCTGCACAACAGGAATGCTGGGCAGATCGCCTTGAGCGGACCGTTCGGCAGCCCAATCCGCTGTCGTGCCCTGTGGGTCAGCGTCGAGCAGCAGAACGTCGCCCCCTCGTGCTTGTAGCCAGACTGCCAAATTTTGAGCCAAGCAGCTTTTGCCGCTTCCTCCTTTTTCCCCACCTAACAGTAAAATCATAGAACAGAATTCCTGCGTCATGTGACAATGATGTAACTTACATAACTTATTTATCAGAAGCCACCAGTTACTCAATTTGATTGATTTGACCAAGCCCGCAGCCGATACCAAGTCGTTGTTTCATAAATTGAGTAAGGATGGAAAAGCGTGATTTTCAAGGTGCGAACTGGCCGCTAAACAAGCCGCCAGCTAAAGCGATAGGGATCCATGAACGGGATGTCATCGTCTGGAAAATCGTCAGAACTGGACTGCGGCATTGACTGCGGAGCTGGTCGGGACTCGCGCTGCGGCTGCGATCGAGGCGCCGAGTTCTGATATCCACCCGTAGCCGGCCGCTGCGCCTGGTCACCCTGAGGCCGACTGCCCAGCAGCTGCAGCGTGCCTTGCATGTCCACGATGATTTCCGTGGTGTAACGCTTGATGCCGTCCTTCTCCCACTCGCGAGTCTGCAGCTTGCCCTCGATGTAGACCTGAGAACCTTTGCGCAAGTATTCGCCGGCGATCTCAGCGACCTTGCCGAACAGCGAGACGCGGTGCCACTCAGTCTTCTCGACCTTCTGACCTGTTTGCTTGTCTGTCCACTGCTCGCTGGTGGCCAACGATAGGTTGGTTACCGCGTTGCCGTTTGGCATGTATCGGGTTTCCGGATCCTGGCCACAAGTGCCCACCAGGATGACTTTGTTTACGCCACGTGCCATGAGATTGCTCCATTTCAGGGATGAGTGAGTTCGCACCGCCTGAAAACAGGCGGCGTGAATGGTGTTGCTTCGGGTTAGGTCAGGCTTGCGCCCGGCGCCAGGTCACTGCATTGGGAAAGCGCTGCGAGGGCTCAGGCTCTGTGCCGGCACGAATCAACACACGAGCGTAGTCATGCACCTCACAGAAGATGGCCAGCGTCGCGGCCGTCAGCGCCTGTTGATAGCTGTTGAAGCGAGCGACGTGGGTATTCCCGCGTAATTCGTACTGCAGATCACAGGGCCCGTCATGAGTAACGGGGACATTGCTGTGAGCCTTGCGATCGCCACGAGGTGATTCACCCACGCAGCGCATGAAGGATGAAATGTTGCTCATCGTCTCTGTGCCTCACTGCCAATGGCGAGAGCCGTGTTGGTTCTGCTGGGGTTTGATCGCTTGCACGTGCTGCCCGCTGTAGGCATCCAGGCGCTTGAACGCCACTGTCAACGACTGAGCCTCGTCGACCTGCGCTCGGTAGCCTCGGCCCCGGGCTGGAATGCTGCCAAGCGCCGTGTGCCAGAGCAACGTGCTGCGCACAGCCGCGCCAGGTGTGCGACGCCAGATGTGCTGCCATTCCTCCTCCAGCTCGTTCAGCGCTGCCAAAGCTGGATCGATCAGTACCAGATTCTGCAGGTCAGCCCGGCCAGGCTTGGACTTGAGGTGAAACAGAATCTGCTGGATCCGCCCGGCGCGTGGGTAGCTGCGACGGACTTTCTCCGGCGCCGTGGCAAGCAGCTCCTCCAGGGTCGGTGGAGCTACCTCGATGAAGCGGTTGATGCGGATGGCCTCTTTGGACAGCTTGTCCACGTCGGGGATGTACAGCGAGCTGCCCCGAATCACCTCGCCTTTGAACAAGGTGATGTTTTCGCCTTCCTGCAGCTTTTGCACCTCTTCCACGCTGACTTTGTTGTGCTCGCGCAGGTTCAGGGAGTCTGAGTCCTGCCAACTGCTGCCCAGCACGCCGGCTTGGCGCACCATGCCACTGACTTCAGACACGACCTCTTTACCCGCCATCAGTTGCAGAATTTCCAGGGTGTCCTTGGGGTCCATGATCTTGCCGGTGATCCGCGTACCCATGTTGGCAATTAGGGTCCAGATCTTGTCGCCGGCAGCGGACTTCAAACGCTGTGCTTCTTGCCCGGCGAGCAACAGGCAGATGCCCAGGGAACGCACCTGCGTGGCCAGCTCACCGACCTTTTCGGTATAGATGGCACCAATCTCATCCATGAACCAGAGAAACGGGAAGCGATCCTTGTATTTGCGCACCACCAGGATGTCTTCGGCTTTACCTTCGATTTTCTCACCCAGGTCCTGGGCGAGGATCATGGCTATCTGCGATACATACAGTCGGCCCAGCGTTGACGCCTCACTGGCGGATAGTTCCAGCGCCGGGATCAGCACCATGAGAATGCGATCATTGTGGATCACGTCCTTGAGGTCGATATCGCCGGCATCGAGCGCGAACACGTGCCCGTACATGTCGTTGAACAGCGACAGCATGCGGCTGAACTGCTGGATCAGGTAACCATGCTGGTTCAGGGCTTCAGGTGCCCAGTCGGCCGGAGTATCCACCTTGGTGATGTCGAAGCCGGACAACATGTTCAGATAGTTTTCAATGGGTAGACGGGCTTCTTCGTGCCATTCCTCCTCCACCGACTGGATGTATAACTTGGCAATGGCGCGCAGGGGCATGTGCGACTGAATAGTGCGTTGCGACATCACTATGCCTTCGCGGCGGCACTTATAGACCAGGGAAAAAACCAGCGCCTGGATCATCGCTTTGGCTTTCTCCTGCCAGCCACCGTCATTGCCGGCAGGCGGCAACATCGAGTCCATCAGGTTGATGATGTAGGACTCTTGAGCCAAGCCAAAGGCGTTGATGGTGTTGGTCTCGGGGCGACCCTTGTCCTCATTCAGAAGTTGCTGGGCACGCGAGCGACCGCCGTTGATGAAGTTTTTGTGCCGCAAGTCGTCTTCACGGCCGTAGTAACGGGCCAGCGAGGCAATGGCCGTCGGCACGTCGTTCTGTGCCTTGGCGTCCGTGTAGATGAGGCCCTTGCCATAACCGAGCTGACCCAGCACGTAACCCAGAAGCGCTTCGGTCTTGCCGGCGCCGGTGGTGCCGAACATCAGGATGTGCCGGCACATATCGTCCATGCTCATCCACAATTCGCGGCCTGCATCCTGTCCGCGCAGATAGCCCATGTACAAAATGCCCGCGGCTTTATCCATCGTCGTGCGCGCGACTGCGATCGGCAAGAAGCCCCAGAGCTTTCCAGGCACCTGACGCTGCGTCGAGGGATCAAGCCGGTCCATGTCCATCGGCATGCGCATGGGCATCTGCCAGTCAGCAAACAGCAGCGCGGGCGCCCAGAACATCAACACCGGAAAGCTAAGCCAGAGGCTGATGGGGTAGACAACCCCACCCACCACAGCGGCCAACATGCCCAGCGCCAAGGTACCCGGTCCCATCATCCACGCCGTCAGCGGTGAGTGGTAAACGCGCCGATTAATGCGTGCGCGGTCCACCGCATGGTTATTGGGCTGCATGGCTCACCTCCGCTGCGGCCATAAAGGCTTGTAGCTTCAGCGGATTCTGCAGCACCTCCTGGGACACGTGCCGGCCGTCATCGGCAATGGCCCACGGCGTGCCGGGGATGCGGTACGTTTGATAAGCCACCTCATTGACGCCCAGGGCCTTGCCGGCGATATCGCAATGACCCGGTTCTACTGCAGCGCTTTCCTGTGCTTTGCCCAGCTCCATCACACCGTGCCCGACGTCGAACAGATCGCTCCAGGCGGCCTTGCGTTGTTCAGGCGGCAGGCACAGCACCGGTGTGATCGAGGCGATCGACTTTTCTCGGCCAACTACAGCGACCGGGAACACCACCACGTTGAAGTCTTTGGCAGCGGCTTTCAGGGCCGGCTCCAGACGATGGCAGTTGGGACACTCGGGATCAGCAAACACATACAGCGTGCGGGCATGGCCACTGGAGTACTCGACCGTAAACAGCCTGCGCTCTGCGGCCATCTGCAGGTTGCGCGGCAAGGCGGCGCGCATGGATTCGGGCAGTGTCCAGCCGTCTTGGGCGACATCAGCAGTTTCGGCAGTTTCTGCGGTTATTCCTGGTGCCGACGGAGGTGCGCCGGGCAAGGTGGCTGCGGAAGGTGTGGTCTTCGGGTTTCCAGGCATGACCTGCGCAACATCAGATGCCTGCACGAAGGCAGGGGCCTGACGTTCTGTAAAGCTCATTATGTTTTTGATGCTCCAACCCGAGAACGTAACCGCTACGGCAACGGCGATCGCCGTCAATGCCGCCGACGCAATGCTGGTGCGACGCACTCTGCGACGCGCCTGTTTAACGGCGCGGCGTTTTTTGCTGTTCTTATCGTGGGTCACTGCAGATTCGATGCAATCCAGCAGCGCAGCAGCATCGGTGTGCTCGGGTGCCTGGATCACCAGCTGACCCAGTTCGCCGATGTAGATGACGTTTCGCCCGTCGAGAGCAAAATGGCAGCGCTCACTTAGATCGATTAGGCACAGCATCTGCGGGTGGCCATCACGAAAGCATCTGATGGTCATCAGGTCGTCAGCGATGGTGATTTGAAACGGTGGGATGGTGGCTTGCATGGGAATCCTTGGGTGCAGGGCACGAACGACGCGCATGGCTTCGCTGTGGCGGCCGATGGCGTCACGTAGTCAGTGTTCGAATGAGGTGTGGTTGACGCGAAGGGGATGTCACGGATCCAGCAGCGGATCTACACGTCGGCGGGCATCGCCTCGGCGCTGTAGATGGCCTGCAGCAATGGCACTGCTTCAACCGATGCTGCAGCTTCCGGCATTGACTCATGCTCATGGAGCAGCCCAATGCCCTCCAGCTCGCTATGCAGCCCGTCAACGGCCTTCTCTACCCGTAGGCCGCAAGGCAACGCGAGCTGCTTTGCTTTGGCTTCAGCTCTTGCGCGAGCAAGTACGCCCGCTCCTTCGATGTAGACCTTGGCAGTATCCGCTGAGTGCAAGGCGTACCACAGGGTGCGATCCACACCCTTGAGCCAGCGAAAACGGGCAGACGGTAAACGCAGATCCCGGCCGTAGAGCCCGGCCAGTATGGTGCGCTTGAACGAGTGAACTGCCAGCAACTCCGCCAAGGCCGGCGTTGCCACCACCCGCGCAAAAGCCTTGTCGGCCAACGAATACAGCGGCAAGTAAGTAGGAGCCCGCGATAGGCCCTTCACCAAGCAGGAGCGATTGAGGTCATCGAGCAGCTTGGTGGCAGCTTTACGATCGTTCAAAAACACCTGTAGGCCAAATACCGCAAGCAGGACACGTTCATGCGGTTGCCACTCGGCAAAACCTGTGTGAACCGGGCCGATCTGGGCTTCAAGCGCAGCCTGTGCCGCCGTGCGGTCAAGCACCTTGCGCACGACCAGGTTGTGCCGCTCGGCAAACTCTTCCGGCTTCAATGCCCAGGCGTTAGCTTCGGAGGTGTCATCCTTCAGGCCGTTAGGCCCGTAGGCTGCAACGATCGGGATGATCGAGGGGGCAAACCCACTGACTAGCTTGGGTAGTGTCTTGGCGCTGATCAGCCGCTTGCTGCGAAACGGCAGCATCGGGTGCTGGGCCAGGCTCCAGCTGCTAAGCAGAATAATCGGGGCCAGGAAGACGAACAGGATGCCTGATGTCTGGTTCATAACAGCGAACCACTGATCGAAGGTGACCGCTTTGGCGTTGTTGGCCAGCTTGACCAGCAGGTTGGCTTTGCTGCCCACCCACACGTGTGTGAAAGAGAAATCGATCATCAGCCAGAGCCAGTACAGCAGCCAGCTGCTCCAGTAGACAAAGTAATCGAAGAACAGCCAGCACAGGCCAAAACCTGCTGCGAGGATAAGCAGCAGTTGCGCCTGCTCGCTTTCCCAGGAGCTTTGCGGGGGTCGGTTTTGCATAAGTGTCGTCCACATAAAAACACACCGGCCAAAAGGACCGGTGTGCTGGAGGGGTTGGGCTTCTGATGATGAGGCTGTGCGAGCGTAGTCAGCCTGGAGTTACAACGTTGGGATCAGGCCAGCTTGGGAATGTGAATGTTGTTTTCACGTTCCAGGGCTTCGACGTGCTCACTGACGTATTGACTGAAGGGCTTGGGCGAATGGAAACGTTTGTACTCCATAGCACCCAGTGTGTCATACCAGCGTTTCGCCCATGGAGTGAAGATCTCGATACACGGCATTTCGGGAAACTTCGTATACAGCCGGAGTTTGTTGCCTTCGAGCTCGCGGCTAGTCCAGTCGCCCATCGTCAGGCCCACCACGTCGACCTGGCCTTTACGGATTCGGTTGATGTAGAGGATGGTGCCATTTTTGGTATCTATGCCGAAGTATTTTCCTGCAGCTGGACTGTGAAGCTCATGAGCTTGATCTGGCCAGAACACAGACTGAGAACGAACAGATGAAACGATGCTATTGGTCAGCTTTCGTCCACCGCGCGCTCTGCTGACTATCAACACAACAGGTACGATCGCAGCTAACCAAATGATTGCGAAGAAAAACACCGTTGAATAAGCCCCCTCACGTATCAATGAGGGCGTCATGAATACGGATATCAGGCTAACGAGCAAGGCACAAGGAAATCCGGTAAACATGTATAAAATACCGAAGAGCCCTGTCAGCCCCTCTTTTGCCGACTTCAATCGTTGTACTTCCATCGCGCCTTCTCCTAAATAATTCGAGCCATATTCACTTTGCTAGACATTCCAAAGCGAATTGAACGCAGTAGCCGGCAGACCTATGCAGAGGGTCTGTTTCGTTGCGTAAATAGTTGTGAAGGCCGTTCCAGGACAGCCCGAGTAAACGTGCAGCTTCCCGCTGACTGAATCCTGACCTGCTTATCAACTCACGCAGATATTCTGGACTGGGATTGTGAAATTGCGAATCAGGCTTCATCTAATACGTAACCCAGAACTGTCCCAGCCCATAATATAATGGTTAACAACGTTAACCACAAGACCTAACCAACCTTTTCTTGTGAACTTTAGTGAATACCGTCGCCCTCAGATCCTGGTGACTTTCTGTCCTGCATTTTCACCCCAGGTACACGCTGCGCGTTCGATCCGAATGCACCGAACATCCCCTTCATGTTGTCCACCATGCCGCCCATAAGATTGGCTCCGTCGCGGCCGCCTAAGAAGGATATGACGTAATCGGCAAGCGTGGCCTGTAATCCAAAAAGGCGCGTCACGCCAAACGTCGCGATGCGTGCATAGATCATCAGCCATCCAATCATCTTGAACAAACCGACGATGGAATCAGCATTGGCGTTGGCCAGGGCTGAAGCGAACAGCATATTCAGAACGGTCCCGCCTGCGGTGGCCGTAACTGCTGCGAAGAAAAAACCCAGCACCATTAGCGATGGTCGCAGCATCATGTCAATCAAGAAGACGTATCCGTACGCGCTGCGACTTCCCTTATCTTCTTCTGCTCCTACATGCGTGGCAGCCCACATCGAGCCCGCAGCACAGCCGATCAGAATGCTGACCAGCCAGTTGAACACACCAATCATCCAGTTGAGGAATGGTACGGCCGGCAAGAAAACCGCGAGCGAAAAACCGATACCGAATAATGCCAGCACCACAAAGTAAAAAAGCGGTGATAGTGCTTCCAAAATATCCTTCGCTATGGCGCCAATGTTACCCCACGTGAAACCGCCCACTTTCCCGAGGAGGGAATTATCCGCTGCTGAAGCTACGCCCATAGCGGCGGTATAGACAACGAGCGCTGTCTCTGCAGCGACTAATGTAGAGTCGCCGACTTGTTGCATCTTCACTAATGGGTTGATCTGATCTGAAAAATTAGCATCTGTACCGAACTTGCTTGTAGCGATCCAGTTTGTCGCCCTCTGCATTGGGGATGAGAAAATTCCTACGAAAACGCCACCAGGATCGGCAGCAGTTGCGGCAGCTCCATCATCTTTTGCAGTCTGTGTGCCTAAAGGCGCCGTGTAGCCGCTATTCTGCAGCTGCGAGCGATAGGCCGCCATCACCTGGCCGTATAGATCTCCTGTGCCGCTCTCACCCAGCTGACTCATACCGCTGATCACCGGTGTAGCACTGGCCACGCTGTTGGTTTTGCTGTTGGCCGTTGCATAGGTGTGATACCAGCTGCCCAGGGCCAGCCACCCATAGCTCTTGATCTGGCCAGACAGTTGCTCCTGCAGCGAGCCTTTAAAATCAATCTGATTGATCGCCTGGCTGACCGTATTTTCGTATGCCGCTGCAGCTTTCTGGATTTGCGTTTCCACGTCCTGGAAGGTGCCGGTGTCTTGGTCACGACGACTCAGGTAGGTGGTTACAAACGAGCTAGCTGCCTGATCCATAGTGGTCTGCATTGTATCGAGCGCCTTGCGCTGCGCAGTGACGATCCCTGCTGTGTCTACCTTGCTGTCAAATAGCAAATTCCAGGCGCCCGTACGACCAGTGTCTGGTGTCTTGGCCGAGCCACACACCGCGCTGCCGTTGCCGATCGTGTACTCACCATCGCCACCTTTAGTGCTCATCATTGCGGTGCGAGCCTTACCATCCTTGTATAACGTCTGCAGCTCGCTGTTGGTCGCGTATTTGCACAGATTCATCTCGAAAATGCCGCGTGCGGCCGAACGCGTGGACGGTGCCGTGGGTTGCGTCACCATCGAGTAGCCGCTTTTCATCATGTCCACCGACTTGTCGGTCAGCAGATTGGCGCCACCAACGCCCATCGTTGAGGTCGCCCAGAGCATGATCAATTGAGCCACGGACCAGCCCGACTTCGTAGGGACGATCGTCATGAAGCCTGCTAACGTCATGATAGGGAAAACCGCTGTGCGGCCCCCGTTGAACACCCGGCCCTCATGGCCCGCTTTCACGAATCCCTTCAAGGTAATCGTGAAGAACCAGAAGAATGCTACGGCCGCCAGAATGCCGTTGAGGATGCCAAACAACGAGCCGATCACTGTGGGATCTGAGGCGCTGAACGGATGTATAACCACGTCGCCAAAGATCATAACCATGGCCTGGCGAGACAGGTCTTGATTTTTGTGCGCAGCCTCCGCGATTGTTTTGTAGGTCACGCTGTCAGCCAGTGCCGGCAAGGAAAAAACCAGCAGCAGGCCGACCCACCAAATACGTTTGATGAGGGTCATATAAGAATTCCGGGGTGGGTAGAACGAAGAAAGGGCGCTGCGAGGAATAAAAGAGGCTACATCTTTAGTTCGCGGTAAAAGGTGTCACCACTTGTCGCCATATACGTTTTTCAGCGGCGTAGTCCTGGAAAGTGCCTTGTTCCTCAATGCTGACCCGTCGGCTAGCCAGCTGCCAAAGGCGATAGTCGTTGTTCAGCACCTTCGCCACACTGAGCATGGCCAGCGTGATAAGCGCAGCATCCACGGTGATCGCGCGCAGAAGTGTCTGCACAGGCAGGTTCGACGCGGTGAAGAGGATGTTCAGCAACAGGAACACAGCCACTGGGCTGATTCCGACCATGAGCAGCCACCAGATCCGGCGTAAACGTCTAAAGCCTGCTTGCAGTTGCGCTACTGACTGTCCGGTGCTGGCCACGGCCTGTGCCCAGGTCAACGACTCTTTTGACTTGTTCTTGCGCATAGCACGCAGGCTTGCCACCTGCTCCTGAAGAACCCCTAATTTCACGCCTACTGGCTTGATGCCTGTGCGATAGATGACCGCCAGATCCGAAAACGGATTGATGATCGCCAGTCCTACCCGGCCCACGCGGCGCGCCATGCTCGGCCCCGCTGGGTGCTGGTGGCCAGCGGCTGCCGAAGCGTCTTTGCGGTGCTGATGTTCATTTTCCATTACTGCTCACCCCCGGAGCCATTTTTGCGGAAAGGACCTGCATCTGCTGTTTGTATTTGGCGTCTGCGGCAATGGCCAGCTGCTGGCCGGCAATCACGTTGCCTTGGCGCTGCTCGTTCTTGTTGCCCAGCAAAAGCCAGTTACCCAGGCTTTGCACACGGACCAACTCCCGCATGAGGTTGTCGCCGCTCATTTGCTGCAGGTCGGTCTCGTAATCGGTGTTGGCATAGCGCCGGCCCACCTCGAAGGCTTCAAGCTCGCGCTCGCTCATCTGTCCAGTGCTCTGCGCCTCCTTGCTGGCCGTGGCCGCGAAATACTTGTCGGCAGAGGGTGCCTTGCGCGCCTCGGCCAGCGCCTGCTGAGTCGCAGGGTTGGCTTTGCTCGCCGCGATCATGTCCTGTTGCGGCTGCATGGCTGCGCTCAGGATGGCCAGCAATTGCGTCAGCAGGCCTTGATACTCCTGGCCGGTGGCCGTCTGGATCTCGCCCTTGCCCGGCGTTCTGGCCACATCGGGCTTGGCCGAGTTCTTCATATAAGCCATGGCCGCGTCGATCTGGTCCTGGTTGAAGGTCAGATCCGGCGCCTTGCCCACGGCACCGGCACCGTCGATCAGCGAGCGCATTTCGGTGTCGCCTCCCGGCAGGCTGGAGACTGACGGGCACAGGTCCGTGCCCCCGTATTGCGCCGCTTCAGCGGCCGTGCAGTAGGACGCATGAACGGCCGCACTCCGATAGCCACCCTGCTGCGGGTCCACTGGCAATGATGCGATGGTCTTCTGGACCGCCGGGTTTCTCAGGCCCTGTCCGCTCGCCAGCACAGAGGCACTGGCCCGGCTGCTTTTGTTCACGGTCACCGCCACCCCCGAAGCCGACTCGCTGCAGATACTGTCGGGCACGGTGTAGCCGGTACGCGCCTTTTCAAGGCGCTCGGTCTGCCGCCCGAAGATGTCAGCCTCCCGCTGCGCCCGGCCCACTTCCGCAGCAATGCTGGCCTGCTTGTCACTGGCCTGAACGATTGCCGTGCCGATCTGCATGTCAGTCTTGAGGATTTCAGCCAACGTGGAGCTGATGGTGGTCATGGCCGGCACCACCTGAGTGGTGATGGGGAGGCTTCCCGTCTCGTAAACCGGCACAACGTCGGCAAAGCCCTGCTGACTTGCGAGCGCAAGCGCAACCGCCACAAACAAACGGTTATGGATCATTGGGATATCCTTTAGATGTCTTTTTAGAGGTTGTAGCCGCGCTTGGCGATCAGCTCGCGTGACAAGGTGCGAGTGACGTTGCTGTCATCGGCTTCCTGGGCCTGGCGTTGCCTCAGCTCGATGACTTTTGCGGCTGAGCCCTGCGGAAAGTCAGTGGCTAGGATCGACCGCGCCGTGTTGCCCCCCACTTCTTCGTAGAGGATCTTGCGCAGCGCACTGTCGCTGGGCGATGAGTTCAAGGCCCACAGCTCCAACGGCCCCATGGCGTTTTTCAGGATCCGGGACATTGTGTTGCCGCCCTTGATGCGAAATACCCCCAGAAACGGCACGCCGCTTCCATCTTGCGCGGCACCCGAGCCTTGGCGCTGCAGGGTGCGGATGGTGACCATTGGCACTTTGAAGTTCTCAATGAGCAAAGCTTCGTCTCGCGGATCGACTTCCATCATGAACAGCGAGTTGGCCGATTCCAGAATGGCCTTCGGAAAGTCCCGCACGTACTGGGACGACAACACGGTGCGTACACCGAACTTGCGCTGCTCCCGGTCCTGGGTCTCCAGCATGGGGAAGATGAAGCTCACCTTGGCGACGTTGTGCAACTCGTCGTACATCCTGGTTTTAACCTCCTGGTCCAATTGCTCCAAGCGTTCGTTGTGCAGTGCGTGGTAAAGCGCAGGAACCGCCTCCAGCAGCTCATCCCGGTACTGCGGCAGCACGAAATGCCCGCCGGCCACTTCGCCGGCGAACATGAACATCAGGCCGGTTTTCAAATGGCCTGATGCACTGTCACCGCCCATGACGTTGTTCAAGTCGATCGCGATGACTCGCGTGCGCGGACTGATCACAAAACGTGTGCGCCCCGCCATCATCCGGTATTCATTGCAGGCATCGGTCATGCAGCGGCGTAGGTACTCCAACAGCTTTTCATTGCTGCCATCACGCTGCACCGTATCAAAAGCCATTTTGATGTTTTCGTGGTTCAAATACGTGGTCATGTCGGCCAGCTCCGGCACCGCCTGGAACTGCGCCTGCTGCGCTTCACTGACGTAATTCGCTTCAAACAACAGATCGCGCACCTCGTACCAGGTTGCCGTGCTCCACCAATGAGGCGTAAGACGCTCCACCAAACCGCTGGCCCGCAAGGCCAGGTCGACAGCAGGTATCAGTCCCTGCACATAAAGCCGTGGGCTGATCTCGGCATTGGTGGCATAGGCCAGGCTGATCACCCGCTCAAACACCTGGGCGGTGTCTCTCGCGTTGGGCGGCTCGCCGGTGGACGGATCAATGCACATGGCAGTGAGCATGTTCTTGATCCAGTTGCGTTCAGGACTGATCGGGTATTGCGCGCCCAACTGGATATCGAACAGGTTGCGGCAGTGATTGGGGCTGTTCTGCAGCACGATCCCGATCACTTCATCCTTGCGCTCCTCCGGCAGCCCATCGCGCAACAGCATGATTTGCCCTTGCATCGAGAAACCTTTGTCCACGCCGGCGAAGAACGGCAGCATCTGCTGAGCGCTGGTGATCTGTGTGTTGCCTAGCTTGTTTAACAGCACCGATTTGCCCAAACCGGGCGATCCGATGATGACGTTTGTCAGTTTGTTCTGCTTGGTGGTCGCCAGACCGACCGGGTACAACTTGCCGTCCAGGGTAGGAAACAAAGCGTTGCCATCTTCTTCCCACGCCGAAGCCGGCCGGGTCAGCGGTAGCAGGTGCAGAGCTTCCGAGAGCGGGGGATACAGCGGGTGTATGCCGCTGCCCTTGCTGGAAGCCAACAGGGTTGCAGCCCACGCCCGTACAGGGTCGCCGAAAGTCAGCGTTACACCGCATATACCCCACGCCTCGAAGGCTTGCTTGAGCAGCGTCAGGTTGCGCGTGACCGCTTCCTGGCTGCGGCCCCACGTGGAGGCCATGATGGTCATGACACACACCGGTTCTTCTTGGTCGATGTAGGTCAGGGTTTCGATCGACTTCCAGATGGGCCTGAGCGCCGGCACAACCGACATGAAATCCAGCAGGCCCTTTTTGGTACGCAGCGCCGTCATGCCACCGGGCATGACATCCATCCGTACGCGCCATGGCACTTCACGGGGTACAAGGGCTTTGAGTTTGGCAAAGCTTTCCGGTGACTGAGGGGCCAGCTCCACCGACAATGAGGCGTGCCACAGTCCGTTGACGCAGATCTTGTTGCCTCTGGTTTCGATGTCCTGGTTCATCAGTTGAAACTTCAGCCACGGCGCCAGGAATACCGTGTGGTCTCCTTCGTTGCGGATGCCATGTGGGGTGATCGGATCATCGGGAAGCAGCGGCTGCCATGCCGCTGATGTGCCCAGGCGGTCTACCTGCTCGCGCAGCGCTCGGCCTGCCGCATGGACGTCCAGGCGCTCCATCATCACGCCCTGGCCGTTGTCCTTCAAAGCGCGCTCCACCACATCCAAAAAGCTATCATGGCGGATCTTCAAACCGGTCAACTCGGCCAGCACCGGGTTCTGCCCGAAGCGCGCTTGCGGGCTCTGCTCGATCAGCGCGTTCAAGCGTTTGTTCTCGTCGACCAGCTCGTGCGAGGACAGCGACTGGCGACCGGTGTAACAGACCAGGTAACAGCGCTCACGCGAGACCCACGGCGCAAGCTTTTCCTGCGTCTCATCCAGGATCTGCGACATGTCGATGCCGGTACGGGCGATGGAGCGGTATTGCGGCGCCAGGCGTGCGGCTACTTCGTCACCGCCCCTTTCCGGATCTGAATCAAACACCAGGCTGATCTTGTGCCCGTGGCGACGGTAGGAAGCGGTGAGGTTCTGGGTCATGCGTGACAACCGCCCTGCCCATGAATAAGGCGCATCCACTGCCGCACTTTCATCGGTGTCGCAGAAACTGCCGGCTACGGCGTACACGGTGCAGTAGTCGCCAGCATCCGTGACCGCAATGAACGGCGCCTTGAGTTGCGGATGACGCACGCGATCGTCGTCGGTCAGACGGATTACAGTTTCCAGGTCGCAGTAATCGGGTAAATCCCGGGACACGGCGAAGCGTGAAACGGTGGTGATGAGGCTTTCCACCCAGCGAACCACTTTAGACATACAGATCACTCCGGGTATAGGTGGTCCAGCTGCGCGAGGACAGGACCGATTGCACGGTTTTGTGCGAAGGCAGCAGCAGAGTCAGGTCATCGAACATGTCAGCCGGCAGCATCAGCACGCAGCCCGTGAGCCGGGCTTGCAGCTGGCTGCGTTTAAAGGGGGGCAATCGCTTCATGGCTTGGGCAAACTCACCGGCACGTGCCGTGCCCCACGCTATTTCAACCTCACGGCTGTGGCGATCCATCCACTTCCAGACGCGCTCTCCCTGTTTTACCTGCGCTTTATCGCCGCCCAGGATGGCCAGCAGGGCATGGCGCTGCAGGTGAAGTGCATCGGCGGTGGACAGACCGGGGAGAAAAGCCAATCGGCCATGGGCTGCCGTTGGACTGTCCAGGTGGCCGGTCAAGTAACACAGCGTGCAGACCGCATGGGGTTCTTCCCGCCCGGCCCTCGCGCCCTGCCACAGTTTGGTGGTGTGCAAGGCACACCCTTCGCAGCGCTCTCCTGCCACTGGCATGGGAACGGGTGCGTCAATATCACCGCTGATGTCCAGCTCAACAACCGGCATGACGGCCGCTTCGGCGACCGCCTTTTCATCAGGGCTACCCTCATCCACCTCAGGGTTATCCTGATCTTCGTCGTGCATGACGATGGCGTCACTTTGCATATCCATTCCCTCCAGGCCGCACGGTCGCAGTGGCACCGTGCGGCTGATTCTGATCAGCCCACGTTGATGGGCGTCAAGCCGATCTGGCTCTGCGAGCGTTTGATGATTTCCGGTACCGCGATCAGGCAGACGCCAAAGATCAGGGAACCTGCAATGTGCGAGACCTTGATCTGTGGGTTGTCCTTTTTGCTTTTGGCGGCGATCAGGGCGCCGATGACGAACGCCACACCAGCGACTTGAGCAAGCGTCAGCAAGCTTTTGCTGACGGTCGTGCCGCCTGTAGCGGTGTGGGTAAACATGTCAGCCACGTCGCCATCGGCATGAGCCAATACCGGCGAAGCTGCAGTAATGGCCGCCAGGCCCTTGATAAAACGTTGACGTACGTTGTCTTTGAGCAGGGTGGCGCGCACGCAGACAGACAGCAGCATGTGTTGAGACATGTTCAGTTCCTTGTTTCGGATTGAGTATTTGAGTAAGTGAGTGATGGAGCGAATGGAGCGGTGGAGCAGAAGCGGTACAGCAGAAGAGCGCGTCAGCGCAGGGTGTGCGGCTTGATCAGAGCAAGCCCAAAGACTTCTGCGCTGCATCGAGCAGGTAGGGGTTACAGACGCACAGGACACCGATGATGAATTTAAGCGTCCCTTTGGATACATCCTCGCCGGCGGACAGGCCGGTGTGTCCGTCTTTTAGGGATCGTTTCCAGCTCAGCATGCCTTGCAGGGCAAACATCACCCCGAGCATCCGAACCAAGGTCAACATAGCGTTGGCCGCATCGGCGGCCACGCCAAAGGTACCCACGTCCACGTAGCTGATCGCATCGAATGAAGCGCCCTGCCAGCCCAGTTGGCGGGCACCTGCCCCGATAACTTGGTCCAGACCGGCCAATCCGCCGCAGATGAGCAGGAGGGCAATGGTCTTCCCCATTCCTTGGCTCTGACCCGGCGCTTTGCGCGCATTGGCCTGGTGCGCCAAGTACGTGATTGCTCCCATTACCGCGAACAGCGTGCCCAAAGTCCACATGAGGTGGACAAATGCACCTAGCAGCCCATGTGCAAACGCGACCAGTATCTGAATGGCGTCTTTTGATCCGGACATGACCTACCTCACTGCAGCGTGCCGGCACTGGTGTGCACCAGACGCGAAGGAGCATCAATGCCGGTCACGGTGACCGGTCCAAGGGTGTCCCCGACCTCTACCGCCCAGGTCTTGTCCTGCCACTGCACCCAGGCCATGCCGTTTTGCACGGCACTTAGATGCATGCCTGAAAGCGGCTCTGGAAGCGCTGCTGCACGAGTAGGTTGTCTGGCAGCAGTCCGGACCACAGGTTTGGCTTGTGCCACTGCCACCGGGGCAGATGACAGCGCAAACTTGGCCTGTAACTCGTCGATCTGCTGCTGCAGCCTGTGCTGGTTCTCAATGGTGACCTTCAACGACGCGGCCACTTGAGTAATGGCCTCTCGGTTCGCCTCGCCGTATGCGCGCACACTGGCCACCATCCCGGCTACCTGATCCTGCATCTGTGCCACGCTGGAAGCCGAGGCCGCCTGAGCCATCGGGCCGCTTGGGGAAGCCTGCACGCTGGACATCGTGTCAAAGCTCAGCGGTGCAGACTGCGCGGTGGGCTGCAGATCCTGATTGCCAAATGCCCGCCCATTGGAACTGGCGGCAGGATCTGGCCTACACAGAAAGACAACCGCAGCAATGAAGATCAGCGAATACAGAGTCAGCCAGGGTATGGACTGTCCCCAAATGATTGGACGCTTGAGCCAGTGCTGATCAACGTTGGACGGCGGTGTATACGCCGGCGGCGACACGGGTGCCGCCTGAGGGCTGAATTCACTCATCGATTAAACTCCTGTCGCATTTGTTGAGTTTGGATTTGTTGCCGCGCAGCCGCACGCCACTGATCGTCAGTCACAGGTTGCTGGTTGAATTGCTGGCCGGATTGGCTGGTTGAGCGAACGGGCACCGCAGCTTTCACTTCGTCACCGCTCTGACCCGGTGCAATGGCATCCCCCGAGTACACACCGCGCATGAACTGGATGGCCACGACCTGCCCCTTGGTGACGGTGACCTGCGTTGCCGGTACGCGCTGCGCATCTTCGGTCAGCACCTTCGCCGCCTGTCCTGCTGCGCCTCCCGCCATGGCGCCTAGCACAGCCGCGCCGTCCGGAAGACCGGGACGCACCACCTGGCTGTTGAAACCGTTGCTGACCAACTGGGTATTGGCTTGCGAGTACATTTCGCCGATGCCACCGATGCCCCCGAGCAAGGCCGGCAGCACAATGCGCGACATGTAGCGGTGATTTACGTCGGTGGCCACGTTGGCCAGTAGGCTGTCTTCCTGCAGGGCATAAGCATCGACTTTGTAGTTGATGCCCTTGTAGGCCATTTCGGAAAAGTGGATCACCACGCCTTCGCCGGTCAACTTGGCGCCGTCAGACGCCTTGAGCACGATGCCGGCGTATTTACCGGTATCGATCCTGCTGAGCACCGGCGTGGTGCTGTTATCCGAATCAATCCCGATGTCGATGTAGCCCGGAGCACGCCAGTACGGTGGGATCACCTCGATCGGCACGACCGGCGCTGAGCTGGAACCGGATGTGCCACGGTTTGAGGACGCCACTGTACGTAAGCCTCCTCCCAAACTCTGACTCCACTGCTGATAGCTGTTGTCAGCACCGCCTTGCCCCGCGCCAGATCCTTCACTGCCCAGCATCCGCGCCGTCTGCAGCCCGGTTATGCGCTGTTCCTTGACGTCTGGGTTCAGCTTGGCGAGGAACTTGTCCAGATCCTGCTGACGGCGACTATTCTGGTCGGAATTGCTGTTGTTGCCGTTCCCAGCGTTGTTGCCACCCTGTTCCCCTTGCCGCGATTCATTGCCGGCAACGGTATTGGCAGGGGTTTTCTTCTCCTCCTGTGGCACAACGGGCTGTTGTTCCAGCTTGATGCTGGCAATGAAGCTGCCGTTTTCGGCTTGTGCCTGCGCGGCGCCCTGGCGATTGAACTGGTCCAGTTGCTCGCGATAGGCAGGCGTTTCGCTCGTCTTGCCTGGGACTGCTCCGCTAACCCTATCCAGGTTGACCTGAGAAGTTTGCTCCGGCGGCTTGTAAAGCCAGGTGATCAAGGCATACCCCCCCACGAGCATGCCCCCAATCACCATTACAATAGACGTCCACGTGAGCTTTTGGGCTCGTCCTGCATCCTGTTCACTTGCCATGTCTACTCCAGTGCCACGTTGAGGGCTGAGGTGCGTCCGAGCACCGAAAACGACACGTAAGGCGTCACCGGTAATTTCCACAGGTGCGTACCGTCGGCCGATGAAAGCGTGGCTTCAAACTCGTCACGGATGTCCGCTCGCGAGCGGATGAACAGGTCATCGCCCATCTGCCAGACCGTGGTTTCCGGCACATCGCCGGTGGTCTTCAATCGGCGCGCTTCTTTGGGCGGGATGCCGTCGAGAAACGCCTGTAGGGTGCTGTCGTGCAGACCAATACGACTTTCCGGCGCAGCACCGGCGATAGCATCAGGTCCTCGGCGCGGGACGCGCAGATCCAGGCGACTGTCCACCGCCCAGGTCTTGGCCACCGTATCGGGTTCGCCGCTGCTGATCGTGATCACGATCGGCACAGCCAAACCCTCCAAGTACACGGTGACGTTGCCGCTCTGGTACGGCTTGATGGCTTCAACTACCAGTACCGGGCTATTAGGCATCCAGTAGGACGTAAAGGCGTTGGGGTTGCCGGTGATCGGCGCAGCGCCCAGTTTCCACGGTGCCCCGGTGCTGTCGATGAAGCTGATTGAGCTTGGGTAGTTCACGGCCGTGCGAATCAGCGGCAGGCTGGCCCCCGGCGCCAGGTCCACCGTCAGCGCGCTGATCTTCGGCACGATGGCCATCTGCGGAGCGCTTATGGCCTGCTCAACCTGATTCTTGTTGCTGAGCAGGTCCCGTGTTTCTGCCGGCGTCAACGGTGTAGTCGACTCTACCGCCTGGTTGTACAGCGCTGACCGAGGCGGCGGCAGTGGATCGTTGCCTGAAGGTGCCCTGCCTTTGGGCGCAGTGGATTGCCAACCGGTGGCCGGTGCGGCAGTAGGGGCTTGAGGAGTTTGGGCCGTGTCCGCCTCTGCCGCCCAGGCACAACTGCCCGTCACAAGCCAAACGGCCAGTGCCATTGAGATTTTCATAGGATTTCCTTGCAGGAATGAGCCGGCGCAGTGAGCAACCTGCGCGGCATGGCATTTCGTTGAGATTGACTATGCAGCGAGTGAGTGCGCCCGGACCTGACTGCTAGGGTTCAGGTCCGTACATGCCTCCCTTGGCGATACGGGTGAGGAACCGACGACACAGCGCAACGGTGGGTTCTTCTCCGAGACACCCTTCGACGCCATAGGGATTGTCCATCCAGACAACGCCGTCATCGGAGTCGTAATGCAGAAAGTGCCCATCCACGCGCACGCCTTCACCCGCATACAGCTTGGCGGACAGATGCTCAGGGGTTGGCAGATCCAGCGCGTCCCAGTCGTTGCGTTCGATACAGGCCAACGCATGCTGCTCCTTATCCCGCTGCCTTTGTCGATGCGCAGCCTCCTCGCGCTCCTCCTCGACTTCGCTCGCTTCATCGCGGTAGGCCTGCTCATACAGCGCGGCCAGTCGCGGTACGTCATGCAACAACGGTGGGCATTTGGCCCCATACGGATGAGCATACGGAAGATCACAACGTGCTTGGTGCATGGCCAGCCGTTCGACTCGCCAGTAGGCCTCATCAGCAAACGCCTCGGCCATCTGGTGAAAACCCAGCAAACCGTAGCTGCGCACCTGCATCCATAAGAAACGCGCTTGCAGCGCCTCCTCAAAGGCTGGATTCATGCGGCTCCTCCTCGATGACGGGCATGGATCGCCACAACCAGTCGCAGCGGCGTGACAACAGTTCACTCAAACGCTCGGCATCGTTGGCAGCGTCCACGCTGTCGCGGTCAAGGGCTGACGTCAAGGCATTGCGCAACCACAGGCTACTGCTCGGGCACGCCAGTACAGCTTGGATTTCATCGTTCACGGTCATGATCAATGCTCCTTCAATTGGCGCCGGTGCTGATCAGCTGCACGACCTCAAGGCCCTTGGGCTTCACATCGACGTCCGTGCGCTGGATGCGCTGGGTGAAGATAAAGCGCTGCGCCGGACTGCCTGTCACCTGACCATCGAGCTTCAAAGTCACCGGGTACTGGTATTCCCACGCGAAAACATCACCCTGCTTGCCTTTGGCCCGGATGCGGCCCGGACCTACCTCCACCGAAAGGTTCATCCGCTGACCCTTGACTGAAGCAAGGATGTTGGAGCTGTTCAACGCCGTGTAGTAACCCGAGTAGCCCGTATCGTCGTAGTCTTCCTTAACGCTATTGATCTGGTCTTGGTAGTGGATGAAGTCCAGCGTGAAACTTCGGCGGATGGTGTCAGCTCCGAAGGCCGAGACATCGCTGTCGCTAAAGGCCGGTTCATCCGTTGGCTTGACCGGCACAACGCGACCATTTTCAGTCGTGAAGTACTTCACCGGCGGGTGAGCCACCTGCCATCCCAGGATCCCGATCACCACAATCGCCAGGACCAGTGCGCTGCCGCTCCAGATCAGCGCGGTCAGGCAGCGATGCGCAAATGCAACGCCCAGTTCGCGTTGCCGCTGGGCATTTTGTGCGTGGAGGAACGCTTGTTCCTCCGCCACGACAATCGCCTGCAACATGCTTTGTTCGGGAATCGCAGCTGTTTCATTGAGTGTTTGCATCATCACAGCCTCACAGGTTCTGGTACTGCTGCCAGGGATCGATGCTGCTCGGGATCTGGCTGTTGATCTTGTCCACCGCCGCCTGACAGACGCGCTCGGTCACCTGATCCAGGATGTCCTGTAGACTGGGAAAGGACGGCAGGCTGACGCGGGTGGTACGGATGCGGGAAAGGCAGCTCTGCAGCTGGTCAGAGACCGTGCGCTCGCGCTCGGCCCATGCCTCATCAGCCTTGCGAGCCTGTTCGTAACCCGCCGTGCTGCCGGCCTGGGCAGCATCGCCCGAGCGGCAGACGGCGGCATCGCTGATAACCGGCAGGCAGCACAAAACCATCAGCAGTGCCGGGCACATGCTTTTCTTGATCATGAAATTGTCCTAGGTGTTAACGGTTCAAGACGGGCGCAGTGCGCTTGGCTCTGCCATTGGTGCCGCTGCCGGTGATGACTTTGGGAGTGTGTTGGTGTCCTTCCAGCGTTCATCGAAGCCCAGTCGAACGTGCAGTGCCGGCGGCATTTCTGCCGGAAAGTCCAGCTTGCCGATGCGCACGGCCGGATCGCCGTCGAGCTTGAAGGCGATGTGCTCACGCGCAACCGGCTCACCGCCGGAGCGGTTAATGCCGTTGCCCACACCGATCGGCACCAGACCTTGTTCGGTGATCTGGTTGATAACCATCGGCGGCGCCTCGGCATGCCCAGGCAAACTCACCAGGACATGCTGGTACTCGTTGCCCTGACGCATTACGCCCTGCAGGTACGGCCCATCACCACGAAACAGGGCCATGTCCAGCTGACCATCCTGCG
The DNA here is from genome assembly GCF_059418765.1 of Pseudomonas sp. GW821-FHT07F05. Taxonomy (NCBI): domain Bacteria; kingdom Pseudomonadati; phylum Pseudomonadota; class Gammaproteobacteria; order Pseudomonadales; family Pseudomonadaceae; genus Pseudomonas; species Pseudomonas sp. GW821-FHT07F05. Next base: position 71,226 of record NZ_JBWKQL010000019.1, read on the forward strand.
ACCAGCTGCTCATCACCGGCTTGCCGACGTCCACAGTGTCCACCTGAGGTCGCGGTGCCGACAGTTCGTCCCCAGCCCTGGCGCTGCCCTGACCGTTGGGCGTCATCCAGAACAACCCGTCAGCGGGTCGCGGCGGTGCGTCTATCGGTACATTGAGCTGCGTGATGATCGAGGTCTGAATCATGTCGAAACGCGCTGCGTCATAGGCCACCAACTTCACGCCCTGATCGTCTCCCGTTCGAACGGCCGTGCCATTTAGCAAAGCCAGCGACCATTGATTGCGTTTTGCTTGCTTGTCCTCGTAACGCAAGACCTGTCCAGTATCCGGGTCTTTCACCGGGGTCCTTACCGTTACTGGCTTCTCGCCCAGGTATTGCAGGGTCGCCATGCGGCCCGGTTCGATACGCGTTTCACGGAGCAGTCCAGCCAGCTCCTTGCCCCAGAATGTTTGAACACCTGTTCTGGTCCGCAGCTTGATGTGCACGCTCTCGCTGTTTTGCGGATCGAATCGGAACGGCGCTTTGCCACAGCTCATTACCTTGCCGGTGACACCCTGTGCCGCTGACGTCGAGAGCTGATGAATAGACGGATCCACGCCCGTGTCCGGCGCCTGGTCCCCGCTCACTCTGGCAGGTTGAGTCTCTGGCGTTTGCCGGGCAGCCCCAAGAGGCGGTGCATCATCGACAGGTCCGGCCTGCACTTCCTTATGAGCCAACGTCATCGGGTCGGACACAGCCAAGGGCACATACGCGTTGTTGGCAGCGGTATTAACCGGCATTGGTGCAGCGTGTTGCGCAGTTACTGCCGGGCTTGTCGGCGCTGTTGACCCCGCTGCCGTCGCGACATGCATTGCAGCCGGTGCCGGTGGAGCGCGATCAAACGGTTCGGGTGTATTGCCGTGGATAGCATCGGGTTTGACGACAGGTAGATCCAGCGCCTGACGCGCTTGATCGAGCATCAGCTGCTGAGCCGGGTTTTTCATCGAGACGTTGACCTGATTCTGGGCAATCAGCTCGATCGCTTTGGCCTTGAACGCGTCACTGCCGGTCAACTCGATCTCGCCCCGATAGAACCGCGCTGCAGTCAGCAGCGCTGCCAGGATCTTCTCATCATTCTGACCCGCGCCGGGCACCATCTCCAGGCGCGAGCCTCGGTCAACAAATGCTGGCTCGTTGTCCAGCTTGTACAACACTGAATTGTCGCCCTGCGGCTCAGGGGTGATGCGGGTCAGCAAATTGTCCTTGTCGATCTGGCTAGGCTGCAGCGGCGGTTCGTCCTTGCCGATACGCGGGCCGACATCAATTGAGTCCACGACGGGTTCAGCTGCAGGCGCTTCAGCGCCGGCCCGAGGACGCGGCAACAAATTCATCAGGTCATCAGCTACTTTCGCAGGCGCTTCAGGTTCCGCATCAGCGGCGCTGTCCACGGCAACCGGTGCAACTACGGCGGGCTCGACCTCCTGATCCGCCTGTGCAACCTGCGGGACTGCTTTCGCTAGCGTGGCAAGATGAGCCGTCGCTTCAGTCGGTTCAGCATCCAGAGGCTCACCTGGACTCAACTGCTCAAGCTCTGGCGTAGCCACTCGATTAGGATCAGCAGTTGCCGGCGTCGGTATGGCATCACTGAGTACAGGCTCTGAACGCGCTTCATCCAGCGCAGGTCCAGCGGACTCTACCGAGGTCGACGTTGTGATTGGCGCTGCGCTTTCTAGCGGGACGTTCATCAGGGGTTCATTGGCGTCCACAGCTTCTGGATGAGTATCAGTGCTCAAGGTGGCAGCGTCTGTCACGACAGATAGCGCCTCAGGTGCAACCGGCACGGCTGACCCGTCAGCCGAAAGCGTGATTGCATCGGCATAAGCATCATCACGCGTAAAGATCGGAACGCCCCCTTGCAACTCTTCCTGACTGAACGGTCTGGCTTGAATGCCGGGGGCTTCTACATCTGGTTGGTCTGGCACAGTGGTTACCTCGTCGAATTTGGCAGCGGGCTGAAAAAGCGAAGCGATGTGTTCGCGTAAAGCGTGCAGACCGCGTGATTGGTGAAGGTCGTTGAAGTCAGTGAACCCCTGGGCGATCTCACTTTCGTTGAAAACGGGGTAGGCCACATGTCCGCCGACTGCATCGGCCGCTTGGGTGGCCATGAGCAAACCCTTGTTCTCGTTCTTGGCATGATCGAAGTCGGCCATAAAGACGTGGGGGCTATCAGGGAACTGCTGGTGAAGGATCTGGGCGACGGTCACCATGTTCCCGGCATCGATGGTCATCACCACCGGCCGCTCGGTAGCCAAGTTCAGGCTGCGCGCAGTGGCATAGCCTTCGGCGTAGAGGATGGGTTGACCGGGTTCCAACGGCCCCCCGACCACCAGGAAATTTCCTTTCTTGGGCGCATCCTTGAACAGCAGCTTGTCCCCCGTTTCCGGGATGTACTGCAGGGTTTTGAAGTTTCCTTGGTCAGAAAAAAACGGCACCACCAGGGCACCGTTTCGTGTTTGTCGAAGTTCGGGCGTCGGGGGTATCCCCTTTCGCACCAGGTAAGGGTGCGAGGGGTCAGCAGCAGGTAGTTGGTCGTACAGCGTTTTAGCGGCCAGCGTTCGTTCGGCGTGCAGCTCAGCCCGCTCACGAGTGGCGTCTTCTTGGGACTGTTTAGCCGCTGCACGAATGTGCAAGCGGGCTAAAGGGTTGGCATCACCACCGGTGGCGGTCCAGTTGGTCACGTCTTTTGATGACTCTGCGCGGTGGTAATTGATGAACCAGCCAGCAGGTCTGCGATCAAGGTAGCCGCAATAGACGCCGCTGGTCTTACCGCCTTTGTCATCGGTTGTGGCTACCCGCTGACGCTTACCGTTCATCACAGGCATGCCTTTGATGACCAGGCCGGCTTGGGTCAATGTGTCAAGAAACTCTGACTCCGGATCCCCTCCCCCTGCTCTAATACTGCGATCAGGCATCCACTCCTGGACACGATCAAGGTCGCAACCCGGCCGCGCAAACCAAAGCTTTTCCTCTTTGTCCCAGGCAACAGCAGACCGGCCATCACTCAGCTGGCCAGCCGCTGTACGCATTTTGTCGCGGTCGTCAGGCTGCACGGCCAGCCAGACCGGGTACTCGGAAGTTTTCATGGGGGTGTCCTGCTTGAACTGGGCAGAATCGGATTCAGGAAAGGTTTGCTGCGACCGGGTACGGTCGTGCAGTCCCTCGGCCACCATGGTGGTGAGGTTGATCAGATCGCTGATACGCATCGCTCGGGTTCGCGATACGCACACGTCGTCGTAGGATTTTTGACCCCCGATAGCCGCCGATCTATCGGATGGCTCAATGGCCTCGCAAGCTAACGCGTAAACCTCTTCGGCATTACGCATATCGCTCTGGCCGGGGTAGAGCCGGTCAACATAGCCCCAAAGCGTTTCAAGCCCGACCTCGGATCGAGCTTCGATAATCGCGTTTAGGACTGCTCGCTTTTCGTCGGGCTTGAAGGTGTTGATCCCAAAGTGTCCAAGGATTTCGTGCCTAAGAGTTCTTTCAAACTTTTCGTTCGAATCACTGTTGGCAAGGGCAAAATCTGCCCCGAGGGATGCCGCTCGATACGAACCACTAATTCTTCCCCGGAGTGCGACTGTATTTTCTGGTCCATAAATTTCTTCCTGAGTTTGAGCAAGGTTGAAAGTGATCGTACGGGCCTGCGGGTATGTTTTGCAAAACTCGTAGATCAGTTCCTCTGCAGCTTCAAATGACAAGGCCATGGCTTATCCCCCCTCGGTAAAGCGCCGGTACCACCAAGGCCGACCGGACAGCTTGTTGCCGCGCACCAGGTAAAGCAGCCGAGCAATCAGCACCTTGTACGTCCAGCCGAAATGCGAAAGCAGGCGAAACCCTGCGATAAGGCCGCTGACCACGTACACCGTCGTGTACGAGGGAAAGCGGAACCAGGCCAGGTAAAGCAGAAACAGCGGTGCGGGGATGCCGTACACATTGAGCAGGCGCGAGGCGTTGCGCCAAAACCCAGGAGGGGGACGCTTTTTTTCGTTGGTGTTTTCGTTCATAGGCTCACGCTGAAAATCGATGGACCGGGCACAGCCTGACCCTACAACTTGGAGTTGTAGGCCTCTACTGGATGGGCTAGGAGGTAATGCGGGGAAGAACAAGACCTATTGTGTGGATGCCAGCACCGCGTCGATATCATCGGCCTGTTGCATGGCCAGCTCTCTCCAGCAACCGGCCGCAGCTGCAGGGTCGCGGTACATAAAGTCGAACACTTCCTTGGCCCGGCGTAACTGCGCCTCCAACTGCTGCAACCGTTCAGATTCTGGAGCTGCGTCAGCCCGCTTGGGCCACACAATCAATGGCGATCGGTTATGGCGATACTCAATCAGGCCCTGAGCCTGAACCTGACGCAAGGCCTCGCGGGCTGGCATCCGGCTGACGCCGAAATGGTTCGCCACAGCCTGTTGGGTGATGCGTGAACCATTCTCGAAGAGGCCCGCATGAATGGCGGTGGTAAGCCTTGCTGCGATCAGCGTCACCGAAGCGCGCTCTTCCGGTCGTGGCCCTAAGGCTTCCAAGTTGACTCGACTCATGATGATCGTCCTTTAAGTCAGTTGATCAGTAGCCAGGCTGGTAGGCCTGGCCCTTGTCCCAGCACGACTGCCAATGCTGGGTGTAGACCTTGGCCACGTCCGGCGCGTCCCACAGCACCAGGGCGTTTTCGCTATTGGAGTGCGCAGCGGCCGAGGAGTAATTGAACGAGCCTGTTTCTACGTTTTGCCCGTCAGTGATGATCACCTTGTCGTGCTGGATCTTGTAGGCCGCGTCGGTGCGCAGCGGAATGCCGGCAGTGGTAATCAAGTTCATCGCCGCCTTGCTGCCTTTGCCCTCGTTGCCGCGTGCATCGAGCACAACCTGCACATCGACGCCGCGCCGCTTGGCGGCAACCAACGCCTTGACCACGCTCGGTGACGTAAAGCTGTAGCCCATCAGCAGGATCTGGTGTTGCGCTTTCTGGATCACGTCCACCACCAGCGCTTCAGCCGTGCCTTCCGGGGAGAAACCGACCTGCACCTGGCTGGCCTGAGCGGCGTTGGCCATGAGCAATAACACGGCAGTTGTTGCCGAGAGGTTGAAACGGCGAGTCAGTCGGGTCATAAGGTCACCATTCCGCGCTTTGCGCCAATGCCGATAACCGACGGTGCGCGTCGCAGGCTAGTGCGAATCGTCTCTGCGTGGTTTTCACCATCACGCCGGGTGTGCAGTTGGGTGGGTTGCAGGATGTCTTCAGAGCGACTCAGCACAAGCTCAAATGGGTCTTCGGTCGTGGCGATCTTTCGGTCCAATTCACTGCAAGTGACTCGATTCATGCGGCTTTTCCTTGTTCAAAAGCACGTTGTTGGTGAGAAGTCATGGCCATGCGCAGCTCTGACTGCTCGATGATGTCTCGCTGGTACAGCCGCCAGGCCTGATCGGCAATGCGCCGCTCTTCCACGCGGATGATGTTGTCGATGTGTTGCCCCCATTGGGTGTACGGCAGGTCCATCAGCTTGGCGCGCAGCGGGTCATCGAAAACGATGTACTCGCGCACGGCCGTGCGCTTGCCATCGGTGGTACGTAACAGCTTCTGCACCACGATGTACTGCAGCACGCCCAGCAGGTCCCGGGCCGTGGCTTCGCGCATTTCCGCCGGCACCATGGTCAGGCAGCGCGGGATAGCCTCACCAGGTGAGTGAATGTGCATGGTGGTCAGATTGAAGTGACCGAGCTGGCCAGCCAGCACGCCTGCCTGAAAGGTTTCGAGGTCGCGCATTTCGCCGATGCCGATGATCGAGGGTGCGCGTCGCAGATCGGCGCGAATCGCCTCCGCATAGGTCGACGCATCACGTCCGATTTGCAGCTGCGTGGGTTGCAGGATGTCTTCAGGGCGACCCAGCACAAACTCGATCGGGTCTTCGATCGTGGTGATCTTGCGATCCGGTTCGGTCTTTTGGCAGTAGCGATACGCAGCGGCAGCCAGTGTGCTTTTACCGGATCCCGTGATCCCTCCCAAAATACCGATGCCATTGGGGGGTAGAAGCGCCTCGAACAGATCCGCCTCGATGCCCATTTTGGTGATGTCAGGAATGTCCGCGGGGATGATTCGCATGGTCAGGGCAATGGTCGTGTCCAGGCGCCCTGCTGTCGCTTGCACGAAGTTGCAGCGAAAGCGCAGCCGCTCGCCTCGCTCCAGCCCGTAGCGGTTGTGCATGTCACCGTCCAGCTGCAGGGGTCTGTCCACCGGACGTCCACCCTTGACCATCGACCGGACCTCGGGACTGAATATGTCGTCCATGATCTTGCCCAAGGTGTCATCAGCTAGGACGAAGGTACTGCCCCGGCGCTTACGGCCGTGCTGATCGACCACCAGGTGGTTACCACCCTGGATGTGGATGTCGCTGACGTTTTGTCGAGCGCACCACACGAAGAACTCACGCATCGCCAGATCGTTAACGCCGTGCCTGAAGTCGAAGGGCTCGAGTTCGGATGTCATGGTTTGTCTCTCCTGATGACTGGCTGCCATTTGGTCTTGTCCGGGATAAAGCCTGCGTTTTCCTTGATCGTGCGCACCCGATCGCCCGTCATCAGCTTCTGCCGATCGCCCGTAACCGTCTGCTGTTGATCGGTCACCACTGGCTGGGTGATGAAGCCCTGACGTAGCAGCTGGGAGTACAGCAACATGCCCCGGTAATCGCGGGTCAGTCGGTTGAAATTGGCTTCCAGGGTGTGATCAGCACTGATGCGCCCTTCTTCCCAGCCCTTCTTAATTGCCGTCTGCCAGAGCGCCTTCTGCACGCTGTTTTCCGGCATTACGGATGATTCAGGGCCATCGGTCGCGGTGGACGACAGGCCGGCCAGCAACCAGGTGCGCCAGGAAGGTGGATTACTAACGAAGCGCTCCGGCGCAATGATTTCGTACACATGGTTGGAGGTGCGGATCTGCCCCGGGGTGATGTGGGCTACATCCACTGCCTCATCAATGACCGGCGGCAACCATCCCTGCTTGCTGATCAGTGTCTTGAAGTCGTAGATGACTTCCAGTCGGCCAAAGCGTCCATCCAGGGTTTGGCGAAGCTCCCAGGAGCGCTGAGCCTTGCCACCCCGAAAGCCGATGGTGCGACCGGCCTCTTCCAGCAACTGGCGGCGAGTGTCAGAGACCTGTGAGGCATCAGGCTTTGTCGCATTGAGATAACGGTCCATGGCCGGCGGTGCATCAGACGGGGTTGCTGTCTGGGTCTGTGCGCATCCGGCCAGGCCCTGCACCAGGGCAAGGGCTAGCAGCGTTTTTTTCATGGATGCCCCCTGGTTTGCTCCGGCGGCTGCGCCTGCATGAATGCCAGGGTCAGCTGGCTGGGCAGCTGATGCAGCGTCGCCCGCCAGGCCGTCTGCATTTCAATCATCTGCAGCAGGTTCTGGTAGGTCACCCCGCGCACATGCACGTTGACCGGCAGGGGCAGGCGCACGCCTGTCCAGTTGAAGCGGGCTCCGCGCTGCTTGGCCACGTGCGACAGCAGCTCTACGGCGTCGCCGGACCAGTTCACCGATACCAGGTCGGTATTGGCCAGGATGGCATCCGCCGGCAGTGGGGATACGGTGTTGATCGCACCTTCCTGCCACAGCACCTGCTGCTGGGCGACCAGGCGCACAAGGGCGGGATCAGGTGCGGCAGCCGCCGCGGGCTTTTGTTGAAATGCCTGACAGCCGGCCAGCAGCAAGGCCACCGCAGGAGCAGTGAATAGAAGATGGTTCATGGAAAGTCTCCCTACACCCCTGCGCGGGATGCAGTCATTAGCGAATAGCGAGGTGGGCAGGGGGTACGCGACGCGCCTTGAGGCGGTCGTAAATGTTTCGAACCAGCTGGGCGTACAGAAGCCTTTTTGCTTCCTGCTTGGCAGAGGGATGAAAACCTGCGTTGTAGGAGCCAAGGCAGCGCCAGGTATTGCCACAAACGCGCAGATGACGAGCCAATACCCAAGCGCCGGCCTGCACGTTGAAACAGGCATCCTTGAGCAAATCTTCGGGCCGGTGAATCAACCCCATCTTGACCAGACGGTTGGCATTGGCCGTATTGATCTGCATGACGCCATAGTCCGTGCTGATCAGCTTGCCGCTGTCGTCGTAATTTCGATTTACAGCGTTCTGCCTGAGGCCGCTCTCCTGAATGGCGATGGCCTCAAGCAGCAATGGATCTACCTCTTGGCGCTGGCCGGCCGCATCAAAGCAGTATGCGAAGCAGGGAGCCGGCAGGGCCAGAAGTAAACAGAGCCACAATCGGAGCATGCAGCACCTCCGAGTTCGATTAATTAGCGGTTGAACCAGGCTCTGTAATCGCGACATTCCTGCTGCGCAATTCGGCCTCTTTCAGGTCGTTGGTACGCTTCATTTCGTCTGCGATTTTATCCAGAGCGGTGCCTATCACTGCGCAACCCGCCAGGACCAATGCTCCCAACAACGTTGCTGATGTAAATATCATGACGTGTTCCCTCAAAGTGACGTTGTTCAGGTTCAGTGATTAGGGAGAGCGCTGCGCCTGGTTCAGTACCAAGCGCACATACCCGTTCTTGAAACCTGAGTGAAAGTTGCCGGTGTTGTAGGCCGATATCGCAGCCTGCAGCGCGCTCTGCGGATCGCCGAACTGCTCGGACGCCTTGACGTAGTTGCGCGTCAGCACAACGCCGCCGGCATAGACGTTCGAGCAAGGATCAAAGACCTGCTCAACCGTCAGCCCCAGGTTCGCCATGGTTCGGCTGTTGATCTGCATCAGCCCCATGTCGATGTTGGCCCCGGCCGCAAGCAAGCGCCGCGCTTCGGTGACCGCTGCCTGGTAGCTGTCAGGCTTCTTGAACCGATGATTGCCGTTGACGCCCAGTGCCCAGGGGTTGCCTGCGGACTCCTGCGTCATGACCGCCATCATGGTGTTGCTTGAAACGAAGGGTGCGCACATCAGAACCAGCGTGAGCAGGTCCATCACTGCGACCCTTGAGCCAAAGCGAAACGGCCCTGCGAAGGATCCTGTTTGCGGCAGAAGTCTGCGAAATCATCGGCGCTGACGGCCTGTGACAGCAGAAAGCCCTGCCAGGCATCGCACCCCAGCCGGTGCAGGCTGGCCAGCTGCTCATCCGTCTCCACACCTTCGGCGAGGGTGGTGAGGTTGAACTCACGGGCGATGCTCATGATGGTCCGCACAATGCGTTCGTCCACGCCGCTGGTAGCGGAGCCAATAAACGAGCGATCGATCTTCAGCGTGTCCACCGGGAAGCTCTTCAGGTAGGTCAATGACGACCAGCCGGTGCCGAAGTCATCCAGGGCGACACGCACACCCAACGCACGTAATGAGTGCAGGATCCGCGCTGCCTTGTCGGTGTCCGACACCAGAAAACTTTCGGTCAGCTCCAGCTCTAGCAGGTCGGCTGGGAAGTCCGACTCGGCCAGCACTTGGCTGACACGCTCGGGCAGCGTCTCCACGAACTGGCGTCCGGACAGGTTGACCGCCACCCGCAGGTTGAGGCCCATGGCTTTCCAGCGCTGGCCCTGCTCGACCGCTTCACGCAGCACCCAGTCGCCGATCGGCGTGATCAGGTTGGTTTCTTCGGCCACCTGGATGAACTGCGACGGCGGTATAAGGCCCTGCTTGGGGTGATACCAACGTATCAGCGCTTCGGCCCCAACGATGCGGTTGGTGCGCGAGCAGAACTGCGGCTGGTAGTGCAGAACGAAATGCTCGTCACGCAGCGCGACTTTCAGCTCTGCTTCCACGCGAGCCCTGTTCTGGGCCCGCTCGTTCATCTGCTCGTTATAGAAGCGCAGCGTGTTGCGGCCCTCCCCCTTGCTGCTGTACATCGCCAGATCCGCGTTGTGCAGCAGGGCATCCACCGTGGCCCCGTCACCGGGCCAGGCAGCAACGCCAATGCTGACGCTTATCTGGTAGAACGTGGTGCCCACCTGAATCGGCAGCGAACAGGCCGTCAGGATCCGCTCGGCCACCACGGTGATGTCGTCAGGGCTGGGCAGGTTGCACAGCAGCATGACGAACTCGTCACCGCCCAGCCGGGCCACCGTGTCGCTGTCGCGCACACTGCTGCTCAGGCGCCGGGCCACTTCAACCAGCACCGTGTCGCCTGCGGCATGGCCGTAGGTGTCATTGATGTTCTTGAACCGGTCCAGGTCCACGAACAACACGCCCAGGTAGCTGTGCTGCATCCGCGATGACAGGTGAATGGCTTGTTCCATCCGGTCGCGCAGCAACTGGCGGTTCGGCAGTTTCGTCAACGGATCAAACAAGGCCAGGGACTGGGCTACGCCAGGCAATTGATCCTCAACCGGCTGAATCTCGAAGGTCGTGCCCGCACGGAACGTGGAGCGCTTGACCCGTGCCCGGACCGGCTCCAGCGCCCAAGCCACTTGCGTGGCGTCGAAGACAAACTCTCCGGTCTCGTCGGCACTTTGCATGAAGGCAGCAAAGGCTTCGCGCTGTGGCTCATCAATCAGCAGCTGGGCAAAGTCTGCCTGGTCCAGATCAAAATTGGAGAACAGCTGGGTCGCTGCTCGGTTGGCATAAGTGATGCGGTGTTGCTCGGCGCTGACAAACAGGATCGCTGAAGGCAGCGTCGATAAAATCTCGCTGTGCATGGGAAAACCTCGAAGAGGGAACGGGGGTAAAAGGGCTCAGCGAAAGCAAGTAATGCTTTCGGTAAATCACACGGGAAAGTTTTGATGCTTCCAACACTGACTCAAGAAGCTCTGCAATCCAGGCTGCGGACAATAGTCCGCTGACGACAATAGTCCGCAGACCGACAATCCCGGCCTTGATTGATGGGCCGATGCTTTGAAAGCGACTTCTAAAATTCTTGACCACAATGCTGCGTTTGGTTGTGTACTTGCCGAAAGGCGCAAAGGACTGGGCTTGTCCCAAGAGAAGCTAGGATTTGAAGCTGAAATGGATCGGTCTTTTATCAGCCTCCTCGAACGTGGTAAGCGCTCTCCCACACTCGACACATTGATGCGCCTCTCCAAGGTGCTGGACATATCCTTGACGCAGCTCACCACCTTGGTGGAGGCAAAGCTGGAAAGGGAAAATGATTGTCGACCTCACACTCGCTGAAGCCCTGTTGCGGTATCGCACACAAGTTTCGATTTTGAAAAAAGGCTATCTCCAGGAAAGCTATCGAATCGATCAACTATGCCGCTGCCAGCTCGCGCAAAAACAGCTCAGAACGATTTCAAGTCCAGATATCGCAACCTATCGCGACGAACGGCTTTCACAGGTGAACGCTCGCACTGGAAAGTCGATTTCTCCCGCGACAGTTCGATTGGAGATGTCTCTCTTGAGCAGTCTGTTCGATGTCGCTCGGATTGAATGGGGAGCAACAGAGTCCAATCCGGTCCAGAACGTGAGGAAGCCTGCCGCGCCTCCTGGACGGGATCGAAGGTTGCTTCCACGCGAGGAGCGGAAAATCCTACGGCACTGCCACAGCTACCCGAATCCCGAGCTTTACTCGATCGTTGTGCTTGCGCTTGAAACGGCCATGCGTCAGGGCGAAATACTGAAGTTGACGTGGGAGCACATCAATTTCAAAAGCGGTGTTGCACATCTACCGGAAACAAAAAACGGTACAAAAAGAGATGTGCCGTTGAGTCAAAAAGCGCGAGAGGCATTGGTGCGCCTTGGTGCTAAAAAGAAAGGGCAGGTATTTAGCTACACCTCGAATGGTCTGAAATCGTCGTGGAGGTACATGCTGATCAAACTGGATATAGAGGATCTGCACTTTCACGATCTTCGTCACGAAGCATGCTCCAAACTCTTCGAGCTGGGCACACTGGACATCATGGAAGTCGCCGCAATCAGCGGCCATAAATCACTTTCAATGCTCAAGCGATACACCCACCTGCGGGCGGCTCGTCTGGTTAAAAAACTAGAAGGCAACCGGAGTCGCGGTCATCAACTTATCGCTAATCACCTGGTGCCGTATCCAGCCACTGTTGTCACTGGAGCAACCAGCGTTGAGGTGCGTGTGCTGGATTTCGACAATGTAGTGGGCCGTGGTGCTTGCTTTGAAACGGCCCAGCAGCATGCACAAGACGCGCTGCTGAGACGGCTCATGTTGTCCATCCGAAACAAGCTCCCTATCCCTGCTCCTGATCAATATCTTGAGAATGTCGATGATCTCGACGTGATCCTGCTCGACCCCTTAGGTACCCAGGAAGCGACTCCTGCCTTGATGCTTTAACACCTTATTACCGAGAAGGTGTTGAAGATCGAGTGGTCTGATGCCAGTCCAGCAGGCCCCTTGTTTGACTGGCTATTGCCAATCCGGCGTGTGGAGAAAGCTGTTCCAATCTACATACATAGGCACCACTGTCGGGTTTATTTCCAACCAACCGGGGGGTAATTCGCCTAACTGTGAGGCACAGGCTGGAGGACAGGGAACGGTCAATTACTGGCTGTCATGCGGATCTAGAGCGTGCAAGTCCCTCGGGTATACAAGTGGTTATGTCGCTGAACGTTCTGGCTCAAGCATGACCTCTGGCGCAGAGCTTGAGTGCTTCTGACAACGTTGCCAATCCGGGGTGTGGAAAGGTCCCTTCTCTACCCCCCAGTCATACACGGCTTACACCCCGATCAACTCTCCTGCGCAAGAACAGCGAGTACCCATGGGCGTTCACCAGTTCTGTTATCTGACAGGGGTGCAAACTACAGGTGAATCAGCCACTCACTGCGTGATTGATGGTTCACCTTCAACAGGTTGGGTGCTGTCATCGAGGACCGTCCATGACAGCGCAACCGATCACTGGTGCGTGGCTTCTTGCATCAATTAACTGAGGATTAGAAACATGTGAGCTGGGATACAGCGGCTGTCCAAGCATTGACGTAGCCACTATTCCAACCTAGTTGGGAGCATGCTCTTGCACCGCACGCCATGATCCAGCCAGCTGGCACATTGGTTGCCGATCTGCCTTGCTCTTGACCACAGTTCGGGTAGGCAGGAGAAGCACTTGGCATCCCGTCTATAAAGGACGTCTGCACAGTCGCAAGCGTAGGTTTGAACAGCTTCTGCCACATGCCGGATTGGCAA
>NZ_JBWKQL010000020.1:0-79400 GCF_059418765.1 Pseudomonas sp. GW821-FHT07F05
GTTGCAGCAGTCAGATGCGAACTGTTCGTCCCACCACCCCTTCAAGTCTAACCATACAAGCGAGCTTGCTCGCGAAGGCTTACTGTCATTTCCTGGAGAAAGTGGCTGGCTGTCCTGGCGCCTTCGTGAGCAAGCTCACTCCCACAAGTCCCACGAACCGGCCGAAATCCCGAGGCGGCCTGCGATCCTGTGGGAGCGAGCTTGCTCGCGAATGCTTACTGTCATTTCCCGGAGAAAGTGGCTGGCTGTGTTGGCGTCTTCGCGAGCAAGCTCACTCCCACAAGTCCTACGAACGGGCCGGAATCCTGAGGCGACCCACGATCCTGTGGGAGCGAGCTTGCTCGCGAAGGCTTACTGTCATTCCCCAGAGAAAGTGGCTGGCTGTCCTGGCGTCTTCGTGAGCAAGGCCACTCCCAGAAGTCCCACGAACGGGCCGGAATCCTGAGGCGACCCACGATCCTGTGGGAGCGAGCTTGCTCGCGAAGACTGCATTCCTGCCGGTAAAAATTTAGCGGATGTACCGACTTCTTCGTGAGCAAGCTCACTCCCACAAGTCCCACGAACGGGCCGGAATCCTGAGGCGACCCACGATCCTGTGGGAGCGAGCTTGCTCGCGAATGCTTACTGTCATTCCCCGGAGAAAGTGGCTGGCTGTGTTGGCGTCTTCGTGAGCAAGCTCACTCCCACATGGACGGTGTTTGCCAACCAGCACCGCAGTGTCTGCTCGACCGGGAGTCGTACCATCACCTCGGGTCATCGCACCTGCCACTCCAATCACAACCCCTCAAGCGTCTCCATCAACACCCGCACTTTGGTGAAGGTCTCCTGATATTCCGCCTCCCACTGCGAATCAGCGACGATCCCGCCGCCGCCCCAGCACGCCATCTGGCCGTCTTTTGCCAGCAAACTGCGGATCGCGATGGAGCTGTCCATCTCGCCACGCACGTCCAGGTACATCAAGGAGCCGCAATACAGCGCCCGGCGAGTCGGCTCCAGTTCGTCAATGATCTGCATCGCGCGGATCTTCGGCGCGCCCGTGATCGAGCCGCCGGGAAAGCTGCCGCCAATCAGGTTCAGCGCGTCCTTGCCGTCGGCCAATTCGCCCGTCACCGCGCTGACCAGGTGATGCACGTTGGGATAGCTCTCCAGGCTGAACAGCTCCGGCACTTTTACCGAACCGATCCGGCAGGTCCGGCCCAGATCGTTGCGCAGCAAGTCGACGATCATCAGGTTCTCGGCGCGGTCCTTCGCACTCGCTAGCAGCTCTTGAGCAAACGACACGTCCTCATCGGCATCCCGCCCGCGCGGCCGCGTCCCTTTTATAGGCCGGGTCTCGACCTGCCGCTGACTGACTTTGACGAACCGCTCTGGCGACAGGCTCAACACCGCATCGCCCTCCGGCAGGGCCAGATACCCGGCGAACGGCGTGGGGCAGGCCACCCGCAGGGCCTGATACGCCGCCCACGGGTCACCGAGGTACTGCGCGCGAAAACGTTGGGCGAAGTTGACCTGATAGCAGTCACCGGCCTGGATGTAGGCGTGAATCCGCGCGATGGCCTGTCGGTACTGCTCGGCATCGATGTCCGGCGCGAAGGCCGCGGTCAGTTCGAACGCTGCATCCCGTTTCGCCGCCGGTTGCTCGAACAGCGCGATCAGGCGCAGGCGTTCGACGTGATCAAGGGCAGGATGAAACACCAACTGGCTGGTGTGCTCATGGTGATCGCTGATCAGCGCCCAGGCGTAGAGCCCCAACCGCGCGGAGGGCAGGTGCAAGTCGTCAATGGCCTGATCGGGCAGCGGTTCGAACAGGCGGCCGAAGTCGTACGCCAGATAGCCGATCAATCCACCGGCGAACGGCAGCGCGCAGTCCTCTGGCAGATCGGCTTCACCGAGGCGCGCCAGTGATTCACGCAGGCGCTGGAGAAAGGCCGGGCCGGATTCGTCCGCCACCGGCTGCAGGGTTTCCAGCGGCCAGGCGCTGAGCAGATCGAAGCGGCCCCGGTCCGCGGTCGGGCGACCGCTGTCCAGCAGCACGGCACCCGGGGCAAGGCGCACGCGGGCGAAGTAGCCGCTGGGGTCGGCGTGATAGGGCAGCGGGTATACGGAGCAAGTTGGCATGCGAGGCGTGGATCAGTCAGTGCGCGAGGACGGCGATTGTAGTCTTCCGCAGGGTCGAGTCCTAGGGGGAAGGCGCAGTCGCCGGCGGCTCACCGTGCAAAATCCGCTGAGCATCCTCGGGCGTCAGTGCGTAGTCGAAAAAGCGTCGGTAGAAGTCCATCGTCTGTGCCGCCATGTCGACGTCAGGAAACAACGCCGGGTGCAACTGCTGCGCGGCCCAGGCCACCTGAAGCGCCACTTCGGTGCCGTAACGGTCCCACGGGAACACCCCGGCCGGGTTGCGCAGGACGCGCCCGTTGCGCACGGCATCAAGCTGGTTCAGCAACTGCGGTTGCGCTGCCTGATTCAAATCACCCGCGGCCGCCGCGAGGATCAGCACATCCGGCTGCCACGCCAGCAACTGCTCAACCGAGACAATCTGCATATTGCCCTTGAGCCCCGTCGCGGCATTGCGGCCACCGGCGAGCTTGATCCAGTCGTCGATCAGCGTATCGGCGCCATCCACTTTCAACGGATTCACCGACGCGATGTGCAGTACTTTGGGGCGCTGTTCCGCCGGGATACCCGCCACCACCCGATTGACCGCTGCCAGCTGTTGATCCAGAAACCCGTTATAGGCGAGAGCGCGCGCGGCGGGTTTGCTGCCACCAAGGGCCCGGGCGGTGTTGAGCATCGAGCGTTTAAGCCCGGCCAGGTCGGTGTAGCCCATCTGCATGACCGGCAGGCCGAGCTGTCGATAGGCGATGGCCTGCCGATCGCCGAGGGCGGTGAACACCAGATCGACGTGCCCGGCCAGCAAGGTCTCGGCATTGAACGCCGTGCCCTGGATGGCCGTGGCCTGGTTGAGCGACGGAAGGACCTTGAACATCCACGGCTGGCTTGCGGGATGGTTGACCGTCGCGACAATGCGCGAGCCGGCGCCCAGCGTCATCAGCAGCACCTGATGGGCGTACCAGGCGTCAGCGATGCGCGCGGGTTCGGTGGGAATGCTGACTGATTGGCCGCCATCGTCCTGCACCTGTCTGGATTTCAGCGGGCTGGCCTGAATGTTCTGGCCGGCATCGTTCGGGGCAGCGAAGGCGCTGGCACTCAGACCGGCGAGCATCACGACGCTCAACAAACCGCGCACGCCGACCCGCCCCTTGCTCACAGGTCCACCTGAATCGACGCCTGCACCATGCGCGGCGCGGCCGGTGTCGCGCTGGCTTGCCCGGCGCCGGTGTAGCCGTTCAGCCCGCCGGGGACGATGTTGGTCCAGTAGCGTTCGTTGGTCAGGTTGGTGACTTCGAGGCGGTAGACCGTGTCGCGTTTCATCAACCGGGTGCTGTAGCTGGCGCCGGTGTCGAAGGTTGTGTAGCTGCCGACCCAGTGATCGTTGCTGTCGTCCGTGGGCCGGGCGCTGGCGTAACGGGCGTTGAGGTTGACGGCGAGGCCCGGCGCCTGATCGATGCGGTATTCGGTCAGCAGACTGGCCGTCATCCGTGATAGCCCGACGATCCGGGTGTCTTCCGTGCTGTCGTTGCCGGTGGACAGCAGCTTCGGGTCCAGCCAAGTGATGCCGCCGAACATCTTGAGATTTTGAGTCAGGTCACCGTCGGCGAGGAATTCCACCCCGCGATTGCGCTGATCACCCGCCACGGCATAGACGTTATCGGGCTGGGTGTAGGCAAAGGGACGTTTGATCTGAAACGCCGCCAGCGACAGGTTGACCCCGCGCGCGACCCATTTGCCGCCCAGCTCCCACATGCGGCTGCGATACGGCGACAGGATCGCCCCGGCGTTGCTGCTGCCGGCCGCGGCGCTGTCGCCCTGTTGCAGGCTGTCGGCGTAGGTCAGGTACAGCGTCAGGTCGTCCACCGGCTTGTACATGACGCTGCTTGCCGTGCTGATGCCCGAGTCCCGGGATGACGTGTGGATGTCCGCTTGAGAATAATTGTCGGCGGTCAAACGGCTCTGGCTGCCGCTGAGCATCAGGCTCCATTTCGGTGTGAAGGTCAGGGTGTCGCCCAGCACGAACGAGCGT
The DNA here is from genome assembly GCF_059418765.1 of Pseudomonas sp. GW821-FHT07F05. Classification (NCBI taxonomy): domain Bacteria; kingdom Pseudomonadati; phylum Pseudomonadota; class Gammaproteobacteria; order Pseudomonadales; family Pseudomonadaceae; genus Pseudomonas; species Pseudomonas sp. GW821-FHT07F05. Next base: position 4,142 of record NZ_JBWKQL010000020.1, read on the forward strand.
TGGCGGGCGTTGGCCGAGTGGTAGCGGTCTGTGAAGTCGGGTAAGTCCGGCTCGTCGAAGGCGACCGGGTGGCTCAATGACGCGCTGCCCAAGGTTGTCGTTCCGCCTGCCACGGGGTTGTAGTTGTCCCAGTCAAAACCGGTAACGCCGACGGTCAGGTCGTGGCGAATGCCGGCGGTGTAGACGCTGCCGTTGAGGTTGGCCAGGTAGCTGTTGATGGTGAAGCGGCTGGCAGTGGCGCTGGCCACCGAGCTGCGATACGTCCCGGCATTGTTGATCAGGGTGTTGGTGACCGCGGTGGATTCGCGGTCGGCGATCTGCCGCAGTGCGCCAATGTCGAGTTTCCAGTTGCCGTCGAAGTCGTGCTTGAAGTGGGCGCTGGCGGTGTCCGTGGTGTTGTTGTCGCCGGCATAATTCTGCCCGAGGTTGCTGCGGGTCGGGTCCGGCGCGTGGGGCAATGTCACGCCCGAGGCGACGGCGAACTTGCCGGGCAGGCCCTTGGATAGATAGCTGTAGTGGCTGAAGTTGGTCTCGATGACGCTGTCGTCACTGATCTGGACATCCGTGGCGAGGCTCACCAGCTGCCGGCGCAAGGTGCTGCCGGGGGCATAACTGTGGCCTTGCTCGTCGGCGACGTTCAGGCGGTATTTGATCTTGCCGTCCGGGTCGAACGGGCCGCTCAGGTCGGCGGCCTTGAGCCAGGTCAGACCGGTGCCCACGCCGACCGTCACCCGATTACGGGTGAAATCCGTCGGGCGTTTCGACAGCAGGTTGAAGGTGCCGGCCGGATTCGCCGGGCCATACAGCGACCCCGACAGCCCGCTCAGCACCTCGACGCCGCCCAGTTGCTCGGCCGGGTAATCGGTGGTCGAGACCACGTTGAGGCCGTCCAGCCGGCTGTTCTGCACCACGCTGCCCTGCAGGCCCCGGGTCTGCGGCCGGGCGCCGTCGGCCTGTACGGAGGGCATGTAGCGAATGATGTCTTTGAAGCTCTTGAGCTGTTGGCTGTCGATCAGGTCGGAGGACAGCACGCTGATGGAGTAGGGCGTGTCCAGCAGCCTGCGCTCACCCATGGGGCCGAGGGTCGCCGACTTCTCCCGCGCCTGATCGGCAATCGACTGTTCGGCGCTGATGTCCAGCGGCGCCAGGGTCATTTCTTGCGCCAGGCAGACCTGGGCGAAGCCGCCAAACAAAAGGGGCGCGAATGCCAGGCGCGATGAGAAGGATAGGATCATGTAAACACTCAGCAAGGAATAAAAAAGCGGTGGCCGTTGGTGTCGATCTGCTCGACGGCGACCTGGTAAAGACGCGCCATCAGGGCGCTGTCGATGACGTCGTGGGGGGATCCGTCGGCGATGAGTCGGCCGTCGTGCAGCACCAGCACGCGATTGGCCGAGGCAAGGGCATGTTCAGGGCGATGGGTGCTGGAGAGAATGCTGATGCCCTGAGCGGCAAGGCGCTTGAGCAAGGCCAGCAGGCGCAACTGATGGCCGTAATCGAGACCGGTGACCGGCTCGTCGAGAATGATGATATTGGCGCGCTGAACCATGGCCCGGGCGATCAGCACCAACTGGCGCTCGCCACCGGACAGTTCGGTGTACGGCCGTTCACTCAAGTGATGAATGCCCAGGTCGGTCAGGGCCTGCCGCACAGAGGCCTTGTCGTCGCGGCTCGGCGCATGGCCCAGACCCACAGTGGGCAATCGCCCCTGCCCGACGATGTTGGCGACGCTGAACGGAAAGCTCGGGACGTGGCTCTGGGGCACGTAGGCAATCTGGCGGGCCACGGCGCGACGCTTCATCGAGCGCATCGGTTGGCCGTCGATCAGCACCTCGCCGGAGTGCGGCGTCAGCAACCCCAGCAGCAGCCTCATCAACGTGCTTTTTCCGGCACCGTTGGCCCCCAGCAGCGCAATGTTGTCGCCGGCGGCAATGTCCAGCGAGACGTTATCGAGGATCAAGCGCTCGCCGATCCGATAGGTCAGTCCGCGGGCCTGCAAGCGCTTCATAGCCAACCCTTGCGCACGCGATGCAGCACCAGCACAAAGGCGATCGCGCCGAACAACTCGGTAATGATGCCGAGGGGGATTTCTCCCGCCGACACGCTGCGAGCGACGCCGTCGGCTGCCAGCAAGAAGATCCCGCCCAGGCAGGCGCTGAGGGGCAGCAAGCGCGTATTGCCGGGGCCGACCAGCAGCCGCGCCAGGTGCGGAATCAACAGGCCGATCCAGCCGACCATCCCGGCCAGACTCACAGTGAGCGCGCAGATCAGCGTGGTGAGGACAATCAGGCCGCCGCGAATCTGTCCGACCGGCACGCCAAGGCTCAGGGCTTCGTCATCACTCAGTGACAGCGCGTCGATGGCGCGGCCGGTCAGGCACAGCAGCACGATGGCCACGGCCAGAATCGGGCCGATGATCCACAGCGCCTGCACGTCCACGGCACTGAGGCTGCCGAGCAGCCAATAGACGATGCTCGGCAACTGATCCAGCGGATCGGCCATGTATTGAGCAATGGACAGCAAGGAAGTGAAGAGGGCGTTCGCGACAATGCCGCCGAGCACCAACAGCAGGATCGAGGGGGTCTGAAACATGTGCGCGATGCCCAGACCGACCGCTACGGCGATGAGCCCGGTCACGCACGCCACCAGCGCAATGGCCAGGGGCGGCAGGTGCCAGATGATTCCCAGCGCAGCACCGAACGCACAGCCGCTCAACACCCCAAGCAAGCCCGGCGACACCAGCGGATTGCGGAACACGCCCTGATACGCCGCGCCTGAGACGGAAAGCCCGGCGCCCACCAGCACGGCGGCGATGACCCGGGGCAGGCGCGCCTCGATGATCAAGGTGTGGAGCAGGTCGTAGCGCTGAGTGGGCATGTCGCTGAGGCCCAGCATCGTTGCGATGAACGTGCTGAGTTCGTGGATTGAAATTTGATAGCGGCCCAATAACAGCGCGCAGACAGCCGTCAGGATCAACGCCAACAGGCTGAGCAACAGAGGGGAATACAGCTTGGCAGGGGACATCTGTTGCTCACTGTTTCGGTATGTAAAAAACTATACAGCGATAGGCGTGACTCCTCTAGGGACGGAATGCCGCATGGGGTGAATCTTCATTTAGCAGGGGGTTTATGGGTGGCGAGTTTCGGCTTGGGTTTTGCGGTGTGACGCCTGACGTCTTCCCGGCTAAAGCCGGTCCTACAGTCCGAGTTTCAGCCGGTCCCATTGACGGCACGCGGTATTTAGTGGGACCGGCTTCAGCCGGGAAGAGGCCGGTGTGAACGCCATCAGATTTGCGGTGTGGCGCGTGACGTCTTCCCGGCTAAAGCCGGTCCCACAGTCCGAGTTTCAGCCGGTCCCATTGTCGGCACGCGGTATTTAGTGGGACCGGCTTCAGCCGGGAAGGGGTCGGTATGATCGCCATCAGTTTATCGGCGAACACCGATCAGCCTGATCAATCGACGAAACTCAAACGTGTCCAAACAACCCCTGAGCAAACTTGACCCGCTCTTCCGGGGTTTCCTGGGCACCTTCCGCCGCCAGTTCCTCGAGCCGCTTCTCCACCGCCACGGTCCGGTGAGTCAGCCCGCAATCGTTGGCGATCTGGATGTTGAGCCCAGGTCTGGCATTCAACTCCAGAATCAACGGCCCGCGATCCTGGTCCAGCACCATGTCGACGCCGATATAACCCAGCCCGCACAGCTCGTAGCACTCGGCCGCGAGCTTCATGAAACCGTCCCAGTTCGGCAGTTGCACGCCATCCACCGCATTGGTGGTGTCGGGGTGCTTGCTGATGATGTTGTTCAGCCAGGTGCCGCGCAGCGTCAGGCCGGTCGCCAGATCGACGCCGACACCGATGGCGCCCTGGTGCAGGTTGGCCTTGCCGCCGGACTGTCGGGTCGGCAGGCGCAGCATGGCCATCACCGGATAGCCCATCAGCACGATCACGCGGATGTCCGGAACGCCTTCGTAACTGATGCTCTTGAAAATCTGATCGGGCGTGACCCGGTATTCGATCAGCGCGCGGTCGCGATGGCCGCCCAGAGAGTAAAGCCCGGTGAGGATGCTGGAAATCTGATGCTCGATTTCATCGTGGCTGATGATGCGCCCGGAGACCGTGCGGAAGCGCTCTTCGAAACGGTCGGCGATGACCAGAATGCCGTCGCCACCCGCGCCTTTGGCTGGCTTGATGACAAAGTCGCTGCGCCCGCCGATGATCCCGTCAAGCTTGTCGATTTCCTTTTCGGTGGAAATGACCCCGTACAGCTCGGGCACATGAATGCCCGCCGCGATGGCCCGCTCCTTGGTGATGATCTTGTCATCGACGATCGGGTAGAGGCTGCGCTTGTTGTACTTGAGCACGTAGTCGGCGTTACGCCGGTTGATGCCCATGATCCCCTTGGCTTCCAGTGCCTTCCAGGTTTTCCACCAGCCGATCATTGATGGTGTTCCCGCTCGGCATCTTCCTTGAGGAAGGCCTTGAAGCGAATCAGCTCGGTCAGCCGATAACCGCGATAACGTCCCATCGCCAGCATGAAACCCACCAGGATCAGCAGGATCGCCGGGAAGGTGAACACGAAGTAGATGAACTCCGGAATGCTCATGATGATGTGCGCCAAGGACGCCGCAAACAGCGTGCCGATGGCGACTTTCATCGCGTGCCCGCCGCCGCGCTCTTCCCAGGTGATCGACAGGCGTTCGATGGTCATGGTCAGAATCACCATCGGGAACAGCGCCACCGACAGCCCGCGCTCAAGCCCCAGCTTGTGGCTGAACAGGCTGATGGCGGCAATCAACACCACCACGAAGGTCAGCACCACCGACAGCCTCGGCAGCATTTGCAGCTTGAGGTGTTCCAGGTACGAGCGCAGGGACAGGCCCAGTGCCGTGATGATGGTGAATAACACGATGCCAAAGCCCAGTTGGGTCTCGCGGAACGCCAGCGCGATCAGCACCGGGGTGAAGGTGCCCAGGGTTTGCAGGCCTACGAGGTTGCGCAGGATCAGGATCACCAGCACGCCGATCGGGATCATCACCATGATCATGAAGGTCTGCTGGGTTTGCAGCGGCAAGCTGTAGAGCGAGTACTCGAGGAAGTCGGCGTCGGTGCTTTCGTCGGTCAGCTTGGCCAGACGAATCGCGTTCATCTCGCTGTTGTTCAGGCTGAAATTCACCGTGGCCTTCTTGCCGCCCTCGACGGAGATCAGGTTGTCATTGCCGATCCACCACAGCAGACGGTCCTGGGGCAGGCCCGCTTCACCGGTTTCCGGATTGAAATACAGCCAGTCCTTACCATTGAAGCTGCGCAGCCACAGTTCCGGCGACTGCGGCTGATCGGCGACCAAACGGATGGTGTGGGCTTTCTCCACCGGCACGTGGGCGATGGACAAAAGGGTTTCGGTGATGCGCGCCTTGTTCGCCACCGACGTATCGCCGGCCAGCAGCAGCTTGACGTTGTCGTCGCTCAGATTGTTGACCCGCTTGATGGCTTCGCTGACGAAGGTTTCGACGTCGGCGGAATGCTGCCGGATCGGCGCAAGCAGGGCGTCGGCAGCGATTTTTTCCGGCCCTTCGACGACGATGCTGTCGCGGAAGATCGGGCCCTTGATCTTGGCTTTCTCGCCGCTGTAGCGCTTGGTCAATACCAGTCGGTAATACAGCGTCTGATTGCCGGTGGCCCGGCGCGCGGACCAGGTGACCTTGCGGTTGCCGTCGGCGCGGTTGACGTTCACGCCATAGTTGTTGGAGATGAAGCTTTCATTGAGGCTGATGTAATCGCGGGACAGCGGCGGCACGTACATCTGCACCTTGACCGTGTCCTTGGGGTTGGCGACGAACTCGACCTTGGCGTCGATGTTCCACAGGTCGTCGGTTTCATCTTCGGTCACCGGAATGCCGAGTACCAATATCTGATAAGCCGTGATCGCGATGCCCAGCGTGACGAGGGTCGCGATCAGGATCTTCAGATGGAGGGTAAGAGAGCGCATGTCGTTACTCTGCGGTTGGAGCATTGACGCAGGCAGGCTTGCCCGCTGCGTATTTCAGGCTTGGATCGACCAGCGCATCGAAGTGCTTGAGGGCTTCGGAGCCAATCAAAAGCGGGTATTGGAATGCGCTGCGGTCGGTCAAGTTCACTTCTATGGTGCGCAGCGCCTCGCCCATGCAGACATCCAGGCTGATGACCGGGCGTGCGGTGTATTTCTTGTCGTCATCGGCGTCGATGTCACCTGCGCGGCGCTTGATTTTGCTGACCCGGGCAAGGGGGCGTTCGATGGGGTGTTCGTGGGCGTCGTCGATGGCCAGGTAAAAACGCACCCAGGAATCGCCATTGCGCTTGAAGCGCTTGATGTCGCGGGCGCTCAGGGAGGCGGTTTTGGCGCCGGTGTCCAGTTTGGCCGCGACCTGCAGGTCGATGTCGGCCAGCTCGGCATATTCGTTCAGGCCATACACCGTCTTTTCAGCGGCCAGGGCCAGGCCGGGGAGAAAAAAACCGGGCAGAAAGACGCCTGGCAGGTACAGCGATAAGAGGAAGAGAAGAGGGTGGCGGCTCATAAGTCCAGGCGCGATGAAAAGTGAAGAAGCTGCTTTGACGTCGAAAAGTGGTTTTGGTTTGACCAAGGGTGCCGCTCCTGCGAAAGCCGCCTGCTGCCCGCGTGGGCGTTCTGAGGCGGCCGGCATTCTAGCATGAAGCTTTTATGGCACCAGCGAAGGGCGGCGCGGATACGGGCTGTCGGACTTTTCGTCAAAATGTGTCGCTATTAGATGATTGTCGACAATCGATCGTTTTGCTTTGACGAATCTGGCATCTTTCGCTAGATTTGCGGGCATTCAATCAGCAGGTGTCAACAATGTTGGATGCCGCAGAAATTCTGCCTGCCTCTCCGGTGGATGCCGAGACCCTGTCCGAGAACGTGTTCCGCCGTATTCAGGCGGCTATCGTCAAGGGCGATATCGCCCCCGGCAGCAAGATCTCCGAGCCCGAACTGGCGCGCACTTACGGCATCAGCCGAGGGCCGTTGCGCGAGGCCATTCACCGGCTCGAAGGCCAGCGCCTGTTGGTCCGCGTGCCTCACGTCGGCGCTCGCGTGGTCTCGCTGAGCCATGCCGAACTGGTCGAGCTGTACGAAATCCGCGAATCCCTCGAAGGCATGGCCTGTCGACTCGCCGCCGAGCGCATGACGGTTGAAGAAGTCGACGACCTGCGCCGCGTGCTGGAAACCCACGAGTGCGACAGCGCCTTCCAGGCCGGCGTCGGCTATTACCAGCAGGAAGGCGATTTCGACTTTCATTACCGGATCATCCAGGGCGCGCGCAACAGCACGCTGACCCAGATGCTCTGCGATGACCTCTATCAACTGGTGCGCATGTACCGCATTCAGTTCTCGACGACGCCCAACCGCCCGCGCCAGGCCTTCGCCGAGCACCACCGTATTCTCGACGCCATCGCCGACCGTGACGGCGAGCTGGCCGAGCTGTTAATGCGCCGACACATCGCCGCATCCAAACGCAATATTGAGCAGCACTTCCACGCTGCCACTGCCCGAGGTGAACAATGACCACAAGAACCACTCCCGGCCAACGCTTCCGTGATGCTGTCGCCAGTGAACATCCGCTGCAAGTGGTCGGCACGATCAATGCCAACCACGCGCTGCTGGCGCAACGTGCCGGCTTCAAGGCGATTTACCTGTCCGGCGGCGGTGTTGCGGCGGGCTCGCTGGGCGTGCCGGACCTCGGCATCACCGGTCTGGACGATGTGCTCACCGACGTGCGCCGCATCACCGACGTCTGCGACCTGCCGCTGTTGGTGGACGTCGACACCGGCTTCGGTGCCTCGGCGTTCAACGTGGCGCGCACGGTGAAGTCGATGATCAAGTTCGGCGCGGCGGCGATACACATCGAGGACCAGGTTGGCGCCAAGCGCTGTGGTCACCGGCCTGGCAAGGAGATTGTTTCGCAGCAGGAAATGGTCGACCGCATCAAGGCGGCGGTTGATGCGCGAACCGACGACAGTTTCGTGATCATGGCGCGCACCGATGCGCTGGCGGTGGAGGGGCTGGAGTCTGCTCTGGACCGCGCCGCTGCGTGCATCGAAGCGGGCGCGGACATGGTCTTCCCGGAAGCGATCACAGAGCTTGAGATGTACAAGCTGTTTGCCTCACGGGTGAAGTCGCCGATCCTCGCCAACATCACCGAATTCGGCTCGACGCCGCTGTTCACCACCGACGAGCTGAAGTCCGCCGAAGTAGCGCTGGTGCTGTACCCGCTGTCGGCGTTCCGGGCAATGAACAAGGCGGCGGAAAACGTTTACACCGCGATTCGTCGCGACGGCACCCAGAAGAACGTCGTCGACACCATGCAGACGCGCATGGAGTTGTACGAGCGCATCGACTACCACGCGTTCGAGCAGAAGCTCGATGCGCTGTTTGCGCAGAAGAAATCGTAGAAAAGCCGCAAATGAATTGCCGATTCCCACACAACTACAAGACTGGAGACAGCAATGGCTGAAGCAAAAGTATTGAGCGGCGCAGGCCTGCGAGGCCAGGTGGCCGGACAGACCGCGTTGTCCACCGTCGGCCAGGCCGGCGCCGGATTGACCTACCGCGGCTATGACGTGCGTGAACTCGCCGCCGACGCCCGATTCGAAGAAGTCGCGTACCTGCTGCTGTATGGCGAACTGCCAACCCAGGCGCAGCTCGACGGTTACCTGAAGAAACTTCAGGGCCTGCGTGACCTGCCCCAGGCACTGAAAGAAGTGCTCGAGCGCATTCCCGCCGACACCCACCCCATGGACGTCATGCGCACCGGCTGCTCGATGCTCGGCAATCTCGAGCCCGAAGCCGGTTTCGCCCAACAGCTCGATTCCACCGACCGCCTGCTCGCCGCGTTCCCGGCGATCATGTGCTACTGGTACCGCTTCAGCCATGACGGCAAGCGCATCGATTGCGTCACTGACGAGGTGTCCATCGCCGGGCACTTCCTGAAGCTGTTGCGGGACAAGGCGCCGAGCGAACTGCACCGCAAGGTCATGGACGTGTCGCTGATTCTCTACGCCGAGCACGAATTCAACGCCTCGACCTTCACCGCCCGGGTCTGCGCGTCGACCCTGTCCGATCTGTTTTCCTGCATCACCGCAGCCATTGGCACGTTGCGCGGGCCTTTGCACGGCGGCGCCAATGAAGCGGCGATGGAGATGATCCAGAAGTTCTCGTCGGCCGAAGAAGCCACCCAGGGCACCTTGGCGATGCTCGAACGCAAGGACAAGATCATGGGCTTCGGTCACGCGATCTATAAGGACAACGACCCGCGTAACGAGGTGATCAAGGGCTGGTCGAAAAAGCTCGCGGAGGAGGTGGGCGACACGGTGTTGTTCCCGGTCTCCGAAGCCATCGACAAAACCATGTGGGAGCAGAAGAAGCTGTTCCCCAACGCCGACTTCTATCACGCCTCGGCCTACCACTTCATGGGCATCCCGACCAAGCTGTTCACGCCGATCTTCGTCTGCTCGCGCCTGACCGGCTGGGCCTCCCACGTGTTCGAACAGCGCGCCAACAACCGCATTATCCGACCGAGCGCCGAATACATCGGCGTCGAACAGCGCAAATTCGTGCCCATCGAACAGCGCTGATGGGGCAGGGGCCACTGACTGAAGACTGAAGACTGAAGACTGATCCTGTGGGAGCGAGCTTGCTCGCGAAGACGGCATTCCAGCCGCTGAAAATTTAGCGGATGCCCTTGCCTCTTCGCGAGCAAGGTGGAGCGCCACCCCGGTCGCTCCCACAGGAGCGTGCTCAGTTCAAGGCCGGTGCAATCCCCCGCCTTTTGAAACTACCGTGATCGAGTCCTGACGATGAACACTGAATACCGCAAAGCCCTGCCCGGCACTGTGCTGGATTACTTCGACGCCCGCGCGGCAGTCGATGCAATCAAGCCCGGCGCCTACGCCACGCTGCCTTACACCTCCCGCGTGCTCGCTGAAAACCTGGTGCGCCGTTGCCATCCGACGACGCTGACGGCCTCGCTCACGCAACTGATCGAACGCAAGCGCGACCTCGATTTCCCGTGGTTTCCGGCGCGAGTGGTCTGCCACGACATCCTCGGCCAGACCGCGCTGGTGGACCTCGCCGGCTTGCGCGATGCCATCGCCGACATGGGCGGCGACCCCGCGCAGGTCAACCCGGTCGTCCCGGTGCAGTTGATCGTCGATCACTCGCTGGCCGTCGAATGCGGGGGCTACGACCCGGACGCGTTCAGCAAGAACCGGGCGATTGAAGACCGTCGCAACGAAGACCGCTTCCACTTCATCAACTGGACCAAGCAGGCGTTCAAGAACGTCGAAGTGATCCCGCCGGGCAACGGCATCATGCATCAGATCAATCTGGAGCGAATGTCACCGGTGATACAGACGCTGAACGGCGTCGCCTTCCCGGACACACTGGTCGGCACCGACAGCCACACGCCCCATGTCGATGCGCTGGGCGTCGTCGCCATTGGTGTCGGCGGCCTTGAAGCCGAGAACGTCATGCTCGGCCGCGCCTCGTGGATGCGCCTGCCGGACATCATCGGCGTCGAACTGTCGGGCCGTCCGCAGCCGGGCATTACCGCCACCGACGTGGTGCTGGCGCTCACCGAATACCTGCGTCAGCAAAAGGTCGTTGGCGCGTACCTTGAGTTCTACGGCGAAGGGGCCCGCGCGCTGACCCTCGGCGACCGTGCGACCATCTCGAACATGGCCCCCGAATACGGCGCGACCGCCGCCATGTTCAGCATCGATCAGCAGACGATCGACTACCTCAGACTGACCGGTCGCGAAGACCCGCAAGTGCAGTTGGTCGAGACCTTCGCCCGCCATACCGGGCTGTGGGCCGACAGCTTGGTCACGGCCGAATATGAGCGCGTGCTGCGTTTCGATTTGTCCAGCGTCGTGCGCAACATGGCCGGGCCGTCCAACCCACACGCACGTGTAGCCACTTCTGATCTCGCCGCCAAAGGCATTGCGGCGCCGTGGGAGGAAACCCCGGGCGAAATGCCGGACGGCGCGGTGATCATTGCCGCCATCACCAGTTGCACCAACACCAGCAACCCGCGCAACGTCATTGCTGCAGGGTTGCTGGCGCGCAACGCCAATCGCCTGGGACTGACGCGCAAACCCTGGGTCAAGTCGTCCCTCGCGCCGGGCTCGAAAACCGTCGCGTTGTACCTCGACGAAGCGGGGCTGACCGGCGAGCTGGAGCAACTGGGTTTCGGCATCGTCGCGTTCGCCTGCACCACCTGCAACGGCATGTCCGGCGCGCTGGACCCCGTGATCCAGCAGGAAATCATCGACCGCGACCTGTACGCCACGGCAGTGCTTTCGGGCAACCGCAACTTCGACGGGCGCATTCACCCTTACGCCAAGCAGGCATTTCTCGCCTCGCCGCCGCTGGTGGTCGCCTACGCCATCGCCGGAACGATCCGCTTCGATATCGAGAAAGATGTGCTGGGTCTTGGGCCCAATGGCGAAGAAATCCGCCTGAAAGACCTCTGGCCAACTGACACCGAAATTGACGAGGTGGTGAAGGCCTCGGTCAAGCCGGAGCAGTTCCGTCAGGTGTACATCCCGATGTTCGCCATCCACGAAGATACCGGGCCGAAAGTCGCGCCGCTGTACGACTGGCGCCCGATGAGCACCTACATTCGCCGACCGCCGTACTGGGAAGGCGCCCTGGCCGGCGAGAGAACCCTCAAGGGCATGCGTCCGCTGGCGGTGTTGCCGGACAACATCACCACCGATCACCTGTCGCCGTCGAACGCGATCATGCTCGACAGCGCGGCCGGCGAATACCTGGACAAAATGGGCCTGCCGGAAGAGGACTTCAACTCCTACGCCACCCATCGCGGCGATCACCTCACAGCCCAGCGCGCCACGTTCGCCAACCCCAAACTGTTCAATGAAATGGTGGTGGAGAACGGCAAGGTCAAGCAGGGTTCCTACGCGCGGATCGAGCCGGAAGGCCAGGTCACGCGGATGTGGGAGGCCATCGAAACCTACATGGCGCGCAAGCAGCCGCTGATCATCATCGCCGGCGCCGATTACGGCCAGGGTTCGTCCCGGGACTGGGCCGCCAAGGGCGTGCGTCTGGCGGGTGTCGAAGTCATCGTCGCCGAAGGCTTCGAGCGCATCCACCGCACCAATCTGGTGGGCATGGGCGTGCTGCCGCTGGAGTTCAAGCCGGGCACCAATCGCCTGACCCTGGGCATCGATGGCAGTGAAACCTATGACGTGATCGGCGCGCGCACGCCGGGTGCCACGCTGACGCTGATCATCCAGCGCAAGAACGGCGAGCGCGTTGAGGTGCCGGTGACCTGCCGCCTCGACACGGGGGAAGAGGTGTTGATCTACGAAGCCGGGGGCGTGTTGCAACGCTTCGCCCAGGACTTCCTCGAATCCTCGGCCGTCGCCTGAGCCGACGCGCGCTCTGCTCTCTATATAAGAAAGGACAAGAAGGAACAGTTCATGGCTTCCACAGCACAGATCAAGATTCCCGCGACCTACATGCGCGGTGGCACCAGCAAGGGCGTGTTTTTCCTCCGAGACGATCTGCCCGAAGCCGCGCAAACCCCCGGTGCGGCCCGTGACGCCTTGTTACTGCAGGTGATCGGTAGCCCCGATCCCTACGCCAAGCAGATCGATGGCATGGGCGGCGCGACGTCGAGCACCAGCAAAACGGTGATTCTGTCGAAGAGCGAGAAAGCCGATCACGACGTCGATTACCTGTTTGGTCAGGTCGCGATCGACAAGCCCTTCGTCGACTGGAGCGGCAATTGCGGCAACCTGTCGGCGGCGGTCGGCCCGTTCGCCATCAGCAACGGTCTGGTTGACCCGTCGCGCATCCCCCGCAACGGCGTGGCGGTGGTGCGCATCTGGCAGGCCAACATCGGCAAAACCATCATCGCCCACGTGCCGATGACCGACGACGCGGTGCAGGAAACCGGCGATTTCGAGCTCGACGGCGTGACCTTCCCGGCGGCGGAAGTGCAGCTGGAGTTCATGGACCCGGCGGCGGACGAGGAGGGCGCAGGGGGTTCGATGTTCCCCACTGGCAATCTGGTGGATGAGCTTGAAGTGCCGGGTGTAGGGACGTTCAAGGCGACGATGATCAATGCCGGTATCCCGACCATCTTCGTCAACGCCCGCGACATCGGTTATACCGGCAGCGAATTGCAGGACGCGATCAACAGCGACCCGAAGGCTCTGAGCATGTTCGAAACAATCCGCGCCTATGGGGCCGTGCGCATGGGGCTGATCGGCACTGTCGAGGAGGCAGCGACGCGTCAGCACACGCCCAAAGTGGCGTTCGTGGCCGCGCCCGCTGAATACCTGTCTTCCAGCGGCAAGCGCGTCACAACCAAAGATACTGATCTGCTGGTCCGCGCCATGTCCATGGGCAAACTGCACCACGCCATGATGGGCACCGCGGCAGTGGCCATCGGCACGGCGGCAGCGATTCCGGGGACGTTGGTCAACTTGGCAGCGGGCGGCGGCGAACGCAGCGCCGTGCGCTTCGGCCATCCCTCCGGGACCCTGCGCGTGGGAGCCGAAGCGGTGTTGGTCGACGGCGAATGGCACGTCAAAAAAGCCATCATGAGCCGCAGCGCACGGGTATTGATGGAAGGTTGGGTGCGCGTGCCGGGTGACAGCTTCTGACCGAACGGCAAGGCCTGACTCCGTCAACTTGCAGCTTGTAGCTTCAAACTTGCCGCTGCTCAGCTACTTAAACCGCCGCTCGACGCCTTTCTCCACCAAAACCTTCGCCGAGATTTCCTCGACCGAAAAATGCGTGGAGTTGATGTGCGGGATGTTTTCGCGGCGGAACAGGCCCTCGACTTCGCGCACCTCGAACTCGCACTGGGCGTAGCTGGCGTAGCGGCTGTTGGGTTTGCGTTCGTGGCGGATGGCGGTGAGGCGGTCGGGGTCGATGGTCAGGCCGAACAGCTTGTCCCGGTGCAGCTTCAGCGCAGCAGGCAACTGCAGGCGTTCCATGTCGTCTTCGGTGAGCGGGTAATTGGCCGCACGGATGCCGAATTGCATGGCCATGTACAGGCAGGTCGGGGTTTTGCCGCAGCGTGACACGCCCACGAGAATGATGTCGGCTTTATCGTAATAATGGGTTCTGGCGCCGTCATCGTTGTCCAGCGCGAAGTTCACCGCCTCGATCCGCTCCATGTAATTGGAGTTGTGCCCGATGGAGTGGGATTTCCCCACCGAGTACGACGAGTGTGAACTAAGCTCCAGCTCCAGCGGGGCGAGGAAGGTCGAGAAGATGTCGATCATGAAGCCGTCGGAGGTCGCGAGGATCTCGCGGATGTCCTGATTGACGATGGTGTCGAAGATGATCGGGCGGGCTTCGTCCTTCTCGGCGGCCTTGTTGATTTGCTGCACCATGGCCCGCGCCTTCTCGACGCTGTCGATATAGGGGCGCGTGAACTTGTTGAATGTAATGTTTTCAAATTGCGCTAGCAGGCTCTGGCCAAGGGTTTCGGCGGTAATGCCGGTGCCATCGGAGATGAAAAAAGCGGATCGTTTCATTTGCGCCCCGGGGCCTTAAGCTGAAGACAATTTGTGGATATGATAGGCCGGCTTGCGGGCCATGACTGGCCGCAGTCTACCCGTTTTCAATCGCCGCGATTCCCGCACCAAAGCATTTCCAACAATAACCGGTTAGTGGAGAGATCACCTTGGTAGAGTACGTAGTTTCCCTCGATAAGCTCGGCAAACATGATGTTGAGCACGTGGGGGGCAAGAACGCATCCCTCGGCGAGATGATCAGCAACCTGGCGGGCGCAGGCGTGTCCGTTCCCGGTGGCTTTGCCACTACCGCCCAGGCCTACCGTGATTTCCTTGAGCAGAGTGGCCTGAACGATCAGATCCATCAGGCCCTCGACGCGCTGGATGTCGACGACGTCAACGAGCTGGCGAGAACCGGCGCCAAGATCCGTCAGTGGATCATGGAGGCTGAATTCCCCGAGAAGCTCAACGCCGAAATCCGCACCGCCTTCGCCGAGCTCTCGGCGGGCAACCCGGACATCGCGGTGGCCGTGCGCTCTTCCGCTACCGCAGAAGATTTGCCGGACGCCTCCTTCGCCGGTCAGCAGGAAACCTTCCTGAACATCCGTGGCGTCGAAAACGTGATCCGCGCGGCGAAAGAAGTGTTCGCTTCGCTGTTCAACGACCGCGCCATTTCCTACCGTGTGCATCAGGGTTTCGACCACAAGCTGGTGGCGCTGTCCGCTGGCGTGCAACGAATGGTGCGCTCTGAAACCGGCACCGCAGGCGTCATGTTCACCCTGGACACCGAATCCGGTTTCCGCGACGTGGTTTTCATCACCGGCGCCTACGGTCTGGGCGAGACGGTCGTCCAGGGCGCGGTCAACCCGGACGAATTCTACGTTCATAAAAACACCCTTGAAGCCGGTCGCCCGGCGATCCTGCGCCGCAACCTGGGCAGCAAGGCGATCAAGATGATCTACGGCGAAGAAGCCAAGGCCGGCAAATCGGTCAAGACCATCGACGTCGACCTGGCCGACCGCGCGCGTTTCTGCCTCAGCGAAGAGGAAGTCAGCAACCTGGCACGCCAGGCCATGATCATCGAAAAGCACTACCAGTGCCCGATGGACATCGAGTGGGCCAAAGACGGCGACGACGGCCAGCTGTACATCGTGCAGGCGCGTCCGGAGACCGTGAAAAGCCGCAGTTCGTCCAATGTCATGGAGCGTTACCTGCTGAAGGAGAAGGGCACCGTTCTGGTGGAAGGCCGCGCCATCGGCCAGCGCATCGGCGCCGGCAAGGTGCGGATCATCAAGGACGTGTCCGAGATGGACAAAGTCCAGCCCGGCGACGTGCTGGTCTCCGACATGACCGACCCGGACTGGGAACCAGTCATGAAGCGCGCCAGCGCCATCGTCACCAACCGAGGCGGGCGCACCTGCCACGCCGCGATCATTGCCCGCGAGCTGGGCATTCCGGCAGTGGTCGGTTGCGGCAATGCCACCGAGCTGTTGCAGGAAGGTCAGGGCGTCACCGTGTCCTGCGCCGAGGGCGACACCGGTTACATCTTCGAAGGCGAGCTGGGCTTCGACATCAAGCAGAACTCGGTCGACGCCATGCCTGACCTGCCGTTCAAGATCATGATGAACGTCGGCAACCCCGATCGCGCGTTTGATTTCGCCCAGCTGCCCAACGCCGGTATCGGCCTGGCGCGTCTGGAGTTCATCATCAACCGCATGATCGGCGTGCACCCCAAGGCGCTGCTGAACTACGCCAACCTGCCCCAGGACATCAAGGAAAGCGTCGACAAACGCATCGCCGGTTACGACGACCCTGTCGGGTTCTACGTCGAGAAGCTGGTCGAAGGCATCAGCACCCTGGCCGCGGCCTTCTCGCCGAAAAAAGTCATCGTGCGCCTGTCGGACTTCAAGTCCAACGAATACGCCAACCTGATCGGCGGCAAGCTGTACGAGCCGGAAGAAGAAAACCCGATGCTGGGCTTCCGTGGCGCGTCGCGTTACATCAGCGAAAACTTCCGCGACTGCTTCGAGCTGGAATGCCGTGCCCTCAAGCGCGTGCGCAACGAGATGGGCCTGACCAACGTCGAAATCATGGTGCCGTTCGTCCGCACCCTGGGCGAAGCGAGTCAGGTTATCGATTTGCTTGCTGAGAACGGTCTGGCCCGTGGCGAGAACGGTCTGCGCGTGATCATGATGTGCGAACTGCCGTCCAACGCCCTGATGGCCGATGAATTCCTCGAATTCTTCGACGGTTTCTCCATCGGTTCCAACGACCTGACCCAGCTGACCCTGGGCCTGGACCGTGACTCCGGGATCATCGCCCACTTGTTTGACGAGCGTAATCCTGCGGTCAAGAAGCTGCTGTCCTACGCCATTCAGGCCTGCAACAAGGCCGGCAAATACATCGGCATCTGCGGCCAGGGCCCGTCCGATCACCCGGATCTGGCGCGCTGGCTGATGGAACAGGGCATCGAAAGCGTTTCTCTGAACCCCGATTCGGTACTGGAAACCTGGTTCTTCCTGTCCGAAGAGGACGCTCCAACCTGATGCAGATCGAGTAAGATGCCGGCCCGTTTCCATGGGCCGGTTTCCCGAGAGGGCGGTTTTTAACGAATCCGCCCTTTTTTGTGGGTGATTTTCAGTGCGCTGGCAGCGTCAACCTGCTGTTCCGCGCAACCGCCATTCACCCATCCACCAAGAGCGTCCAGCAAAAGCACCATGCAAAGCAGCAGTCATCTCTTTCCCGTGGCCCTGATCAGGGCCGAGCGTCGTGGCGACCTGACCGAGGACGTCTACCGTTTGAAGCCCGGCAACAGCCCGGATTTCACTGTCGAAATCGCCGTCACCCGGCTGGGTCTTGTGGCTGCACCGGATGCCCGAGGCGTGCCGGTGGTCCTGCTGCACGGCAGCTTTTCCAATCGGCGCTTCTGGTACTCGCCCAAGGGCATCGGCCTGGGCGCTTATCTGGCCCGTGCCGGGTTCGATGTGTGGATCCCGGAAATGCGCGGTCACGGCCTGTCGGCGCGCAACAATGCGTACAAAACCAATTGCGTGGCCGATTACGCCCGCTTTGATCTGCCGGCCATCGCTGCGTTCGTGCGCGAGCAGACCGGCGAGGCGCCCCACTGGATCGGCCACTCCCTGGGCGGCACGACCCTGGCCGCAGCATTCGGCGGGCAGTACCTGGCGGCGGACGATGCGGCCTCGGTGGCGCTGTTCGGCAGTCAGATCACCCGAAGCCACTGGCCGCTGAAAGTACCGCCACTGCAATGGGCTGCACGGCTGCTGCTCAAGCGCTTCGAGCACGTGGCAGGCCCGCGTTTCAAGCGCGGCCCGGAAGACGAGCCCATGGGCGTCCTGCTGGAAAGCATGCGCTGGCATGGCCTGTTCGGCGGCTTCGGGCACAAGAAGGAGGACTGGTGGGCCGGGCTGCAACAGGTGACGGTCCCGCTGCTGTGCGTGGCTGGCGCTGGCGATCATCAGGACCCGGAATGGGCGTGCCGCGAGCTCTTCGAGCGGTTCGGCAGCGAAGACAAGACGTTTCTCGTCCTTGGCCGCGAACAGGGTTTCAGTGAAGACTTCGGCCACGTGCCGATGCTGGTCAGCAAAGCCGCGCAAACTCAGGTGTGGCCGCGTGTGACGGACTGGCTGAACCGCCATGTTCCGGTGGTAAAGGCTGAATCAAAGCTGAACATGATGGCAACTCTGTGATTGTGACGGGCGCAACCATTCCTTGGGCGCCGACTTGGCGATAAGCTGCACTCACTCAGCACCGGGGCTGAATGGCCGGGTGGAGAATCGCTGGTCAGATGTGTGTTCTGTGTGAGGTGCTATATAAGGATGCAGCCCGTTGAAGCGTCGGCCGTTGACGCAGGCCGTCTATCCTTGTAGTTGTTTTCCCTCATCACAGAGCTTTCCTGACAGGAGTTACCCATGCATTACATCACCCCGGACTTGTGCGACGCCTACCCTGAGCGGGTTCAGGTGGTGGAGCCGATGTTCAGCAACTTTGGTGGCCGTGATTCATTCGGCGGCGAGATCGTCACGCTCAAGTGCTTCGAAGACAATTCGCTGGTGCGCGAGCAGGCCGAACAGCCTGGCCACGGAAAAGTATTGGTCGTGGACGGCGGAGGCTCGCTGCGTTGCGCATTGCTCGGTGACATGATTGCCGAAAAAGCAGCGAAAAACGGTTGGGAGGGCATGGTCATCTTCGGCTGCGTCCGCGACGTCGATGTACTGGCACAGACCGACTTGGGTGTGCAGGCATTGGCCAGTCACCCGCTCAAGACCGAAAAGCGTGGCCTCGGCGACCTGAACAAGGTGGTGACCTTCGGCGGCGTGACGTTCAGGCCGGGCGAATTCATCTATGCCGACAACAACGGAATCATCGTTTCGCCCAGCGCACTGAAGATGCCGGACTGATCGGTTTTATCCCTCTTCACGCTGGTAGCCATTCACTCAGCAAGGACACGAATGTTCGACGAAACAAACGCGCAGTGGGGGCTGGTTCATGCCCTTGTGTTGGACGGGAAGGGCGGGGCGCGTTCAATCCCCCGAACTGCACTGGATGGCCTTCAACTGGAGCCCCACGAAAGTGTGTGGCTCCACTGGGACCGAAGCCATCCGCAGACCCAGACCTGGCTGCGCAAGACCAGCGGTCTCAGCGAGTTCGTTTGTGACCTGATGCTGGAAGAAAACACCCGGCCACGGCTGCTGGCCTTGCCCGACAACGAGCTGTTGCTGTTCCTGCGCGGGATCAACCTGAACCCTGGCGCCGAGCCGGAAGACATGGTCTCGGTACGGATCTTTGCCGCCGCCCAGCGCGTTATCTCGTTGCGATTGCGTTCGCTAAGGGCAACCGATGAGCTGATCACTTCACTGAATGAGGGCAAGGGCCCTAAAACCGCGTCCGAATTGCTGCTGTATCTGGCTCAGTTTCTGACCGACAAGGTGCAGGCTGTAGTCAGCGAGCTGACCGAACTGGTCGATGACATGGAAGAACGCATAGATGCCGACGAGCGGTATCTGCCCGAGCACGGCAACATGGTGCACATCCGCCGGCGAGCGGCGGGGCTGCGTCGGTTCCTTGCACCGCAGCGCGAAATCTACGCCCAGCTGACGCGCAGCAAGATGCCGTGGTTCGTGGAAGACGATGCCGACTACTGGAACGAATTGAACAACAGCCTGACGCGCTATCTCGAAGAGCTGGAATTGACCCGAGAGCGCGTGGGGCTGGTGCTTGAGGCGGAAGACAGGCGCCTCAACGAGCGAATGAACAGGACCATGTATCGGTTTGGGATCATCACTGGGATTTTCCTGCCGATGAGCTTCCTGACAGGATTGTTGGGGATCAACGTGGGGGGCATCCCGGGGTCGGAAAATCCCTACGGATTTGTGTACGCTTGCGGCCTGATGCTCATTGTGGCCGTCGGCCAGATGTGGCTGTTCAAGCGTTTGCGCTGGGTGTGAGGATGAAAAATCGGAAGGCGTTCATGTGTGTCGTGTGACTCAGGCAGAATTGGCTGCGTCTTTCAGTGACATTGCGTGAGGTGCCTATGCACGACCCGTTTGAAGAATCACTGCGAGACATGCTCAACTCGTCGTCCAGCAGCCGGGACGACGATGCCGTTCTGGGCCGAGTGTTGAAGACCGCCAACCGTCAGGTCGGCGCCGGTGATCTGTTCAGTCTTCTGGGTCGTTGCACGCAGGCTTTGATGATTGCCGTGAATAACGGCTCCGCCCACGTTTCACCCGTTTCCCGCCGCAAGGCGACACGTGCCGGTACTACGTTTACCGGTGCCGGTACACAAGACAAGGCTGATTGAATATGGAATTGGATCTCTGGACGCAGAGCCTGGTTACCGCAATGACTGCGCTGTGGACCAAAGTCGCGAATTTCATCCCGAATCTGTTCGGCGCGCTGGTCGTAGTGCTTTTGGGTTTCGTGGTGGCAAAGCTGCTCGACACCCTGCTTTCGAAGTTGTTGGCCAAACTCGGTCTGGATCGCCTGATGGGCGGCACCGGTTTGACCAAGCTGATCAGCCGCGCGGGCATTCAGGTCCCGATTTCGACCCTGATCGGCAAGATCGTTTATTGGTTCGTGCTCTTGATTTTTCTGGTGTCGGCGGCAGAATCGCTGGGGCTGGAGCGGGTCTCGGCGACGCTGGACATGCTCGCGCTGTACCTGCCGAAGGTGTTCGGCGCCGCGCTGGTGTTGCTGGTGGGTGTCTTGCTGGCGCAGTTGGTCAACGGTATTGTGCGGGGCGCTGCCGAAGGGGTGGGCCTGGATTACTCGGCTGGCCTGGGGCGAATCGCCCAGTGGCTGGTGATCATCATCAGTATTTCGGTGGCGATCAGTCAGCTGGAGGTCAAAACCGACCTGCTGAACCACGTTATTGTTATCGGATTGATTACCGTTGGTCTGGCCGTTGCGCTGGCCATGGGCCTGGGAAGCCGCGAAATCGCGAGCCAGATCCTGGCAGGAATTTATGTACGTGAGCTGTACCAGGTAGGGCAACATGTGCGTGTGGGTGAGGTCGAAGGGCAGATCGAAGAAATTGGCACGGTGAAGACCACCCTGCTGACCGAGGAAGGCGAGTTGGTGTCTTTGTCCAACCGGATCCTCCTCGAGCAGCGAGTGAGCAGCCGTTGAGCCGGCGAATCTGCTAATGTATGCCGCCGCAAAACCCGGGCGATTCCCGGACGCGGCGGACATCTACCCGACTGTCGGCACGACTTGTTTTGAATAACGTTCAAACGCCCTCTCTGCGCTACGACCCACGCGAGCTCTCCGATGAGGAGCTGGTTGCGCGTTCGCACGCCGAGCTGTTTCATGTGACGCGTGCCTACGAAGAGCTGATGCGTCGTTACCAGCGGACACTTTTTAACGTCTGCGCACGGTATCTGGGGAACGATCGCGATGCTGACGATGTCTGTCAGGAAGTGATGCTTAAGGTGTTGTATGGCCTGAAGAACTTCGAGGGTAAATCGAAGTTCAAAACCTGGCTCTACAGCATCACGTACAACGAATGCATCACGCAGTACAGGAAGGAGCGACGAAAGCGTCGGTTGCTGGACGCTTTGAGTCTTGACCCCCTCGAGGAAGCGTCGGAAGAAAAGACGCCGAAACCAGAAGAAAAGGGCGGGCTTGATCGTTGGCTTGTGCATGTGAATCCGATCGACAGGGAAATTCTGGTGCTACGATTTGTCGCAGAGCTGGAATTTCAGGAGATCGCTGACATCATGCACATGGGCCTGAGTGCCACGAAAATGCGTTACAAACGGGCACTTGATAAATTACGTGAGAAATTTGCAGGCGTTACCGAAACTTAACTCGGTGCAAATATCTCTAACGAGCAGGCAAGTTCTGATAGACTTGCCGACGAGTTGTCTCTCGCTAAGGGGGACTGCTTTACAATCACCAGATGGGGATTTAACGGATGAAACTGAAAAACACCTTGGGCTTGGCCATTGGTACTATTGTTGCCGCAACTTCGTTCGGCGCTCTGGCTCAAGGCCAAGGCGCAGTCGAAATCGAAGGCTTCGCCAAGAAAGAACAGTTCGACAGCGCTCGTAATTTCAAAAACGACGGCAACCTGTTCGGCGGTTCTGTTGGCTACTTCCTGACCGACGACGTTGAATTGCGTCTGGGCTATGACGAAGTGCACAACGTCCGTAGCGACAATGGCCAGAACATCAAGGGCGCGAACACCGCTCTGGACGCTCTGTACCACTTCAACAACCCGGGCGACATGCTGCGTCCATACGTTTCGGCTGGTTTCTCCGATCAGAGCATCGATCAGAACGGCAGCAACGGTCGTAACCGCTCCACCTTCGCCAACATCGGCGGCGGTGCCAAGCTGTACTTCACTGACAACTTCTATGCCCGTGCTGGCGTTGAAGCTCAGTACAACATCGACCAAGGCGACACCGAGTGGGCGCCAAGCGTCGGTATCGGTGTGAACTTCGGCGGCGGTTCGAAGAAAGTTGAAGCAGCACCGGCTCCAGTAGCTGAAGTGTGCTCCGACAGCGACAACGACGGCGTTTGCGACAACGTTGACAAGTGCCCTGACACCCCAGCAAACGTGACTGTTGACGCTAACGGCTGCCCAGCTGTTGCTGAAGTCGTACGCGTTGAGCTGGACGTTAAATTCGACTTCAACAAGTCGGTTGTGAAGCCAAACAGCTACGGCGACATCAAGAACCTGGCTGACTTCATGAAGCAGTACCCACAAACCACCACCACTGTTGAAGGTCACACTGACTCCGTCGGTCCTGACGCTTACAACCAGAAGCTGTCCGAGCGTCGTGCAAACGCCGTTAAGCAAGTTCTGGTTAACCAGTACGGTGTTGGCGCTAACCGCGTAAACTCGGTTGGCTACGGTGAAACCCGCCCAGTTGCTGACAACGCAACTGACGCTGGCCGCGCTGTAAACCGTCGCGTAGAAGCACAAGTAGAAGCCCAAGCTAAGTAATTAGCCTCGCTTCACGAAAAACCCGGCTCCGGCCGGGTTTTTCTTTGCCTGCGATTTAACCTCCTCTCGTCCCCATTCATTCCCGGTCTGATCGTCTAAGCGAATAGACAGAGATGAACCTGGATCCATCTAAGCAGATGCCCTTGAACGACTAAGTCCAGACTAGCGTTTGAGCAGCAACCCCCACAAAACCAGATTGATCAGCAGCGACATCAGCGCAATTGCGCGCCAAACCTTGAGCGGCTCGCGCTCCAGCAGTGGGACAGTGCGTTTATCCAGCGGCGAAAGTTCGCCCTGTTGAAAATGCACGAGCCAGTGCTCCGCAGTCTCGAAACGCTTCAGCGGATCAGCCAGCAGCGCGCGTTGCAGATGCTGCTCTAGCCACTCCGGGACATCCGGTCGGTAACGACTAACCGACAGCGGTTTGCCAAAGCGGCGGCGCTGGAAGGGCTCGATCTCGCCGTAGGGGTAATGACCGGTCAGCAGGAAATACAGCGTGACGCTGGCGGCATACAGGTCGAAACCCGGGCAGGGTTCTGCGCCTTCGAAGACTTCAGGCGCCATGAAGCTGGGTGTACCAGGCACGTCGCCGTCTTGATCCACTGACAGACCCGGGCTGTAGGCGAGCCCGAAATCCAGGAGGCGCAAACCTCCCGCCTGCTCGAGCAGCAGATTTTCCGGCTTGATGTCGCGGTGAATGATGTTGCGCCGGTGCAGCAGACCAACGGCAGCGATCAACTCCCTCGCCAGACTCAGCCACGGCGACAGCGCCATCGGCCCTTCCTGCTCAAAGATCTCAGCCAGGGTCTGCCCGGGGTACTCGCGCATGACGTAGTACAAATGCTGGCGCTGTCCGAGTGGGTGCAGCTCGGGAAAGAAGCGACCCGCGACGCGACGCAGGAACCATTCTTCGAGCAACAAGGCCTCTGCCGCGCCGGCCTCGTTAACCCGTGAGGGCGGCAGCGTCTTCAGTAGCCACGGTTGCTGTTGGCTGTCGCGTACGCGGTAGAGCAGGGACTGTCGCGAGTCGCTCAAGCGCGTTTCGACCTGCCAGCCTTCAAACGTCTGGTCTGCTTTGAGAAGGGGTGGGGCAGGCCATTGCTGCAGTTGCAGCAGCGTTTCCCCCAGGCTGTCCGAGCCCAACTGATCCACCTGGATCAGCAAGGCGCTGGCATTATCGGCGCTGCCGGACAGATGTGCGGCATTGATCAGCGTTCGGACAGCCGTGTCCAGATCTGCCTGTTCGTTGAGGATCGAGCCGATTCGGTCATCGCCCAGCGTTGCCCACACGCCGTCGCTGACCAGCAGCAAGCGCTCGCCGGGCCGCAGTTCGCCGTCCAGGTAATCCATGACCACGTATTGATCCAGGCCCAGCGCGCGTTTCAGCACGTGCTGCATGTCTGGCTGTTCCCATACGTGGTCCTGGCTGATTCGCTGCAGCAGCCCTGAGTGCCAGCGATACACGCGACAGTCGCCGACATGGGCGAGGGTGAATCGTCGCCCACGCAGGACCAGCGCACTGAGGGTGGTCAACAAGCCGTTGGCCAGCAGCCAGCGGTTCTGTGCCAGCAGCAGGCGGTCAAGGGCCTGGGCGACGCTCCAGGTTTCCGGCGTCGCGTAGTAGTCCATCGCCAGCGCTTGCAGCGTGGCCCGGGACGCCAGACCGCCATCGGCGCATTGGCTGACGCCGTCGGCAAGGGCGAACAGATAGCCCTTGCTGGCCGCGAGCGCCGGAGCAGGAGTGACCACGCGAAGGGCGTCCTGATTCTCCGCCCGCGGCCCGGTGGCGCTGAATTCGGCGACGCGCAGTTGCAAACCGGTCGCAGTGGGCGCGACCGGCGTCAGCGGCGGATTGACGCTCACGGCCTAGACACGGGCGGCGGTGACCGCGGCCGAGCCCCAAGTGGTTCTCCAGCGACGCTTGACGTTCATCAGGCCGAACCAGGCCAGCACGCCAAGGAACGCGAACAGCCACAGGCCCAGTTGGTACTCGCCAGTGTTCTGCTTGATCGCGCCGAGCCCGGCGGCGAGCAGGAAGCCACCGATGCCGCCGGCCATGCCGATCAGGCCGGTCATCACGCCGATCTCTTTGCGAAAGCGTTGCGGCACCAGCTGGAACACCGCGCCGTTACCGGCACCGAGGCCGAGCATGGCCGCGACGAACAGCGCCAGTGCAGCCCATGAGCTGGGCAGGTTAAACCCGACGGCGGCGATGCAGATGGCGGCGACGGCGTACATGCCCGACAGCGTGCGAATCCCGCCGAAGCGATCGGCAAGGGCGCCGCCGAGTGGCCGCATCATGCTGCCGCCGAAGACGCAGGCGGCGGTGTAGTAACCCGCCGTCACCGGGCTCAAGCCGTATTGATCGTTGAAGTAGCCGGGCAGGGCGCTGGCCAGGCCGATGAAGCCGCCGAAGGTCACGCTGTAAAAGAACATGAACCACCAACTGTCGCGGTCGCCCAGGGCTTTGAAATAGTCAGCCATGGATTTGGCTTTGGGGCGTTCCGGGGCGTTTTTCGCCATGAGCGAGAACGCGATGAGGGTCAGCAGCAATGGCGCGACGGCAAAGCCGAACACGTTGTTCCAGCCAAAGCTGGCGGCGAGGACGGGCGCGATCAGTGCGGCGAACACAGTGCCGGAGTTGCCGGCGCCGGCGATGCCCATGGCTTTGCCCTGGTGCTGCGGCGGGTACCACTGGGAGGCCAGCGGCAGGGCCACGGCAAAGGACGCGCCGGCCATGCCAAGGAATACGCCGAGCAGCAGCGCCTGTTCATAGCTGTGAATGCCCAGTTGCCAGGCGCCCAGCAGCGCGGTGATGACGATGACCTGGCCGATGATCCCGGCAGTTTTCGGCGACAACTGATCGGCGAGCATGCCCATGATGAAGCGCAGCACCGCACCCGCGAGAATCGGCGTGGCGACCATCAGGCCCCGCTGCTGGGTGGTCAGATGCAGGTCGGCGGCAATCTGCACGGCCATCGGGCCGAGCAGGTACCAGACCATGAAGCTCAGGTCGAAATACAGGAACGCTGCGAACAGTGTCGGTTTATGGCCGGCTTTCCAGAAACTCGTGTTCATCTACCACCTCATCTGCAGGGATTCGTGTCCGGTGGAGATGTCGCTCGCACCGCTACGGGTCAGGTCATGCAGGCGAAGCACCAGACCGGCACTCCACCCGCCCCGATGTGTTCAGGGCAAAAACGAAAAACGCCGCAGCCCTGTGCGCTTTCGCGAAGGGGTGCGACGTCTTTGTCGTGAGTGGGCAACCGCCGTTGGCTACCTGTGATGTGTAGCTAGCAATACATGGGCCAAATGTGCGCCGCGAGCTGTGGGCTGGAGAGACGGGTTGGGTGAAACCGTCTGGATCAAACAAGCACGGCCAGCCCCAAAATGGAAAGGCTCAGCCCAACAGCTCACTCATGGCAATGATTTGTTCCGCCACCTGAATCAGTTTCTGCTGCCGGCTCATGGCCTGGCGTCGCATCAGGGTGTAGGCCTCTTCTTCGTTGCACTGCTTCATCTTCATCAGCAGGCCCTTGGCCGTTTCGATGCGCTTGCGTTCGGCCAGTTGCTGGTCGCGGGCATGCAGTTGCGCGCGCAGGTCCTGATCGCTTTCGAAGCGGGCCATGGCCACGTCCAGAATCGGCTGCAGGCGTTGCGCGTGAATGCCTTCGACGATGTAGGCGCTGACCCCGGACTTGATCGCCTGACGCATCACGACCGGGTCGTGCTCGTCGGTGAACATCACGATGGGGCGCGGCAGATCGCGGGTCACCAACACCACTTGCTCCAGCACGTCACGGCCCGGCGATTCGGTGTCGATGAGGATCACGTCCGGGCGCACGGCCTGGACTCGGGCGGGCAGGTCGATGATCAGCCCGGATTCGTCGACGACCTCGAAGCCGGCTTCGGTCAGCGCCGCTTTCAGGCGCCCGACCTTTTTGGGGGTGTCGTTGATCAACAGGATTCGCAGCATCTTGGCGTCTCCTCAGCGATCAGCATGAACGAGGGCGGCATCGGCCAGCGCGTGCAGCTTGAAGCTGCGGGCGTAACGCGCCGGGTCGCTGCCGTCCCAGATTTTGCCGTCGATCAACTGGCTGCTGCGCATCGGCGACACTGGTACGACGATGCCCAGCGCGTCGGCGGCCTCGCGGTACAGGTCGAGCTGCTGGACGCTGCGGGCGACGTCGAGATAATCCGGGTCTTCGCGGAGCAAACCCCAGCGGCGGAACTGGGTCATGAACCACATGCCGTCGGACAGCCAGGGCATGTTCACCTGACCGTCGCCATGGAAGCGGATCGCGTGGTGGTCGTGCCATCGGTTGCCGAGCCCGTCGTCGTACTCGCCGAGTAGCCGGGATTCGATGGCGCCGACCGGTGCATTCACGTACTCGGCGGCGCTGAGCAGCTGCGCGGTGCTGCGCCGGTTGTCGGTGCTCTCTTCGATGAAACGGCTGGCTTCAAGCACCGCCATCACCAGCGCCCGCGCCGTGTTTGGGTACTGCTCGGCGAACTCCAGGCTGCACCCCAACACCTTTTCCGGGTGATCCGGCCAGATGGCCTGGGAGGTCGCCAGGGTGAAGCCCAGGTTCTGCTGAACCGCGCTGGCACCCCACGGCTCGCCGACGCAAAAGCCGTCGATGCGCCCGGCCTGCAAGTGTTCGACCATCTGCGGCGGCGGCACCACCACGCTGTCGACGTCGCGCAGCGGATGAATGCCCTGGCTCGCGAGCCAGTAATAAAGCCACAACGCATGATTGCCGGTGGGGAAGGTCTGGGCGAACGTCAGTTTTGAGTCGCTTTGGTGCGTGCGCCGATCGAGTGCCTCAGGAGTGGTCACGCCGGCATCCTGCAGCGCTCTCGACAGGTTGATGCTCTGGCCGTTCTGGTTCAGCCCCATCAGCACGGCCATGTTTTTTGCCGGCCCGGCCAGCCCCAGTTGCACGGCATAGACCAGACCGTAAAGGCTGTGGGCGGCGTGAAGTTCGCCGCTGACCAGTTTGTCGCGCAGGTTGGCCCACGATGTCTGCCGGTGCAGGTTGATGTGCAGGCCATAGGGCTGAGCGAAGCCCTGGGTCGCGGCGACGATCAGTGAGGCGCTGTCGGTCAGCGCCATGAAGCCGAGGTCGACACTGGTCAGTTCCGGTGCATCGCTGCCGTTGACCCAGGCCAGCGAGGGGGTAAGCGTTTCAGTCATGGTTGCCATTCCGCGCGGAGGCCGACGCGCTGGTCAGCGCTGCCGATCGTCCAAAAAAAACGCCGCCTCGCCCCGATTGAACCGGGGCGCCAGCGACGTCGTTGTCCTGTGGCTCGGTCCGCCATTGGATCGAGTCGATACAGGACGCCAAGCAAGCCATATGCCAGCGGGAGCCGAGGTTGTAAGCAAAGTTCTCGACATGCCTCGCGCTTCGCCCGCACCGGCGTTTATAATCCGCCGCTGATCCCAGCCGCAATCGAGCCGCCCCCGCCCATGTATAACCTGGCCCGCCAGTTACTGTTCAAACTCTCCCCGGAAACCTCCCACGATCTGTCCATTGACCTGATCGGAGCGGGCGGGCGTCTGGGGCTCAACGGCCTGTTCAACAAGGCGCCGATGCAGTTGCCGGTGACCGTCATGGGCCTGCGCTTCCCCAACCCGGTCGGGCTGGCGGCAGGGCTGGACAAGAACGGCGCGGCCATCGACGGCTTCGCCCAACTGGGCTTCGGTTTCGTCGAGATCGGCACCGTCACGCCGCGCCCGCAGCCTGGCAATCCAAAACCGCGCGTATTCCGTCTGCCCCACGCCCAGGCGATCATCAACCGCATGGGCTTCAACAACCTGGGCGTCGACCATCTGGTGAGCCGGGTGCAGGCCGCGCAGTACAACGGCGTGCTGGGCATCAACATCGGCAAGAACGTCGACACGCCGGTCGAGCGCGCCGTGGATGACTACCTCATTTGCCTGGACAAGGTGTACGCCCACGCCAGTTACATCACCGTCAACGTCAGCTCGCCCAACACGCCGGGATTGCGCAGCCTGCAATTCGGCGATTCGCTCAAGCAACTGCTCGAAGCCCTGCGGGTGCGTCAGGAAGGGCTGACGCTGATCCACGGCAAGCGCGTGCCGCTGGCGATCAAGATTGCCCCGGACATGAGCGACGAAGAGACCGTGCTGGTCGCCAGCGCGTTACTGGAATCGGGGATGGACGCGGTGATCGCGACCAACACCACCCTCAGCCGCAAGGGCGTGGAGGGTTTGCCCCACGGTGACGAAGCGGGCGGGCTTTCGGGCGCGCCGGTGCGCGAGCAGAGCACGCACATCGTCAAGGTGCTGGCCGGTGAGTTGGGTGGGCGTATGCCGATCATTGCCGCTGGCGGCATCACCGAAGGCAGGCACGCAGCCGAGAAGATCGCGGCGGGGGCGAGTCTGGTGCAGATTTATTCGGGCTTTATCTATAAAGGGCCGGCGCTGATTCGCGAGTCGGTGGACGCGATCGCAGCGATGACTCGCCAAGCGGTCTGATCGCTGACGGCGTGAACGAAAAGAGGGGTTCCGACTGGAACCCCTCTTGGGCTTTAGCCCGCCGCCCGGGTGGGGCGTGCGTGGTCATGATGAAGCGATCAGGAATGTCGAAGAAGCTTTAGGTCAGGCTGTAACGTGAGGGTGGCGTCAGCCGACCGCGTGAAGTTCGTTGAGTCTGTGAATGCCCGCAGTGCCGGTCATACCGTCCCAGTTGTCGCCGCGTCCTTCTCGCCAGCCATTGATCCAGGCTTGACGCACTGACGGTAGAGTAAATGGGCAAAGCTCACGGGATTTACCGGATACGCCGTACTGGTATCCGCGCGAAAATGCTCTTTCCATCGGATCACGCTTAAGTCTTCTCATAGGGTGTTGCCCTCGTTTGTTGACTGTAATGTCCCTGGAGACCTCAGGTTGAGGTCCGGCAGAAAATCCTCTGCCGTTAGCAGCCCGCTGCCGGCGTCGCGGGGTTGCGGCCACCGCCGTTGCGGCGATGACCTTGGGTGATTTCTAACCAATGAGGGATACGCTGTGAATGATCGTTTTGTCATAAGAACGTAACCATTCAGGCATTACGACCATAAGCGCTGACGCGTTTCAGCGCAGTTTTGGCGGAGGGCCCCCTTGAACCGGGGCTTTCACGTGGCAGTGCAAGTGTTTCGCAATTGAGAGTGCTGGCCGTTTGCGGTCAGTGGAAAAACGACGAAGGGTCGGCGATGTGACTTTTTATTGCAGCCACCGTCGTGCTGAATAGTGGTTTTTTAACATCAAAACGTCGGCGTGATGCGCTGGCGGACCGTCGCACTCGAAATGTATCGGTGCGAGGGACAGGCACAAACTGTGTGCCGCGCAGGCGTCCTCCTTGAAAGGCGTCTGTTGGAATCGGGCCGGACAATGCGTTGTCCGGCCGCTATGGCCTTAGGCTCTGGAATACTCATGTCGGACCGTTACGAACTTTTCCTCACCTGCCCAAAAGGCCTCGAAGGCTTGCTGGCCGAGGAAGCCACCGCCCTCGGTCTCGAGGAAACCCGCGAACACACTTCCGCCATCCGCGGCACCGCCGACATGGAAACCGCCTACCGGCTGTGTCTGTGGTCGCGTCTGGCCAACCGGGTGCTGCTGGTGCTCAAGCGTTTCCCGATGAAAGATGCCGAGGACCTCTACCACGGCGTGCATGACATCGAGTGGGCTGACCATCTGGAAGCGGAAGGCACGCTGGCCGTTGAGTTCAGCGGTCACGGTTCGGGCATCGACAACACCCATTTCGGCGCCTTGAAGGTCAAGGACGGCATCGTTGACCGCCTGCGCACTGCAGACGGCGTACGCCCGTCGGTGGACAAGCTCAACCCGGATCTGCGCGTGCACCTGCGTCTGGACCGCGGCGAAGCGATTCTGTCCCTGGACCTCTCCGGCCACAGCCTGCACCAGCGCGGCTACCGTCTGCAGCAAGGCGCCGCGCCGCTCAAGGAAAACCTGGCCGCCGCGATCCTGATCCGTTCCGGCTGGCCGCGCATAGCCGCTGAAGGCGGCGCGCTGGCTGACCCGATGTGCGGCGTGGGTACTTTCCTGGTCGAAGCGGCGATGATTGCCGCCGACATCGCGCCCAACCTCAAGCGCGAGCGCTGGGGTTTCTCCGCCTGGCTGGGCCACGTGCCGGCGATCTGGCGCAAGCTGCATGACGAAGCGCTGGAGCGTGCGCAAGCGGGTCTGGCCAAGCCGCCGCTGTGGATTCGGGGTTACGAAGCCGATCCGCGTCTGATCCAGCCGGGCCGCAACAACGTCGAGCGCGCCGGCCTGAGCGAGTGGATCAAGATCTACCAGGGCGAAGTGGCGACCTTCGAGCCGCGTCCCGATCAGAACCAGACCGGTCTGGTCATCTGCAACCCGCCGTACGGCGAGCGTCTCGGTGACGAAGCCAGCCTGTTGTACCTCTATCAGAACCTCGGCGAGCGCCTGCGTCAGGCCTGCCTGAACTGGGAAGCGGCGGTGTTCACCGGTGCACCTGACCTGGGCAAGCGCATGGGCATTCGCAGCCACAAGCAGTACGCGTTCTGGAACGGCGCACTGCCGTGCAAGCTGTTGTTGATCAAAGTGCTGCCGGATCAGTTCGTCACCGGCGAGCGTCGCACCCCGGAGCAACGTCAGGCCGAGCGTGAGCAGGCCGCCTACGATCAGGCGCCGGACGAGCCGCAGGAGCGCCAGTACAACAAGAATGGCAACCCGATCAAGCCGACGCCGGCCCCCGCGCCGGTCATCGAGCAACCGCGCCTGAGCGAAGGCGGGCAGATGTTCGCCAATCGCCTGCAGAAGAACGTCAAGGCGTTGAGCAAGTGGGTCAAGCGCGAAGGCATCGATTGCTACCGCGTCTACGATGCGGACATGCCCGAATACGCCATGGCCATCGACCTGTACCACGACTGGGTCCATGTTCAGGAGTATGTGGCGCCGAAGTCCATTGATCCGGAAAAGGCTTCGATCCGCATGTTCGATGCGCTGGCGGCCATTCCTCAGGCACTGGGCATCGACAAGAGCCGTGTGGTGGTCAAACGTCGCGAACGCCAGAGCGGCACCAAGCAGTACGAGCGTCAGAGCGCCCAAGGTAAATTCAACGAAGTCAACGAAGGCGGCGTGAAGCTGCTGGTCAACCTCACGGATTACCTGGACACCGGTCTGTTCCTCGATCACCGGCCGATGCGCATGCGGATCCAGCGCGAAGCGGCCGGCAAGCGGTTCCTCAACCTCTACTGCTACACCGCGACCGCCAGCGTGCACGCAGCCAAGGGCGGCGCGCGCAGCACCACCAGTGTCGATCTGTCGAAAACCTACCTGGACTGGGCGCGTCGCAACCTGTCGCTGAACGGCTTCTCGGACAAGAATCGTCTGGAGCAGGGCGACGTGATGGTGTGGCTGGAGGCCAGTCGCGAAGAGTACGACCTGATTTTCATCGACCCGCCGACCTTCTCCAACTCCAAGCGTATGGAAGGCGTGTTCGACGTGCAGCGCGATCAGGTTCAACTGATCGACCTGGCCATGGCACGTCTGGCGCCGGGCGGCGTGCTGTATTTCTCCAATAACTTCCGCAAATTCCAGCTCGAAGAGACGCTGGTGGAGCGTTATGCGGTGGAGGAGATCACCCAGCACACCGTCGACCCGGACTTTGCACGCAACGGCAAAATCCACCGCGCGTGGAAGATCACCGCGCGCTGAGGGTGAATGGCAGGCTGAAGCGTCGGGATAACTGACGCATCAGCCTGGGTTTCCCGAAGCCGATGCGCCTGCGCGTCGCCCACACTGGCCACGCCTCTCATGATCAGCGCTGCACCGCCACGCACTTGATTTCCACCAGCAGTCCCGGCCTGGCCAGTTCGCTGACGCCGAGGCAGGTCCACGCGCAGGTGCCACGGGGGAAGACCTTGTCCTTCACCTCCCTGAACACGGGCATGTGACGGTGCAGATCGACGTGGTAGGTCGTCAGGTCGACGACGTCTTCGAAGGTGCATCCTCCAGCGGCCAGCACGAGCCGCAGGTTTTCCCACGCGGCCAGGAATTGCTGCTCCGGGTCTTCGATGACTGTCAGCTCAGGGGTGCGACCGACCTGACCGGCGCAGTAAAGCGTTTTGCCGACCTTGACGGCAGGGGCATAGCCCGCGCGCTCGGCGAGTAGACGCATTTCGTCCGGGACGATGAGTTGACGGTCGGTCATGGGGTGGGCACTTTGAGTTTCGTTGGAGGCGCACGCTATCCCAGGTGGTTGATGTCCGTCCAGAGCGTGGGTGGCCTCTCGGTTTTCGAGAGGTGATGTGTGGCTGGCCCGAACGTCAGCGTTTTTCCGTTTTGCGTTGAGAGCGCAGAAAGAACGTCGGCGCGAAGTGTTCGGGTGGCAAAACCTTCCGCGCCTCCTTGCCCGGTAGTCCAGGATAAATCACACTCCGAACGCCAGGTCATGATCATCGGGAAAGGATGAGTCCATTTTTTGAGGCAAGGGAATGCGTAAATCAAGAGTCATCATAATAGCCACCCTGTCAGGGCTGATAGGGGCTGTTTTGCCCATGATAACGATGGCTTACATTTCCTGGGAAAGGGCCCTGGCCAAAGAACGAACGCATTTGGAGACCTACTCCGAGCGGGCTCTCAAAAATATTAGTTTGTCATTGCAGCAAGGACTCAACGTTATATCGGACATGGAGAACTGGTCCGGAACTCCGTGCTCTCCCGAGCATATTTCGTTGATGCGAAAAGCGACCGTGAACACCCGTGCGGTGGAAGAAATTGATTATCTTGAGCAAGGGTCGCTTGCTTGTACCTCATGGGGAGTCACTTCGATACTGTCTGGATCGACGACGTCGACCTATACCGATGCGGGAGGCTATAAAATCAATGTTCGCCTGATCCCGCGTGACCACGGGATCCAGCCGATTACGATCATCCATCGTGGTGCCTACAACGTACTTATAAATGCAGAAAGGCTGAGCGACATCATTCTGGATGATCGAATGCAGCTCGGGGTTTTTTACCAAGGTCAGTTAGTGAATATCTCTCGGGGCGCGGATGAAAAGACGATTTCCCGACTTGCATCAAGTCAAGATCGAAATAATAAAGACTATCTCCATGCGGCTTCCACTCAGGACGACTGGTCCGCGCTTGTGATGGAGCCCATTACCAGCGTCGACACAAGCTTTTACAGCGAGCTGGCCTGGATGCTGCCGATTGGCATAGGTATCGGTTTCGTCGTCGTGCTATCCGTCATCCGAATCATGCGCATCAGACTCTCGCCGATGGCGGAGATGCAGATCGCAATCGCCCAGCGGGAGTTCACTGTTCACTATCAACCGATCATTGATCTTGAAACTGAACAATGTACAGGGGCCGAGGCATTGGTCCGATGGCTGAGGCCGGACGGAACGGTTGTGGCCCCTGATCAGTTCATTCCGCTGGCTGAAGAAACAGGGCTGATTTTGCCCATCACTGACCAAGTCATCCAGGGCGTCATCAGAGACATGGCGCAACTTCTGCGAGATAACCGTCATCTTCATGTCGCCATCAACATATGTGCAGATGATCTTAAATCCGGGCGTTTTCTTGACACGCTTGATCATGCATTGAAAGGCTCCATGATTGACAACAGTCAAATATGGATAGAGGCAACTGAGCGAGGCTTCATTGATGTTGAATCGGCCGTCGCGACACTTGAAAGAGCTCGGGCGCTGGGGTTCAAGATAGCCATCGATGACTTTGGTACGGGGTACTCCAGTTTGCAATATCTGGAGCGCCTTCCTGTCAATGTGCTCAAGATAGATAAATCTTTCGTGGACGCCATCGATAAATCTTCAGCGTCCAGCTCGGTGGTGACGCATATTATTGCAATGGCTAAAACACTGGGTCTGGACATTGTTGCCGAGGGGGTCGAGAGCCCCCATCAAGCAGATTACCTGCGAATGCATAAGGTAGATTACGCTCAAGGTTGGCTGTACTCGAAAGCATTGCCCTCCCATGATTTTCTGAACTTCATCAATGCCCAAAAAAACCGCTAGGGCATCTCCGCGATCTCACACAGGTCGAGGAGCTGGACATTGCCAGAAGCGGGGCACCTTGGCGGTGCCCGCTGCGCTGAGTTTCTGCTCAACAGGGATTAATGCACCGCCCACGAACGGGGTGCCGGAGTGTGGCTGAATTTGGAGATGCCTTTGACCCAGAATCGTCGATGAGGATTCTGGTCCGGCGGCAGCAACGGCTGACTCGACCACTGGTGATGACGCTTGGCTTCATCGCGATACGCTTTCCACTCCATGGCCTCGGCGGTGTCCTGCGCGGCGCGTTCGTCGTCGAACCAGCCCAAAACAGAAACTTCACCTTGATCGCGGCCATGCTCTACCAGCAGAAAAATGTTTGTGTACATACCTGTGCCTTTCACTGATCCGGTCCGACCCGACATTTCGGGCTCTACGAACAGCGTATCGACAGCGGCGGCGGAAAATTTAGCCCCGGGTTTCTCTGCCGGCTTTTGCGGTGTGGCGGCCGGCGCCTTCCCGGCTAAAGCCGGTCCCACTGATCGCGTGCGATCTCATCGTAGGACCGGCTTCAGCCGGGAAGAGGCCGGTTTGAACGCCATCAAATCCAGCGGTGTGACGGCCGGCGCCTTCCCGGCTAAAGCCGGTCCCACTGGACAGCGGCATCACTTCGGCAGCGGCGTGAGGATGTCAGCCTTGTCGTCCAGCAGAATGAACACCAGCAACTTCGCAGGCTGGGTGGCGCTGGCATTTCGCGATTCGTAGTGTTTGGAGCCAGCCGGCTCGTACCACGTCTGGCCCGCCTTATAGGTGATCGCCTTGCCGTCGTTGACTCTCGAGATCACTTCGCCTTCCAGCACGTAAGCGATCGCGCTGCCGCTGTGGCTGTGGGCGATGGAGGCCTGGCCCGGCGTGTAATCGACGGTCAGGACCATGGCTTTTTTGCCCGGTGCATTGAGCATCGGGTGCTCTTCCAGCACGGTGACCTTTTCCTGCTCGGCATCGTGGGCCTGGACGCTCCCCACGGACAGCAAGCCGGCGAAGGCCAGCCAGCAGAGCGGGGCGGTGAGGAAATTGAGGGGTTTCATGAGCGGATCATCTGGCAGCAATTGATGACCACTACGCTAAGCCCGCCGATGCAACGCGGCTACGTCCAATTGCCCAGAAGATCACGGGACCAATGGCTGATCCCCAGAAACGAAAAAAGGGCCGAATCACATTCGGCCCTTCATCGTATTCAGCGTCGCCCCGGCGCAATCGCACTCAAGGGCATACGGTCATCACAACAGCGATTACTTGCTGCCGCTGGACCCGCTTGCGCCACCGCCAGTACCGCCGCCGCTGCCGCCCATGCCGTTGCCGTTGGCCATGCCACCGCCATCAGCGTCGGTGCGGTTAGTGCCGTTGGTGCTGCCCATGCCTTTGGTGCCTGGGGTCGACGTGCCTGGCGAGCTGCCGTCGCTGCTCTGACCGCTGGTGGAGGTGCTTGGCTTAGGACCGTTCTTGTCGATCGGATCGGTTGGGCCTGTGGAACCTGCAAATGCGGAGCCAGTAGCAACAGCCATCAGGCCAGCGAGTGTCAGGGCAGTCAATTTTGTCTTGATCATGATGTGAATCCCTTTGTTGTCATGGATACCTATTGGTCAGTCGGGGAAAGCAAGAGGTGCATTCGTCCCGACGAACGGTCATCCACGATCACTCAGGTTTGGCTATTTCGCGCGCAGCTCGTATCCCACCGCCAATGTCTGCAGATCAAAACGATCGGAAATGCTCGAGCAGTAACTGGTCCGCGCCAGGAAGGCCCCGGGGCCGTTCAGATAGGACTCGATGTCCTGTGCGCCTTCACACAGCGCTATCGCTCGCCCCTTGAGCAACCCGCTGGCCTGCGCCGAGCGCAGCGCACCGTTGGGCGTCCAGTCGGCGACGATCAGCGCGCCTTCCGGAGCCGATTGTTCGTAACTGTGCACGAAGGCTTCCGCCGAGCGATCCCGCAGGTACGGCGCCATGAAGTAATGGATATCGTCACGGAACGGCAGCGCTTCCTTGTGGGTCGGCAGCGCAACGGCGCCGCCGGCGTAAATCGCGTACACCGCCAGAATGGTCACCGGGCCGCTGAAGGGCAGCGCGTAAGCGACCACGGCGGCCTTGCGACGCGCCAGCCACGCCTGCACATGGATCACGCCGATGATGCTCAACAGCACCGCACCCGGCAGGAAAAACGTGAAGCGATCGGTGACGTTGTACGACACCGCAAAGATGAAGTTCAGCACCGCCGCGCACCACAACAGTCGCAGGCGCCGGCTTCTGGGGAACAGCACCAGCGCCACCAGTTGCGGGCCAAGCAACGATAGCATCAGCAGCGCCACCGAGTTCTTTTCGTGCCACATGTCGTCGAAGCGAAACAGCGAGCCCTGCCAGCTTTGCTCGGTGGGGTTGTCGGGGATGCCGATCAGGTAACGATGGCCGATATCAATCAGGCTCAGGCCGTTCTGCATCTCCTGCAGAACACCGGGAATCGCCACCGCAAAGCCCAGCACAAACCCCGGAATCGTCACCAGAACCCGCGTCCTGTGCTGCCACACCAGTTGCACATACAGCGGGAACAGCACGATGAACGTCAGTTGATGAATGGCCGCAGCCAGCCCGGTGAGGATGCCGATGACGAACAACGCGGTGAGCAGGCCCAGACGCGATTTATCGCGAAAATGCACCATGTACGCCAGGGTCACCAGCAGCGTGTGCAGCAGGTAAACCTCGGCCTTGGTCGAGACCCAGAACACGCAATGGCATAACACCGCAGCGGCAATCGCCAGCAAGGCCTGCTGCGACGTGGCGCCGACGCCCTTGGCCAGACGGAAGATCGCCCAGCCCAGCGGGATCAGCAGCATCGAGTTCATGAAGCTCAGCACCAACGGGCCGAAATTCGCGAACAGCGCCGTGGTGACGAACAGGTACAACGGGTGATCCAGCGGCCCGAGGGTTTCGCTGAAGTAGCGGCCCTGCGAGGCGTCGGCGATGAAGATGCCATTGTCCATCCACTGAATCGGCCCGCTGGAGGCCAGAAAACTCCAGAGGACGGCGGCCACCGCCAGCAACAGGGGAATGCCAAACAACGCTCGATAACGTACTGCTGCCACCATGACTTGCACTCCTGTCCCTTAATCCCGTCGAAAAGCGTTATTGAATCGGTTGAACCCGAGGCGCCGATGCCTCGCCTTTGAGCCTGACCAGCATCACCGCGCCGATGGCCACGGCGAACCACAGCGTCGCCAGCCGAATCAGTACGGTGGCGGCCACGGCGTCGGCGCTGTTCATGCCTTTCCAGACCAGCAGCCCGACCATTACCGCCTCCGCGCCGCCGAGGCCGCCGGGCATGAAGCTCACTGCGCCGGCCAGCATTGCCAGGGCGTAGACGAACACCGCGAAGGTCAGCGGGATGTCGGCGCCCATCCATTTCAGAATCCAGTCGAACGCCAGCGCCTCGGCGTTCCAGGCGACGACGCTGAGGGCGGTCAGGCCGAGCATCAGGCGCAGGCGATGGCATTGCTGCGCATGCACCAGCACCTGCAGCAGATGGCGCAGCAGCCCGAGCACCTTGCCGCCACCGGCTGGCACGTTTTTGGTGATCCGCTCAAGCAGGCGACGTTGCGACAGCACCACCAGCCCGACCGCCACCAGCGTCACGCCGACCACGATCATCGGCCACGCCTGGGGGTACAGCGACAGGCCGAACAGGGTCAGCAACACCACCGCAAACAGGTCCGAAAGCCGTTCGCTGAAAAACGCCGCGAAGCTCTGCGGGTACGGCACGCCCCAGCGTTTGAGCAGGACGCCGCGCAACGCCTCACCGGCCTTACCCGGCGTGGTGGTCAGGGCAAAGCCGGCCAGGTAAATGTTCAGGCTCGGCCGCCACGGCATCGGATGGCCGAGCACCTTCAGGTAGGTCTGCCAGCGGACAAAGCGCAGCCCGTAATTCACAGACGACATGAGCAGCGCGATGGCGATGCCGACCAATCCGACCTCACTCACCGCGGCGCCCACCGCCTGCCAGCCGCCCCACAGCGAAAAGCCCAGATACCCCAGCGCCGAACCGACCACCGACAGCACCACCGCGCGGTAGCGCCAGCCAGACAGGTGCGAAGGCTCTGTCACAGCTTCGCTCATAGATTCAGCCTCTTGAACACCGGCTGCGGAATTGACCGAATGACCAGCATGATCAGCGCCCAGAAACCCGGTGCGTAGAGCGTCGGCACTTTGTTGGCGATGCCCTTGACGATGCGCTGGGCAACCTGCGTCGGTTGCGCCAGCAAGGCTGCCGGCAACGACAGCCCCTGGGTCATCGGCGTGTCGACAAATCCCGGCTTGATGGTGGTGACGTGCACGCCGACCTTGAACAGCCGCGCCTGCAAGCCTTCGCAGTAGGTCGACACCGCCGCCTTGGCGCTGCCGTAGAGGTAGTTGGAAGGGCGGCCTCGGTCAGCCGCCACCGAAGAAATGATCGCCAGGCTGCCGCAGCGCTGGGTTTCGAAGTGCATCGCCAGCACGGTGAGCAGGGCGATCACCGAGGTGCAGTTATTGGCGAATTCCTTGAGGGCCATGTGCACGTCGCGCTCGCAGGCCTTTTGGTCCGGCAGCGTGCCGTGGGCGATCAGGGCGATGTCGATCTGACCCAGGGCGGTCAGGCAGCGCCCCATCATCAGCGGGTGCGCCTCGATGTCGTTGGCGTCCATCTCGTGCAGCGTGACGTTGGTGGCGCCGCGCGCCTTGAGGTCAGCGGCGGTCTGCTGCAGCTTCTCGACGTTGCGCGCCACGAGGAAAAAATCGCTGCCTTCCGTGGCCCACAAACGCGCGCAGGCACTGGCGATGGCGGAGGTGGCGCCGATGATCAGGACTTTCTTCACGGCAGTTTTCATAGGATCACACGGCTCCAGAAACGGGACATCAAAGAGGGATCGCGCAGCGCTTCCAGCTGCTCCCAGGCGGGGTAGGCACGACGGAAATCGGCGCCACTCATGTGGGCGTCCTTGGCCGGGTACAACCGCCCGCCGGCAGCGCGAACAATGTCGTCCAGACGTGGGAACAGAACGTTTTCCAGCGCCTCGCTCTGGGCAAAATCCAGCGCCAGCGAAGTGCCCTCCAGCGGGAATGACAGCAGACCCGGCGAAGCAATGTCGCCACAGCGCTTGAGCACGGCGAGGAACGAGCCCTGGCCGGCGTCGGCGATGGTGCGCAGCAGTTCGCCCATGGCCGCTTCGGCGTTCGCCGCAGGCACCACACACTGGTATTGCTGAAAACCCCGGCGGCCATAAATACGGTTCCAGTGCAGGATCCGGTCGAGGGGGTAGAAGAAGGGTTCGTAAGCACTGCGGCCCTGCTTGCGCTGGCTGGGGTGCAGGCGCCAGTACAGGCTGTTGAAGGCGCTGAGGGAGATTTTGTTGATCAGCGACACCGGCGGCGTCAGCGGCACGCTGAGCTTCTTGCGCTGACCGACGTCGAGGGAGCCGTACTGCGCGTGATCACCAACGATGAACACCCCGCGTCCGGTCTCGGCGCCCTTGGCCAGGCAGTCGACCCAGGCAACGCTGTACTCATGACGCGCGTCGAGCTCGGTCGACAGCGCAAAAAACTCGGCCAGATTGGCGAAGCGCACGGTGGTGGTGTCGATCTGGCTGGCGCGGATCGGCATCAGCTGAATCTGCGCCCAGTGAATGACCCCGGTCAGGCCGAGGCCGCCGATGCTGGCGGCGAACAGGTCGGGGTGGGCATCAGGCGAGCACGTCACTTCCGGCTCGCCATGGCGCAACAGGCCGAAGCCCAGCACATGACGGCCAAAGGTGCCGCGCACGTGATGGTTCTTGCCGTGAACGTCATTGGCGATGGCGCCGCCCAGCGTGGCGAACTGAGTCCCGGGCGTCACCGGCAAAAACCAGCCTTGGGGGATGGCCACGGCCAGCACTTCCGCCAGGGTGATGCCGGCTTCGGCCTTGATCACGCCGGTGGTCCAGTCGGCCTCGATCAGCCGGTCGAGCGAGCGCATGTGCAGCACTTCGTCGCTGGTGGCCAGGCAACTGTCGCCGTAGCTGCGGCCGTTGCCGTAGGGCAGGCTGCTGCGGTGGGCGCCGATCACGCGGTCCATCTGCGCCGGCAGTTCGTCCAGCCACACGCAGCCGTGACCGCGTTGCGGTCGACGGGGGAAACGTCCCCAGGAATACAACGGTGCGCTCATGCGGCGATCCAGAACATCATCAGAAATGCGGCGCCGATCAGTTGGCTGGTGCGGTCACGGATGGCGAACACCACTGGGTCTTCGTTCATCTGCCCGCGATGGGTCAGCATCCACACCCGCGTCACCCAAAACAGCAGCAGCGGGCAGGCCAGCCAGATGATGTGCGGCGTGACGTACAGCTCGGTGGTTTTCGCGTCCTGGATGTACAGCGCCAGCACCATCACCGCGAGATAACCCGACGACGCCCCCAGCGAGGCGATCATGTCCAGGTCGCCGGGGTGGTAACCGCGGCCGCGGGCGAGGGTGTTCACCTCCCGAGCGCGGGCATCGCGCAGCTCGGCGTAGCGCTTGACCATCGCCAGGCTGAGGAAGATGAACATCGAGAACGCGAGGATCCAGAACGTCAGGGTCAGGCTGAACGCCGCGACGCCGGCAATGATCCGCGCGGTGTAGAGCATCGCCAGGGCAATCACGTCCCAAGCCATCAAGCGTTTGAGTCTCAGCGAATAGGTCAGGGTCAGGCCGTAGTAGGCCGCCATCACCGCCGAAAACTGCCACGGCAGGAGCAACAGCGCGGCGCCAAAGGCCATTGCCAACAGCGTCGGCACCATCACCAGCCCGGTCTTGATCGACAGACGCCCACTGGCGAACGGCCGGTTGCATTTGCTCTTGTGGTGGCGGTCGTCGCACAGGTCCAGCAGGTCGTTCAGGATGTAGACGCTGGAGGCGCACAGGCCGAAGCAGAGGAAGGCGATGACCCCGTCGCGCATCAGCTCGAACTGCGCCAGGCGATGGGACGCCAGCAGCGGCACGAAGATCAGCGCGTTCTTCAGCCACTGGTGAAGGCGCAGGGCCCTGCGCCAGTCGCGCAGGCTTGGCGTGTTGCTATGAATGGTCGGTTCGACGCGGACTTGCGCGTTTACTTTTGCTTCCACACCGCGATCGGGGTTGACCACATAGGCGTGGCGGGACACATCCCATATGGGCAAATCATCTTTCGAGTTGCCGACGTAATCGAATCCACCCTCGCCGAAGTGCGCAACTAACAGGTCGCGTTTGTTGTTGCCGGACAAGTTGCGGTTGGCATTGGACGCCAGCACCAGATCAAATAGCTGCAGATGTTCGGCGATGCGCTCGGCCAGGCTTACATGACTCGCCGTCGCCAGTACCACCATCCGGCCGGTGTCGCGTTCGCGCTGGATCATCTCGAGGATCTGCGGATCGTACGGGAGCACTGATACGTCTATTTCGGAGTCGCGGGCCAGGCCTTCCTTGAGGGCGGCCTTGCCGTTGAACAGCCACCCCAGCATTTTCAGGGCTTTCAGCGGCTGGCCTCGAACAAACGCCATGGCCGTTTCCATGAGCAGATCCGAGCGCAATAACGTGCCGTCTAGATCAACTACCAACGGTGGGGAAGTTTCGAGAACTCGTCCCTGAATTCTGGCCATAGTGAGTGCTCCTGTAGGGTCACAGGACTATAAACAAAATAGGATTTTCACAACTTCATTTAAATTAAAGGGGCTCGCCCGGCACGTCGGCGAAGTGGCGTCAGAATAAAATGGCGTGTTTTTGAGGGAAGTCTGCGGGATTGTTTCTTATTAATAAGTCGAGCGCTGCCGGGGAATTGGCGACCAACTAATGACTTCTCGAGAGTGACGGTTTAGTGCCGTATTCAATTCGTCGATTCTCGTCTGTCTGGGTTCAGCGTGCTCCCAGTGGCAGCGCCAGAGCCTGACCTGGGAACGGCGCTGTCGTTTCGACTCACATCGCAGTCATAATGACTCGGCCCTTGCACCCCTTTCCCATGCCATGACCGGGAGCTTCCATGACCCATCCTTTGCTGCTGGCGCTGATTCCGCTGGTTGCCGACCTGTCCCGGGACCTGCCGGACGATGAGCGCTACCGCCGGTTGCTGCGGTCGCTGCGCCAGCTTTTTCCGTGTGACGCCGTGGCGTTGCTCAAGCGGGAGGATGAGGTGCTGGTGCCTTTGTCCGTCGAGGGCTTGAGCCCGGACACACTGGGACGACGATTTCGGCTGGGGGAGCACCCGCGGCTGGACATCATTCTGCAAAACCGCGAACCCACGCGTTTTTCCACCGACTGCGATCTGCCGGACCCTTATGACGGGCTGGTCGAAGGCGTGCATGGCGATCTGGAGGTGCACGATTGCCTGGGCTGCCCGCTCTACGTGCAGAACACGCTGTGGGGGGTGATCACGCTGGATTCTGTTGATCCGGCGCGCTTTGGCCGGGTTGATCTGGGCGATCTCCAGGCGTTCGCCAGCCTGGCGGCGGCCACCGTGATGGCCAGCGAGCGGATCAGCCAACTGGCGCGCGGGTTTGAGGATCAACGCCACTTGGCCGAGGTGTACAAACGTGCCGCAGGCGGACGCGGGCCCCGGGAGCTGATCGGGCAAAGCCCGGTGCACAAACGTTTGCAGCAGGAAATCCAGTTGGTGGGCAACAGCCCGCTGACGGTCTTGATCACCGGCGAAACAGGTGTGGGCAAAGAGCTGGTCGCTGAGGCCATTCACCTGCAGTCACCCCGGGCACGAAAGCCGCTGATCAGCCTTAACTGCGCCGCGCTGCCGGAGCTGTTGGTGGAAAGCGAGTTGTTCGGTCACGTCAAAGGGGCGTTTTCCGGCGCGGTCAGTGGGCGCAGCGGCAAGTTCGAGCTGGCCCACGGCGGTTCGTTGTTCCTCGATGAGGTGGGCGAGCTGCCGCTGCCGGTGCAGTCGAAGTTGCTGCGGGTGTTGCAGAGCGGCCAGTTGCAGCGGGTAGGGTCCGATCAGGAGCATCGCGTGGACGTGCGCATCATCGCCGCAACCAACCGTGATCTGGCGGAAGAGGTACGCGCCGGTCGCTTCCGCGCGGATCTCTATCACCGCCTGAGCGTCTACCCGTTGGTGGTGCCGCCGTTGCGCGAACGGGGTCGCGATGTGTTGCTGCTGGCGG
Source organism: Pseudomonas sp. GW821-FHT07F05 (assembly GCF_059418765.1). Taxonomy (NCBI): domain Bacteria; kingdom Pseudomonadati; phylum Pseudomonadota; class Gammaproteobacteria; order Pseudomonadales; family Pseudomonadaceae; genus Pseudomonas; species Pseudomonas sp. GW821-FHT07F05. The sequence continues at coordinate 48,343 of NZ_JBWKQL010000020.1, forward strand.
GGTATTTTCTGGAGGAGAACCGGGCGCGGATGGGGCTGCGCAGTTTGCGCATGAGCCCGGCGGCGCAGGCGGTGCTGTTGGCGTACCCATGGCCGGGGAACGTGCGGGAGCTGGAGCATCTGATCAGCCGCGCGGTGCTCAAGGCGCTGTCGGTGCACGGCGAGCGGCCGCGGATTCTGACGATCGAGGCGGAAGTGTTGGGGCTTGAGGAGTTGCGGGTGGCGACGCCTGCTTTGTTGCAGGTGCACGGCGGCATGCCGGTGATTGAGCCGGGGGAGGGTTTGAAGGAGGCGGTGGACGGGTTTCAGAAGCGGTTGATTGGTGAGGCGCTGGAGCGGCATCAGGGGAAATGGGCGGACGTGGCGCGGGAGTTGGGTGTTGATCGGGCTAACCTCAGTCGCCTGGCCCGGCGATTGGGGATTCGGTAGGTTTTTTCGGATCAGGATCAAGAGCGTCTGCCTGGGGGCAGACTGTTTCGGCTTCGCCGAGTTACTTGGAAAAGCACCCCAAGTAACCAAGGGTGCTTGCTCCTGGTTTGGCCCTTCCTTCGTCAGGGTTCCTTCACTCCGGTCTCGCTCCGTGGGCCCGCGCCGAACGGACATCCATGTCCTGACGGCGCTCTCGCCGCATCCATGCGGCTCGGCCCACTCCGCGAGACCTCCGTTCAGCCTGCACCCAAGTCGCGTTTTGTGTCGTTTGAGCCTTTTGCGTATGAAGATCAAGATCAAACGCAGATCAAAGGCTTCCCGGCTAAAGCCAGTCCTACAGGACACCGCGTGCATTCAGTGGGACCGGCTTTAGCCGGGAAGAGGCCAGCCCAGGCGCCAATAATCTTGCTGACTGCACCGCCCACCTGTGGGAGCGAGCTTGCTCGCGAATGTTGTATTTCAATCACCATAAATCCGGCGGATGTACCGACCCCTTCGTGAGCAAGCTCACTCCCACAAGTTCTTGGCGTTTGATCTGCCCTTGATCTGCTTTTGATCTTCAGACACAGAAATTCCAGCCACCGCAGAACGCGACTTTGGTGCAGGCCGAACGTAGACGACGCGGAGTGGGCCGAGCGGCATGGATGCCGCGAGAGCGCCGCCAGGACATGGATGTCCGTTCGGCGCGGGCCCATGGAGCGTCGTCGGAGTGAGGGTATTCCGACGCAGGAGGAACCTAGCCAGGAGCAAGCACCCTTGGTTACTTGGGGATGGTGCGACTTTCGACTTTTCCAAGTAACTCGCCGAAGGCGAAACAGTCTGCCCCCAGGCAGGCGCTCTTGATCTTCTCTCAGCCGCACCGCGAACCCTATCGATGAGCAATATCTTCGAGCGCCAGATTCCGCGTCTTCGGCCCAAACCCGCCAATCGTGATGATCACAATCAACATACTCATCACAATGAACGTCAACACCCCTGGCGTGCCGAAGTGATCCAGGAACAACCCGATCAACAAACTGCTGAACACCGTCGACAGGCGACTGAACGAATAACAGAACCCCACCGCCCGGGCGCGGATGTTGGTCGGGAACAACTCACTCTGGTACGAGTGATAGCTGAAACTCAGCCACGCATTGCAGAACGTGATCATCACCCCGCAAAAAATCAGCCCCGCCGCCGTCGTCTGCTGCGCGAACAGCGTGCCGAAGATCATCGAGCCCAACGCCGAGCCGACAATCTGCCACTTATTCTCGAACCGGTTGGCGAACTTCACGAACAACAGCGGCCCCAGCGGATAGGCGAGGGTGATCACGAAGGCATACGCCAGACTGTGGGTCACGCTCACGCCCTGACCCGACAGCAATGCAGGCAGCCAGTTGCCGAAACCGAAAAAGCCGATCGCCTGAAACACATGAAACACAATCAGCATCAGCGCGCGACGGCGATAGGGCGGTTGCCAGATGTCGGCGAAGCGGCCTTTGCCTTCGACGGCCACGTTATGGGTTTCCGGTTCGTCCAGGGCCTGACCGTGGTCCTTGATGCAGCGGGCTTCGAGGTCGTCCATGATCTTTTCGGCCTCGCTGAAGCGGCCGTGTTGCGCCAGCCAGCGCGGTGATTCCGGCAGGCGCGAGCGCAGCCACCAGATGAACAGCGCGAACACGGCGCTGGCCAACACCACCCAGCGCCAGCCGGCGACGCCGAACGGGTCCTGTGGCACCAGCCACCAAGACATCAATGCCACTGAAGGCACCGACAGGAACTGCACGAAAAACGCGAAGGCGAACGCCGCGCTGCGCATCCGCTTGGGCACCAGTTCCGAGAGGTACGCGTCGATGGTCACCAGTTCGATGCCCAGGCCGATGCCCACCAGAAAGCGCATGCAGATGATGCCCAGTGCGGAGGTCTGTATGCCCATCAGCACCGTGGCGACGGTGTACCAGATCAACGCGAAGGTGAAGATCGCGCGGCGGCCGTAGCGGTCGGCGATCGGGCTCAGCAGGCTGGCACCGAGGAACAGCCCCAGAAAGGTCGCCGACGCGAACGCTGCTTGATCGGAAAAGCCGAACACGCCCTGCGCCCCGGTGGCGAACAGTCCGTCGCGGATCAGGCCGGGGCTGATGTAGGCGGTCTGGAACAGATCGTAAAGTTCGAAGAAGCCGCCAATGGACAGCAGCGCCACCAGTTTCCAGATCGTGGCGACGGCGGGCAGGCGGTCGATGCGGGCGGAAATCCGCGCCGCGCGTATCGGGTCGAGTCCGTCCTGGGTCGGGCGGGCGTTATCGGGGCTGTCAGAAGCGGCATGCATTATTGTTTTTTCCGGATCGGTGAGACGCAGCATGTTAGTGCCCCAGAGATTCAAGACAAAACATTTCTGCGCGTTTAAGCTCCGGGGCTGACCGCCACCACGTTTCGGATTCCCGTGAAGTACAAACTCCCGACTACTGCCACCGCGCCATTTTGCCCGTCGGCAACCACCGACAGCGTCGCCATTCCCGCCAATGCGTCTTTCCTGCGCAAGCTGATGCTGTTCGTCGGCCCCGGCCTGTTGATCTCCATCGGCTACATGGACCCCGGCAACTGGGCCACCGCCATTGAAGCCGGTTCGCGTTTCGGTTATTCGCTGCTGTTTGTGGTGGTGCTGGCGAGTTTGTCGGGCATGGTGCTGCAAAATCTGTGTTCACGCCTGGGCATCGCCACCGGCCGCGATCTGGCGCAGCTGTCCTCCGAGCACTACAGCCGCCGGGTGGGCATGGGCCAGTGGGTTCTCGCCGAACTGTCGATCCTGGCGACCGATCTGGCGGAAGTGCTGGGTGCCGCGCTGGCGTTTCACTTGCTGCTGGGGGTGTCGATTACCACGGGGGTGGCGCTGACGGCATTCGACACGGTCATCGTGCTGGCTTTGCAGGGCGCCAATTTCCGCCGTCTGGAAGCCATTGTGCTGGGGCTGATCGCGACCATCGCGACGTGCTTTTTCATCGAGCTGGTGCTGATCAAACCGTTCTGGCCGGACGTCGTGGCGGGGCTCAAGCCGTCGTGGGAGATGCTGAGCAATCAAGAGCCGCTGTACATCGCCATCGGGATTCTCGGAGCGACGGTCATGCCCCATAACCTGTACTTGCATTCATCGGTGGTGCAGACCCGGGTCAACGGCACCTCGCTCGAAAGCAAGGCCAGCGCCATTCGTTACGCCCGGGTCGACACCATTGCCTCCCTGAGCCTGGCGCTGGTGATCAACGCGGCCATTCTGATTCTGGCTGCCGCCGCGTTCCACGGCACCGGCCACACCGACATCGTGGAAATTCAGGACGCCTACCACCTGCTCGATCCGCTGGTGGGCGGCGCCGTGGCCAGCGTGCTGTTCGGTGTCGCGCTGCTGGCGGCGGGGCAGAGCTCGACGTTCACCGGGACCATCGCCGGGCAAGTGGTGCTGGAAGGGTTTCTGAAAGCGAAGATACCGTGCTGGCAACGCCGCCTGGCGACGCGCGGGCTGGCGCTGATTCCGGCGTTCGTCGGGGTGATCTGGTTTGGCGATGGTGCGGTGGGCAAGATGCTGGTGCTGAGCCAGGTCGTCCTCAGCCTGCAGTTGCCGTTCGCCCTGTGGCCGCTGATCCGCTTCACCAGCGACCCGCAATTGATGGGCCCGTTCGCCAACAGCCGCCTGACCAAAACCCTGGCCTGGGGGCTGTTCGGACTGATTTCGGGCGCGAACCTGACCCTGATGTTTTTCTGGGTGACCTGACCGCTGGAGGTCTGGGCATCGGCTCAGGCCTCAGCTCAACAAGATCCCCCGCGCCATGCCCGTGGCGGCGATGACGATGATGACCATCAGCAGCGCCTCCATGTGGCTGATCCGCGCGAACCGCCGGGACAGGGACGTATCAATGGGCTGGTTCTTCTTGAACGCGATGCGCCATTTTATCAGCGCGAACATCGGCACCACTTCCAGCGCCAGCATGGCCACGAACGCCGCCATTTTCAGGTGAAACAGTGGCTGATGCAGGTAGTAGTACGAGCCTTTTTCAAGCCCGCCGAACGCCCGAAACGCCCCGGTAATCAGCAGAACCCCTGCTGAAACGCCCCAGATATTGTCGACCACGAAGACATCCCTGAACGATCGCGGATCATCCGTGCGCAACCGCCGCAACGCCCGTCCCCTCGCCAGCACCGCCGCTATGGCAAAACCGAACGCCAGCAGGTGCAACGCAGCCAGTACCCATTTGATGAGCATGTTTCAACTCCCCCGAGCGATGTGCAAAGCAAGCGTCAACGGTTCAAGCTTAGCGGGTCGTTGGCGTTACGCCTTGATCGATGAAGTGGGGAAGGAAAAATAATCCGTCGGGGCGTCGCTCATCATTTCTGCGGGTGCTTGCCCTCGCGGTGCGGATGAACAAAATCAAAGTAGAACGCCGACACGCCAAACAGCGCTATCACCGAAAGAATTATCAAACCGATTACCGAGTTATCCATCACGCTCATCCAGTAAGTCGCCCAAAGGCCGAGCGACTATTCATTCCTTTTGCCGGTGCAACTGCAATCAATACGACGGGATCTTTACGCGAACAGTGCTTCACCTGACGCCATTTATATAAGCGCCTGTGCCTGCGGATCTTCTTGCGGATAAAGAACCACCGCCGCGCGAAGTTTGTCGGCGCCAAAGCAACTCATGCCGGCTAACTCTTTGTGGCTGACCGGCATGTATTGGCAGTCCATGGCCTGACGCTGTTGGCTGTGATCGATATCGGGGTCGTGCAAATACACGAAGTCATCATCGCAACCGGTGACCAGCACCCAGTGCGGTGCCTTGGAACGGGTCAACCGGTAGCTGCTGATCAGCACCAGCGCCAGGCTGTTGTCCTTTTGCAGTTGCCAGAGATTAAGCGGCGCACTGCCCAGTTGACGGACCGTGCTTTCAGCCAGCTCGCGGCTGAATTCCTCATGCACCAGGCGCATGACTTCGCGCTTTTCTTCGCTGCGCACTCCAGCCAGAAACAACGGCCCGCGCACCGACACCTGCAGGCCGACCTCGAAGCCCCGGCGCAATGCGGCAAGCGCCAAACCTTGCGGGCTGCAACCGCCGTGGCCTGAAGTCATGAACACCGTGGTCGCTTCGCGCCAGATCTGCAGCTCCTCGTGACGTTGCATGGCGCGTGGCGGTTGCAGGGCTTTCATCGCCATCAGCAGGCACGCCGGGCCGCAGCTGAAGTCCAGGGTTTGCGGGTAGTAGGGCACGTGACGGGCAACGCCGGTGGCGTGTTCGCGGATGCGTTTTTCGTAGCGCAGCGCCGGGGCGTGGTCTTCGTAGTAATCGTCGATGCGGTCGAACAGGCGATAGCCGTTGCGCTCGTACAAGCGAATCGCCGGGGCGTTATCCGGGCGGACTTCGAGCCGCAGATAGGCACACTCACGCTCAAGGGCATGCTGTTCGGCCTGGGCCAGCAGTTGCTGTCCGAGGCCCTGGCCCCGGGCATCGTCGCTGATCGCCAGGGAGTAAAGCCGGCCCAGGGACGTGCCGCGATGGAACAGCACCAGCGCGTAACCGGCCAGGCGTTGATCGGCCTGATCGCGCAGCGCGACGATCAATCGCGCATTGGCCCGCGTGACCATCCAGTGAAAGCTGCGCGCATTCAGGCGATCGGATTCGAAGCACTGGTTTTCCAGCACCAACAGTTCATCCACATCGGCAGGCTGGGCGAGGCGATATATAAAGTTCATGTCCGACACCGTAAAGAGTGAGTAACGAAACGGGACATTTCTACAAAGCCATGTTTTATAGAAAGGACTGTTTCCCGAAGGATCAACTCATGAATGCGGTGCCGGTGAAGACCGACGAAGTATCAGCACAACCTCAGCGTTCGGCAACTTTTAATGTCAATCCGCTGAAACCTGTTTCAACCCGAAGCCAACTGTTGATTGTTGTGGAGCGGCTCGAAGACTGGTCGTCTTACTTGCCCAGCGAACACCTGATCAGCGCCCAGGACTACCTGGAAAACCCGCCCCAGAACACTGCCGGTCAGCGGGTGCAAGTGATCAACCTGTGCCGCAGTTACCGCTACCTGGGCCACGGTTATTACTGCTCGCTGTTGGCCGAAGCCCGGGGTCACCACGTGATTCCGTCGGTCAAAACCATCAGCGAACTGACCCGGAAATCCCTTTACGGCCTGGCCCTGGATGACCTCGACAAGCGCCTCGAACACGCACTGCGTGACCATCCGTATGACGAAACCGAAGGCTTCACCCTGAGCCTGTATTTCGGTCAGACCGATCTCGCTCCGTTGCAGGACCTTGCCCGTCAACTGTTCGAGGCGTTTCCGGCGCCGATCCTGCTGGTGGAGTTTCGCAAGCGCGACAACTGGCACATCGTCGGCATCAAGACCGGCGCCTTGACCCGCCTGCGTGATCACCAGCAGGACCAGTTCGCCCAGTCTCTCGACAGTTTCAGCCGCAAGATCTGGCGCCAGCCCCGTTCCCCCCGCACCTATCGCTACGACCTGGCGATCCTGCACGACCCGCAGGAAGCCTTGCCGCCGTCCAACCCCAAGGCGCTGGATAATTTCATCCGCGTCGGCCAGCAACTGGGCGTGGACGTCGAGCTGATCGAGAAGAAGGATTACTCGCGGCTGGCCGAATACGACGCGCTGCTGATCCGCGAAACCACCAGCGTCGACAATCACACCTACCGCTTCGCCAAGAAGGCCGAGAGCGAAGGGCTGGTGGTGATGGATGACCCGGCGTCGATCCTGCGCTGCACCAACAAGGTCTACCTGACCGACCTGCTCAAGAGCCACAAACTGGGCATGCCGACCACGGAAATCCTCTACAAGGAGCGACCGGATGATTTGGAGTACGTGGCGGCACGGCTTGGCTTTCCGCTGGTGCTGAAAATCCCCGACGGCTGTTTTTCCAAGGGCGTGATCAAAGTCCAGGACGCGCAGCAATTGCAGGAAGCGGCGCGGGAACTGTTTGAGCATTCGGTGCTGTTGCTGGCCCAGGAATACCTCTACACCGAATACGACTGGCGCATCGGCGTGCTCAATCGCAAACCGGTGTTCGCCTGCCAGTACTTTATGTCCAAGGGGCATTGGCAGATTTACAACCACAAGGCCATCGATGCGGAAATCAACGGCGAGTGCCGCACGCTCGCGGTTCACGACGCGCCAAAGGCCGTGGTGGATCTGGCGGTGAAGACTGCCAACCTGATCGGCGACGGGCTGTATGGCGTCGACTTGAAGCAGTCCGGCGATCGCGTGGTGGTCATCGAAGTCAACGACAACCCCAACCTCGACGCCGGCATCGAAGACGCCTGGCTGCAGGACGATCTGTACGCGCTGGTGCTGGAAGAGTTCATTCGCCGCCTCGACATCAAACGTCGCGGTCTGGCGGGTTAGGCCGGTGATCAAGGGCCACCGCCTGGAGGCGGGCAGGTTACGGGAATGCGCCGAAGCGGATGCCAGCGTGCTCTGGTTCAGCGACCCGGACGCCGCCGAAAAGACGCTGCTGCTGGAGCGCTTCAACCTCGACGACCACGCTCTGGCCTCGGCGCTCGACCCCGACGAGGTGTCGCGCATCGAGTTTCATCCGGACGCGCTGTTCATGATCTGGAAGCGCCCGGAAAACTACTCGGGCAAGGACACGTTTTCCTTCGACGTGTCGTCGTTCGGGGTGCTGCTCAGCCCCCATCACATGGTGCTGATCTGTGCCGACAGCAAGCAGATCAGCGACCTCGGACAGCACCGGCCGATGCACACGCTGCTGGACGTGTTGCTGGAGGTGCTGTTCCATAACATCCATCATTATCTGGGTCACCTCAAGGTAATAAAGATGATCGCCCGGGAATTGCAGCAGCAGTTCAATGCGTCGATGGACAGCCGCCATCTGGTGCAGATGTTCAACCTCAGCGAAAGCCTGGTCTATTACATCAACGCCATCGACAGCAACGGTTCGGTGCTGACGCGCTTGCGCAATCACGCCCACAAGCATCAGTTTTCCGGCGACAGCCTGGCCCTGATCGAAGACATGATTATCGAGAACGAGCAGTGCCACAAACAGGCGAACATCTACTCCACGGTGTTCGCGAGTTTGATGGATGCGCGGGGCAATCTGGTCAACAACAACACCAATAACCTGCTGCGCAAGCTGACGTTGATCAACGTGGTGTTCTTGCCATTGAATCTGGTGGCGGGGATTGGCGGGATGTCGGAATACAGCATGATGACCACGCCCATTGCGTGGTGGATCAGCTACCCGGCGTTGCTGGTCGGCATGGCCGGGCTGGGCGTGGGGATGGTGGTGATACTCAAGCGCATGGCGCGGGCGAGTCAGTGATCAGTGGGCGCCCGACGGGTTCCCACTGACAGGGGCGCGACGTCTTATTCCGACGCCTGCAAACCCTTCTGCCTCATCACCTGGTTCTTTTCTTTTTTGTACTGCAGTGCAACTTCCGGCGCCGGGCCGCTCTTGCCGGTTTCCATCCACAAGCGCATGCGGCTGGCATCGGCGAAGTGGGTGTATTTGCCGAAGGCGTCGAGAATGACCACGGACACCGGACGATTGGCCATGCTGGTCAACAGCACCAGACAGTGACCCGCCTGGTTGGTGAAGCCGGTCTTGGTCAGCTTGATGTCCCAGTTGGATTTACGCACCAGATGGTCGGTGTTGCTGAAGCCGAGGATGTAATTCGGCTTGCGAAAGGTCACGGTTTTCTCCGGCGTGGTGCTCAGCTCGCGCAGCATCGGGTAGTTGCGTGCGGCCAGGGCCAGCTTGGTCAGGTCCCGCGCGGTGGATACGTTGTACACCGACAGGCCGGTGGGCTCCATGTACACGGTGTGGTTCATGCCCAGTGACTTGGCCTTGGCGTTCATCGCCCGGATAAACGCCGGATAGCCGCCCGGATAGCTGTGAGCCAGACTCGCCGCTGCGCGGTTTTCCGACGACATCAGGGTGATCAGCATCATGTCGTGGCGGTTCAGCTCACTGCCGAGCTTGACCCGGGAGAACACGCCTTTCATTTCCGCGGTCTGGGAGATGTCGACCTTGACCATCTCGTCCATGGGCAGCTTGGCGTCGAGGGTGACCATCGCGGTCATCAGCTTGGTCACCGAGGCGATCGGCACGACAATGTCGGGGTTACTCGCATACAACACCTGACCCGTTTGCAGATCGGTGATCATGGCGCTGCCGGAGGCCAGATGAAGATTGGCCGGGTCGCGATTGAACGCCGCCGGCTCTTTCGCCAGTGCGGTGGTGGAAAATGCGGCAGTGGAAAGTGCGCAGCCTGTAAGTGCAAATAATAGGCCGATGACGGTTGGGCGAATTTTCAAGAGCAAAGCTCACTAAAGGATGGAAATAGCGTGGAACGTCGGACTTTCTTCAAGCACGACAACAAGTTCGGCGCATTTTAGGAGCAAGTTTCTGAAGTTGTCGATGGGGCGTCGCCGGGTTTCGCTAATAAAGCGCTGTTGTATAGGTCAGGTTCAGGTGGCGGATCCAAAAAGCCTGTATTTAAACGGGTCGAATTGCCGATTATGGCCTGGCTGACAAACAGCGCTACGCATCAACATCGGATCGTCACGCAAAAAAAAGCCCGCGTCATTAAAGAGGCGGGCTAAAGGGGTGTGCGGAGCAACGCACGATTCACAGGGAGAGCGAATAGGAGTTCAGCTGTTGAGTGAGCGGCATTCAAGTTGCTGCGACAGGGCCTGCGCCGCTGGCAGTGAAGGCAAAGGACCACTGACGGGTTCGCCGTTCTGCATCAGGTACCAGCACGCCAACAGACCGCGCTCACGAAGCTGAGGGGGAACTGCGCTGCCGACAACCGACATGATTTGAACCTTGGTCATAAGTGCCTCCAACAATCTATGGCGCTACTTTAAGGCCCGACCGGTTGATGCAGAAATCACCGCTCTCGATAGTCGTCATTGATGAGCGGGTAGGGACAGTGATGGGGACACGTGCGCAAAGCGGTGCTGCGGTCCGGCATCAATACCCCTGAAACAAAAACCCCGCCGGGAAGGCGGGGTCTGTGTTGGGTGAGGGCTGGCGACCATGAATCGACAGCCCTGTGCTCAGGAGCAAACCGCTGTTACCAGCGACCGCCACCGTGGTAATAGCCCGGTGGTGGGCCGTAATAACGTGGCGGGCCGTAGTAACGCGGTGCGTAGACGACCGGGCGCTCAACGACATAAGCCGGCTGGTAGTAAACCGGCGGTGGAGGCGGTGGCGCGTAATAAACCGGCGCCGGGGCCGCGTACACGGGAGCGGGTGCTGCGTAAACCGGCCCGGACGCCACTGCCGCGCCGACAACACCGCCGACGACCGCACCGATTACGGCGGCTCCACCCCAGCCCGGGCCGCCGCCATGGGCTTCAGCCTGGCCTGCGAGGGCGAGGGCGCCTAACAACAAGGCAACTTTGGGGATCTGACGAATCATGACTGTTCCTCGGTGTTCAGTCCCGTTGTCGCGAGCCTGCGTTACGCTCAGGCACTGCCACGGGATAACTTCTCAGACAACGGTTTAGGAAATATCTGCGAGGCCGTTGCGTAAATTTTGTGTAAGGTATTCGACACTTTTAATGACAATGGCTTTGCCGCGTTCGGCGCAGCGTCGCGATTCTACGCCTTTCCCCAGGCGTCTTCTAATACCACTCGGGAGATTTCATGTTGGTCACTGCCAGTAAGGAAACGCTGTTGTGCATGTCGCTGGCCGGACGCCCGGGCAACTTCGGCGTGCGCTTCCACAACCACCTGTATCAACAGTTGGGCTTGAACTTCTATTACAAGGCCTTTTCGCCAAACGACCTGCCTGCAGCCATTGCCGGTATGCGTTCATTGGGCATTCGCGGGTGCGGCGTGTCGATGCCGTTTAAAGAAGCCTCTATTGCACTGGTCGATGAACTGGACGCGTCCGCCGACGCCATTCAATCCATCAACACCATCGTCAATACCGATGGCCACTTGAAAGCCTACAACACCGATTACATCGCCATCGCCCAACTGGTCGATACCCATGAAGTGCCGCGCACCCGCTTTGCCTTGCGCGGCAGTGGTGGCATGGCCAAGGCCGTCGCCTGTGCCCTGCGTGACGCCGGCTTTACTGACGGGTTGATCGTGGCGCGCAACGAGAAGGCGGGCAGGGCGCTTGCACAGACCTGCGGCTTCGCGTGGCAAGCCGAGCTGGGCAGCGAGCGCCCGCCGCTGCTGGTCAACGTCACCCCGCTGGGGATGGCTGGCGATCAGGCCGATGCGCTGGCCTTCGACGTGTCCGCCATCGAGCAGGCCGACACGGCGTTTGACGTGGTCGCCACGCCGGCGCGCACGCCGTTCATTGTCGAGGCCGAGCGCCTCGGCAAACGCCTGGTCACCGGCGATCAAGTGGCGGCGATACAAGCGCTGGAGCAGTTCATTCTTTACACCGGCGTGACGCCCACCGAGGAGCAGTATCAGGCAGCGGCGGCGTTCGCTCGGGGTTGATGCTTGCGCTTGGGTAACGCCAGGGTGTGCTTGACTACCGATCTTCAGGCAGCACGCTGTCGCGCGGCAGACAGGGGACATGTGGGAGTGAGCTTGCTCACGAAGACGGTATATCCGTCGCTGCACATGCAGTGGATGTACCCGCCCCTTCGCGAGCAAGCTCGCTCCCACAGGTTTTGCACCAGGCTTAGGATTCCTCGGAGCCGCTCTCAACCTTCCAGCAATGCCAGCCGCTCTTCCAGGGCGGCGATGCGGGCTTCGAGGGCTTCGATTCTCTCCGCCATCGCCGAGCTGCCCGCGCTGCCTGAATGGCTGCCGCCGCTATTGCGCTCTGCCGGATGCGCGCGGGCGGCAAGCATTGTCTCCCTGTCAGCCGGATCACCTAGCGCATGCATATAGCGGTCTTCGCGCTGGCCTGCCTGTTTCGGGATCAACACCGCCATCCCTCGGCCAATGAGCCGGTCAAGCTGATGCAGCACGGCGTCGGTGTCTTCGAAATCGTGCATACGGTTGCTGCGGGTCAATAGCTCGTTGACGGTTTGCGGGCCGCGTAGCAACAGCAGGCCGGTCAGGATGAGTTGCGCCGGCACCAGCTCCAGCGTCTTGTCGACGCGGTGTTCCCAGCGGTCCGCCCGGCTGCCCATGACCAGACGCGTCAGTTGCAGGCTTTCCAGCGCGCGCAGGCTCTGGCCAACCTGGCCGGGCGTCAGGTTCATCACCGGCTCGCGACTGGTCTTCTGGTTACAGGCCAGCACCAGTGCGTTGAGGGTCAGGGGGTAGGTCTCGGGATGGGTCGCCTGCTTCTCGATCAGGCAGCCCAGAATGCGCACTTCGGTGCTGCTCAGCTGCAGCGCATCCGAGGCTTCAACGGTGTTTTTGGAATCCAGCTCGTCAGACATGACCCATTCCCCAAGCGTTGAAAAGGCTATGAGGGTAGGGGCTGGATGAGGTAAAAGACAAGCCGCGTTCGCGTCCGCCTCCGTGCGACTCATTTCCCGAGGAGCTGCCATGACCCTTTCTCTTTATGCCGCTTCGATCCCTGTCTTCAAGCAAATGCTCACCGCCCTCAGCGCCGTCCTGGCCAAAGGCGAAGCCCACGCCACCGCCAAGAACATTCAGCCGGATGCCCTGCTGCAGGCGCGTCTGTTCCCTGACATGTTCCCGCTGGTGCGTCAGGTGCAGATTGCCGTTGATTTCGCCAAAGGCGCCGGCGCACGACTGGCAGGTCTTGAGCCGCCGAAGTACGAAGACACCGAAACCACCTTTGCCGATCTGCAAGCGCTGCTGACCAAAGTGCTGGCGTTCCTCGACACGATCAAGGCCGAACAGGTCGATGGCAACGAAGCGCGGGAAATCGTCCTGCGCCCTGGCACCGATAAAGAAAAGCGTCTGAGCACCCAGACCTACCTGCTGCATTACTCGCTGCCGCAGTTCTTCTTCCACGTCACCACCACCTATGACCTGCTGCGCCACAACGGCGTGGAAGTCGGAAAGCGCGACTACATGGGCGCTTACTGACAGGCCTCGCTGCCCGGCTCTGCTCGGGCAGCGACACGTATTTCGTCGGGCGCCTGGCTCCCAGGCGCCCGGCGCTGTTACCCTCCGCGTCCTGATTTACGCCACATCCGATCGACCGCTCCGCGAGGACCGGTCGTTTCGTCGTTCTGGAGATTTCATGTTTTTCCCCATCTATCTGCTGTCGGCTGCGGGCTTTACCGTGCTGACCACAGAGTTCGTCATCGTCGGTCTGCTGCCCGCCATCGCCCGCGACCTGGCCGTCACCATCCCCCAGGCCGGCTTGCTGGTCACGCTGTTCGCCTTCACGGTGGCCTGCTTCGGGCCGTTCCTGACCGCGTACTTCTCGCGCTTCGAGCGCAAGCGCCTGTTTATTTCGGTGCTGATCATGTTTGGCGTCTCCAACGCCGTTGCCGCGCTGGCGCCCAACATTTGGGTGATGGCCGCCGCGCGGCTGATCCCGGCCCTCGGGCTGCCGGTGTTCTGGGCCCTGGCCAGCGAAACCGCCGTAGACATCGTTGGCCCTGACCACGCCGGCCGCGCGATTGCCAAGATCGGTTTCGGTATCGTCTGCGCCACGGTGTTCGGTATCCCCGTTGGCACCTTGATCTCGGACGCCATCGGCTGGCGCAGCGCCTTCGCCGTCCTCGCGGTAATGGCGTTCGCCAAGGCGCTGCTGCTGTTCATTTACCTGCCCCGCAGCGTGCACAAGGATCAGGCCTCGTTCCGCAGCCAGTTCCGCATTCTGCGCAGCCCGTTGATGCAGGGCCACGTGCTGCTGTCGGTGCTGGTCTTCAGCGGCATGTTCACCGCCTATACCTATCTGGCGGACATGCTCGAGCGCCTCGCCGGCTTCAACGGCACGGTGGTCGGCTGGTGCCTGATGGGTTTCGGCGCGGTGGGCTTGCTGGGTAATTCACTCGGCGGGCGGTTGGTGGATCGCCACCCACTGATCGCCAGCCTGACCTTTTGTACGTTCATGATCGGCGGCATGGTCATGGTGGTGCCGAGCATGCATTCCCTGCCTGCGCTGGCCCTGGCACTGGCCGTGTGGGGCGCGACCCAGGCGGCGTTGTTCCTGGTCAGCCATGTCCGGCTGATGAAAGCTGCGCCACAGGCCCCGGCCTTCGCCGCATCGCTGAACATCGCCGGGGCCAATCTGGGCATCGGCATTGGCGCAATCATCGGCGGGCGGGTGATTGATCATCTGGGCCTTGGCAGTCTGGGCTTCGCCGCGGCCGGCATCATTCTGCTGTCGATTCTGCTGGCCTTACTGCTGATGACCGTCCGCCCAAACCCCGCAGCCTGCGACGCCTAGTCCGGGAACAACTGGTGGCGTGCGCCTTCGGTAATCGCGACGATGCCGGGGTGCCTGACCTTGCGCTCGACCGAGATCGCGTAGAACGACTCGGTCACGGCATCGGTATGGCCGATCAGCTCGACGTCGTATTGCTCGATCACTTCATCGGCGATCACGCTTGGCGCAATGAAAATCCCGCTGCCGGATTTGCCGAAGGCCTTCATCAGGGCGCTGTCGTCGAACTCCCCGACGATTTTCGGCTGGATATTCTGCTCGGCGAACCAGCGCATCAGGCGACTGCGCACCACCGTTTGCTGTCCTGGGACCAGCAGCGGCGCGCCTTGCATGCCGTGGGGGAAGTTCTCGCCGTACAGGGCGGCGAGGGCGCGGGTGGCGAAAAAACTCACGCCGCATTCGCCCAGCTTCTGGCTGTAGCCTTTAATGTCCAGATGAGAGGGCATCGGGCTGTCGGAAATCACCAGGTCCAGGCGCTGAATGGCGAGGTCGGCCAACAGGCGTTCGAGCTGGTCCTCCCGGCAACTGATGCGCACCAGCTCATTGAGCGCCATGCTCGGCGCGATGAGCCGGTAGACAATGGATTTGGGCACGACATCGGCGACGCCGACGCGGAACAGGATTTGCTGCTCGTCGGGCTGTGCGCGCAACACCGCTTCGAGCTCGCCACCGAGCTGGAACATCTGCTCGGCGTAGGGCAGGGCGACGCGGCCTGTTTCGGTCAGCTCCAACTGGCGGCCGACACGCTTGAACAACTCGACGCCGTAGGTCTGCTCCAGCAGGCTGATTTGCCCGCTGATGGTCTGTGGCGTGAGGTTCAATTGCTCGCAGGCGCGGACGATACTGCCGGTTTTGGCCACGACCCAGAAATAATGCAGCTGTCGGTAATTGAGCATGGGCGTCATCACTTCGGGAAAATCGAAGTATACGCTTGAAAAATACGAATTTTACTGAAGTGTTTCCGTCCCTAGAATGCCGCCCTATCCCCTGAACTGATCCTGGACACTCGCTTATATGGAATACCTTCTGGAACTGGCTGCAAGCCCAACGGCGTGGATCGCTCTGGCGACACTGGTCGTCATGGAAATCGTGCTCGGTATCGACAACCTCATTTTCATCTCGATTCTCACCAACAAGCTGCCGGTTCATCAGCGCACCAAGGCGCGCCGGATCGGTATCAGCATGGCGTTGATCCTGCGTCTGGGCCTGCTGACCACCGTGGCGTGGATTGTCCAGTTGACCGCGCCGGTGATCGAAGTGTTCGGCCAGGCCTTCTCCTGGAAGGACATGATCCTGATCGCCGGTGGCCTGTTCCTGGTCTGGAAGGCAACCACCGAGATTCACCACAGCGTCGACGTCAAAAGCGAAGCCGAGAAAGCCGCGTCCAGCACCGTCACCCTGGGCATGGCCGCTGCGATCGGTCAGATCCTGATGCTCGACCTGGTGTTCTCCATCGACAGTATCGTCACCGCCGTTGGCATGACCGAGCACTTGCCGATCATGGTCATCGCCGTGGTGGCCGCCGTGGTCGTGATGCTGGTGGCGTCGGAGCCCCTGGCCAAGTTCATCAACGATAACCCGACCGTGGTCATGCTGGCGCTGGGCTTCCTGATCATGATCGGCATGACGCTGATCGCCGAAGGCTTCGGCGCCCACGTTTCGAAAGGCTACGTGTACACCGCGATGGCGTTCTCGGCGCTGATTGAAGTGCTGAACATGCTGGTTCGTCGGTCTCGCCAGCGCCGCCTGGACGCCGAAGCGCAGGGCCAGAAGGTCTGACGCCTGAATAAGCTTCGCCCGCCGATAAGAGCGAAGCAGCACAAAAGCAGGGCAATAAAAAACGGTCGGGAATGGGATGCCATTACCGACCGTTTTCATTTGTACGGTGATCAGTCGTTACACGGCAGTATCAATGGGCCGTGACATGACGGATTTTGCGTTGTGCGCGTTCTACGGATTTCGCGGCTTCGGTTTCCCGATAATGCGGATGATGGCGACGCGAGATACGCATCACCCCCCACAACATGGCGGCCGCAACGGCCAGCCAGGCAGCGATCAACATCACAATGGTCATTCCGAGGCTCATGGCTTCCTCCGGCTCTTCTCTTCGTCTCTTAGTAACCGACAGTCTAGTCTCCCTGTTGTTGCCAAAAATTGACCGGTGGTAGGAATTGCATGACCGATTTGTTCTATCCACTCGCGTTGACAGCGTTTCGGGCTATACCGCAACCGGTGGCGGCTCTATCATCCGCGTTCCGGCCGGATCTCGGGATCCGTCGCCATCAGTCAAGTGAGTGAAGAACGTGCGGGCATTGACGCGATTGGATAGCGTTGCAGGTCGACGCAAATGGCTGGCGCTGGCCGCCGTGCTGGTCTTGGCAGGCTGCTCGAATGCCCACAACTGGAAACCCGGCTACCCGCCGATGTACAAGACACTGCCCGACCGGGTTGAAATCAACGCGGTGCCGTCGTTCCGGGGCAAGGATTATCAAAGCGCGCCGTTCGCACTGGCCAGCATGCTGACCGTCCATGGCGTACAGACCACGCCGGGGCTGCTGGAAAAACCGCTTAAACTGCCGGGCGCCGAAGACAAGCTCGACCGCAGCATGCTGGACCTGGCCCGGGAATACGGGTTTGTGGTGTATCCCGTCGACCACGGTTTCCCGGACCTGCTGGCGCAGGTGTCAGCGGGGTATCCGGTCATGGTGCGGTTTTCGGACGGCTCGATGTTCTGGAAAGAACAGCGCTACGGCGTGCTGGTCGGGTTCGATCAGAACAAGCGCACGGTGCTGATCTATACCGGGCCTGGGCGAGTGACGGCGAGCTTCTATTCGTTCACCTCGGACTGGAACGACGCCGGCAACTGGGCCGTGCTGATCCAGAGCCCACGCCAGGTGCCCGTGCCGGTAGACCGTGAACGCTGGCTCAAAGCCGCCAATGATTTGGCCCAGGCCGGTCAGGAACAGGCGGCGGGCGAGGCGGTGAAGGCGCTGAACAATCCAGCTGCGCGTTAACGGTTGGCCGTTCATCGCCTCTGATTCAGAACCCCAGCTTGTCCCGCAGGCTGTAATACCAGGCACCCAATGCCGTCAGCGGTGTGCGCAACAATTGCCCGCCGGGGAACGGGTAGTGCGGCAGGCCGGCGAAGGCGTCGAATCGCTCTGCCTGTCCGCGCAAGGCTTCGGCCAGCACTTTGCCGGCCAGATGGGTGTAAGTCACGCCGTGGCCGCTGCACCCCTGGGAGTAATAGATGTTGTCGCCCAGCCGTCCCACTTGCGGCAACCGCGATAAGGTCAGCAGGAAGTTGCCGGTCCAGGCGTAATCGATCTTCACGTCCTTCAGTTGCGGAAACGCTTTGAGCATCTTCGGCCGGATGATCGCTTCGATGTTCGCCGGATCGCGCGCGCCGTAGACCACGCCGCCGCCAAAGATCAGACGCTTGTCGCCGGAAAGCCGGTAATAATCCAGCAGGTAGTTGCAGTCCTCGACGCAGTAGTCCTGGGGCAGCAACGTGCTCGCCAGTTCCTCACTCAGCGGCTCGGTGGTGATCACCTGTGTGCCACAGGGCATCGATTTGGCCGCCAGTTCCGGCACCAGATTACCCAGATAGGCGTTGCCTGCCACGATCACGAACTTCGCCCGAACCTTGCCCTCGGCGGTGTGCACGACCGGGCTGGCGCCGCGATCAATGCGGGTAGCCGCAGACTGTTCGTAAATAACCCCGCCCAGGGACTCGACCGCCGCCGCCTCGCCCAGCGCCAGGTTCAGCGGGTGGATGTGACCGCCGCTCATGTCGAGCATGCCGCCGATGTATTGGTCGCACGCCACCACTTCACGGATGCGGCGCTGGTCCATCAGCTCCAGCTGCGTGTGGCCGTAGCGTTCCCAAAGACGTTTCTGCGACTCCAGATGGCCCATCTGCTTGGCCGTGATCGCGGCGAAAACCCCGCCGTCTTTCAGGTCGCACTGGATCTGGTATTTGGCGACGCGGTCCCGGATGATCTGCGCGCCCTCGAAGGCCATGTGCCCGAGCAGTTGTGCTTCCTTGGGCCCGACGCTCTTTTCGATGGTGTCGATGTCGCGGCTGTAGCTGTTGACGATCTGTCCGCCGTTACGGCCCGAGGCGCCGAAACCGACTTTCGCCGCTTCCAGCACGGTAACCTTGAAGCCGTGTTCCAGGAGAAACAGCGCGCTGGAGAGCCCGGTGTAGCCGGCGCCGATGATGACCACGTCGGTCTCGACGTCCCCCTGCAGCCGAGGCCGAACCGGAACCGGATTGGCGGAAGCGGCGTAATAGGAATGTGGGTATGGCGTGTTCGTCATCCTGTAACCCCTGTTTTATATTTTTTACGAGTGGGCGGATCCTACCTGAGATGAAATTTTGCGGCCAGCCGACGCTGGAGGTTTGCGGGCCTTGACGCGATGCTGGCAAGGCATTGGCCACCGAGGCACGGGCGCACTCATTTAGCATGATTCGCCAGTGCAGGGACAAATAGCTCGGACATTCATAGGCTTAGGGATGAATCAAAGTTGACAGCGTTCCGGATCCCGGTAGAATGCCGCCCCACAGCAGGCACGTAGCTCAGTTGGTTAGAGCACCACCTTGACATGGTGGGGGTCGTTGGTTCGAGTCCAATCGCGCCTACCAAACAAATCCGCTCTGCTGGGCGGTAACGAAAAAGGGTGACCCGAGAGGGCCACCCTTTTTTGCTTGCTCGAACCTGAATCACCCCAGGCGTCCGGCCATTGCGCCGGCCGATCAGTCGGCCTTGGCGCGGGTAATGCGGCCCGCCCTGATCTCGTCCACATAGGCGCGCAGGCGGTCAGCGTCCTTGTACTGCTGGTTCATCAAGTGCAGCACCGCGACCACGTCGACATCGTTGACCCGTTCGGCCAGTCGGCTGATTTCGCCTGCAGTGCTTTCCAGATTGGCCGCGATGGTGCTCAGGTCACGCTTGAGTTCCAGCGCTGATTTCTTCATGCCCACGGTGCCGCTCTCCACTGTTGATGACGCCCGGGTCCGCGACCCTGGTTCAGGCGCGGCGGCGACGCACTATATCAAAGCACGACGGTAAGCCACGACAACCGGGCACGAAAAGGGCGCTGTTCAAGCGCCCTTAATGATTCGTCTGTAATGGCCCACGCCTACGTAGTGCTTCAACCGCCAGCGCCGCCCGCGCTCGACGAACCCGAGCCCTTGCTGCCGCCGCCATTGGTGGTATCGCCACCGGGCAAATCGGCGTCGTTGTTATTGCCGGTGCCATTGCTCATCGACGTGCCGCCGCCAATGCTGATGCCTTTCTTGGTTTGCGTGTCCACATCAGAGCCCTGGCGAGCCGGGTCGCTGCCCTGTACGCGCGGGTCGATGCCGGTCTGGGAAGGTGGCGGCCCCATGTCTGGCGATGTGGCGCCAGCCAGCGCTGTGAGGGAAGTGCATGTCAGTGCGCAACCGAGGGTGAAGGCAGTCAATAATCTGTTCATCAGGTGATCTCCGTGTCGTGATTCCTTGTCATCATTGGGCATCTGAAGTTCGTCCGAAGTGCCATGATGGCGACAGGCGGCATGTTCGGTGCGCAAGTCGAGGGCCCTCGTTGATTCACCCAAGCATCCGCTGGCGATCGGGAGGCCGGTCATGGCGTTCACCGCCCGAATCTCGCTGATCGACGGCGACTCTGTAGGTTGATCCGCCCATGTCGATGCTACGGGGAAATAATTTGCATATTCATAGGCTTAGTGGGCGAAAAAGACGTTGACAGTCATTTGAATATCCGTAGAATGCCGACCCACAGCAGGCACGTAGCTCAGTTGGTTAGAGCACCACCTTGACATGGTGGGGGTCGTTGGTTCGAGTCCAATCGCGCCTACCAAACAAATCCGCTCTGCTGGGCGGTGACAAAAAAGGGCGAATCGAAAGATTCGCCCTTTTTTTTGCCCGAAATTTTCCCGTCAGGCCAGCGGTGCTCACGTCAGCCATAGCCCCTATGGCCGGACGTTTTGCCCCTATTCGATACCCGCGAGCCTCTGCGCGCCGCGAAATAAATCCGGTTTTTTTCCCGCTACCGTCTGGACCTTTTCCCATGATGCGCGATCATCAGTGCATGGAAAACCAGAGGAGGTGTGTATGTTTAGCCGGTCGTTGACCCTTGCCGTTTTGTTCGCCGTGTCGAGCCCCTTGCTGGCTGCCGACGGTGATGGCCCACTTTCCCAGGAGCGCGGCAAGGCCCGTCCACTGATCGTTATCGCGTCGAGTTCGGCAGACCCGACGCTGGGGGCCCTTAAGAAAAGTCTGGACGAACCCGCCAACAAGGATGGTTTCGCCAAACGTGACATGGTCCTTTACACCATCATCAATACCGTGGGGCAGCGTAACGGTAAAGACCTCGACGCCCAGACCACCATGGCCCTTATCCGCGAACTCAAGCTTGGCGCCCAGACAGAAAAACAGGCGCAGGTGATTCTGGTGGGCAAGGACGGCGAGAAGAAAATGACTCACAACGGCCCCATCGATCCGAAGGAGATTTTCAGCACCATCGACCAGATGCCGATGGCCGAGAAGGAAGCAGCCGCCGCTGCTCCACCTGCGCCCGTCGCCGAGCCGAAGACCGCAACGCCGTCAGGCAAATCGGCCAAGCCCGGCAAGGCCGCGCCTGCTGCACCGCCCGCCGGGCTGGATGATTAAGCGCTCGGACGGCTTACCCATGGGGCTCGCTTGAGGTTGCTGGTAACATCGTTCCTTTTTTAACGAAAAGGACGTTTGATGAACGGGACTGGCATGAAACATTGGGCGGGCGCTGTGGCACTGATCCTGTTGTCGGGTTGCATGAGCTTGAATCAGACACGTTCGGCAGGGCCGGCGCAGGTTTACACCAGTCAGAAGCCTGCGGTCGCCGTCGCCGAATGCATCAAGGTCTCCTGGGCCAGCGTTCAGCTGTTCGGTGATGTGGCCGACGTGTTCATGGCTAAGGGCGAGCCGGGCGCTTTCACGGTCTACACCACCGAGGGCGAATATTTCGCTGACGTGGCGGGCAAGGCGGGCATGACCAAGGTCAATTTCTACACCAAGCCCGGCGCCAAGGTGATCGAGCAACGTGGCGCGGTGCTCGCGACCTGTCTTTGAGTCAGACCTGATAATTGACCTGCGCATGCTGACCGGTGCTGTTTCATCTACCGGCGCCACGCAGGTTTTTAACGCTACAAGCCCTGCACATTGGCCGCTTCACATTGGCGGCGTCACGCCATTTTCCCCTGCAGAAATCGACAGCGCCGTCAGCGAGTTGTCCGAACCTTTCTGCGCCTGCAGCACCACCTTCACACCGGGCTTGAGCAAGCTGCGATCGCCTGGCACCAGGTTGACGATCGGCACGTCATCAGGGATGACGATCTTCTTCTGCCCGCCTTTGTAATTCACCGTGATGGTGCGGCCATTACTGGCGACCAAATCGCCGACCGATCCGTTGGTCATCGTGCTGTCCGGCGTCAGGTCAAAGGCCCGATGGCCATCCCCCGTGCCCGCCATTTCCGGCGGGAACACATGCACCTCGAGCGCCTTCAACGAACCGTCCGGCAGCGGCACCGCGGCGGAGCCTATGTAGCTGCCCGGTTTGATTTCCGACACCTGCGCCAACGTGACGCCGCGAATCTGCGTGTCAGGCGTCAGCGCAACCTGCAGGTCTTCTCCGCGATTGCTGTGAATTTTCAGCGCATCGCCTTCGATCGCTGTGATGGCACCGCGCACGCGGGTGGGTTTGCTGTCTTCGGCGTGGGCTGGCAGCGCTGCCGATAGCAGCGCGCTGAGCAATCCCGAGATGAGAAGAGAGTGGCGGAGGGTCTGGGTCTTGGAGGTCTTCATTGGCGGCGCGAATCCGGTGATGGGTCGAGCACGCAGCATAGCGGTAGTGCACGAGGTGGTGCATGACATTGCCGTCAGCCAGGACGCTTCGATGCCGCCTGGCATGCAGGATGCGATGTCATTCAGATAGACTATTTGCATAGTCATATAGAACAAAAATGAATTTAATTAATTAAATGGCCGGTGCTAATGTTTTAAGCAGTCGGCGAAACCCCAGGATTTGGTTATTAAAAATTCTCGTTCGGCGACGACCATCTCACTCACCGGGTAAGGGAACACCATGGCCGTTTTCGATCAACTGAGCCGTCGGCGGGTGCTGAGCCTCGTCGGCGCTGCGCTGGCGTCGCCACTTCTGCTGTCATTGCCGCGCGGCGTCTGGGCTGCGGACGAACATGCGGAGCATGCCGGGCACGGCGCCGACGCCAGTGGCGGGGCGAGCGAGCCCGCGGGCACGGGTGAGTTCATCAGGCTCGATCAGCCAAGGGCGCTGAAGCTTGCGATCAACCTGAACGCCGTGTGCCTGGCCCCCGTGGTCATCGCCCACGGGCAGGGCTTTTTCAATAAGCACAATCTGGACGTCGAACTGGTCAATTTTGGCAATTCAACCGAAGTGTTGCTGGAAGCCATTGCGACGGGCAAAGCGGACGCCGGCATCGGCATGGCGCTGCGGTGGCTGAAAGCGCTGGAGCAGGGCTTCGACGTCAAGCTGAC
Organism: Pseudomonas sp. GW821-FHT07F05; assembly: GCF_059418765.1. Classification (NCBI taxonomy): domain Bacteria; kingdom Pseudomonadati; phylum Pseudomonadota; class Gammaproteobacteria; order Pseudomonadales; family Pseudomonadaceae; genus Pseudomonas; species Pseudomonas sp. GW821-FHT07F05. The sequence continues at coordinate 71,627 of NZ_JBWKQL010000020.1, forward strand.
TGCCGGAACCCACGGCGGATGCCTGCGGTTGTTGACGGCGGCGAGTGGCAACGTGAAGACACTCGAAGACCTAAAAGGCAAGGCCATCGGCGTGACCGACATGGCCAGTCCCGACCGTAACTTCTTTTCCATCCTCCTGAAGAAACATGGCGTCGACCCGGTGCGCGACGTCGAGTGGCGCCTGTATCCGGCCGACTTGCTGGGTACGGCGCTGGAGCGCGGCGAAGTGCAGGCGGTGAGCGGCAGCGACCCGTTCATGTACCGACTGATCAACGCCGGCAAGGCTCGCGAACTGTCGTCGAATCTGGTGGAGGACTACGCCAGCCTCAGCTGCTGCGTGGTGGGCGTGACCGGCAAACTGGCGCGGGACGACAAACGCGCCGTGGCGGCCCTGACTCAGGCGATTCTTGAAGCTCACGATTACTCGGTCAAGCATCCGGAGGAGGTGGCCAAAGGGTTCCAGGCTTACGCGCTGAACACCACCACCGAGGAAGTCGTCGCCATCCTCCACGATCACACCCATGGACATCACGCCGTCGGCGCCGCACTGACCGCCGAGATTGCCACTTACGTTCGCGACCTGAAAACCGTCGAGGTCATCCGTCAAAGCACTGATGCCAACGCCTTTGCTGCGGAGATCACTGCCGATGTCTTCAGTTGAGCTGGCGGCCGGCGTCGAACGGCTGAAAAACCCGGCGGGGCGCTTCTCGCTGCACGGCGTAGTGGCGGCGGCGGTCTGGCTCGCGGCGGCGCTATTGATCGTGTATCTGCCCAACGCCACCCGTCTCTGGCCGATGACCCAGGGTCTGGCGAATCTGTGCCTGATCATGGCCGGTCTGATCCTGCTCGCGTTAACGGCAGCGCGTTGGTCTCCGCGCATCGCCACGCGTACGCAGACCCTCGGCCCCTGGCTGATCGCGCTGCCGATTCTGCTCACGATCTGGGAGCTGCTCACCGCCAAATTCGGTGTATTGCCGGTGCCGTTCTTCGCGCCGCCCCAAGCGCTGCTGGACGTCTACGTCGAAGATTGGCCGCGCCTCGCCGACAGCCTGTTTCATTCGGCAATTCTCCTGGGCAGCGGTGTCGCCCTTGGCGCACTGACAGGGTTCATCGCCGGCGTCGCCATTGGCTGGTCGCGCAGCATCGGCTACTGGCTGCACCCGGTGTTGAGGATCCTCGGCCCGGTGCCGTCCACCGCCTTGCTGCCGCTGTGCTTCTTTCTGTTCCCCAGCAGTTGGAGTGCCAGCGTGTTTCTCATTGCGCTGGCGACCTGGTTTCCTGTGACGGTGCTGACGTGGTCAGGGGTGTCGAGCGTCGACAAAGCCTACTACGACGTGGCCCGCACCTTGGGCGCAAAACAGGGTTTTCTCATCTTCAAAGTAGCAATTCCCGCTGCGCTGCCTCACGTTTTCGTCGGCTTGTTCATGGGCCTCGGCGCATCGTTTTCCACCCTGGTGGTCGCCGAGATGATGGGCGTGAAGTCCGGCATCGGCTGGTACCTGCAATGGGCCCAGGGGTGGGCGGCGTACGCCAACATGTACGCAGCATTGTTGATCATGGCGCTGGCCTGTTCGGGGCTGATCTCGGCGCTGTTTCTGATTCGTGACCGTCTGCTGGCGTGGCAGCAAGGAGCAATGAAATGGTAAATGCAGCCAGAGCGGCAAGCGCCGAGCACAGTCGTGGTCTGGCGCTGCGCATCGATAACCTGAGCCACGGTTTCTCCCTCGAAGGGCACATGCTGCCGGTGTTGCAGCGGGTGTCGCTGGAGGTTGAACCGGGGGAATTCGTCGCCCTGTTAGGACCGTCGGGTTGTGGAAAGTCCACCCTGCTGCGGCTGGTCGCGGGGCTGGAAGGTGCGGACAGCGGGAGCATTACGGCTGACGGTGTGGCGATCACCGGGCCGGATCCGACGCGGGTGGTGGTGTTCCAGGACCCGACCCTGTACCCGTGGCGTCGGGTCTGGGACAACGTTGCCCTCGGCCTGGAAGCCCAGGGTCTGCTCAAAACCACCAAGGGCAAGGTTGATGAGGCCTTGGCGAAGGTCGGTTTGAGTCAATTTGCACGCGCCTATCCGCGACAGCTGTCGGGCGGCATGGCCCAGCGGGTGGCGCTGGCGCGGGCGTTGGTCAACGAGCCAAGACTGCTGATTCTCGATGAGCCGCTGGGCAAGCTCGATTCGCTGACCCGGATTGCCATGCAGCAGGAGTTGATCGATCTGTGGCAACGCCAGGGTTACACGGCGCTGTTGGTCACCCACGATGTCGAGGAGGCGCTGCTGCTCGCCAATCGCGTCATTGTCTTCAGCGACCGGCCCGCGCAGATCAAGGCCGAGCTGATCATCGACCGTGCCTATCCACGGCACCGTGACGACCCGTATCTGGTTGACCTGCGCAAACAGATTCTCGGATTGCTGGGGTTGGGGCAGAGCTGGTAGGCAGAGCATGTACGTAAAGACTGGCCGCCGGGCTGTGCGCATGTCGTCGAGCGACTTCGCACAGCCCGGCGCGTGACGTTATTGCTGAAGCGAAATCGACGTGCTCGCCAGTTTCGGCTGGTTGTACAGGCTGACCAGCACTTCATCCAGCACCGAAGACGCACCCCATGGACGCGGGTCGTTGAGGATCGCGACCACCACCCAAGTGTTGCCGTTGCTGTCGCGGCTGAATCCCGAAATAGCCCGTACGGTGTTCAGGGTGCCGGTCTTGATGTGGGCTTCGCCGCGCAGGGCGGTACGTTTCAGGCGTTTGCGCATGGTGCCGTCCATCCCTGCCAACGGCAGCGAACTCATGAATTCGGCTTGAAACGGGCTGTTCCACGCGGCCTGGAGCATCTGCGCCATTTCCCGTGCGCTGACCCGTTCGGCGCGGGACAGGCCTGAACCGTTTTCCATCACCAGATGCGTCGCGATGATGCCTTTCTTCGCCAGCCATTGGCGCACCACACGCTGTGCGGCTTTGGCGTCGTCACCGTCGGCTTCGTTACGGAACTCGGCGCCCAGGCTCAGGAACAGCTGCTGGGCCATGGTGTTGTTACTGAATTTATTGATGTCGCGGATGATCTCCGCCAGATCCGGCGAGAAGGCCCTGGCCAGCAACTTGGCGCTGCCCGGTGTCACGTCCAGACGGTCCTTGCCGAGAATGGTCCCGCCCAGTTCCTGCCAGATGGCGCGCACGGCACCGGCGGTGTAGGTCGGGTGATCGAGCAGCGACAGATAGGTCTGGGAGTTGCAGCCGTCACCCAACTGGCCGGACACCGTGACGGTGATGCCGCCATCGGCTTCCGGCACCGGGTTGTACAGCACGTCGCCGGTGCACTTGCTGGATGACAGCGCCTTGACCTGGTTATTGATGTGGATCGCGGCGATGGGCGGCTCTACCGAAACCAGAATCCTGCCGCCGTCGTTGCGGGTGACGAAACGCAGGGCCTTGAGGTTGACCATCAAGGAGTCGGGGCGCACCAGGAACGGCTTGTTCTTATCGTTGCCATCGTCATCGAACACCGGCAGTTGCGGTTGTACGAAATGGCTGCGATCGAGCACCAGATCGCCGGTCACCTGCTGCACGCCGTTGGCACGCAGGTCGCGCATCAGCAGCCACAAGCGTTCCATGTTCAGCTTGGGATCGCCGCCGCCCTTGAGGTACAGGTTGCCACGCAGAACGCCATTGCTGAGGGTGCCGTCGGTGTAGAACTCGGTTTTCCATTGATGGGTCGGGCCGAGCATTTCCAGGGCGGCGTAGGTGGTCACCAGCTTCATGGTCGAGGCCGGGTTGACCGACACGTCGGCGTTGAAAACAGTCGGGGTGCCGGGGCCGCTGACCGGCAGCATCACCAGCGAAAGCGCATCGTTCTGCAGCTTGCTGGCTTTGAGTGCTTCCTGAACCTTGGGGGGCAGGGCGGTATTGATAGGGGCGGCGGCGATGGAGAACGAGAGGGGCAAAAGCAGGGTGGCGATAAACAGCGGACGCAAAGACTTGATCATTCAATAAACCCTACTGCAGCGAACAACGAAGATGAAGAGGGGGTGAATTCCCTCGCATTGTGAACGATCCACCAGAAAATGCCCGATGGCAGGGCGTGACACTGGCGTTTCGGTAAAGCGGCATTATGCCCCAAGCTTTCGTGACTTGCGCCGGGGTACTGCCGTCAAACGGCGCTATTTTTTGCGCTTGCCCATTCAAAGTCACGTTAAACCGTGGTTTTTTCCCGTAACGCCGGCTGCAGGCCGCCATTTCCTGGCAGCATTCGTGACGTCCGGCTGCGGTTTTGTCCGGTGAACACAACAAAACCTCGAATCCCGGACACAAAAAAGCCATCCCGAAGGATGGCTTTTTAGGTATCAGCTCGGCGGGAAGGCCCGCCAGCTCATCAGACAGCCGCGTTGATCGGCTTTTCCGGGTACCAGGCGTCCTGCAGAGGGCTGACTTCAACTTCAGTCAGCTCGCTACGGCCTTTGAGCCATGCTTCGACAGCAGCGCGCTGTTCTTCGCTGACCGAACCACGGTTCGCCAGGCAAACCAGACCGAAGTCGTCGCCGCCGACGTAGTCCAGACCGTTAGCGTCCATGGCCTCTGTCAGGAAAGCGTCGAGGAAAGCGTCGATGGCCTCGTCATCCAGGTCCTCTTTGAAGCCCAGCTTCAGTTCGAAGCCCAATTCCTGGAACTCGTCGACACAGAGTTTTTTGCGCAGACGACGGGAGCGGTTAGTGGCCATGAAGCGTTCCTCTTGAGTAATTTCGGGGCGCAGTCTATCAGCTTCGTCCTGATGGCGCCTGCTTGATGCTGATCAGGGTTGTCGCATTTCTCACTGTGGTCGGGGAGGGGCTGGCGCTGGCGCAGAGAGCTTTGGGATGACTCATAGCCATGATGCGCGAAAAGTTGCGCACTCGTTTCGTGAGAATGGGGTGGTTGATGGGTTGGAGGCCACGTCGTTCGTAGTGTGCAGACGAGTGCGCAAGAAGTTGCACAGGGGTGCGCAACTTCTTGCGCACTTCTTCTTTGTTTTCGGGTTTAGCGTTCGCTTAAGCCTGCCGTTTTTCTTCGCAAGCAATTGATTTATATCGGCTAATTCACAGCTGGCACAACCCTTGATATCTCCGTCGCCCCCGGTTCGGCAAACACGCCTGCCTGATGGTTTTTGAGCACGGAGAGCATCCTTGGCAAACCCCGTAGTTACGCCCGGCAGCGACCAGAAACGCGAGCCTCAAGTGGCGATCGTTCCGCTTGATCTGATTCAGCTTCAGGACGTTGGCGTCGGTGCTGCAAACGTCGATGCCTGGTTACAGGAGATCAGCGGCGGGGTTGTTTCGCTTGATCGAATCAAGGCCCAGGCAGGCGGACTGCCGGTGGTAGGCAACATCATGGCGCTGGTCGATGCCTTGAATGACATCGCCAGGTTATGGAGCAGCGAGAAGCGCGATCCGCTGGATTGGGTGAGTCTGGGCATCAATCTGATCGGAGTGATGCCACGCCCGCCTCGCATGGCGGCGGCACGGATGAGCCTGCGGCCAATGCTGTTTCTGGTGCGCCAAGAGATGCGTCGGAGCGGGAAATTGGTGTTGGGTGACGTGCTGATCGAGATTCTGATCGGGCACCTCAACGCGGACATCGTCGGGACGCTTGATGACTTTGTGCCACAGGCGCAGGCCAAGCTCCCCGGCATTCTTGAGGATGCCGGAAAACTTGGGGAAGGTGTGCTTCTTGAGATCGCTGCCGGTCTTGAAAAGCTGGTTAACCCTGAGCTGAACGCCAGCGCTGATTTGCTTGAGGCCGAACAGCGGGTTCAGGCCGCTGGGGATCAGTGGGCCTATGACCCCAAAGCCGCGATTGGCAACATTTTTGCGGCCGCTGCGGATGTTTGCATTGCTGCGGGTAAAGGCGCTGTAAACGGTGCTGCCGAATATTTCGTGCCTGAAGCGCTGAAGGCGCAGGTGCTCAGACATGCGGCTTCGTTGCGATCACTGGGCCCGGAGCTTCGGGATCAGATCAATCGTCTGGCGGATCCTGGGGTTCAGAATTCCATTGGTTCGCTCCTGCTCACGCTGGGTGACGCGGTGGTCACCTGGCGGTCGCGCAACGGGCATGGGCAGTCGTTCAACATCAAACCGGGGATGGTTAATCAGGCCAAGCGCAAGGCGAGTGAAGGCAAGCTTGAGGCTGTTCAGTTCGAGAAGCCTGCAAAGGGTCGGCCCAACGAACAGAAGAATTGCGCCTGTGCGGCGACGATCAAGAGCATCAGCTTTGCGATGGGCTCGGAGTCGGTTAGCCATACCGATTTCAGCCTGCCGGGGCCGTTTCCGATTGAGTGGACGCGGACTTACTGCTCGAGTCTGGATGCGTTTGATGATGATGTTATCGGTGCGCGGTGGATTACGGCGTTTACTACACGTTTTGATCTCGTCGGCGACGGTTTGGTGTTTCATGACTTCGACGGGCGTAGCCATGAATTCCCTCTTCCCAAGGTCAAGCTGTTTCACTTTAACGCCATTGAAAATCTGACCGTCGTTCGCGTCAGCAAGGATCGGTTGGTGCTGATGCGGGGCTTGGAGCAAAGGGAGACCTATGTTCAGCGGGGTGATCGTTTCGTTCTGATCAACAAGGTTTTGCCGAATGGCGCCGGGGTGATGTTGCATCACGAGCATCGCCATGGAGATCGGATGGTGCTCTCCGAGTTAGTCACTTACTCGGAAAAAGACGTCAACAAAGTTCATCTGCGCCTGGGCACTTTGATCGATGATCAGGGGCGTCTGACCGGTCTTTGGGAGGTTCGTGATGCCGACGTCAAACGGCAACTGTGCGCGTATCAATACGATGATTTTGGTGACCTTGTTCTGGCTCAGGACGAGAACGGTTCGGCCTGGCGCTACCAGTATCAAAACCACCTGATTACCCGTTATACCGACCGCACCAATCGCGGTTTGAATCTGCAATGGCAAGGCTCCGGCCCCGATGCCAAGGCCGTGCGCGAATGGGCCGATGACGGCAGTTTCGATACTCGGTTGGCGTGGGATGAAAACATCCGTCTGACCTATGTCACCGATGCGCTCAGTCACGAAACCCGGCATTACTACGACAGCCTCGGTTACACCTATCGCATTTGCCACGCGGACGGGCGTTCGGAGTGGTTCTTTCGCGACGCCGCGAAGAACATCATTCGCCACGTCCACACCGAGGGCAGCACGGATCGGTATCGCTACGACAAGCTGAGCAATCTGACGGAACACACCCGCGCTGATCACAGCGTGATGAATTACGCCTACGACGAAAAAAGCCATCTGATCAAAATCAGCGATGGCGAGGGCGGGCTGTGGAAACGGGACTATGACCTTCGCGGCAATCTCGTTGAGGCGATTGATCCCTTAGAGAACACCACCGAATACACCTACAACACATTTGGACTTCCTACCGCGATCAAGGACGCCAACGGCAATACCAAGTCGTTGGCCTACAACGACGCGGGTCAGCTCGTTAAGTACACCGACTGCTCGGGCAAGGTCAGCACTTGGGAATACGACGAACGCGGCCAGATGGTTGGCTTCACCGACCCGGCCGGGCATAGCACCGCGTACGAATACAAAGCCGGTCAACTGGTACTGATCAAACACCCGGACAAAACCGAAGAACGTTTTAGTCGCGATGCCGAAGGTAGGTTGCTGGCCCACTCGGACGGCCTGGAATGTTGCACCACCTGGCGTTACAGCGCTGCGGGATTTATCGCCGAACGCGTCGACGCCGCCGAACAAACCTTGCGCTATCGCTGGGACAAGCTTGGCCGACTG
>NZ_JBWKQL010000021.1:0-79152 GCF_059418765.1 Pseudomonas sp. GW821-FHT07F05
TTTGCTTACTTTTGGTGCTTTTCAAAAGTAAGTCGCCGAAGGCGAAACAGTCTGCCCCCAGGCAGACGCTCTTGATCTTAAAGACCTTGATCTAGATCTTGAAAAAGCCTACAGATGCCCCGCCAACTCACACGCCTCCCGATCCGCCTTCTCATTCGCCCCAAAATCCTCCGCCAGCAAATCCACCAACCCCCGCACCGACGGCAACAACCCCCGCCGAGAAGGAAACACCGCATGAATCAACCCACTCGGCGGACGAAACCCCGGCAGCAACTCAACCAGCCGCCCCTCATGCAACGAATGCCGAACCATAATCTCCGGCATCTGCACCACCCCCACACCCTCCACCGCCGCCCGGTGCAACGCATCCAGATCCGACGTCACAAAGCGCGGCTGATGAGCAACCTCGATCCGCTCACCCCCCGGACCGATCAACGCCCAACGGTGCTCACGGTTCGCCGGCGCCAGATCCATACTCGGCAGCCCCACCAACTCCTGCGGCGTTCGAATCGTCCTGCCCTCCAGCAACGACGGCCGAACCACCAACCGCTGATGGCTCTCGCCCAACACCTTCATCACCAGATTCTCATCGTCCAGCGGCGGAAAACGCACCCTCAGCGCGATGTCATACCCCTCCCCCAACACATCCACCCGACGGTTAGTGCTCTCCACCTGAACCTGCACTTTCGGGTGCAGCACCAGAAACTTCGCGATCGTATCGCTCACCCCCATCGAACCCAGCGCCGGCGGGCAACTAATGCGCACGATGCCCTGGGGCTCGGACCTCGACTGCTCGACCACCTTCTCGGCGGCATCGGCCTCCACCAGCATCGCCACACAGTGCCGGTAATAATCCAGCCCCACCTCGGTCACCGTGAATTTGCGCGTGGTGCGCTGGATCAGCCGCACCCCCAGACGATCCTCCAACTGAGCGATGCGCCGGCTGAGCTTGGTCTTCGGCACCTCGATCTTGCGCGCGGCGGCCGCGAATCCCTTGTTCTCGACCACCTGCACGAAATAGTACAAATCGTTGAAGTCGTACACGGTATGCCGCTCGCCTGGCCGAAAGGGGCTGAGATTGTCGCAGGTTGCCAATGGGCTGTCCTGCGTCGGAGCGTGCAAACGATCCAGTCAACACATTCAACGCCGTGCACCTCTTGACCTTGCCAGAAGGGCAAGGTTGATCCTTACTGGCAATCGACTTGCCGGAGTGCCCGCGATGCCCAGTGCCCACACATTTGATCTGCCCATTACCGGCATGACCTGCGCCAGTTGCGCCGGCCGCGTCGAGCGCGCACTGCGCAAAGTGCCCGGCGTTCAAGTCGCCACGGTCAACCTCGCCAACGAACGCGCCCACGTCGAGGTCAGCGGGCAGATCGACCCGGCTGTGCTGGTGGCCGCCGTCGACAAGGCCGGCTACGGCGCCAGTCTCGAACAGGACCCAGCCACCCAGCAAGCCGACCAGCGCAAACGCCACGACACCGAGCGCTGGCAGTTGATCGTGGCCATTGTTCTCGCACTGCCGCTGGTCTTGCCAATGCTGCTGCAGCCGTTCGGCGTCCACGGGATGCTGCCGGGGTGGTTGCAGTTCGCCCTGGCAACGCCGGTGCAATTCCTCCTCGGCGCGCGCTTTTACGTCGCCGCCTGGAAAGCCCTGCGCGCCGGTGCCGGCAACATGGATTTGCTCGTCGCGCTGGGCACCAGCGCCGGATATGGTCTGAGCGTTTACCAATGGCTGAGCGCTGCGCCCGGCAGGATGCCGCACCTGTATTTCGAGGCGTCGGCGGTGGTCATCGCGCTGGTCCTGCTCGGCAAATACCTGGAGAGCAGCGCCAAGCGCCAGACCGCCAGTGCGATCCGGGCGCTGGAGGCCTTGCGCCCTGAACGCGCGATCAAGCTGGTAGACGGACAGGAACAGGACGTCGCCATCAGCGCACTGAGCGTCGGCAATCAGGTGGTGGTAAAACCCGGCGAGCGCTTTCCTGTCGATGGCGAGGTGATCGAAGGCCAGAGCCACGCCGACGAAGCCCTGATCAGCGGCGAGAGCCTGCCGGTGCCGAAACAGCCCGGCGACAGGGTCACCGGCGGCGCGATCAATGGCGAGGGCCGGCTGCTGATCAGCACCCGGGCGCTGGGCGCGGAAACCGTGCTGGCCCGCATCATCCGCCTGGTGGAAGACGCACAGTCTGCCAAGGCGCCGATCCAGAAACTGGTCGACAAGGTCAGTCAGGTGTTCGTGCCCGTGGTCCTGTTGATTGCCGTCGCAACGCTGGCAGGGTGGCTGATGGCTGGCGCGTCACTGGAAGCTGCGCTGATCAACGCCGTCACCGTGCTGGTCATCGCCTGCCCCTGTGCCCTCGGGCTGGCGACGCCGACTGCGATCATGGCCGGCACCGGCGTGGCCGCACGCCACGGCATTTTGATCAAGGACGCCGAAGCCCTGGAACGCGCCCATGAAGTCACCACGGTGGTCTTCGACAAGACCGGCACGCTGACTTCCGGCAGGCCGCGCATTGCCCACATGGCCGCGCTCGACGGTGATGAAAACACCTTGCTGCAACTGGCCGGTGCGCTGCAGCGTGGCAGCGAGCACCCATTGGCCAAAGCAGTGCTGGACGTGACCGCCGAACGCGGGCTGAGCCTGGATAACGTCGGCAATAGCCGCGCGCTGGCCGGACGCGGTATCGCCGGCACCCTTCGAGGCCGCGAGTTGGCGCTGGGTAATCACCGCTTGCTGCAGGAAAGCGGCTTGCTGGACGAAGGCGGCTTGGCCGGGGACGTTCTGAACGAGCGCGCTCAGGCATGGGAAGCCGAAGGCCGTACGCTGTCCTGGCTGATCGAACTGAGCCCGCAGCGTCGGGTGATTGGCCTGTTTGCTTTCGGCGACACGCTCAAGACCGGCGCTGTTGAGGCCATCGCGCAACTGAACGCCCGGCACATCAGCAGCCACTTGCTGACGGGTGACAATCCCGGCAGCGCCAGGGTGGTGGCCGAGGCGCTGGGCATCCGCGACGTGCACGCCGAAGTGTTGCCTGCCGACAAAGCCGCGACAGTCATGGCGCTGAAGAAAACCGGCGTGGTGGCGATGGTTGGTGACGGCATCAACGACGCCCCTGCCCTGGCCGCCGCCGACATCGGCATCGCCATGGGCGGCGGCACGGACGTGGCCATGCACGCCGCCGGCATCACCCTGATGCGTGGCGACCCGCGGCTGATCCCCGCCGCCCTCGACATCAGCCGCAAGACCTACGCGAAGATCCGCCAGAACCTGTTCTGGGCCTTCGTTTATAACCTGATCGGCATTCCGCTGGCCGCGTTCGGCCTGCTCAACCCGGTGCTGGCGGGCGCAGCCATGGCCTTGTCCAGCGTCAGCGTGGTGAGCAACGCCCTGCTGTTGAAAACCTGGACACCCAACAACGAATCCAAAGACGACCCCAAAGACACGCCCAACGACACGGGAGACGCCTCATGAACATCGGACAAGCCGCCAAACGCAGCGGCCTCAGCGCCAAGATGATTCGCTATTACGAATCCATCGGCCTGCTTCCGGCCGCCACCCGCACCGACAGCGGCTATCGCCTGTATGGCCCGAACGAGCTGCACACCCTGGCGTTCATCAAACGCTCGCGAGACCTGGGGTTTTCCCTGGAAGAAGTCGGCAAACTGCTGACCCTCTGGCAGGACCGCGGGCGCGCCAGCGCCGACGTCAAGGCGCTGGCCCACAAGCACATCGTCGAGCTCAACCAGAAGATTGAGGAACTGGCCGGCCTGCGTGACACCCTGCAGAACCTGGTCAGCCACTGCCAGGGCGACCGCCGCCCGGACTGCCCGATTCTGGCGGACCTGGCCTCGAATGGCGGTCGTTCAAATGGTTAACGCAGGCTGCCGGTCACCCCTCACCCGCATTCAGGAACACTCCCATGCAGATTGAAGACGTCGCCGCGTTCTGCCTGAATCTTCCGGGCGCGCGGGAGGATTACAAATGGGGCGGCGTCAGGGTGTTCTCCATCGCGGACACCAAGATGTTTGCGGTGATGGGCCTGGCGGGCAACGACCTGTCGTTCAAGGTCGGCGCCGAGTTGTTTCTCGGCTACGTCGACCGTCCGGGCGTACGGCCCGCGCCCTACCTGGCCCGCGCCCACTGGATCACCCTCACCTACCCGTTCGCCATGGGCGAAGACGAGCTGAAGGACTTGCTGACCCGCTCCCATCAATTGGTGGTCGGCAAACTGTCGAAGCGCAGGCAGGTGGCGTTGAAGCTATAACCGTCGCCGCGTCTGCTTAAAAACGGCTCAGAACAGATGCCGCGAGATCAGGCGACCGCCGAACAGCAGACGGTCCATCCAGAACAACTCGTGCAGCAGGACAATCAGCCAGAACACCAACTGGTAGGAAAACTTGCGGGTCTTGTGGCGAAACACCTGCTGAGCCAGCAGCGCGCCGGGCCAGCCACCGAGCAGTTCGATCCCGTGCAGCAGCTTTTCCGGCGTGCGCTGTCCGCTGTGCCGGGCCTGCTTCTTGTCGTAGCCATACAGGGCAAATGCGACGACGCTCATCAGTGCGTAGATCGCCGCGGGCAGCCAGCTGACGCCGCTCGTCCAATACGTGACGACCCCGTAAACCGGCAGGCCGCACAGCAACAGCAGCGCCAGCAGCTTGAGTTTCAGAAAGCGCACGGCGACGGGTTTAGCAGTGGCCGGGCGACCCGGGTTTTGCGGTTCGAAGCGTTGAGTCATCGGAAGATCAGCCCTGCACGCTGGACCAGTCGACCCAGCCGAATTGCCAGGTCGCCAGGATCAGCAAGCCAAACGCGATGCGGTACCAAGCGAACACGTCATAGCTGTGGGTCGCGATGAACTTGAGCAAACCGCGCACGGCGATCATCGCGAAGATGAACGCGGCGATGAAGCCGATGGCGAACACCGGCAGGTCGTCGGGCTGGAACAGGTGACGGTATTTGTACCCCGAATACACCGAAGCCGCGATCATGGTCGGCATCGCCAGAAAGAACGAAAACTCGGTGGCGGTCCTGCGTGACAGACCGAACAGCAGCCCGCCGATGATGGTCGAGCCCGACCGCGAAGTTCCCGGAATCATCGCCAGGCATTGCGCGAAGCCGACCTTCAGCGCATCCACCCAGGTCATCTCATCCACGGTCTCGGCGTGAATCACATGCTCGCGGCGCTCGGCCCAGAGCATGATGAAACCGCCCAGCACCAACGCAACGGCGACAGTGATCGGGTTGAACAGGTATTCGTGGATCAGATCGGAAAACAGCACCCCGAGGACCATGGCGGGCAGCACGCCGACGATGAGGTTGGCGGTGAACCGCCGCGCTTCGGGCCGGGTCGGCAGCCCGGTGACCACGTCGAGGATCTTGCGACGAAACTCCCACATCACCGCCAGGATCGCCCCCAACTGAATAATGATATTGAACGCCATCGCGCGCTCGCCGCCAAAACCGATTAGATCAGCAACGATGATCTGATGGCCCGTACTGGAAATCGGCAAAAACTCCGTGAGCCCTTCTACAACTCCAAGTATCAGTGCCTGTGCGGCGGTCCAAAGATCCATCATTCCCCCGGCTGGAGCCCGCTCATGGCAAGGCTCTCTTGATTTGTATTACAAACTGTTGCGCGAACGATAAACGGTCGAGCGTAAAAAAAGCATGAACGCAGGCTGTCTGGCTCGGGCATGAGCGCGGCGATGCTAGCAGACCTTTTTGACGAACGCGCTAGCATGAATACTGGCGCGAAGGCTTTGACGTTTGTCTCATCGTCGTTACATTTCCTCTATGAATCACGCAGGTTGCCCGGGCTGTTTTTCCAGTGCCTTTTCAGACGCATCCGACGCATCATCGCGCCCCACCTCGGGCGATAAAGCGCCTACAATCGCCGACCCGTTTTTTCATCGTTTCCTCAGGAGTCGCCATGTCAGGGCTTGAACTGTTCGCCGCCGCACTCGGTGTCATTGCCGTCTGGCTGACAGTCAAACAAAACCCGTGGTGCTGGCCGATCGGCCTGGTCATGGTGTTGCTCTACACCTGGATCTTCTTTGACGTGAAGCTCTACTCCGACATGCTCCTGCAGGTGGTGTACGCCGGGCTCCAGGTGTATGGCTGGTGGCAATGGACCCGCCGGGGCGCGGCGGACAACGGCCGCATCGTCACCTCGCTGGGCAGTGGCAGCCTGCTGCTCAGTCTGGTGGCCGGCGCGCTGGTCAGCCTTGTCCTCGGCGCGGCCATGGCCCACTTCACCGACGCCGCTCAACCCTGGCTCGACGCCACACTGACCGGCTACAGCCTGGTGGCGCAGGTGTGGATGGCGCAGAAGCGCGTGCAGTGCTGGCCGCTGTGGATCCTTCTCGACGTGATCTTCGTCGGCCTGTTTCTCTACAAAGCGCTGTACCTCACCGCCGGCCTGTACGCGCTGTTCACCCTGCTCGCCGTGCAAGGCTGGCGTGACTGGCGCGCCGACCCCGCGCTGGCGCGTTGACCGGGATGAAAGTGCTGGTACTGACAGGGCCAGAGTCCAGCGGCAAGAGCTGGCTGGCGGAAGAGATTCAACGGCAGTTCGGTGGCGTGCTGGTGGGCGAATACGTGCGCCAGTTCATCGATGAGGTGCAGCGGGACACCGTTTACGCAGACATCGATGTCATCGCCCATGAGCAGTTGGCCTGGGAAGACGCCGCCCGTTCGCTGAAACCGGTGCTGCTGATTCTTGACACTCACCTGCTGAGCAACATCCTCTGGAGTCGCGCGTTGTTCAACGACTGCCCGGCGTGGCTCGAAGCCGCACTAGCCGAGCGCCATTACGATCTGCACCTGTTGCTCTCGCCGGAAGGCGTCGAATGGATCGGCGACGGCCAGCGTTGCCAGCCAGACCTGAGCGAACGCCAGGCATTCTTCGAAGCCAGCCGGAACTGGCTGGTGGCCCATGGGCAGAACTTCGAAGTGATTGGCGGGAGCTGGAGCTACCGCAGTGAGCGAGTGTTGCAACGGGTTGCCCAGCTGATTACCGACTGAATGCCTACCAGCCGGACGTAAGCGGCACCGGACAACTCGCCCGACGCTCGATCAGCGAATCTGGTGTTTGTGCAGCAGGCGATAAAACGTCGGGCGAGAGATGCCCAGCACTTTGGCCGCCACGCTGAGGTTGTCACTGTGACGGGTCAACACATCGCACAGCGCCTGTCGTTCCGCCCGAGACTTGTACTCATCGAGAGTGGCCATGCTGGAGCTGATCTCCTCTTCGCCCAGCAGCCCGAGGTCGAATGCTTCGATCTGCCGTCCTTCGGCCAGCACCAGCCCGCGACGTACCCGGTTTTCCAGCTCCCGCACGTTGCCGGGCCAGTCGTGCTTGCCCATGGCGACCAGCGCGTCCTGACTGAAATTACGCACCCGCCGGCCGGTCTCCCGGCTGTAGAACTGGGCGAAGTGATTGGCCAGCAAGGCCAGATCGCCGTGCCGCTCGCGCAGCGGCGCGGTGCCCACCTGCAAGACGTTGAGCCGGTAATACAGGTCTTCGCGAAAACGCTTCATGCGAATGGCCGCTTCCAGGTCGACATTGGTCGCCGCCAGCACCCGCACATCGACCGGGATCCGCTCGCCTGCCGCCTCGATGTGCCGATCCTGCAGGAACCGCAACAGATTGGCCTGGACCTCCAGGGGCAGATCGCCAATCTCGTCGAGAAACAGCGTGCCGCCATTGGCTTCTTCGATGCGCCCCGTCCTGCGCTGACGTGATGCGTCGACGTCCTCCCCTGCCTCGCCGAAGAGTTCTTCCTGCAGCAAATGCTCCGGCGTCGCCCCGCAGTTGATCGAGGTGAATGGCTGCTCGCGGCGCTGGGACTGCGCGTGCAGCGTGCGCGCGATCAGCTCCTTTCCCGTCCCGCCTTCGCCACGGATCAGCACCGGCGATTCAGTGGGCGCCAGTTTGCTCAGCAATCGCCGCAATTCGCGCATGGGCCGGCTTTCCCCCAGCAGTTGCGGACCCGGGCTATCTCCGTACGGGGCGCCTTTGGCATAACTGGCACCTTTGGCACGCAGCCGTGCCATGCCGTAGGCGCGGCCTAATGTCACCTGCACCCGGGCTACATCGAAGGGCAAGGTATGGAAATCGAAAAACCACTCACAGACCAAATCACCGATGTGCTCGCGGCGCAGGTCCTCGCTGGTCAGGACTGCGATCCATTCTGTATTGCTTCGGGAGATAAGGGATTTGACCACTTCGGGGTGTTGGAAATGCTCGGGCAGCAGGCGGATAAGGCCCACGTCACAGGGACGCAGCGCTGCCTCTTCAAGGGTGCAGCTGTCGACATCCCAACCCGCGATGCGCAAGCCGGGGACCAACTGCAGGCATTCCTCGCACGGTTCGACGATCAGCAAGCGGCGGATGGAGGCCAGATCATGCATGTGAGTTTCCTTGGCGCCGGGGTCGCATAGTGATCGTGGGAAAACGTTTTTTAAACAGTAGCTTGTGAAGGCCGATTGACACCATAGCAAGATTTTTGACGCGTCCTTGGATCGATTATCTATAAGCCTAAGATCGAAACGTGCTTAGCAGCGTGGCCTGAGATAGACGGCGATCGGGCGTGCGCTGCCAAGGCATCGCAGGAGTTTGGCCCAAACGCGGGGAGGAAGCGCGACCGAACCGACGCTTAAAATAAATCAAGAAATTTCAGAAATGGGTGTGACTCAGCCGTGGGGGACGGTCATCAGTACAAGTAGCAACACAAGTAGCAATACGCGTAACCACCGAGCGAAACGCCCGCCGCCGGTGCCAACGGATACGGGCACTTTGAGGACAGTCCATGAACGCCCCCTTGCGCTTCAACGATGCTTTGCTGATTGCCGGTCACGCCTTTGAACCCTTCCAGTGTGTGGCTTGGGCCCCGCAGGACGGCAATGGCGAACTGAGCCTGACCGTCGTCGACCGCACCAGCACCCGCATTGGCCGCAAACAGATTCCCAGCAGCGCCTACTCCGATCCGAAACAACTGGCGCAGTTCCTGGAACAGGCCCGTGCCGAGATCAGCGGCGAAGGCTACAGCCTTGAGCCGTGGACCATGCCCGCCTGAAGACCTGCTGATCTAACCCCTGCCGACGACGGACGCTCAGCACTCGTCGATGTGGCGGTAGTCGGCGTCCAGCTGCGCGGCGATGTCCCGGGCGCGGCCCAGTCGAATGGGCCCGCGCTCGATATCGATCAGCAACACGGGGCCGCCGAACAAGGGAAGCGGCTGCGCCGGTCGTGTTGATAGCGCCGGCATGTCCTTGACGCGCCCGTCCGTGAGAATCAGCACCCGTTGCTGTTCCGCCGGGCAGCGCTTCTGCCGTTTTGCTGACCAGTCCGCCGCCTGATTGATCGCGTCAAACAGCGGCGTGCCGCCCCCAGCACCCAATGCATCCAGCCAAGGTTGCAACGCGGCGCTGGCTTTCAAGCCCTGATGCTGCCAGCGCGCGCCCTTGCCGCTGGCGGTGAGCAACGCCAGCCTGGCACGCTGCCGATACGCATCATCGAACAATTCCGCCAATAAACCCTTCGCCTGACTCAACGCCTGATTGCGCCGGGTCGATGCCGACGCGTCGACGATCACCAGCCAGAGCTGCTCCGGCCGGCGACTGCGGGGCTGACGTACCAGATCGTCACGAACCCGAGGGCGGCCGCGCAGCAAGGTCGGCAGCCAGGCAATGGCGCCCTCCGCACCGGGGCGGGCAGCGCCGTTTCTACCGCCGACCAGTGCGCCCGGTCGAGGGCTGGCATTCGCCCCCTTTGACAGGCGGGGGCGAATGCCTAGGGCTTTTTTGGCCAGTGGGGTACTTCTTTACGACTGCCCGTCTGCACGCTGCGGGCGGGTAACTCACCCCAACTGCCCTCGCCGGTTTCTGGCGCGTCATGCTGCGGCTGAGCGCCGTTGTCGGGTCTCGGCGGGCTTTGCTCTGATGACGCAGGCGGCGGGGATTGAGACTGATGCGGCGGTTGCGGCTCCCGACGACGATGGCGCAGAGCGAAATCGGCCACGGCGTCGATGTCGGTTTCGGTGATCTGAGCACCGCCGCGCCAGGCGGCATGGGCACGGGCCGCGCGCAACCAGACCAGATCCGCACGCAAACCGTCGACCCCGGCCGCAAAGCAACGCTCGGTGATCAGGCCCAGACTGACGTCATCCAGCTCGATGGTCGGCAACAGGCTCCGGGCGGTTTCACACCGCGCCTTTAACGCCTGCTGCTGCGGGGCCCAGTGCTGACAGAACGCCTCAGGCGCGGCGTCGAAATCCAGACGGCGGCGAATGATCTGCCCGCGCTGTTCCGGCAATGTCTGCCCGCTCAACGCCACGTTCAGGCCGAAACGGTCGAGCAACTGCGGGCGCAGTTCGCCTTCTTCCGGGTTCATGGTGCCGATCAGCACAAAGCGCGCGGCATGGCGATGGGAAATGCCGTCGCGCTCCACCAGATTGACCCCGCTGGCGGCCACGTCCAGCAGCAGGTCGACCAGATGGTCCGGCAGCAGATTGACCTCGTCGACGTACAACACGCCGCCGTCCGCCTTGGCCAGAACCCCCGGCGAGAATGCCGCGCGGCCCTCGCCCAGCGCCGCGTCGAGGTCCAGCGTGCCGACCAGGCGCTCTTCGGTTGCACCCAGTGGCAGCGTGACGAACTGACCGCTGGCCAGCAGATCCGCCAGCCCTCGGGCCAGGGTCGATTTGGCCATGCCCCGCGGGCCCTCGATCAGCACGCCACCGATTTTCGGGTCGATGGCGGTCAGGCACAGGGCGAGCTTCAGGTCATCGGCACCGACGACGGCAGCGAGGGGAAAATGTGGGGTGTCGGTCATGGTCGGTTCTCGTAAAGCCGCGGGTCAATCACAGTGTTCAATCCAGTCAGGCGTTTGCACAGGCTGCTGTGCAGGCCCTCATTCACGCTCATGACTCTTCGATGTCCAGCAACAGATTCTCCAGCGCCTCGCGGTACTCGCCCGGTTCCTGCCACAGGCCGCGCTGCTGCGCCTCGAGCATGCGCTCGGTCATGTCCCGCAGCGCATCCGGGTTGTGCTGCTGGATGAAATCACGGGTCGAGGCGTCCAGCAGATAGGCATCGGCCAGCAGCGCGTATTGGTGATCGTCGATCAGCTCGGTGGTAGCGTCGAAGGCGAACAGGAAATCCACCGTCGCCGCCATCTCGAACGCACCCTTGTAGCCGTGGCGCTTGACCCCTTCGATCCACTTCGGGTTGGCCGCCCGGGAGCGCACCACCCGGTTGAGCTCTTCCTTCAGCGTACGGATCTTCGGCAGATCAGGCTGGCTGTGGTCGCCGTGATAACTGGCGACTTTCTCGCCGGACAGGCTTTCCACTGCCGCCAGCATGCCGCCCTGGAACTGGTAGTAATCGTTTGAATCCAGCACATCGTGTTCGCGGTTGTCCTGGTTCTGCAGCACCGCCTGAACCTGGCTCAGCCGCTTGGCAAAACCGTCACGGGCCGGCGTGCCTTCGTCGCTGCCGCCGTAGGCGTAGCCGCCCCAGGTCAGGTAGACCTCGGCGAGGTCTTCGCGGCTCTGCCACAAGCGCCCGTCGATGGCGTTCTGTACCCCTGCGCCATACGCGCCTGGCTTGGCGCCGAAGATGCGCCAGCCAGCCTGCTTCGCCGCTTGCTCGACATCCAGACCGTCGCGCTGCAATTGCTCGCGCTCCTGGCGCACGCGGGCGGCCAGCGGGTTCATGTCGTCGGGCTCGTCCAGCGCCGCGACGGCCTGCACCGCGGCGTCGAACAGGCGGATCAGGTTGGCGAACGCGTCGCGGAAGAAACCGGAAACCCGCAGGGTGACATCGACCCGCGGCCGGTCGAGCAGGCTCAGGGGCAGGATCTCAAAGTCATCGACGCGCTGACTGCCCGTCGCCCACACCGGACGCACGCCCATCAGCGCCATGGCCTGGGCGATGTCGTCGCCGCCGGTGCGCATGGTCGCCGTGCCCCAGACCGAAAGCCCCAGTTGACGGAGATAATCACCATGATCCTGTAAGTGCCTCTCCAGCAACAGATTTGCCGACTGGAAACCAATGCGCCACGCGGTCATGGTCGGCAGATTGCGCACGTCCACGGAGAAGAAGTTGCGCCCGGTCGGTAGCACGTCCAGCCGTCCTCGGCTGGGGGCGCCGCTCGGGCCGGCCGGGACGAAACGCCCACTTAGCGCGCTGAGCAGGTTCGACATTTCGGCTGGACCGCAGGCGTCTAGGCGAGGGATAACCACTTCATGCAGAGACTGAACAACATCGGACAAGCTGTTGTTTGCAAAGGTATTACTGATAGGCACGCCGCTGGCAATCTGCTCAATCATCTGCGCGGCCAACAGCTCCAGCCGCTCGCGGGTATCACCCGTCGTGCGCCATGGTTCAGCGCTGACTTCATGTAATGCGTGAGGTTTGTCGCCGGTCCATGGCGCACCGAGATCACAGTCCAGCGGGTCGAAATCCAGCGCCAGCGCCTGACTCAATGCCCGCAGCAGACTGGCCTGACCGCCGCGACCATCGCCGCGAGGCACGCGCACCATGGCCAGCAGCGTGTCGATGCGCAGCCGGCCGATGGGCGACTCGCCGAATACGTGCAAGCCGTCGCGGATCTGCGATTCCTTCAGGTCACACAGGTAGGTGTCCAGGCGCGGCAGCCACACGGCGGCGTCGGCCTCGCTGTTGGCGTCCCCGTCCATCGCCAGCTCGCGGTCGATGTGGGTCTCGCGCACCAGCCTGAGAATGTCTTTTTGCAGCTCCCTGGCGCGGCGCGGATCAAGCAGCTGCGCTTCGTAATATTCGTCCGCCAGCAGTTCAAGGTCGCGCAACGGACCGTAGGTTTCGGCGCGGGTCAGCGGTGGCATCAAGTGGTCGATGATCACCGCCTGGGTGCGGCGCTTGGCCTGGGCGCCCTCGCCCGGATCGTTGACGATGAACGGGTAGATATTCGGCATCGGGCCAAGGATCGCGTCCGGCCAGCAATACTCGGACAGACCGACGCCTTTGCCCGGCAGCCATTCCAGATTGCCGTGCTTGCCGACGTGGATGACAGCGTGAGCGCCATAGCGTTTGCGCAGCCAGAAGTAAAACGCCAGATAGCCGTGGGGCGGGACCAGATCAGGGTCGTGATACACCGCGCTGTGGTCCACGTTGTAGCCCCGCGCCGGTTGAATGCCGACGAAGGTCATGCCGAAACGCAGGCCGGCGATCATCATCCGCCCGTCCCGACACATGGGGTCGGTGTCAGGGGCGCCCCATCGCGCGATGACTGCATCGCGATTGGCTTGCGGCAGCGCTTGAAACGCCGCCCTGTACTCGTCCATGGCCATGCTCTGGTGGCACGGCCGTTGATCGAGGCTGTCCGGATCGTTGGTGACGCCGCCGAGCAAGGCGTGAATCAGCGCAGTACCGGTCTCGGGCAGGCCCTCAACCGGGTAACCCTCGGCCTGCATGGCCTTCAGGATGTTCAGCGCGGCCGCCGGGGTGTCGAGGCCGACGCCGTTGCCAATGCGCCCGTCGCGGGTGGGGTAGTTCGCCAGAATCAGCGCTACGCGCTTGTCGGTGTTGGCGGTGCGGGCAAGCAGCACCCAGCGCCGGGCCAGTTCGGCGACGAAATCCATGCGTTCCGGCTGGGCGCGGTAGCAAACCACGTCGGACTGACTGCGCTCGCTGTGCCAGGCCAGGTCCTTGAAGCTGATTGGCCGGCTGATGATGCGCCCGTCCAGTTCCGGCAGCGCGATGTGCATCGCCAGGTCTCGGGGGCCCAGCCCTTGGGCGCTTGCCTGCCAGGCGGGTTCGTTGTCCTGGGCGCAAATGGCCTGAATGACCGGGATGTCTCGGCGAAACGGCCGAACATCCGGCGCTTCCGGGCTGGATTGGGCGAAGCCGGTGGTGTTGAGAATGACCTCGCAATCCACCTCGTCGAGCCAGTCCTGTATCGCGCTCATGCAGCCGGCTTCCTTCAGGCTGGCGACGGCAATCGGCAACGGGTTCAGGCCCTGGGCCGACAAGCGCTCGCAGAACACATCGATGAAACCGGTGTTGGCTGCCTGCAGGTGGGAGCGATAGAACAGCACGGCCGCGACCGGCTGATCGGCGCGCCAGTCGGCCTGCCAGCGGGCCAGGTCGGCGTTGGCGTGGTGCGGGTGATAAATCACGGTGCGCGGCAGGGTCTGCGGCTCGGCCCAGGGGTAGTCGCCACCCAGCCAGCGGGTGGCGATGAAATTGAACAGCGCCAGCGCGTTGTGCTTGCCGCCCTGACGCAGGTAATGCCAGAGACGCTCGCGGTCTTCGACGGATTCCGTGCTCAGGCCGCTCAGCTCGGGGTCTGGCCGATCACAGCCCGGGACCAGAATCAGCTTCACGCCTTTCGCGGCCAGCTCCACCAGCCGCTCGACGCCATAACGCCAGTAGCCGATGCCGCCGTGCAGGGAAATCAGGATGACTTTGGCGTGGCGCAGCACCTCGTCCACGTACAGATCCACCGACGCATGGTTTTGCACCTGCATCGGGTTGGCCAGGCGCAGGCTCGGGTAGCTATCCGGCAATTGCCGCGCGGTTTCAGCCAGCAGCGCCAGATTTGAGTCGGCGCTGCACAGGATCACCAGCTCGGCGGGCGTCTGGCCCAGGTCAGCGATGCTGTCGTCGGGGACGAAGCCGCCGGGCTGTGTACGCAGCAGGTGCATGGTTAGCCTTTTATGCCTGAGACTGCGTCGCGCAATTGCGCTTCGAGGACGCCGGCGTCCAGTTCCTGGCCGATCAGCACCAGGTGGGTTTCCCGGGCTTCGTCTGCTTTCCAGGCGCGGTCGAAATGCTTGTCGAAACGCGTGCCGACGCCTTGCACCAGCAGGCGCATGGGTTTGCCGGGAATGGCGGCGAAGCCTTTGACACGCAGGATGCCGTGCTGGACGACGGCCTGGGTCAGCGCGTCGAGCAACAGCGATTCGTCGGCCTGGGGCAGCGTGATGGAGATGGAATCGAAGGCGTCATGGTCGTGGTCATCATGATCGTCGCCTTCGTGGTGATCGTGGTGGGTCTTGCGCCCGTCGATGTGCAGCTCGGATTCGGCGCCCAGGCCCAGCAATACGCTGATCGGCAGCTGGCCCCGGTTCGCTTCGACGATCTTCACCGCCGGCGGCAGTTCTTCGGCGACTTCGGCACGCACGGCGGCGAGAGCATCAGCGTCGAGCATGTCGGCCTTGTTCAGCACGACGAGATCGGCGCTGGCCAGTTGGTCGGCGAACAGTTCGTGCAGCGGCGATTCGTGATCCAGGTTCGGATCGAGCTTGCGCTGGGCGTCGACTTGGTCCGGGAACGCGGCGAAGGTGCCGGCGAGCACGGCCGGGCTGTCGACCACGGTGATCACGGCGTCGACGGTGCAGGCGTTGCGGATTTCCGGCCACTGGAAGGCTTGGACGAGGGGTTTCGGCAGGGCCAGGCCCGAGGTTTCGATGAGGATGTGATCGAGGTCGCCGCGACGGGCGACCAGTTCCTGCATCACCGGGAAAAACTCTTCCTGAACGGTGCAGCACAGGCAGCCGTTGGCCAGTTCGTACACGCGACCGACGGCTTCTTCTTCGGTGCAGCCGATGGTGCATTGCTTGAGGATGTCGCCGTCGATGCCCAGTTCGCCGAATTCGTTGACGATGACGGCGATGCGTCGGCCTTCGGCGTTGTCGAGCATGTGCCGCAGCAAGGTGGTTTTGCCCGAGCCGAGAAAGCCGGTGACGATGGTGACGGGGAGTTTGGCCAGTGTTTTCATCGGTTGCCCTCAGGCGTGCGGCGGGGCAACGAGGACGAAAACAGCGCAGGCCGGTGGAAGCAGGCGCGCGGTTCGATTCGCCACCGGATCACCCCGCCCGGTTGTAGTGGAATTCCTCGGCCGCTTGCAGGCGGTCCGATTCGAGGCAGGTCTCCTGGCTCACGGCGGCCGGTCGCTGACAGGCATCATCAGGCGACTGGTATTCATCGCGCCTTCCCGCTCGCGCAGTGGCTGTGCAATGAAGCTGTCCGTTTACAGTTGCGGGGGCAGCTGCGGCTTGATACCGCATTCCCTTCTTAGCGCCGGTGGCCTTGGTAGTTGATAAAG
Source organism: Pseudomonas sp. GW821-FHT07F05 (assembly GCF_059418765.1). Lineage (NCBI taxonomy): Bacteria > Pseudomonadati > Pseudomonadota > Gammaproteobacteria > Pseudomonadales > Pseudomonadaceae > Pseudomonas > Pseudomonas sp. GW821-FHT07F05. Next base: position 16,092 of record NZ_JBWKQL010000021.1, read on the forward strand.
GCGCCCGGCGAACCTCAAGTGCGCAAGGCTACGCAGTGACTGGAGGCCGGTCAATCGCGCTTTGCAATGATCGCCGCACCAATTGACGCACCGATCGCTGCATTGATTGACGCATCGGCTGAAGGGCCGATTGACGAGCCAAACAGCCCGTGGTCTGCTACACACCTTGTTACGGGTGCCCTTCACAGGGTGAAACGGGAAACCGGTGCGTACAGACCTTCGGGTGTGTATCAGTCCGGTGCTGCCCCCGCAACGGTAAGCGAGTGAAGAGTCAGATCCACTGTGTCGGCATCGATATGGGAAGGCGATTCTTGAAGGCACGACGGCTGTAACGGCTGATGCATGTGCCCCTCGCGAGCCCGGAGACCGGCCCGATAACGCTACATAACACAACCCGCGGTGGGCGGGCGCTGTTGATCACTGCCGGCCTTCGCCTGCGGTGTCTTCGCGTCTTTCCGTCCGCTGAATCCACTTCAGAGGGAAGCGCCATGTCCATCAGCACACCCCGCCAGACGTCCGGCACCGGCACCAGCACAAACACCACAACAGCCGTGACCGCCACCCAAAACCAGCGCCTTGTCGCCGCCGTCAGCGCGATGTTTCTCGGTGCGTTTCTGGTGTACTTCGCCGGTTTCTCCCACATCGATGCGGTGCACAACGCGGCACACGACACCCGTCACAGCTCCGCCTTCCCGTGCCATTGAGACCCGCCGCCATGTTCAAGCGAATTGCGCAAACGGCCGGGTTCAGCGGACTGCTCGCCGCCCTGCTGTTGACACTGCTCCAAAGCTTCTCGGTGGCGCCACTGATCCTGCAGGCGGAGACCTACGAAAAGGCCCCGGCTGCCGAGATGCACGAGCACGCCGAGGGTGCGATGGCCGGCCACGTCCATGACGCCGAAGCCTGGGAGCCGGAAGACGGCTGGCAGCGCGTGCTGTCCACCACCGGCGGCAATCTGGTGGTCGCGGTCGGCTTCGCCCTGATGCTGGCGGCGCTGTACACCCTGCGTACGCCGACCAGTGCCCGCGAAGGCGTGCTGTGGGGGTTGGCCGGTTATGCGGTGTTCGTGCTGGCGCCCACTCTTGGTTTGCCGCCCGAGCTGCCCGGCACTGTCGCGGCGGATCTGACCCAACGGCAGATCTGGTGGGTCGGCACCGCCGCCTCCACGGCTTCAGGCCTGGCATTGATAGTGTTTGCACGGCACTGGGTGTTGAAGGCCTTGGGCGCGGTGATCCTGGTGGTGCCGCATATCGTCGGCGCGCCGCAACCGGCGGTGCATTCGGCACTGGCGCCGGAAGCCCTTGAAGCGCAATTCAAGATCGCGTCGCTGCTGACCAATGCGGTTTTCTGGATTGCCCTGGGCTGGATCAGCGCCTGGTTGTTTCGGCGCAATGAAGCGACCGAGACGCACGTCGGTTTGAAGCCTGCTCTGTGAATGAAGTGCGCGATCGGCCGCTGTGGGTGGTCGGTCTGGGCTGCCAGCGCGGCTGTTCGGCGCTGGAGCTTCGGCAGTTGATGGAGCATGGGTTGCGGGAGGGTCGTCTTCAGCTGACAGACGTTGCCGCCCTCGCCTCCATTGACGGCAAGTCGGCCGAGGTGGGGCTGCTGGCACTGGGTCATGAGCTGGGGCTGACGATCGGGTTTTTCAGCGCGGGTGATCTGGCGGCTTACGAGGCACAGCTGACTTACCTTTCGGACATCGCCTTCGAACGCACCGGCTGCTACGGCGTGGCAGAAAGCGCGGCGCTGGCGATGGTGACACGGTTGACCGGCGCGCCCGCGACCTTGGTCATCCCCCGCCGAAAAAGCCCCCACGCGACCTTTGCTCTGGCAACCGCAAACGTTAGGGCTGGAGCAATCTCATAGGCCGGCTCAATCTTGTAGGACCGGCTAGAACTGTAGGACCGGCTTTAGCCGGGAAGACGTCAGTAGTCACACCGCAGATTTTGATGGTGTGCCCGAGGGCCCCTTCCCGGCTAAAGCCAGTACTGAAAAGTCAGACCGAGTGCGCTCAGGGAGAATGCATCCGACGAGCCACTGCTCAAATGAACCCCAATCAGGAAACCCCATGACTGTTTTTTTCATCGGCGCCGGCCCCGGCGATCCGGACCTGATCACTGTCAAAGGCCAGCGGCTGATCCGCTCCTGCCCGGTGATCATTTACGCCGGTTCCCTGGTGCCTGAAGCAGTGCTGGAAGGTCATCAGGCGATCCAGGTCACCAACAGCGCTCCATTGCACCTTCAGCAGATCATCGAGCTGATGAAATCCGCTCATGCACAGGGCCAGGACGTGGCGCGTGTGCATTCCGGCGATCCGAGCCTGTATGGCGCGATCGGCGAACAAATCCGCTGCCTGCGCGATCTGCAGATCCCCTTCGAAATCATCCCCGGCGTCACCGCCACCGCCGCCTGCGCCGCGTTGCTCGGGACAGAGCTGACGCTGCCGGACATCTCTCAGAGCGTGATCCTGACCCGCTACGCCGACAAAACCGACATGCCCGAAGGCGAAAGCCTGGGCGATCTGGCACGGCACCGGGCAACCATGGCGATCCATCTGGGGGTCAATAACCTCGGCAAGATCGTTGCCGAGCTGACGCCGCACTATGGCGCCGACTGTCCCATTGCCGTGGTGCATCGCGCCAGCTGGCCCGATCAGGATTGGGTCACCGGCACACTGGCAGACATCGAGGAGAAGGTGCGGATCAAGGGATTTCGTCGCACCGCGCTGATCCTGGTGGGTCGGGTACTGGGCAACGACGTGTTCAGCGAGTCATCGCTGTATCGCGCGGGCCATGCCCATGTGTTCAGGCCCTAGCGTGCGCCTCTAGACCTTGGCGAGCGCCCACAAAAAAGCCCCGAACTCGTCGGGGCTTGCCTGCAACACCATACTTCCTGGAATCACACGTTGACTCAGTAGTACGCGTTTTCTTTCTGGGTGTGGTCGGTCACGTCACGCACACCGGTCAGCTCGGGGATGCGCTCCAGCAATGTGCGCTCGATGCCTTCCTTGAGCGTCACATCTGCCTGACCGCAACCCTGGCAACCACCGCCGAACTGCAGAATGGCGACATTTGCCTCATCTTCTTCCACCACCTCGATCAAGGTCACCTGGCCGCCGTGACTGGCGAGACCCGGGTTGATCTCGGTCTGCAGGTAGTAATTGATACGCTCGTTGATCGGGCTGTCGGCGTTGACCATCGGCACTTTGGCGTTTGGCGCCTTGATGGTCAGTTGACCACCCATGCGGTCAGTCGCGTAATCGACAACGGCGTCGTCCAGAAACGCTTCGCTGAACGCGTCGATCCAGGCGGTGAAACTTTTCAGGCCGATGGCCGTGTCTTCAGGTTTCTCTTCGCCCGGCTTGCAGTAGGCAATGCAGGTTTCAGCGTATTGGGTGCCAGGCTGGGTAATAAACACGCGGATGCCGATGCCGGGGGTGTTCTGCTTTTCCAGCAGATCGGCCAGGTAATCGTGGGCGGCATCAGTAATCGTAATAGCGGTCATGAAAATTCCTCGCAGACGTGGGGCGCAGTTTACGCCAATCAACTGCGCCTGACAAAGCCCTAGTGTTTTAGTCAGGTAAGCGGTTCGCCTCGACTAAAAACCCGTCACGACAGAGCTGCTTCCTTGCTCGCCCTTCTCTGATCCAGCCAGCCCTTCATGCGTCGGTACAGGCCCTTCTCGATCCACTCATAACTGAGCCACGCCCCCAGAGCGATGACCGGCACACACACGGCAAACACCACATACGGGTTAACGCCATAACGTTCGCTCACCAGCCAGCCCGCATACAGCACCAGCACGTGGAGCAAATACACCGAATACGAGCAGTCGCCCATGACTTTGAGAAGGCGGTAGTTGCGCAGATAGGGTTCGAGGGAGATGCAGGCCACCACAATCACAGCGCTTGGCAGGCCCCAATTGATGATGCGAGGCGCCGGTTGCAGGTGGTCGATGGTGAACAGCGCGGCGCCGATCGCGATCAATGGCAACCACAACCGTTCGCTGATCCAGCCCCGGCGATACATCACGCCGACGAAGATGCCGAGGAGGAATTCGTAAACGATGTCATTGGCGTAGAACCGGCTGACCAGGCCCGACCGACCCAGCACGTCAGTAATGGCGAACAGCGCCGCCGCGAGGATCAACGGGCGCAGACGCTGCTGAAAGAGAAAGACCATCGAGAACAGCACGTAGAACAGCATCTCGTAGTTCAGCGTCCAGCCCACGTTGAGGGTGGGATAGAGGCCGTAACCGCCGGGGTTTTCCGAAGGGATGAACAGCAGCGACAGCACAAAGCTCTGCCAGTCGACCACCTGGTGGGGCAGCAGCGGTTGGGCGACCACGACCAATACGCCCATCACCAAGGTGTACAGCCAGTACGCCGGGACGATACGAATAACGCGGTTGAGCATGAAACGGCCGGCGGGGATGTCCTTGTCCACGGTTGACAGATAGATGACCAGACCGCTGATGACGAAAAAAATGTCGACGCCGACCGCGCCTTTTTCAGTGAAAAAGCGGCCGACTGGCCCACTCGGTTGGAAGTCGAAAAAAATCTGCATGAAGTGGTGACACACAACGGCCCACGCGGCGAGTGCCCGCAGGGCCTGAACCGAAATCAACATCTGCAACCTCTTGCTTCGTCTGGATTGACCCCTGGCGCTATACCGGCAAAGGCACGGCGTCGGAGAGCGACTCACAGGGTCCGACTTCGAAAATTGCAAAAAGGTTCGGCGCCACTGACGGGCTGCATAATGGCTGCACGCCATGTCCAATAAGGGTTTCCCCGTTTGAAGCAGCGTCAGCCGGGCCGACGCCGAATGTGAAGATTCCTTAAATGACAGCGCCCCTGCGACTCACAGATTCTCGTACCGATTCATGTCCAGCACCCCTGCCTCGCGGGGTTCGGTTTCCTGAAGGTAGCGGTCCAGGTCGTGGAAGTAGGTCCAGAATAATGGATGGCTGCGGCGCACGCCCCAGCGCTGGACGATGGCGTCAAACGCCTGCTTGTGATCATGGGCCTGCTCCATCGCGCCAACAAACGCGCCGACTTCGCTGGCCGGGATATTGAACATGAAATTCGGGTAGCTGCTCAGCACTCCCGGGTAGATCGTCAGCGTGTCCAGGCCCGGCTGGTAGCGGTAATCCTCACCCATCAGAAAGGCGACGTTACTGTGGGCGCGGTTGCGCAGCATGCTGTAAATGATGCGTTTGCCGCTGCCGTCCTGGATTCGCAGCATCGTCGCCTCCGGCAACTGGTGAATGACCTTCAGCCCAGCCGCCGGCCGCGACGTCAGCCGGCTCAGTGCCTGCTCCACTCCGCTGAACACCGGGTCCAGTCCCTCACGCGAACAATAGGCGCCGTCGCAGCGATTGATCGGGTCCGGCGTCACGTTCAAGGTGCCCGCACGCTCGATCAACTTGCGCTCGAAGTCACGTTTGGGGTTGTGCTCATCGAGGTTCAGGCCGGTCGGGGTGTGATCGTCGATGGCCTGATAATCCAGCCACATCTTCACTTTGCCGCCGTTCTGGTACCAGTCACCGAGGATGTCGTCACGCTTGTCCGCCGGCATCAGGCGCAGGAAATTGACCTCGGCGCCGTTGCGGATCAGGTCGAAATACAGACGCGTCTGCACCTGATGGGAAACGTTGCCGTAGACGTCGAAATTCACCGCCAGCTGGTAATAGGTGCGCTCCAGCAAGGGGTAGTCGAACAGCCAGACGCTGTTGGGCAGCGCGCCGATCAGGCCTTTGTTTACCGAGGCGCTGTCGAAGTGGCGGAAGATGGTCAGCAGCGCATTGTCGTTCCCCGCCCACAGGGTCGCCCATCCCGGCGGCGGCATGTGCGCGTAGGCATCGCTGCGCAGGTCTTCGTATTGATTGCGCTTGTCGCGGTAGTCGTGCCACAGGGTCAGAACGCTGCCGATGTCATCGTCCTGCCCCGGCATCGCCAGCAACGGCGTGGCCTTGGCCCGATAGGCCGCATCGGTGATGTAACGGTCGTGGCCGGGCTCCTGGAACAACGCCCAGAAATGATCGCGAATCACGTCCGTGGCGATCTCGCCGCGACACACCGGGCCGCGAATGAAGGTGCGCACGAAGTATTCGGCGTTATCCAGCATGAACTGGTAACGCGCGACGGCGGGGATCTGCTGGAACGTTTCAAACGGGTTGGCCCGATGCTGCGGACCATAGCCGGGCAGCTCGGTGGCATGCCAGGTCCCGCTGTAGAACAGTTGCTTGACCCGGGCCAGCTTCTGCGGGCCCATCGGGTAGGTGATGTGGGTCTTGTGGACGATAACGCCCTGCACCGGCATCAGGCGGTAATAGAAGGTGGTGCCAGGATCATCGTCGGGGCGGCGCGTGGCGATCAGGTCGACGGGTTGGCCGCTTGGCGTGCGCGAGCGCACCCACTGGAAGAAATGCCCCGGCTCGCCGTCGCTGAAATACACGTGGGCGAGAAACAGATGTTCGTACAGCCAGCGGCCGACTAGCGCTTCGCTCGATCCGGGACGATTGAGCAGGCTTTCCCATTCGTTGATCTGCATCGTTTCCCGCGCACTCGGTTGCAGCGGCGTCTGTTCCACCGGCGCCCCGGCTGCCAGCCAGCGTTGCAGCGTGCTGTATTGAGCGTCGGTGAGGCCGGTCACCGCCAGGGGCATGCCCTGCCCCGGACGCGCCTTGGCATAGGCGGCAAACTCGTTGGGCAACGGGCACATGTTCTGGCGATTCAAGCCCAGCACGATGTCGTCCGGCAGCCGCGCGTTGGGCACCAACGGCGCGCCGTGCCCGAACTCGAGCATCTTTGCCATCAGCGCCGCCTGATTGCTCTGCCCGTCCAGCACTGAATAAAAGCCTTTTTTACGCCAGGCGTCAGGGCCCTGCGCGTCGACGAAAATCCGGGTAGGTGCGACCGCGTTGCTGCGGTCGCCTTCGTAAACCGGCACCTTCGATGCACCGCGCAGCACACCTTCGCCGCTGCCCAGGTTCAGCTGGCAGGCAGCGTCATTGCACGCATGGCAGGCAACGCACTTCTCGGTGAAGATCGGCTGGATATCACGGCTGTAGGAAATAGCCGGAGACTGAAGGGGTGACTGCGCGAACGCTGCACCGCAAAACAACAAGGCCAGGGAACTGGCGAGCACGCGATGCAGCATGGAACGGGCGTCCTGAAAATGATTCGGCCGAATTCTACCTGTGGCTAATGGCCTGCAACATGAACAGAATTCATGTAAATCCCGGAATGATTTAAATCCGCGCAGGTTTGCTATTATTTCGCACTTTTCAGCATCACCTTATTTCGTACTTCTTCGTCCGGGTAACCTCATGTCAGATCGCAGCGCGCGTCTTCAAGCACTCCAGCAGGCTCTTCAACAGCGAATCCTGATCCTCGATGGCGGCATGGGCACGATGATCCAGAGCTATCGGCTGGAGGAAGAAGACTACCGCGGCAAGCGTTTCGCCGACTGGCCGAGCGACGTCAAGGGGAACAACGACCTGTTGATCCTGACCCGGCCCGATGTGATTGGCGCGATCGAGAAGGAATACCTCGACGCCGGCGCCGACATTCTCGAAACCAACACTTTCAACGCCACCCAGGTGTCCCAGGCCGACTACGGCATGGAAGCGCTGGTCTATGAACTGAACGTGGAAGGCGCGCGCCTGGCCCGACAGGTCGCCGACGCCAAGACTCTGGAAACCCCCGACAAGCCGCGTTTCGTCGCCGGCGTGCTCGGCCCGACCAGCCGCACCTGCTCGCTGTCGCCGGACGTCAACAACCCCGGCTACCGCAACGTGACCTTCGACGAACTGGTGGAGAACTACACCGAGGCCACAAAAGGCCTGATCGAAGGCGGTGCAGACATGATCCTCATCGAAACCATCTTTGACACGTTGAACGCCAAGGCAGCGATCTTTGCCGTTCAGGGCGTGTTCGACGAGCTGGGGTTCGAGCTGCCGATCATGATTTCCGGCACCATCACCGACGCCTCCGGCCGCACCCTCTCCGGCCAGACCACCGAAGCGTTCTGGAACTCGGTACGTCACGCCAAGCCGATCTCCGTGGGCCTCAACTGCGCGCTGGGCGCCAGCGAGCTGCGCCCGTATCTGGAAGAGCTATCCAATAAAGCCGAAACCCACGTGTCGGCGCACCCGAACGCCGGCCTGCCTAACGAATTCGGTGAATACGACGAAGCCCCGGCAGAGATGGCCAAAGTCGTGGAGGAGTTCGCCCAGAGCGGCTTCCTGAACATCGTCGGCGGTTGCTGCGGCACCACCCCGGCGCACATCAAGGCCATCGCCAACGCCGTCGCCCCGTACGCGCCGCGCCCGATTCCTGACATCGCGAAGGCCTGCCGCCTCTCGGGTCTGGAGCCGTTCACCATCGATCGCAGTTCGCTGTTCGTCAACGTCGGCGAGCGCACCAACATCACCGGCTCTGCCCGTTTTGCCCGCCTGATCCGCGAAGACAACTACACCGAAGCGCTGGAAGTCGCCCTGCAGCAGGTCGAAGCCGGCGCCCAGGTGATCGACATCAACATGGACGAAGGCATGCTGGATTCGAAGAAGGCCATGGTGACCTTCCTCAACCTGATTGCCGGCGAGCCTGATATTTCCCGCGTGCCGATCATGATCGACTCGTCGAAATGGGAAGTCATCGAAGCCGGCCTCAAGTGCATTCAGGGCAAGGGCATCGTCAACTCGATCAGCATGAAAGAAGGCGTCGAGCAGTTCATTCATCACGCCAAGCTGTGCAAGCGCTACGGCGCGGCGGTGGTGGTGATGGCCTTCGACGAAGCCGGCCAGGCCGACACCGAGGCGCGCAAGAAGGAAATCTGCAAGCGCTCCTACGACATTCTGGTCAACGAAGTCGGCTTCCCGCCGGAAGACATCATTTTCGACCCGAACATCTTCGCCATCGCCACCGGCATCGAGGAGCACAACAACTACGCCGTCGACTTCATCAACGCCTGCGCGTACATCCGCGACGAGCTGCCGTACGCGTTGACATCGGGCGGCGTGTCCAACGTGTCGTTCTCGTTCCGCGGCAACAACCCCGTGCGCGAAGCGATTCACTCGGTGTTCCTGCTGCACGCGATCCGCAACGGCCTGACCATGGGCATCGTCAACGCCGGCCAGCTGGAGATCTACGACCAGATCCCGGCCCAGCTGCGCGACGCGGTGGAAGACGTGGTGCTCAACCGCACCCCGGAAGGCACCGACGCACTGCTGGCCCTCGCCGACCAGTACAAAGGCGACGGCTCGGTCAAGGAAGCGGAAACCGAAGAGTGGCGCGGCTGGGAGGTCAACGAGCGCCTCAAGCACGCGCTGGTCAAGGGCATCACCACGCACATCGTTGAAGACACCGAGCTGTCGCGGCAATCGTTCAAGCGCCCCATCGAGGTCATCGAGGGCCCGCTGATGGCTGGCATGAACGTGGTCGGCGACCTGTTCGGATCGGGCAAGATGTTCCTGCCCCAAGTGGTTAAATCCGCCCGCGTGATGAAGCAGGCCGTGGCGCACCTGATTCCTTTCATTGAAGAGGAGAAAGGCGACAAGCCCGAAGCCAAGGGCAAGATCCTCATGGCGACGGTCAAGGGCGACGTCCATGACATCGGCAAGAACATCGTCGGCGTGGTGCTGGGCTGCAACGGTTACGACATCGTCGACCTCGGCGTGATGGTGCCGGCCGAGAAAATCCTGCAGGTGGCCCGTGAGCAGAAGTGCGACATCATCGGGCTGTCCGGCTTGATCACGCCTTCCCTGGACGAAATGGTTCACGTCGCCCGCGAGATGCAGCGTCAGGACTTCCACCTGCCGCTGATGATTGGCGGCGCGACCACCTCCAAGGCGCACACGGCGGTGAAGATCGAGCCCAAGTACAGCAACGACGCGGTGATCTACGTCACCGACGCTTCACGCGCCGTGGGCGTGGCGACGCAGTTGCTATCCAAGGAGCTGAAAGCCGGCTTCATCGAGAAGACCCGCTCCGAATACGTTGAAGTGCGCGAGCGCACGTCCGCCCGCAGCGCCCGCACCGAGCGCCTGAGCTACGGCGCGGCCATCGCCAAGAAGCCGCAGTTCGACTGGGCCAGCTACCAGCCGGTGAAGCCGACGTTCACCGGGGTCAAGGTGCTGGAAGACATCGACCTGAACGTGCTGGTGGATTACATCGACTGGACGCCGTTCTTCATTTCATGGGACCTGGCCGGCAAGTACCCGCGCATTCTGACCGACGAAGTGGTGGGCGAAGCAGCCACCTCGCTGTTCAAGGACGCCCAGGAGCTGCTGCGCAAACTGATCGACGAGAAGTTGATCCGCAGCCGCGCCGTGTTCGGCTTCTGGCCGGCCAATCAGGTTGACCACGACGACATTCAATTGCTCGACGATAACGGCGCGCCACTGGCCAAGCTGCATCACCTGCGCCAGCAGATCATCAAGACCGACGGCAAGCCGAACTTCTCCCTGGCCGACTTCGTGGCGCCCCAGGGCAGCGGCGTGACCGATTACGTCGGTGGCTTCATTACCACCGCCGGCATTGGCGCGGAAGAGGTGTCGAAGGCGTACCAGGACAGAGGCGACGACTACAACGCGATCATGGTCAAGGCGCTGGCGGACCGGCTGGCCGAGGCCTGCGCAGAATGGCTGCACCAGCAGGTGCGCAAAGAGTATTGGGGTTATGCCCGCGACGAGCAGTTGGGCAACGACGAGCTGATCAAGGAGCAATACACCGGCATCCGCCCTGCCCCCGGCTATCCGGCCTGCCCGGACCATACCGAGAAAGGCGTGCTGTTCGACCTCCTCGACCCGGCCCAGGGCGACGGCAAACCCGGGGTCAGCGGCGTGTTCCTCACCGAGCATTACGCGATGTTCCCGGCGGCGGCGGTGAGCGGCTGGTACTTCGCCCACCCGCAGGCGCAGTATTTTGCCGTGGGGAAAGTGGACAAGGATCAGGTGGAAAGCTACACGGCGCGCAAGCAGCAGGATCTGAGCGTGACCGAACGCTGGCTGGCGCCGAACCTGGGGTATGACGAGTAAGTGCGGCAGATGTGTTATTGGCCGACTTGATCGTTCAGGCATTACAGAACCTGTGGGGAGCTTGCCCGCGAGTCCGACATTCCAGACGCCGAAATATTGGGTGGATTGCCGCCCAATATCGCGAGCAAGCTCGCTCCCACTGGCTGGAGGTCCTGGCTACTGGTGAGTCACCCAGAACACCGCCGCCCCCACCACCAGCACAATGATGAACAGAATGGCCCATGCATCCACATGGCTCTCGGATTTGGCAACTTTCGGGTGATTTCGCATTGCATCGCCTTTTGTCTGTTTTATGGGTGATCGCAAAACTCGCGGACCAGCGACGAGCGTCGTTGGCCATTCCCAGAGTAAAGTCGAGCCATGCCCTTATCACAAGTGAGGTTATGCCGGTCCGACGTGCTGCTTAGCACTTTTGGTTCTGTGCATATACTCAAACATCACTTTTGCGCATATCTGCAAACTGGTAACCTCCCCCGGCTCCGCAAGGAGTGCGCGGCCGTGCGCGCAGATTTGTTCGGTAGCCCGAAAGCAGACGACAACGCATCGCCTTTCGGGCTGGCCCAGCAGCAGTGAACCGCCTGAGAACAGGACCACCATGTACGTATACGACGAGTACGATCAGCGGATCGTCGAGGACCGCGTCAAGCAGTTCCGCGACCAGACCCGCCGCTATCTGGCCGGCGAGCTCAGCGAAGAAGAGTTCCGCCCGCTTCGCCTGCAAAACGGCCTCTACATTCAACGCTTCGCCCCGATGCTGCGCGTCGCTGTGCCTTACGGCCAGCTGACTTCACGCCAGGCCCGCATGCTGGCGAAAATCGCCCGCGATTACGACAAGGGCTACGCGCACATCAGTACCCGCCAGAACGTGCAGTTCAACTGGCCGGCACTCGAAGACATCCCCGACATTCTCGCCGAGCTGGCCACCGTGCAGATGCACGCGATCCAGACCAGCGGCAACTGCCTGCGCAACGTCACCACGGACCAGTTCGCCGGCGTCGCCGCCGACGAACTGGTAGACCCGCGCCCCTGGTGTGAAATCGTCCGTCAGTGGACCACCTTCCACCCGGAATTCGCCTACCTGCCGCGCAAGTTCAAGATCGCGATCAACGGCTCGACGTCCGACCGCGCCGCCATCGAAGTGCACGACATCGGCCTGGAGCCGGTCAAGAATGCTGCCGGCGAGCTGGGCTTCCGCGTGCTGGTCGGCGGCGGCCTCGGCCGTACGCCGGTGGTGGGTGCGTTCATCAACGAGTTTCTGCCGTGGCAGGACCTGTTGAGCTACCTCGACGCCATCCTGCGTGTGTACAACCGCTACGGCCGTCGTGACAACAAGTACAAGGCGCGCATCAAGATTCTGGTCAAGGCGCTGACGCCTGAAGTGTTCGCCGAGAAGGTCGAGGCCGAGATGGCCCACCTGCGCGGCGGCCAGACCACCCTGACCGAGGCCGAAGTGCATCGCGTCGCCAAGCACTTCGTCGACCCGGACTACAAGGCGCTGACCGATTACAGCGCCGAACTGGCTCAGCTGGATCAACAGCACCCCGGTTTTGCCCGCTGGCGCTCGCGCAACGTCCTGGCCCATAAAAAGCCGGGCTATGCAGCAGTGACCCTGTCGTTGAAACCTACTGGCGTCGCGCCGGGCGATCTCACCGACAAGCAACTGGACGGCATCGCCGACCTCGCCGACACCTACAGCTTCGGTCAGCTGCGCACGTCCCACGAGCAGAACATCATCCTGGCCGACGTCGAGCAGAGCCAGCTGTTCACGATGTGGGGCGAACTGCGCGAGCAGGGCTTCGCGACGCCGAACATTGGTCTGCTGACGGACATCATCTGCTGCCCGGGCGGCGACTTCTGCTCCCTGGCCAACGCCAAGTCGATCCCGATTGCCGAGTCGATCCAGCGCCGTTTCGACGACCTTGATTACCTGTTCGACATCGGCGAGCTGGACCTGAACATCTCCGGCTGCATGAACGCCTGTGGCCACCACCATGTTGGCCACATCGGCATCCTGGGCGTGGACAAGAAAGGCGAAGAGTTCTACCAGGTGTCCCTGGGTGGCAGCGCCAGCCGTGACGCCAGCCTGGGCAAGATCCTTGGCCCGTCGTTCGCTCAGGACGTCATGCCGGATGTGATCGAGAAGCTGATCGACGTCTACGTTGAGAAACGCAATGAAGACGAGCGCTTCATCGACACCTACCAGCGTATTGGCATCGACCCTTTCAAGGAGCGCGTCTATGCAGCGAATCATTAAGAACAACGCGGTCATCGACGAGACCTGGCACCTGCTGCCCAAAGACACGACGTTCGACAGCCTGTCCAACTGCGACGACCTGATCGTGCCGCTGAACCTGTGGCGCGAGCATGCCCATGCGTTGAAGGCCCGCGACGGCGGTCTGGGTGTCTGGCTGGACAGCGACGAGGAAGCCGAGGAAATCGGTGACGACGCGGATCAGTTCCAGGTCATCGCCCTGAACTTCCCGGCCTTCACCGACGGCCGCAGCTACTCCAACGCCCGCCTGTTGCGTGATCGCTACGGTTACAAGGGCGAGCTGCGGGCGATTGGAGATGTGTTGCGCGATCAGTTGTTTTACCTGCACCGCTGCGGGTTCGATGCGTTCGCGATTCGTGCCGACAAAGACCCGTACGAAGCGCTGGAAGGGTTGAAGGACTTTTCCGTGACGTATCAGGCTGCCACTGATGAGCCGCTGCCGCTGTTCCGGCGGCGTTGATCCCACACGGATCGACAGGCAACAAAAAGCCCCGGTTTCGCGAGAAGCCGGGGCTTTTTTATTTCTGCTAGCGCTTCATTTAGTGGGACCGGCTTCAGCCGGGAAGAGGTCAGTGTGAGCGCTATCAATGTCGCGCCTGTTACGGCCCCTTCCCGGCTAAAGCCGGTCCTACATTGGTTTCCTGCTGCCGTCCCGCAATGAGTTCAAAGGATCAGTCACCAGAATCGCTGCTGCGTCAGCTTGCCCCACCACCCTGTCACCAACCGGTCAACCGACGTGCTAGCGGCGATGCCTACACGCTGCTGCAGGCTTTTGCGCTCGGCGTAGTGCAGGTGGAACACCTCGGCGGTCTTGGCCTTCTCCGACAGGTATTCATCGCTGGTCTTCAGCTCATCCACCAGCAGTTTGTCCTTGGCCGCAATGCCCAGCCAGATCTCGCCGGTGGCGACTTCGTCGATCTGCAACTGCGGGCGGTAGCTGGCGACGAAGTTCTTGAACAGCTCGTGGGTGATGTCCAGGTCCTCCTGAAACTTCTCACGGCCCTTCTCGGTGTTTTCGCCAAACACCGTCAGCGTGCGCTTGTACTCGCCGGCGGTCAGCACTTCGAAATCGATGTCGTGCTTCTTCAGCAGGCGATTGACGTTGGGCAGCTGGGCAACCACACCAATCGACCCCAGAATCGCGAACGGCGCACTGATGATCCGGGTGCCGATGCACGCCATCATGTAGCCGCCGCTGGCCGCGACCTTGTCGATGCAGATGGTCAGCGGAATCCCCGCTTGACGAATCCGCGCCAGTTGCGACGACGCCAGGCCGTAGCTGTGGACCATGCCGCCGCCGCTTTCGAGGCGCAGCACCACTTCATCCTTGGGCGTGGCGAGGGTCAGCAACGCGGTGATCTCGTTGCGCATGTTCTCGGTGGCGGAAGCCTTGATGTCGCCATCGAAGTCCAGCACGTAGACCCGAGACTTGACCTCGGTGGACTTCTTGTCCTTCTTCAGCTCCTTGGCCTGAGCCTTGCGCAGCGCCTTGAGCCGGGCCTTGTCCAGCAGCGAGCCTTCGAGGCGATCACGCAGCCCTTTGTAGAAATCATTGAGCTTGGTGACATGCAGCTGGCCTCCTGCGCTGCGACGCCCGCGACCGCGCATCGAACCGATGACCACCAGCACCACAATGATCGCGATCACGATGGTGACGGTCTTTGCCAGGAAACTGGCGTAATCGAAAATGAACTCCACAGAAACTCCTTACCGGTACAGCAGATCCTCGGCAGAGGATCGCGAGTGGGGCCAAGCATACCGGCGCGCCGGTGGCCGGGCCAGTGACGAGACGGGTGAATACGGGACAGATCGGCCAATTCAAACGAGCGTATGTTTTTTCATTGACAGACCGCGGGCCGTCCTCATAACCTCCCAGCACTTTCAACGTGCCAGGGTGACGCGGTCGTGGGCAGCATCTATCTCATACGACATGGCCAGGCCTCGTTTGGTGCGGACGATTACGACGTCCTGTCGCCCACCGGTTTTCGTCAGTCGGAAATCCTCGGCGCGCACCTGGCGCAGCTGGGCCTGACCTTCGATCGCTGCATCAGCGGCGCCCTGTTCCGCCAGCGCCACACGGCCGAAACCGTGATCGCCCAGCTCAATGCCGCCAGCCTCGCTACACCCGAACTCGAAACCGACATCGCCTTCAATGAATTCAACGCCGAAGGCGTGATCCGCGCGCTGCTCCCTGCAATGCTGGATGAAGAGCCCGAAGCTTTCGAGATCATGCGTGACGCCGCCAACAACCGCGCCGAGTTCCAGCGCCTGTTTGCCGCGATCATTCGCCGCTGGCTGGTGGGCGACCACGACGCCGCCTCGCTGCAGAGCTGGCAGGCCTTCGTCGAGCAGGTTGAAGCGGGCCTGAGCGGCATTCTCGACAGCGCCGGGCCGAGTGATCGCATTGCTGTGTTCACCTCGGGCGGCACCATCACTGCCCTGCTCCACCTGATCACGCAAATGCCGGCCACCCAGGCCTTCGAACTCAACTGGCACATCGTCAACACCTCGCTCAATCTCCTGAAGTTTCGTGAGCGCGAGGTGACCCTGGCTTCCTTCAACAGTTATGCGCACCTGCAACTGATGAAGGCGCCGGAGCTCATCACCTACCGCTGAGCCCGGCCAATCGCACTCGCAAAGTGCTCGTCATCACTCATATAAAAGGATCACACCATGAGCTCCGTAGAAAACGCCGTCCAAGCCATGAAAGCCAAGTTCAACCCAGCCGCTGCTGCGGGCCTGGACCTGGTGTTCGGTTTCCGCATCGACGAAACCAAGAACTTCTCCCTGATCGTCAAGGACAGCACCTGCGAATTGCAGGAAGGCGAAAACCCGGACGCGCAGGTCACCCTGGTGATGGACGGCGAAACCCTGGAAGGCATCGTCAGCGGCGAGACCGACGGCATGCAGGCGTTCATGGGCGGCAAACTGCGCGCTGAAGGCGACATGATGCTGGCGATGAAACTGAGCGAGCTGTTCCCTTCCTGAGAACGCCTTGCCTTTCGAAAGAACCGAAGCCGCCCGGCTTCGGTTTTTTTTCGTCCGGACTGTGCGCAAGACAACGCCCCCGTCCGTGAATCAGGGCGGCTGATTGCCCCGTAACACCCACGCCAATAGCCCTTGTTCGCCAGTGCCGGGGCGCATTAGATTAGCCAATGATCCTGGCCCACCAAAATAATCTGCAGGGATACGCATGGCTCTCACCGACCAGTCCACCCAGGTTCGATCCGGCGAAGAACTCGACGCCGGGTTGATCGACCCTTACCTGAAAGCCCATATCCCCGGCCTGAGCGGCAGCGCGCAGATCAGCCAGTTTCCCGGTGGCGCGTCGAACCTGACGTACCTGCTGAAGTACCCCGAGCAGGAATTCGTTCTGCGCCGCCCGCCGTTCGGTCACAAGGCGAAAAGCGCCCATGACATGGGCCGCGAATTCCGCATTCTCAACCAGTTGCGCGATGCCTTTCCTTATTGCCCCAAGGCCTATGTGCACTGCACCGACGAGACGGTGATCGGTGCCGAGTTTTACGTAATGGAGCGGGTCAAGGGCATCATCCTGCGCGCCGAATTGCCCGCCGAGCTGAACCTCGACGCCGCGCAAACCGAAACCCTGTGCAAGAGTTTCATTGATCGGCTGGTCGAGCTGCATCAAGTGGATTACACCGCCTGCGGGCTCGGCGATCTGGGCAAGCCCGAAGGTTACGTTGAGCGGCAGATTCGCGGCTGGACCGATCGCTACGAGAAGGCACGCACCGACGACGCGCCCAGCTGGGAAAAGGTCGCGCGCTGGCTGGACGAGAAAAAGCCCGCGGACCATCCCGTTTCAAGCCTGGTGCACAACGATTACCGCTTCGACAATGTGATCCTCGACCCCGCTAACCCGATGCAGATCATCGGCGTGCTCGACTGGGAGCTGACCACCCTGGGGGATCCGCTGATGGACCTGGGCAACAGCCTGGCGTACTGGATTCAGGCGGACGACCCGGCGCCGGTGCAACTGATGCGGCGTCAGCCCAGCCATGCGCCCGGCATGCTCACCCGCGAGCAGTTCGTGACGTACTACGCCGAGCGCTCAGGCATTGCCATCGACAATTTCGACTTTTACTACACCTACGGGCTGTTCCGTCTGGCCGGCATCGTCCAGCAAATCTACTACCGCTTCTTCCACGGCCAGACCCGGGACAAGCGCTTCGCTCAGTTCATTCACATGAACGCGCTGCTCGAGCGCATGGCCCTGCAAGTGATTGAGCGTTCCAGCCTCTGATTGCGACACGACAAGGAAAACAACAATGTCCAAGACTCAACTGTTCGACCTCGATGGCAAGATCGCTTTCGTCTCCGGCGCCAGCCGTGGCATCGGCGAGGCGATTGCCAAGCTGCTGGCCCAGCAAGGCGCCCATGTCATCGTCTCGAGCCGCAGGATCGACGGCTGCCAGCAAGTGGCGGACGCGATCATCGCCGACGGCGGCCAGGCCACGGCCATTGCCTGCCACATCGGTGAAATGGAACAGATCACAGCAGTGTTTGCGCAGATCCGCGAACAGTTCGGTCGGCTGGACATTCTGGTGAACAACGCGGCGACCAACCCGCAGTTCTGCAACGTGCTGGACACCGACCTCGGCGCGTTCCAGAAGACCGTCGACGTGAACATCCGCGGCTATTTCTTCATGTCCGTGGAGGCCGGCAAGCTGATGCGCGAACACGGCGGCGGCAGCATCATCAACGTCGCGTCGATCAACGGCGTCTCGCCGGGCGTGTATCAAGGCATCTATTCGGTGACCAAGGCGGCAGTAATCAACATGACCAAGGTGTTCGCCAAGGAGTGCGCGCAGTTCGGCATCCGCTGCAACGCCCTGCTGCCCGGCCTGACCGACACCAAATTCGCCTCGGCGCTGGTGAGCAACGAGAAGATCCTCAACACCGCGTTGGCGCAGATTCCCCTGAAGCGGGTGGCGGCGCCGAGCGAAATGGCGGGGACGGTGTTGTACCTGGCCAGCGATGCCTCGAGCTACACCACCGGCGTGGCGTTGAATGTGGACGGAGGGTTCCTGTCCTGAGCCTCTTGAGCACACTTGAGCCGCTGAGGTAAACCTGAGGCGTTCCTGATGGAATAAAGATTCCATCGGGAACCCCCAACCGCCTACATTTTCCGCACAACAACAGGTCTTAAAGGACACGCTGTCATGCGCGGGAATTCTCTTCCAGAACTGGGCGTCGGCCTGATCGGCACGGGCTTCATGGGTCGGGCTCATGCCCTGGCGTTCCACAACGCACGCACCACCTTCGATCTTCCCTTCAACCTCAAGCTCGTCGCGCTGGCCGATGCGGATGTTGCGCGCGCGGAGCAGTGCGCAGGCAGTTGGGGGTTCCAACGCAGTCATGGCAACTGGCAACAGTTGATCAGCGATCCGGCGGTCAGTCTGGTGGCGATCACCACGCCGAACCTGCTGCATTTCCCCATGGCGATGGCCGCTCTTGAAGCGGGCAAAGCGGTGTACTGCGAGAAGCCGCTGGCGGTGAGTCTGGAACAGGCGCGGGAGATGCAGGCGGCGGCGCTTAAAGCAGGCGTCGTGACGAGGGTGGGCTACAACTATCAGCACAATCCGATCATCGGGCTGGCGAAGCAGATGATCGAAAGCGGCGAGCTGGGGCGGATCGTCAGTTTCCAGGGGGAATTCAGCGAGGACTTCATGGGCGATGGGCTGTCGCCCTGGTCCTGGCGCTGTGAAGAGGCCCATGCCGGCGGCGCCCTGGCCGACCTCGGCAGCCATTTACTGGCAATGGCGCGGTACCTGCTCGGCGACGTAGAGTCGGTGTGCGCGGACTCGCAAACGGTGCACCGACAACGCCCGGCCACCCACGGCAGCGAAGCGCAACGGGCGATCAGCATCGATGACCAGACCTACGCCCTGCTGCGCTTTGCCAACGGCGCGCGGGGTACGTTCGGCAGCAGTTGGCTCAAGCACGGGTACAAGAATCACCTGAGCTTCGAGATCGGTGGCACCGAAGGCACGTTGTCGTTTGATCAGGAACGCTTGAACGAGCTGCGGCTGTACCAGGCCGGCGCCCCGGGGCGGGACGGCTTCCAGGGGATTCTGGCGGGACCTGCGCAACCGGGCTATGCGTCTTTTTGCCCGGCGCCGGGGCATCAGTTGGGCTACAACGAGCTAAAGACGCTGGAGGTTTTTGAACTGATTCAGGCGCTGGGTGGGCAGGGTTCGAACGGGACGGACTTCGCCGAGGCCATGGAGGTCGAGCGCCTGGCCACAGCGATTCGCATTGCGGCGAAGGAGATGCGCTGGGTGAATGTTTCGGATATTTGAGTCAATTGTCAGACCGGAAATTAAGGGTGTTCACGCCGGCCTCTTCCCGGCTAAAGCCGTCCTACACCGAGTGCCCCAAGTCCCAATCAACCATTCACCGCTGCCACGCCTTGCAGGTAGAATGCTGCGCTTCCGGGCAGCCCTTCTGCCCATCTGCCCGATAAGCGCCTTCCCATGCCGTTCGAACTCACCGTTGAACCCACCACCCTGCTGGTGCTGGCTGTCGTTGCCTTTGTCGCCGGTTTCATCGATGCCATTGCCGGCGGCGGCGGTCTGTTGACCACGCCTGCCCTGCTCACTGCCGGTCTGCCGCCGCACCTGGTGCTGGGCACCAACAAGCTCAGCTCGACCTTCGGCTCCGCCACCGCCGGCTACACCTTTTACCGCCGCAAGCTGTTTCATCCGGCGCAGTGGAAACCCGCGCTGATCGGTACCGCAGTGGGCGCGCTGATCGGTGCGGTGGTCGCGCATTATCTCCCCGCCGAACTGCTGAACCAGATGCTTCCGGTGATCGTGTTCGGCTGCGGGCTGTACCTGCTTTTCGGCGGCACGCCCAAGGCGCCGCTGGACAGCAACGCGCCGATCAAGACCAAATGGCAACTGCCCCAAGGCCTGGGGCTGGGCTTTTACGACGGCGTGGCCGGTCCCGGCACCGGAGCGTTCTGGACTGTCAGCACGCTGCTGATCTACCCGGTCGATCTGGTGAAAGCCAGCGGCGTCGCCCGCAGCATGAACTTCGTCAGCAACGCCGCCGCGCTGATGATCTTCGCCATCAACGGCTCGGTGGACTGGGTCATCGGGTTGACGATGGGCGTGGCGGTGATGGCCGGCGCCTTTATGGGCGCTAAAACAGCGATCAAGGGCGGCGCCAAGTTCATCCGCCCTGTGTTCATCACCGTGGTGCTGGGGTTAACCGTCCGCCTGGCCTGGCAGCACTGGTTCAACTGAGCCTGAGCGCTGGGCCAGATACAGGTCGATCAGGTAGCGCGCAATCGAGCGACTGGCCGGCAACGGCGGCAGATCGTGGATGCTGAACCACTGTGCGTCTTCGATTTCGTCCGCCTGGGGCACGATGTCGCCGCTGTCGTATTCGGCGTGAAAGCCCAGCATCATCGAGTGCGGAAACGGCCAGCACTGGCTGCCCTTGTACTGGATGTTCTTGACCGTGACCTGCACTTCCTCCATCACCTCCCGCCGCACACAGTCCTCGGCCGACTCACCCGGCTCGGCGAACCCGGCCAGGGTGCTGTAGACCCCGGTCACAAAACGCGGCGAGCGCGCCAGCAGCACCTCATCGCCGCGGGTGATCAGCACGATCATGCTCGGCGAGATCCGCGGATAGGCACGCAGATCGCAGGGCGGGCAATACATCGCCCGCTCCCCCGGCACCTGCCGGGCCGGCTGGCCGCAACTGCCACAAAAACGGTGTTCACGGGCCCAGGTGCTGATCTGCGCCGCGTAGCCGAGCATCTGGAACACATCGGCGTCATCGGCGAGCATGAACTGGCGCAGGGTCTGCCACTGCGTGCCCTCCAGCGCCAACGCCTGAGCATCGCGAAGGGTCTGCACGTACACCGGCTCGCCATCGAAATGGCCAATGCCGTGTTCATGCATCAAGGGCAGGTCCTGCCGCTTCAACCATTCGCGGGGGAACAGCACGCCGTTGCTGTCTTTCAAAAAGCCCTGGTCACTCTGAACCAAAGCCCAACCGCCGGGGGCCTGAACATCTAGCACGGCGGTGGTCCAACGCTTCGGGCGCGTCATGCCTCAACTCCTCTGCTCACCGGCCTGGCCGTCTGCGGCCCGGTAGAGAGGCTCAGAAACGGCAGGTGGCTACGGATTCAAATAGGTCAGTCAATTGTCGAAGACCGGCTTCTGTTTGCTCATGTGAGCCACCATCGCCAGCTTCAGGTCGGCCGATTGCAACATGGCAGCGTTCCAGGTGGCAACGTATTCGAGGCCGTCGTCCACGCTGTGATCGCGCATGTAGCCGATCATGCGCTTGCTGCCGCTGATGGCGATGGGTGATTTACCGGCGATGTCCCGGGCGATGGCGAACACGCCTTCGAGCAACTGCGACAGGTCGGCGAAGGTGCGATTGACCAGGCCAATGCGCAGCGCTTCTTCGGCGCCAACGTTGCGACCGGTGTAGGCCATTTCGCGCATCATGCCGTCGCCGATCAGTCGCGGCAGGCGCTGCAAAGTGCCGACGTCCGCCGCCATGCCCATGTCGATTTCGCGAATGGAGAACAGCGCATCGTCCGCCGCGTAGCGCATGTCACAGGCGCTGATCAGGTCGATGGCGCCGCCAATGCAATAGCCCTGAATGGCAGCGAGCACCGGTTTGCTGCAGCGGTCGACCACGCTGAACGATTCCTGCATCTGCAGGATCTTGCGCCGCAGCAGGCGCGCGTTGCGGCCCACGTCCTTGCCCAGTTCACTGGCCACCGACGCGAGCAGTGTCAGGTCGATACCGGAAGAGAAGTGCTTGCCTGCGCCGCTGAGCACCACCACGCGGACGTCGTCGGTGTCCTCGACCCAGCGGAAAATCTCGATGATCTCCAGCCAGAACGCTGTGTTCATCGCGTTGATTTTTTCCGGACGATTGATCTGGACATGGGCAATGTGGTCGGCCAGTTCGACCTTGAACGCACTGTAGTCAGACACGGCTTGGGATCCTTGTAGGGGGCCAGACGAGGGTAATTGCTTGACGCCGGATCATAGCAAGTCACTATGTGCGCCCGCAGGCCACGGTTGCGCCATTTGCCGGACAGCGAACCCGCAGAAATCCACGGGAATGCCATCGGTCGGCCGGCAATAAACTGAACGGTCTCAGCCCGTCACGGTCCAGAGTGATGGCTGCATGGAATCGGACTTCACGACCATGACGGCCTGGGCAGTCGAACCCGTTTCGGCGCCCGACCCTTTCTCAGGTCGCAAGAGGGCGATTCTTGACTACATCAAAAGCGGCAACCGGTATCGTGGGCCTGGATGACATCCTTGCGGGTGGTCTTTCGCGCAGCCACGTGTTTCTCCTCGAAGGAGAGCCCGGCACCGGCAAAACCACCGTCGCGCTGCAGTTTCTGCTGGCTGGCTCGGCGGCGGGCGAACGTGGTCTGTATATCACGCTGTCTGAAACCGAACGCGAATTGCGCGACGGCGCACGCTCCCACGGCTGGGAGCTGGACGAGAACATCTCGGTGTTCGAACTGACTCCCCCTGAAAATTTGCTGGACGCTGCCCATCAGCAGAGTCTGCTGTATTCCTCGGACCTTGAACTGGGCGAGGCGACCAAGCAGATTTTCGAAATTGTCGAGCAGGTCAAACCTTCGCGGGTGATCATCGACAGTCTTTCGGAAATCCGCCTGCTGGCGCAGAGTTCCTTGCGTTATCGCCGGCAGATCCTGGCAATCAAGCATTACTTCGCGCGCTACGACACCACGGTGGTACTGCTCGACGACCTCACCACCGAGTCCCTGGATAAAACCGTGCACAGCGTTGCCCACGGCGTCATCCGTCTCGAAGGCCTGACGCCGACCTATGGCGCCGAGCGTCGACGCCTGCGGGTGGTGAAATACCGCGGCCAGAAGTACCGCGGCGGCTACCACGACTTCAACATCATGGACGACGGGATCCAGGTGTTTCCGCGTCTGGTGGCGGCCGAGCACCGCACCGGGTATGTCAGCCGCCAGATGAGCAGCGGCATCAAGGAAATCGACGCCCTGCTCGGCGGCGGGCTGGACAGCGGTTCGAGCACCGTGATTCTGGGGCCAGCCGGGACCGGTAAATCGCTGATTTCGCTGATGTTCGCCGCTGCAGCGGTAGAGCGTGGCGAGAAGGCCGCGCTGTTTATCTTCGATGAAGAGCTTGGCCTGCTGTACACGCGCATGAGCAAACTCGGCATTGACCTCCGTTCACTTGAAGCGACCGGCAATCTGCTCATCGAGCAGGTCGATGCGGCAGAATTGTCCCCGGGTGAATTCGCTCACCGCGTTCGCCGCTGTGTCGACGACCTGGGCATCCAGACCGTGGTGATCGACAGCCTCAACGGCTATCAGGCGGCGATGCCTGAAGAGAACGCGCTGGTCCTGCACGTGCACGAATTGTTGCTCTACCTCAATCGTCATGGCGCCTCGACGTTCATGACCGTCGCCCAGCACGGTCTGGTCGGCGACATGCAGACGCCGGTGGACATCACCTACCTCGCGGATTCGGTCATTCTGCTGCGGTACTTCGAAGCAATGGGTCAGGTCCGTCGGGCCATTTCCGTCATCAAAAAACGCACAGGCACCCATGAGTCAACCATTCGTGAATACCGCATCAGTGGGTCCGGCATGACCATCGGCGAACCGCTGGAAGCCTTTCAGGGCGTATTGCGTGGCATCCCTCAGTACAACGGCGATAACAATCCGCTACTACCGGACACCGACGCGTGAGCACTCCGGGACAGTTATCGGAGCGGGCGATTATCCTCGCCCCCCTCGGACGCGACAGTCAGCTCGCGCTGACCATGCTGCAGGAAGCCGGCTACCCGGCGATCATCACCCACGATCTGCCGCAGCTGTGCAGTGAACTGATGTCCGGCGCGGGACTTGCGATCATCGCTGATGAAGCGTTGCGCGGCGCGGACATCAACCCGCTGCTCAGCCTGCTGGCCAACCAACCGGCCTGGTCTGACTTCCCCATCGTGTTGCTGACTCATCACGGCGGCCCGAAACAGAACCCCTCGGCGCACCTGGGCAAGATGCTCGGCAACGTCACGTTTCTGGAGCGGCCTTTTCATCCTGCCACGCTCATCAGTCTGGTGAGCACCGCCGTGCGCGGGCGTCGACGACAATACGAAGCACGGACTCGACTGGAAGAACTGCTGGAAAGCGAGCAGCGCCTGCAACATGCGCTGAAAGCCGGACGGCTGGGGTCGTGGCAGCTGGACACCGAGTTCCTCGATCTGGATTGCTCGGACATCACCAAGGCGCACTTCGGCCGGGATGAGCGCGATCCGCTCTCCTATCACGAGTGGCTGAGCTCGGTGCACCCCGAAGACCAGCCGCGCATGCAATCCGTGTTGCAGCACACGCTGGACAGCGGCGCCGATTTCATCATCGAGTTTCGCAATGTCTGGCCGGACGGCTCGGTGCACTGGATCGACATCCGGGCCCGGGCGATCCGTGCGCGCAATGGCCGCGTCAGCCTGCTGTCCGGCGTGACCTCCGACATCACCGAGCGCAAGCTGGCCGAACAGCAGCTGCGACAGCTCAACGAAACCCTGGAGCAGCAGGTCGAGGAACGCACCTCCCAGCTGCGCCATAACGAAGAAGTCCTGCGCCAGTCGCAGAAGATGGAAGCGGTGGGCCAGCTCACCGGCGGTATCGCCCACGACTTCAACAACATGCTGACCGGCATCATCGGCAGTCTCGAACTGCTGAGGCGTCGTCTGGCGCGGGGTCGCACCGACGATCTCGATGGCCTGATCGACCTGGGCGTGACCTCGGCCAATCGAGCCGCCGCCCTGACCCACCGCCTGCTGGCGTTCTCGCGCCGTCAGTCGCTGGACCCCAAGCCGGTCTTGATGAACGATCTGGTCAATTCCATGGGCGAACTGCTGAACCGCAGCGTCAACGAGAGCATCCGCCTCGACATGTGCCTGGACCCGGAATTGTGGACCGCCGAGGCTGACCCGAATCAGCTCGAAAGCGCCCTGCTCAACCTGGTGCTCAACGCCCGCGACGCCATGCCCGATGGCGGCATGCTGATGATCGAGACCTTCAACCGCCGCCTCGATCGCGACTTCACCAACGCCTACGAAAACCTGCTGCCCGGCGACTACGTGGTGCTCAGCGTGCGCGACACGGGCTGCGGCATGCCGGAGAACGTCATCAGCCGGGCATTCGATCCCTTTTTCACCACCAAGCCGATCGGCCAGGGCACCGGCCTGGGGTTGTCGATGATCTACGGCTTCAGCAAGCAGTCCCACGGACACGTAGCGATCGAGAGCCAGGTTGGTCACGGCACCACGGTTCAGCTGTTCCTGCCGCGTTATCACGGGGTGTCGCAGCAAGATGCTCCCGCCCTCCCCAACGACACGGCGCAGGCCCGTGAGGGCGAGACCATCCTGCTGGTCGAAGATGATCCAGCGGTGCGCGCGCTGGTCAGTCAGGTGTTGAGCGAGTTGGGTTATGCGTACGTCGAGGCCGGTGATGCGGTCGGGGCGATTCCTATTCTGGAATCCGGCC
Organism: Pseudomonas sp. GW821-FHT07F05; assembly: GCF_059418765.1. Taxonomy (NCBI): domain Bacteria; kingdom Pseudomonadati; phylum Pseudomonadota; class Gammaproteobacteria; order Pseudomonadales; family Pseudomonadaceae; genus Pseudomonas; species Pseudomonas sp. GW821-FHT07F05. The sequence continues at coordinate 41,957 of NZ_JBWKQL010000021.1, forward strand.
AGCGTATTGATCTGATGATCAGCGATGTTGGCCTGCCGGGCATGAATGGCCGGCAGCTGGCCGACATTGGCCGCCAGCTGCGCGCGGACCTGAAAGTGCTGTTCATCACCGGCTACGCGGAGAACGCCAGCGCCCGCTCGGGGTTCCTTGAAGAAGGGATGCAGATGATCACCAAGCCGTTCGCCTTTGACCAATTGACGGCCAAGGTGCGGGAGATGATCGAGGGCTGACGCGAGACAGGTGCAGACAGAAAAGCCGGCGATTGCCGGCTTTGTTGTTTGTATCCGAGGGGCGGCAGGATCAGTTGAGCAGGGTCTGGATCTGCGAATGCAGGGTTTCCATGGTGAACGGCTTGGCCAGGATCGGGGCCTTTTTGGTGATCGGGCTGCCGCAATCGACGATCTCTGCCGGATAGCCGCTGATGAAGATCACCTTGAGTTCCGGTCGCAGCTTGACGGCGGGCTCGGCAATCATCACGCCAGACACCCCGCCGGGCAGGCGGTAATCGGTGATCATCAAATCGAGGTGGGGTTTGGTGGCAAGAATTTCGAATGCCTGCTCCCCGTTCTCCGCCTGCAACACCCGATAGCCTTCGCCCGACAGGTAGTCGGACAGCAGCATCAGAATGAGCGGCTCGTCTTCGACGATGAGTACGACATTTTCTGCATCAGAGCTCATTTGAACGCCTTTGATCTTATAGATAGCTGCCATTACGACCATGGCCCGCGCTGGAGGTTGCGCAGAGTGATCAGTTATTTGATTGTTGGGCTTTAGCGTTGAACATGGTCGGCCTAACGGCCTCCCGTTTCGCCTTCGGCGAGTTACTTGGAAAAGCCCCAAGTAACCAAGGGCTTGTGCTCCTGGTTGGGCTCCTCCTCCGTCGGAGTACCCTCACTCCGACGACGCTCCGTGGGCCCGCGCCGAACGGACATCCATGTCCTGACGGCGCTCTCGCGGCATCCATGCCGCTCGGCCCACTCCGCGTCGTCTGCGTTCAGCCTGCACCCAAGTCGCGATTGTCGTCGTCTGGGATATTTGTGTATGAAGATCTAAAGCACAGCAACAGCAACAGCAACAGCTTCGCGAGCAAGCTCGCTCCCACAGGTAGGGGGGTGCTATCAGCAAAATTGTTGGCGCCTGGGCTGGCCTCTTCCCGGCTGAAGCCGGTCCCGCTAACAGCAACGCGTGCATTCAGTGGGACCGGCTTTAGCCGCGAAGCCGTTGCCGTTGCCGCTGCCGTTGATTTTGATCTTCATACGCAGGAAGCCCAGACGACACCAATCGCGACTTGGGTGCAGGCTGAACGCAGGTTTCGCGGAGTGGGCCGAGCCGCATGGATGCGGCGAGAGCGCCGTCAGGACATGGATGTCCGTTCGGCGCGGGCCCACGGAGCGAGACCGGAGTGAAGGTACTCCGACGAAGGAGGAGCCCAACCAGGAGCAAGCACCCTTGGTTACTTGGGGTGCTTTTCCAAGTAACTCGCCGAAGGCGAAACGTCTGCCCCCAGGCAGACGCTTGTGATCTTGATCTTAAAGATCTTGATCAGAGCGGCAGCGATACCCGAAACATCGACCCCGACCCTTCCTCGCTCTCGACACTGATCCGCCCGCCATGAGCGCTGACGATCTGGTCGGAAATGAACAACCCAAGACCAAGCCCCGCCACCGCATGACTGGCCGCGACCCGCTCGAACTGCTGAAAAATACGCTTCTGGTTTTCCGCGCTGATCCCGATCCCGTGATCGCGCACCTCCACCCGCGCCTCGCCAGCCTCGCTGTAGACCCGCAACTCGATCGGCTTGTGCGCCCCGTAGCGCAACGCATTGGTCAACAGATTCGCCACCACCTGCTCGATGCGAAACTCATCCCAGACCCCAATCACCGGCGTGTCAGCGTGAAGCGTCACCACACTGCCGGCGGCGGCGATCTGCGCTGAATAGCTTTCCACCAGATTGACCACCAACTCCGACAAATCAAAGGGACTGGTACGAATCGACAGCTTGCCCGTACGGATCCGCGACACATCGAGCATGTCCTCGATCAGCCGTATCAGACTCTGGATCTGCCGCTCATCGCGATCCACCATGGCCCGCAGTTTCTCCATGGTGAACGCCGACGCGTTGTCCTTGGCCAGGTGCAACTTGCGCAGCTGGGTTTCGAGAATCAGGCCGTTGAGCGGCGTCCGTACCTCGTGGGAGACGATCGACATAAAGTCATCGCGCATGCGGATCGCACGCTCCAGCTCGCTCTGCGTCGATTTCAGCTCGCGCATCAGGGCTTCCTGCTCCGCGCGGCTGCGTTCGAGCTCTTCGAGCTGCTGCTTCAGGGCCTTGCGCTGGCGATACAAATCGACGAAGACGTTGACCTTGCTCTTCACCGCATGAATGTCGAGGGGCTTGTGCAGGAAATCCACGGCACCGCTTTCATAGCCCTTGAACGCGTAATTCAGCTCGCGCCCGGCGGCACTGACGAACACGATGGGAATGTTCTTGGTCTTCTCGGTGCTGCGCATCAGCTCGGCGAGTTCGAAGCCGTTCATCCCCGGCATCTGCACGTCGAGAATCGCCATCGCAAACTCGTGCTCGAGCAACAACGACAACGCCTCGTCTGCGGACAACGCCTTGAACACCTGACGGTCCTCGCGCTTGATCAGCGCTTCGAGGGCGAGCAGGTTCTCGGGCAGATCATCCACGATCAGCAGTTTGGCTTTGATTTCACTCAGCATGCAATTCGTTCCAGCTCGACAAGCAAGGACCCAATGTCGGGCAAAGGCAATAGAAAATCCGGCGTATGAAGGGCAAGCGCCGCTTCGGGCATGGCCCGCGCGAGCGCCTGGGCCGGGTCCTGGACCACGGTCAGACCACCGTACTCCTTGATTCGTGCCGTGCCGCGCGCGCCATCGCTGTTTGCACCGGTCAGCAACACGCCTGCCAGCCGTTCACCATAGGCGTCTGCAGCCGATTCGAACAGGATGTCGATGCTCGGGCGCGAATGATGCACCCGTTCCTCCTGACTCAAGGACAGACTGAAATCTTTCTCGATCGACAGGTGATAACTCGGCCCGGCGAAATACAGCGTGCCGGCCTTGATGGTTTCTTTATCGTCCGCTTCCTTGACCGGGATCGCCAGGTTCACGGCAAAAACCTCGGCCAACTGACTGCGACGCTGGTCCGGCACGTGGAGCACCGCGAGGATCGGCAAGCGAAAGCCTCTGGGCAGCGTACGGAAAATCTTCAGCAGCGCTTCGACACCACCGGCGGATGCGCCGACCACAATCGCGTCCACCGCCGGCAGCGCGGGCTGCTCCGGGGGGTTGCCGGGAAACGACGTTCTCATGATTTGCGGTAGATCCGCTCGTGTTTGACCAGAGGGTCGAACTGGTTTTTGTACCCGGAAAAGTCGAGGGTCTCCTTGCTGCCCAGCACGAGGAAGCCGCGGTGGCACAGGGACTCATGGAACAGCCCGAACGCGCGGTCCTGCAGCTTCTTGTTGAAATAGATCAGCACGTTTCGGCAGGAAATCAACTGGGTCTCGGAGAACACGCTGTCGGTTGCCAGGCTGTGGTCGGCAAAGGTCACGTTCTCACGCAGGGTCTTGTCGAAGATCGCGTAATCGTAGGCCGCAGTGTAGTACTCGGAAAACAGCCGCTTGCCGCCGGCCTTCAGATAGTTCTCGTTGTAGCCGCGCATGTTTTCCATGGAGAAGATGCCCTGCTTGGCCTTCTCCAGGGAATGGGGATTGATGTCAGTGGCGTAGATGATCGTGCGTTCAAGCAGCCCTTCCTCGCGCAGCAGGATCGCCATCGAGTAGACCTCCTCCCCGGTGCTGCACCCGGCAATCCAGATTTTCACCGACGGGTAGGTCTTCAGCAACGGCACGACTTCTTCGCGGATGGCCAGGAAGTGCGTCGGGTCGCGGAACATCTCGCTGACCGGAATCGTCAGGAACTGCAGCAGCTGCATGAACGCCGAAGGGTCATGCAGCACGCGCTCCTGCAACGCGGAAATGGTCTTCAGTTCAAACTGACGCAACGCGTGGGTGACCCGTCGTTTCACCGACGCCCCCGAGTAATCGCGGAAATCGTAGCTGTACTTCAAGTAGATCGCTTCAATCAGCAAGCGCAACTCGATATCGGCGTCTCGTTCAGGCATCGGCAACACTCATGGTCGGGCAACGGGCGGTCAATTGATCCGATCCATTCAGATACGTTCCATCTTCGGCAGCCACACGCGAATCAGCGAGAACAGCCGGTCCAGATCGATCGGCTTGGCCAGATAGTCATTCGAACCCGCCTGCAGGCAGCGATCCTGGTCATCTTTCATGGCCTTGGCGGTCACGGCGATGATCGGCAGCTTGCGCCAGCGGGGGTTCTTGCGGATCTCGATGGTGGCTTCGTAGCCGTCCATTTCCGGCATCATCACGTCCATCAGCACCAGGTCGATGTCATCGACGGTATTGAGTTTCTCGATCGCTTCCAGTCCATTGCGCCCGACTTCGACGATCGCGCCCTTGTGCTCCAGCGCGCTGGTCAGGGCGAAGATGTTGCGCACGTCGTCGTCGACCACCAGAATCTTGCGCCCTTCGAACACGCGGTCGCGACTGCGCGCGGTCTTGAGCATCTTCTGGCGCTCATTCGACAGCTGCGACTCGACCTTGTGCAGGAACAGCGTCACCTCATCGAGCAGGCGCTCCGGCGAGCGCGCACCCTTGATGATGATGGTGCGCGAGTACTTCAGCAGCTCGGCTTCTTCATCCCGGGTCAGGTTGCGCCCGGTGTAGACGATGACCGGCGGGAAGGCGCAGATCTCGTCGGTGGACATGCGCTTGAGCAGCTCATTGCCGAGCATGTCCGGCAGTTTCAGGTCGATGATCATGCAGTCGTAGGCGTTGTCGCGCAGCAGGTCGAGGGCATCCTGAGCGAACCCGACCGCGGTGATCTCGATGTCGTCGTCGCCGATCAGACGCGCGATGCTGTCACGCTGCAAAGCATCGTCTTCCACCAGCAGAATGCGTTTGACCTTCTGCGTCAGCTTGGCTTCGAGGCGGGCGAAGACGTCCTTGAGTTCCTCGCGGGTGGTCGGCTTCACGGCGTAGCCAATAGCGCCCATTTGCAGCGCGGCTTCCTGACGGTCTTCGACGGAAATCACGTGCACCGGGATGTGCCGGGTGCTCGGCAGCTCCTTCAGGCGTTGCAGCACCGTCAGGCCAGAATGGTCCGGCAGGCGCATGTCCAGCAGGACCGCATCCGGCACGAAAGAGGACGCCAGATCGAAGCCTTCGTCGGCGGCGTGGGCCACCAGGCAGTTGTAGCCCAGCTCATGGGCCAGGTCATAGAGGATCTGCGCAAAGCGCACTTCGTCTTCGATCACCAGAATGCAGCGCTTGGTGAAGGGCGCTCTTTCACGGTCATCGGCAAAACGCGGAATCGGCGCTGCGGGAGGTGCAGACCTGGCGGGAGTTGGCGTCGGTGGGGTGACGCGCGCCACAACGGGCGCAGGCTGCACGGCAACTACGGGCGCCTCGGCGTACTGCGAAGGCTCCTGCTCGACGTACTCTTCCGGCAGCACCAGGGTGAAAATACTGCCCTGCCCCGGCGCGCTGGTCACGCTGATCGAGCCGCCAAGCAGGCGCGCCAGATCCCGGGAAATGGACAGCCCCAGGCCGGTGCCGCCGTAGCGGCGATTGGTGGTGCCATCGGCCTGACGGAACGCTTCGAAAATGCTTTCCTGCTGCTCCTCGGCGATACCGATGCCGGAGTCTCGAACGGTGAAGGCGACGCCTTCGCCGGGCTGCCGCGACACGGTCAGGCTGACCGCGCCGCTTTCGGTGAACTTGATCGCGTTGGACAGCAGGTTCTTGAGGATCTGCTCCAGGCGCTGGCGATCGGTGTACAGCGACACCGGCGTGCCCGACTGAATCTCCACCGAGAATTCCAGCTTCTTCTCGGCCGCCAGCGGTTCGAAGGTCATGCGCAGGCCGTCAACCAGACGGCTGACGCTGCTGTTTTCCGGACGCATGTCCAGCTTGCCGGCTTCGACCTTGGAAATATCCAAGATGTCGTTGATCAGGTTGAGTAAATCGTTGCCAGCCGAGTAGATCGATTCTGCGAACTTGACTTGCTCTTCGGAGAGGTTGTCCTGGGGGTTTTCCGCCAGCAGCTTGGCCAGAATCAGCGAGCTGTTGAGCGGCGTGCGCAGCTCGTGGGACATGTTGGCGAGGAATTCGGATTTGTATTTGCTGGAGCGCTGCAACTCGTCGGCGCGGGCTTCCAGCTCAATCTGGGCGATGTGCAATTCTTCGTTATTGCGGTCCAGGGCGTCACGCTGGTCAGCGAGTGCCTTGCCTTGCTCGGCCAACTGCTCGTTGGTCTGCTCCAGCTCCGCCTGCTGGGTTTCCAGGTGGGCCTGGGATTCCTTGAGGATCCGCGACTGCTCTTCCAGCTCTTCGTTGGCGGTGCGCAGTTCTTCCTGCTGCACCTGGAGCTCTTCGTTGAGCTGTTGGGTTTCGGCGAGCACTTCCTGCAAGCGCTGACGATAGCGCGCGGCCTCGATGGATGTGCCGACGTTCTCGGCGACCAGTTCGAGAAACTCCAGGTCACGGGGCGTTAGCTCACGGAGGAAGCCCAGCTCGATCACGCCGTTGACGTGGTCATCGTTGCTGGTCGGCACCACCACGACGCTGCGCGGCGAACCTTCGCCCAGGCCGGAGGTGACTTTGAAGTAGTCCTGAGGAACGTTGTCCAGGGTGATGATCTGATCCTGCTCTGCCGCCTTGCCGACCACCCCTTCACCGCTGTAGATCGACTGCTCGTGCTGCTCCTGCTCCCGGGAGAAACCATAGGAAGCGACGCGCACCAGACCGCCGTGCTCCTGGCGCACGTACACCGCGGCCACCACGGCGCCCAGGTATTGGGCGAAGAAATGCAGGACGTTGCGGCCCAGCAAATTGAGCGTGAGCTGGCCGATGACCTGCTCGGCCAGTTCGCTCTGACCGTTGCGCAGCCAGGCGACGTGGGACAAGCGATCCGCGTCCAGCTGTTGGGCTTTGAGGTTCGCGGCGTAGGTATTGGACAGCGTGGTCATGTCGCGACGGCCGACCCAGGCAAGGATCCCGCTGACGATCAGAATGAACGCGATGTACAGGGAGACCGACATCACCGTGGTGTGGGTCACGTCGGTGTTGCGTGTCAGACGCAGCTGATGCTCGACGTTGGCTGCCAGTTCGTATTGCTCACGCATCTCGTCCGCCAGGCGCTTGCCGCGACGGTCCTTGATCGGCGTCTGGTAGTCGCCGCCGGTGCGCCGCAGGGTGATCATCTCCTGAGCAAACTCGTTCCACGATGATTGCAGCGCGGCCAGGCGCTTGAAGCGGTCGACCTGATCCGGGTTGTCGGCGACCAGCTCTTCAAGCCCTTGGAGCTCGCTCATGATGGCCGGTTTGGCGACTTCGTAGGGGTCAAGAAAACGCTCATCCCCGGTCAGCAGGAAGCCGCGCATCCCGGTTTCCATGTCCACCGAGAGCTTGAGCGAGCGATTGATATTGTTGATCACCCGGTCGGTGTGTTCGACCCACTGGATCGCCGACAACAAGTAGGAAATCAGAATGACAAAGAAGGCCGCACTCAGTACGCCGACGGCCAAAGGTAAACTGACGTTGCGGCTTAACAGTTTGCGGAAACGTTGCTCATCGACTGCAGAGTGGGTGATCATCGCAAGGGCTCAGGCGGATTCGTCTAAACGACGGAGTTTGCCGCAAATCGCGGCAAAAACTCCAGCATCTGACGTAGAAGGTTGAATTTTCTGACAATAGACGGAGAACAATTGGGCTCGCACTGTACATTTGAGTGCAATCCAAAAGCCACTACACTCAATTGAATGATGTTGTTGCGTCGCGGAACTTGTCACAATCGCGCCCGCAGCGAAACGCTGTATACCCCCTATGCCGTGCGATGCGCTCCCTGCCTAATTAAGGAACTTTTCATGTCCGATTCACCCCGCACGATTCTGGTGGTCGAAGATGACAACATCGTCAGGATGTTGATTGTCGACGTCCTCGAGGAGCTTGAGTACACCGTGCTGGAAGCAGCCGACGCCGCCGAGGCCCTTGCGTTTCTGAACAACGCTGACCAGACCATCGATCTGATGATGACCGACCTGGGCCTGCCCGACATGAACGGTAAAGACCTCGCAAATCGGGCACGTGAGATTCGCCCCGACATCCCGGTGCTGTTCGCCAGTGGCTACGCGGATTCTGTTGATGTGCCGGAGGGCATGCACAATATCGGCAAGCCGTTTTCCATCGACCAGCTGCGTGACAAGGTGAAGGGCATCCTTGGCAACTGAGCATCTGACGCAGCGCCCCTCGATCCATGTGCTGATTATCGGCTACGTCTGGCCAGAGCCGCGATCGTCAGCGGCCAGCGGCCATGTCATGCAGCTGATCGACTGTTTTCTCGAACAGGGCTGGCAGATCACCTTCGCCAGCGCCGCCACCGAAGGCGAGCACAAGGCCGATCTCGCCGCATTGGGCATCACCGAAGTCGCCATCGCCCTCAATCACAGCAGCTTCGACGCCTTCATCAGTGAGCTGCAGCCCGACGTGGTGTTGTTCGACCAGTTCCTGATGGAAGAGCAATTCGGCTGGCGGGTGGAAAAACACTGCCCGAACGCGATCCGTCTGCTGGAGAGTTCCGACCTGCAGAGCCTGCGCCATGCCCGTCATCAGGCGGTCAAGGAACGGCTCGACGGCAAGCCCGATGCTGACCTGACTGACTATTTTCAGTCGTCACGGGATCAGCTGTTCACCCGGATGGCAACCACTGACCTGGCCCAACGCGAGATCGCCGCCATCCACCGCAGTGACCTGAGCCTGATGGTGTCGGATGTCGAAATCGGCCTGCTGACCGAGCGGTTTTCAGTGCCCGCCGCCCAATTGCATTGGGTACCGCTGCTTGTGAGGGAGGTGCCCGATGGCGCTCGCTCCTTTGAAGAGCGGGCGCATTTCATCACCATCGGCAACTTCCGCCACGCGCCGAACTGGGATGCGGTGCTGTGGCTGAAAAACACCGTCTGGCCGCTGGTTCGCGCGCAGCTGCCCGCAGCTCAGGTTCATGTGTACGGCGCGTATACGCCGCCCAAGGCCGCAGCGCTGCATAACGGCGCCCAGGGGTTTCACATCATGAACTGGGCCGAAGACGCGCTGGAGGTGATGGGCGCGGCGCGGATTTCCCTTGCACCATTGCGATTCGGCGCGGGGATCAAGGGCAAGATCATCGACGCCATGGTCTGCGGCACGCCGACCGTCACCACGCCCATCGGTGCCGAAGCCATGCACGGCGAGCTGGCGTTTCCCGGAGCCGTGGCCTGCGATGCGCGGGGGCTGGCCGACGCGGCCGTCAGCCTCTACACCGATCAGGCGCGCTGGCAACAGGCGCAACGGGACGGCTGGCAATTGCTGCCGGCGCGCTTTGGCCATGATCGACATTGCGCCGCGCTCATCGAACGCATCCTCGCGTTGCGTGACACGCTCCAGGCCCATCGCACGGCCAACTTCACCGGCGCCATGCTTCGCCACCATCAGCACAAGAGCACGCAATACATGTCGCAGTGGATCGAAGCCAAAAACAGAAACGCTTGAGGCAGTGTGTCTAGCGGACGGCGCGGCGCAGCAGGTAGGTGTCCATGATCCAGCCCTTCTGCGCTCGCGCTGTTTCACGCGCCTGACGTATCTGCGCGCTGACATCATGCAGCGGGCCTGAAATAAGCATCTCGTCAAGGGTGCCCAGGTAAGCGCCCCAATAGATATGCAAGTCTTCATCGACAAACCGCTCGAAGGTGCAATGGGCGTCGAGCATCACCACGCTGTTGCTGATCTGCTCGCCCTGCTCCGCTGCTAGCTCCCGGCCGGTGGTAATGTGAATTGGCTCGCCAATGCGGTTCAGGCCGATGCGATGCCCGGCGGCCAGTGCCTGCACGCTGGTGATGCCGGGGATGACTTTATAGTCAAATGACTCGCGGCCCCGGGCGAGCACCTGGTTGAGAATCCGCATCGTGCTGTCGTACAGCGCCGGGTCGCCCCACACCAGAAACGCGCCGGTCTGGCCGGCTTTTACTTCATCGGCGATCAATTGCTCGAACAGAACCGCACGCTGTTCATGCCAATGCTCGATGCCGCTGCGGTAAGACGAAGAATCGTCCCTGCGCTTTGGATCGCTCACCTGCACCAGACGATAGTCATGCCCCTCGATATAGCGCTCGCAAATGTCCCGGCGTAACGCCAGCAGGTCGTCATTGGCGTAGCCCTTGTCGAGGATGAAAAACACCTGGGTGCGATTCAGCGCCTTGATGGCCTGAACGGTGATGTGCTCGGGATTGCCCGCGCCAATGCCAATCACAAGGATTTTTTTCATGGGGTGACGGTTCTCTGGAGGCGTTCGCGGAAGGTGCTCGCAACGCCGCAGCTAAGCGGCATTGCGCGGACTTATTCGTGCAGCTCGCGCAACGCCGCTGTTGCCAGGAATCCCGAACGCGATCGGTAACGTTGATCGCTCCTGACGCGGGCATCGATGCGTTCCAGCAGCACTTCCGGCAGCGTCGCATTGAACCGCACCGAGCGGCCAAAATACGGCGTCACGTCAAATTCGACCACAGCCCACACGCCTCCTTGATAGTCCGGGTTATTGATATGCGCGTCGATGTCCATCGGCTGCGGCAGCGCCTCGCCATCAGCGACCAGCCCTTCAAAGTGCAGCGCCAGGGCTTCTTTCACATTGTCCAGCGCCTGGCCAATGGTCGCGCCAGCGGAAAAACATCCCGAGATATCAGGCACGGTGACGCCGTACACCGAGTCGGGATCCTTGTGTAAAACGACGGGTAATTTCATGCTTTATCCTTCCGAGCTCATTCGCGTTGGGACATTCATTTGAGGCCGGCCTGTTTCAATATGCTGTGAACCGTCCCTTTTGGCAGGTCATCCTTGGGATGAGGAACCGTGACGCGTCCCTTTTTTAACGGGTGCTTGTATTGGCGATGACTGCCTTTGACCTCGACCACATACCAACCATCGTCCTCGACCATTCTGATCATGTCCCTGCTCCGCATCAGCCTATCCCTTTGTTGACTGATGTGGATAGTACACATCGAACTTTCATGCGCCACTTCGCGGAGAATTTTTTAAGCGACGGTATGTAACGTGGTCCCGAGGCGATCCTGCTCGCGCCCTCCCTGGCTGAAGACCTTCCCAATGACCCACTGCAGGCTTTTAGCCGGGAAAGCATCGGACGTCACACCGCAGGATTGATGGTGCTCAAACTGGCCTATTCCCGGCTGAAGCCGGTCCTACTGAAACACCGCGCTCCCCTCGTAGGACTGGCTTTAGCCGGGAAGGCGTCGGACGTCACACCGCAGGATTGATGGCGCTCAAAGGGCCTCTTCCCGGCTGAAGCCGCTCCTACCGAACACCGCGGTCACCCAGTGGGACCGGCTTTAGCCGGGAAAGCGTCGGGTGTCACACCGCAGAATTGACGGTGTTCAGACTGGCCTCTTCCCGGCTAAAGCCCGGCCTGCGCGCCGCCAGTGAACTGGCACGGCCGGCCGTGTTCGGGATTAATCGCGCCGAAACGACGGTTTTTCATGGGGTTACAGTTCTCAAATGGCGCCTGGATGGGTAGCTGGCGATAGTGACCGCCCGCACCCTCGTCGCCAGCATGGGGGTTTGACTTGATACCCATATAGGTATAGATTCCCCCATGACAAAAGGATTTGAAAAGCCGCTTTTCTGGGTGGCCAGCAGTCGAAAGGACCTTATGACCATGCCTGCCGATGTTCAAGAAGACATGGGATATGCGCTTTACCTCGCGCAGACCGGAAGCAAGCATTCCCATTGCAAACCGCTGAAGGGCTTTGGCCACGCCGGTGTGCTTGAGGTTGTAGAGGATTTTCATGGCAACACCTATCGCGCGGTTTACACATTGCGTTTCGGCGACGCGGTGTATGTGCTGCATTGTTTCCAGAAAAAATCCACTAAAAATATCAAGACGCCGCAAGCCGACATTGCTCTCATTAAAAATAGGCTGATGGCTGCCGAAGCCCATTGGACAGGACACAAACATGACTGAAATCGAACGCGGCACTGGCAATGTCTACAAAGACATTGGCGTCCCCAACCCGGAGGAGATGCTGGTCAAGGCTCAACTGGCCTCAGAGATCGGCAGCATTCTGAAGACCCGTCAATTAACCCAGATTCAAGCGGCGGAAATCCTCGGCATGCCGCAGCCCAAGGTGTCGGAGATGCTTCGCGGCAGGTTCAGAGGCATCAGCGAGACCAAAATGATTGATTGCCTGGCGCGCCTCGGCCGTGACGTGCAGATCGTGGTCAAACCTGCACCGACGTCGCGGAAGGAAGGCCGGGTTGAGGTGGTCTTCGTTTAACGCCCGCATCTGTATTCCGCCCAATAAATAGTGCACATTATTCCCACGCCACTCTCCAGACCGGCACACGCATGACCAAAACAACAAGAGTCACCGAACCTTCCTACGAGCTGATGGACGACCACAATGGCCTGTCGATCATCTACCGTGAGCATGGTTTCCCCTGCCCGCTGGTGCGCTGGCATTTCCACAAGGAATACGAGCTGCACCTGATCGTTGCCAGCTCCGGCAAGGTCTTCGTCGGTGATTACATCGGCAATTTCTACCCTGAGACCCTGTTCCTCACCGGCCCCAATCTGCCGCACAACTGGATCAGCCAGATCGAGGAAGACGAGGTCGTCCCCAAGCGCGACATGCTGGTGAATTTCACCGAAGAGCTGCTCGAAAGCGGCAATCAGGTCTTCGCCGAACTCAAGACCCTGGCGCCACTGCTCGAGCGCGCCCGGTACGGCATCGAATTCCGCTGCAAGCGCACCATCCGCCAGGCCACCAAATTGATGCAGAAAATCGCCGACACCACGGGCATGACCCGCCTGGGGCATTTCTTCATTCTGTTGGAATTGCTGGCGGCCAGTGATGATTTCCAGCTGTTGTCGGGCACCACCGCCTCGCAGCTGTCCGACGATCACGCCGTGGAACGCACCAACAAGGCCGTGGAATACATCTTCACCCACTACGCCCGCGAGTTGCCGCTGGAAGAAGTGGCAGAGTACCTGGGCATGAAGCCGACGTACTTTTCTCGGGTGTTCAAGCAGGCGACCGGGCGCTGCTTTGTCGAATTCGTCAATCGCCTGCGCATCAGCAAGTCCTGCGAACTGCTCGCCGACGGCGACCGGCCGGTGACGGATGTCTGCTTCGAGTCGGGTTTCAATAACATCTCCAACTTCAATCGGCGCTTCCAGAAGCTCAAAGGCATGACCCCCTCCCACTATCGCCGCCTCGCCGTACAACGCCTGACCGAACAAAACCTGTACTGATTCGTTACCCCTTCGCACCCTTCAACTACGCTGGAACTGCCCCGCACCATGCGCGGGCGTAGTTCTACGACGTGGCCGGCTGAATTCCCGGTGCAAAAAAGTATCAGTTCAAGTGCGCCGCAGGATTTGTCAACCAGCGCGTACAAGGCTGTAATCAGCTGACATTCTTCCTGGCCTCCGGAAGAAACAAAAACAATAACCAAGCTTCTGACGTCAGCCTTGGCGCAGAAGAGGAGTGATAAATGAAGACCTCTGCAAACGTTCTCCTTGCCGGTACCTGTCTGACCCTCCTGTCTCTCTGCACCACCGCCACAGCCGGTGAAGTCACCATCGCCACCGTCAACAACAGCGACATGATCCGCATGCAGCGGCTGTCGAAGACCTTCGAAGAACAGCACAAGGACATCAAGCTCAAGTGGGTCGTGCTGGAAGAGAACGTGCTGCGTCAGCGCCTGACCACCGACATCGCCACCAAGGGCGGCCAGTTCGACGTGCTGACCATCGGCATGTACGAAGCCTCACTCTGGGGCGCCAAGGGCTGGCTCAAGGAAATGAACGATCTGCCTGCGTCCTACGCGCTGGACGACGTGTTTCCTTCGGTACGCGATGGCTTGTCGGTTGATGGCAAACTCTTCGCCCTGCCGTTCTACGCAGAAAGCTCGATCACCTACTACCGTAAAGACCTGTTCAAGGCCGCCGGCCTGACCATGCCGGAGCGTCCGACCTGGACGCAGATCTCCGAATTCGCCGACAAGCTCACCGACAAGTCCAAGGAACAGTACGGCATCTGCCTGCGCGGCAAGGCCGGCTGGGGCGAGAACATGGCGCTGATCACCACCATCGCCAACTCCTTTGGCGCGCGCTGGTTCGACGAACAATGGAAGCCGCAATTCGACCAGCCTGAATGGAAGAACGCGCTGACCTTCTACACCAATGTGATGAAGAAGGACGGCCCGCCCGGCGCTTCCAGCAACGGTTTCAACGAAAACCTCGCGCTGTTCAACAGCGGCAAGTGCGCAATCTGGGTGGATGCCAGCGTTGCCGGCTCGTTCGTCACGGACAAATCCCAGAGCAAAGTGGCTGACAGCGTAGGCTTTACCTACGCGCCACACGAAGTGACCGACAAGGGCTCGGCGTGGCTGTACTCGTGGGCACTGGCGATCCCGACCAGCGCGAAGAACGACAAGGACGCGCGCGCCTTCACCGAATGGGCCACGTCCAAAGAGTACGCCGCGCTGGTCGCCGAGAAAGACGGCGTGTCCAATGTGCCGCCAGGCACCCGCGCATCGACCTACACCGATGCCTACAAACAAGCCGCGCCGTTCGCCAATATCACCCTGGAATCCCTCAAGGCCGTCACGCCGAAAGCGCCGACCCTCAAGCCGGTGCCGTACGTGGGCATCCAGTTGGTGACCATCCCCGAGTTCCAGTCGATCGGCACCTCCGTCGGTCAACAGTTCTCGGCGGCATTGGTGGGCACCTCCAGCGTGGATCAGGCATTGACCAGCGCGCAAAGCGTGGCCGAGCGTGAAATGAAGCGCGCGGGTTACCCGAAAAAGGGCTGACACCCGCTGCTTTAAGGCGGCAGGTGCCTATTGCCTGCCGCCCACGTTCACGCTCACGCGTTTGCCCGGTTCGGAGTCGACATGAACACCTCAACCCTCACCCCACGCACCGCTGCGGCCGACGATAAGTCGTCCGTCAAAGGCAGCGTCACCAAGCCCGGCTGGTTTCTGGTCAGCCCTTCGGTGCTGTTGCTGCTGGTGTGGATGATCGTGCCGCTGGGCATGACCATCTACTTTTCGCTGATCCGCTACAACCTGCTCAATCCCGGCGAGAACGAATTCGTCGGGCTGGAGAACTTCGAATTCTTCGTCACCGACGCCGGCTTTCTGCCCGGCGCCATGAACACGCTGTTGCTGGTCGGCAGCGTGCTGGCCATCAGCGTGATCCTCGGCGTACTGATCTCGGCGCTGCTGGAGGCCAGTGAATTCCTCGGTCGCGGCATCGTCCGCGTGCTGCTGATTTCGCCGTTCTTCATCATGCCGACGGTCAGCGCGCTGATCTGGAAGAACCTGATTTTCCACCCGGTGTCCGGCATCCTCGCCTGGGTCTGGAAGCTGTTCGGCGCCCAGCCGGTGGACTGGCTGGCCAATTACCCGATGCTGTCGATCATCATCATTGTGTCGTGGCAGTGGCTGCCCTTCGCGATCCTGATTCTGATGACCGCCATGCAGTCCCTGGATCAGGAGCAGAAAGAAGCGGCGCGTCTGGATGGCGCCGGCCCGATTGCGATCTTCTGGCACCTGACCCTGCCGCACCTGGCGCGCCCGATCGCCGTGGTGGTGATGATCGAAACGATCTTCCTGCTCTCGGTGTTCGCCGAAATCTTCACCACCACCAATGGCGGCCCGGGCTTCGCTTCCACCAATCTGGCGTACCTGATCTACAACCAGGCACTGCTGCAATTCGACGTGGGCATGGCATCGGCAGGCGGTTTAATTGCCGTCGTGATCGCCAACATTGCCGCGATCATCCTGGTACGGATGATCGGCAAAAACCTCACCGACAAGTCTTGAGGGCAAGGCCATGATGACGCTCAAACAATCCCGTCGCCTGCAAAGTGCCCTGCTCGGTACCTTGTCGTGGCTGATCGCGGCGCTGATTTTCTTCCCGATCTTCTGGATGGTCCTGACCAGCTTCAAGACCGAGATCGACGCCTTCGCCACGCCGCCGCAGTTCTTCTTCACGCCGACCCTGGAAAACTACCTGCACATCCAGGAGCGCAGTGACTACTTCCACTTCGCCTGGAACTCGATCCTGATCTCTTTCAGCGCGACCATCTTGTGCCTGCTGATCGCGGTGCCGGCGGCCTACTCCATGGCGTTTTTCGAAACCAAACGGACCAAGGGCACGCTGCTGTGGATGCTCTCCACCAAGATGCTGCCGCCGGTGGGCGTGCTGATGCCGATCTACCTGCTGGCCAAGACCTTTGGCCTTCTGGATTCGCGCATTGCGCTGATCGTGATCTACACGTTGATCAACCTGCCGATCGTGGTGTGGATGATTTACACCTACTTCAAGGACATTCCCGGGGAGATTCTCGAAGCCTCGCGGCTGGACGGCGCCACCACGCGCCAGGAAATCTTTCGGGTGCTGATCCCGATCTGCAAAGGCGGCTTGGCCTCGACGGCGCTGCTGTCACTGATCCTGTGCTGGAACGAGGCGTTCTGGTCGCTGAACCTGACCTCCTCGAATGCCGCACCGCTGACTGCGCTGATCGCCTCGTATTCAAGCCCTGAAGGCTTGTTCTGGGCCAAGTTGTCGGCGGTGTCGACCCTGGCCTGCGCGCCGATCCTGATCTTCGGCTGGATCAGCCAGAAACAACTGGTTCGCGGCCTGTCGTTTGGTGCCGTGAAATAACCGAAACATGAGGGTTCCCACGCTCTGCGTGGTAACCAGCGACCGGACGCTCCGCGTCCAAAGCGCCGACGCAGAGCGTCAAGGGCGGCGTTACCACGCAGAGCATGGGA
Organism: Pseudomonas sp. GW821-FHT07F05; assembly: GCF_059418765.1. Classification (NCBI taxonomy): domain Bacteria; kingdom Pseudomonadati; phylum Pseudomonadota; class Gammaproteobacteria; order Pseudomonadales; family Pseudomonadaceae; genus Pseudomonas; species Pseudomonas sp. GW821-FHT07F05. The sequence continues at coordinate 58,894 of NZ_JBWKQL010000021.1, forward strand.
ACGATCCCGCCGTTGATGATTTCGATATTTTGAAGAATAAAACTGGAGCCCATCATGGCTAACCTGACAATCAGAAATCTGCAAAAAGGCTTCGACGGCCACCAGATCATCAAAGGCATCGACCTGGACGTGAAGGACCGCGAATTCGTGGTCTTCGTCGGTCCGTCGGGCTGTGGCAAATCCACCCTGCTGCGCCTGATCGCGGGCCTTGAAGACGTCACCAGCGGCAGCATCGAGCTGGATGGCCGCGAGATCACTCAGGTGACACCGGCCAAGCGCGACCTGGCGATGGTGTTTCAGACCTATGCGCTGTACCCGCACATGACCGTCGGCAAAAACCTGTCGTTCGCGCTGGACCTGGCCGGCACGCCAAAGGCGGAGGTCAAGAAAAAGGTCGATGAAGCCGCGCGCATCCTCGAGCTCGGCCCGCTGCTGGAACGCAAGCCCAAGCAGCTGTCGGGTGGTCAACGCCAACGGGTGGCGATCGGTCGCGCCATCGTGCGCAACCCGAAAATCTTCCTGTTCGATGAACCCCTGTCCAACCTCGACGCCGCCCTGCGGGTGCAGACCCGACTGGAGCTGTCGCGCCTGCACAAAGAGCTGCAGGCTACGATGATCTACGTCACCCACGATCAGGTCGAAGCCATGACCCTGGCCGACAAGGTGGTCGTGCTCAACGGCGGTCGCGTTGAACAGGTGGGCTCGCCGCTGGAGTTGTACCACCACCCGGCCAACCTGTTCGTCGCGGGCTTTCTCGGCACGCCGAAAATGGGCTTCCTCAAGGGCATCATCAGCGGCGTCCAGGCCTCGGCCTGCGAAGTCACCCTGGACGCCGGGACGAAAGTGCTGCTGCCTTTCACCAACGCGCAACAGAGCGTCGGCGACTCAGTGACGCTGGGGATTCGTCCCGAGCACCTGGAGCTGGCCAACGAAGGCGATTGCCAGTTGACCGTCATCGCCGACGTCAGCGAACGCCTCGGCAGCGACACCTACTGCCACGTGCGCACCACTTCCGGCGAGCCGCTGACCATGCGTATTCGCGGTGACTTGGCCAGCCAGTACGGCGAGACCCTGAAACTGCACCTGAACAGCGCGCACTGCCACCTGTTCGACGCCCAGGGCCAGGTCATCCGCCGCGCGCTGCAGGCCGCTGCCTGATCCCTCGCACTCCACCGAATTCGGGACACCGTCATGAAACTGAACAAGCAGAACCTCTCCAATCTGGGCGCCGGCATTGCCATCCCCGCCTACTCCCTCGATGAGCGCCGCCAGGGCATTGCTCACATCGGCGTCGGCGGTTTCCACCGCGCCCACCAGGCGTTTTACACCGACGCGCTGATGTCCCTCGGCGCCAATGAAGGCAGCGGCGAAGGCCTGGACTGGGCCATCTGCGGGGTCAGCCTGCGCGAAGAAGACCGCGGCAACTTCGAAGCGCTGAAGGGCCAGGACTTCCTCTACACGCTGTTCGAACTGGGCGACACCCCGGACACCGAAACCCGCGTGATCGGCGCCATGAGCCAGATGCTCATGTCCACCGACAGTGACCTGGCGCTGATCGACAAACTCGCCAGCGCCGACATTCGCATTGTCTCGCTGACCATCACCGAAGGCGGCTACTGCATCGACGACAGCACCGGCGAATTCATGAGCCACCTGCCGCAGATCCAGTACGACCTCGAACACCCTGCCACACCGAAAACTGTCTTCGGTTACCTGTGCGCGGCATTGACCCGACGCCGCGCGGAAGGCACACCGGCGTTCACCCTGATGTCCTGCGATAACCTGCCGCACAACGGCGCCGTGACCCGCAAGGCCCTGCTGGCGTTCGCCCAACTGCGAGACCCGGAGCTGCATGACTGGATCGCTGAAAACGTCAGTTTTCCCAACGCCATGGTTGACCGCATCACGCCGATGACCAGCACCGCCCACCGCCTGCAGCTGCACGACCAGAAAGGGATTGATGACGCCTGGCCGGTGGTCTGCGAACCCTTCGTGCAATGGGTTCTGGAAGACAAGTTCGTCAACGGCCGCCCGGCCTGGGAGAAGGTCGGCGTGCAGTTCACCGACGACGTGACCCCGTACGAAGAAATGAAAATCAAACTGCTCAACGGCAGCCACCTGGCGCTGACCTATCTCGGCGCGCTGAAGGGCTATCGCTTCGTCCACGAAACCATGAACGACCCGTTGTTCGTCGACTACATCCGCACCTACATGGACCTCGACGTCACCCCGCAACTGGCGCCGGTGCCGGGCATCGATTTGACCGAGTACAAACAGACCCTGATCGACCGCTTTTCCAATCAGGCCATCGCCGATCAGTTGGAGCGGGTGTGCTCCGACGGCTCGTCGAAATTTCCGAAATTCACCGTGCCGACCATCAACCGTTTGATCCTCGACGGCGGCAACATGGACCGCGCCTCGCTGGTGGTCGCGGCCTGGGCGCTGTACCTGCAAGGCAACCGCACGGGCGACTTCACCGGCGAGAACGGCGTGCCGTACACCGTGGTCGACCCGCGCGCGGACTTCTGCAAGGCGCTGGTGGCCGATGACGTGCTGGTCACTCAGCGGCTGCTTGAAGTGGAAGAAATCTTCGGCGCGGCGATTCCCCAGTCTGCCGAGTTCGTGGCATCGTTCGAGCACAACCTGAACAGCCTGAAAGAACTGGGCGTCAGCAAAACCCTGGAAAACCTGTTGGCGAAAACCGTCTGAGGTGGAACATGTTTCTCGGCATCGATTGCGGCACCCAAGGCACCAAGGCGATTGTTCTGGATGCGGTCAGCGGCAAGGTTCTGGGCGAAGGCTCGGCTGCGCACCACATGATCAGTGGCGCCAACGGTCGCCGCGAACAGGATGTGCAGGAATGGCTCGACGCGTTCGAGCAGGCGACGGCGGCGGCGTTGCAACAGGCCGGGGTGTCCGGTGCCGACATCCAGGCCATCGGCGTGTCCGGGCAGCAACATGGCCTGGTCATGCTCGATGAATCAGGCCAGGCGCTGCGCCCGGCCAAGCTGTGGTGCGACACCGAATCCACCCCGGAAAACGATCGCCTGCTGGCGTATCTGGGCGGTGAAGCCGGTTCGCTGGAGCGCTTGGGTATCGCCATCGCGCCGGGCTATACGGTCTCCAAACTGCTGTGGAGTAAAGAGCAGTTCCCCGAACTGTTCGCCCGCATCGACAAGATCCTGCTGCCCCACGACTACCTCAATTACTGGCTGACCGGCCGCAGCTGCAGCGAGTTCGGCGATGCGTCGGGCACCGGTTATTTCAACGTGCGCACCCGCGAGTGGGACCTCGACATTCTTAAGCACATCGATCCCAGTGGCCGGCTGGTCAATGCTTTGCCGGAACTGATCGAGGCGCATCAGCCGGTGGGCACGATTCTTCCTGCCATCGCCCAGCGGCTGGGCCTCAATCCTAACGCCATCGTCTCCAGCGGCGGCGGCGACAACATGATGGGCGCGATCGGCACCGGGAATATTGCACCAGGCTCAATCACCATGAGCCTGGGTTCGTCGGGCACGGTCTACGCCTTCGCCGACGCCGGCAACGTCAGCGCGCAGCCGTCAGTGGCGACCTTCTGTTCCTCGTCGGGCGGCTGGCTGCCGCTGATCTGCACCATGAACCTGACCAACGCCACCAGTGCCATCCGCGAGCTGTTCGCCCTGGACATCGGCGCCTTCAACGCGGCGGTCGCCTCCTCACCGATTGGCGCCCAGGGCGTACTCGTGCTGCCGTTCCTCAACGGCGAACGCGTGCCCGCCCTGCCCCACGCCACCGGCAGCATTCTCGGGCTGGACAGCACCAACCTGACCCAGGCCAACCTGTGCCGCGCGGTGGTCGAGGGCACCACCTTCGGCCTGCGTTACGGCCTGGACCTGTTGCGCGACAGCGGCATTAAAAGCGATAACATCCGCCTGATCGGCGGCGGCGCCAAAAGCGCGATCTGGCGGCAGATCGTCGCCGACATCATGGACACGCCGGTCATCTGCACCACCGGCACCGAAGCGGCGGCACTGGGCGCAGCAATTCAGGCGGCGTGGTGTCATTCCCACGCCGATGCCGGCGGTGTCGGCGACGGCGAATCGCTGCAGGCGCTGACCGAGCGTTGCGTCAGCCTCGATCCGGCCAGCGAAACCCGGCCGGTTGCCGAACACGTTACGGCGTATCAGGCGGTTTATCAGCACTATCGCACTCAATTGCAGGGCCTCTGACGGACAGCCCCGTCGGCCTTTATGGAGCAACTATGTATCTGGTCTGTGGCGAAGCACTGTTCGACTTTTTCTGTCAGCCGGACAGCGGACAAAGCAATAAAGTGGGTTATCAGGCCATCGCCGGCGGTTCGCCGTTCAACGTCGCCGTCGGGCTGCGCCGGCTGGGCATCGATGCCGGTTTTTTCGCCGGCATCTCCAGTGATTACCTGGGCAAGCGCCTGTTGAAAGTGCTGGCTGAAGAAGGCGTGCGCGATGACTTTCTCGTGCACATCGACGCGCCGACTACGCTGTCGATGGTCGCCGTGGGTGCCGACGGTTCGCCGCAGTACAGTTTTCGCGGCGAAGGCTGCGCCGACCGGATGCTGAGCGTTGAGAGTCTGCCGACGCTGGACGACAGGGTGCGGGGCCTGCACGTGGGTTCGTTTTCGCTGGTGGTGCAGCCGATCGCCGACGCGCTGCTGACGCTGGTTCGGCGGGAAAGCGGCAAGCGGCTGATTACCTTCGATCCCAACGTGCGGCTGAATCCGGCGCCGAGCATCGAGCTGTGGCGCGGTCAGGTGGCGAAGTTTGCCGAGCACGCGCACATCATCAAGGTCAGTGATGAGGATCTGGAGCTGTTGTATCCGCAGAAGGACGCGGCGGCGGTGGCCGAGGGCTGGCTGAAGGACAATTGCCAGTGGGTGATCATGACCCGCGGGCGTGAGGGCGCGACGATATTCACGCGGGCGCTGGGTACATGGTCGGTGGCGGCGCGCAAGGTGGAGACGGTGGATACGGTGGGTGCCGGTGATACGTTTCAGGCGGCGCTGATTGCGTTTCTGACGGAGCGGGGTCTGGATGCGCCAGCTGCTCTGGCGGGCGTGGACCGCGAGACGCTGACGAAGATGCTGGAGTTTGCGGTGACGGCGGCGGCGGTGACCTGTACACGGGAGGGGCCGGATTTGCCCTATCGGGCGGAGGTGGTCTAGGCGACTGGCCTTTTTTCCAGGATCAAGATCAAAAGCGTCTGCCTGGGGGCAGACTGTTTCGCCTTCGGCGAGTTACTTGGAAAAGCACCCCAAGTAACCAAGGGTGCTTGCTCCTGGCTTGGTTCCTCCTTCGTCGGAATACCATCACTCCGACGACGCTCCGTGGGCCCGCGCCGAACGGACATCCATGTCCTGACGGCGCTCTCGCGGCATCCATGCCGCTCGGCCCACTCCGCGTCGTCTGCGTTCAGCCTGCACCCAAGTCGCGATTGGCGGTGGCTGGACTTTTTGCGTATGAAGATCAAAAGCAGATCAAGAGCTTCCCGGCTAAAGCCGGTCCTACAGTCGGAGCTGGTCCCACGGATTGCACGCGCTGCTGTTAGCTGTTAGCTGTTAGCTGTTAGCTGTTAGCTGTTAGCTGTTAGTGGGACCGGCTTTAGCCGGGAAGAGGCCAGCTCAGGCGCCGACAATTTTGCTGATTGCCCCCATCCCTGTGGGAGCGAGCTTGCTCGCGAATGCTTTATCCAACACGCCAGATATCCGATGGATGTACCGGCCCCTTCGTGAGCAAGCTCACTCCCACACGTCCTTAGCGCTTGACCCGCCCTCGATCTGCTTCTGATCTGCTTTTGATCTGCTTTTGATCTTGATCTTCAAACACATAACCCTCAGACGACACCTATCGCGACTTTGGTGCAGGCTGAACGCAGGTCTCGCGGAGTGGGTCGAGCCGCATGGATGCGGCGAGAGCGCCGTCAGGACATGGATGTCCGTTCGGCGCGGGCCCACGGAGCGGGACCGGAGTGAAGGAACCCGACGAAGTCGGGCCAAACCGAGAGCAAGCACTTTTGGTTACTTTTAGTGCTTTTTAAAAGTAACTCGCCGAAGGCGAAACGGTCTGCCGTTAGGCAGACGCCCTTGATCTAAACGAAAACAATCAGGCCATTTCCGCCTTTGCCATGGCGATCCTGGTCTTCACCTCCCGCTCAGCGACCTGCTGATCCGTCTTCTGCTTCTGCAGCTCCGTCACCTGCTTGTCAACCGCCGCCTGGTCTTCCGGCGTCATGGCGTCGTATTCCGCCTTGCTGACACCCGTCAACCGCTGCCGCACCTTCTCCGCGTCGGTCTGGTTCATGTAGGACAGAAACTGATCCTTCACCGAACCCGCGCCGTCAGAACCCGCCGTGCCATCGCTGGCCGCCAGTTCATCGGAGACGGTCTTGCTGACGCTGTCAGACGACGCGACCTGCTTGTCAGCGCTGGACACAAACGCCGCAGCCGCGGCTGCCTTGTCATCGTCCGTCACCGACGACGCCGTGTTGGCCGCCGCTGCTTTCAGGTTCACCATCATTTTGGCAAACGACTCGTCGTAGCCCTGCTTGCCGTCATTGCTGCTTTGCGCCGCGCCTTCACCATTGCTCGCAATCGCCGCCACGGGTGTGGCAGCGCCGGCCATGGCGCTGTTGTAGGCATCCGTGTCCGTCGTGGCGTAATGGGTGTGGCTTACGGCCTTCGACACGAACTGCTGGATGGCACTGTTGCCGATTAACATCTTTCACCTCCTGTTCAGGTTGTCCGATGTACCCCGACAGCAGCAAAACCGATGCCATACCGCCTGATCCACCTGAAAGGCCCGCCAGCACGGGCCTGCAGACCACGCGCCAGGGCGTGATGAGCCGCGTAATCGACAATGCTTGCCGTCTGCGGCAGGTTCTCGCCGCTGGCTTGCCGTCCTGGCCAGTGCACCGCTGACAAGCGGAGGCCGCCGTCCTATTTAAGGAACGCCTTTACCGCCTCATTCACCTTGTCTGCTTCACACGCCGGCGCCATGTGCCCGCAATCGCTGTTGAGCACCAGCAACTGCGCGCGCTTTTGAGCGGCCAGCGCCTTGGAAGGGACCGGGTCTACCATGCGGTCCTGTTCTGACGTGATGACTAACAGCTGCGCCTTGATCTTCCCGGCCAGCGCGGCCATATCGCCCTGACGCAACAGATCAAAGGACGTCATCGCCTGCAATTGCCGGTACCAGTCGACCGTACTGAACGGCTGGCCACCTGTTGAAGCAGGAACGTTGCCGCCAGGCGCGGGCCTGTTCCCCGCCGGCTTGGCTGCAGCACGCTCCGGTGTCCATAGATAACCGTTGTGTACCGCCGTGAGCTGCTTGAACACCGTGCCCGGCCCATAGTTGCCGTTGTTCCAGCCCGGCGCGTGTTCGATGGCGGCAAGTTCTGCATTCCATGCCTGCAGATCGCGCTCGGTCGGGTGTGGCGTGCCGACAATGGTCACCACCTTGCTGGCGAAATCCGGGTACATCACCGCCCACTGCAAGGCCTGCATACCGCCCATGGAAATGCCGACGATGGCGTGGGCGTGATCGATGCCCAGGTACATGGCGAGCAAGCGATGCTGCGCCTTGACCATGTCGCGAATACCGAACTGCGGAAACTTCAGGCGCGGCGCGCTGAGGCTGTTGGACGGCGAGCAGGACACGCCGTTGCCGATAGCGTCCATCGCCACCACGTACCAGCGATTGGTGTCGACCAACTTGCCGGGTCCGATCATGTCGGCCTGGTCGGACGTCCGCCCGGCGAGCCAGGTGGTCACCAACACGACGTTATTGCGATCTTCTGCCAGGGTGCCGTAGGTGCGATAACCCAAGTCGCAACGGGTGATTTTGCCGCCGGTCATGTTCAACGAACCGATGTTCACACGCTGCTGCTCTGCCGCCTGGCAGATGCCTACACTCATCATGACCAGCAACGCACGCAGCGTCCGGTCAGCGTAATGACGCAGTTTCATGGAGTTCCTCAGTGAGATAGCCGGGCGTGGTAGCGCCTGAAAGGTTTGCGGCTACGGAAAACCATGTACATCAACACCATGCCGTCGCGCTGCGCCATCAGCGTAGACGGTTATGGCGTATGAGCGAGGCGGGTTCACGCCTATTTTTTCAGGGCATTCAATGGCCTGAGTCATTTACGGTTCTGCGCCGCTTTTCCCCTTGAAGGCGACAGATATCACAAGGAGGACTCCCCCTGTTCCACCGGCGATGGTAGCGTGCGGTGGTTTCTGATCGAATGATCAGACATTTCTCTCAACATGCCTGCCAAGGAATGCCCCACCCAATGGACTTTTCGCTCAAAAAACTCGCCGCCGCCACTTTGATGTTCGCCGGCGTCTCCGCCTTTGCACCGGCTGCCTTTGCCAACCTCACCGCGCAACAAAGCAGCACGATTGTCGGCAGTCTCAAAGAAAACGCGGTCACGGATTTCCGCCAATTCCTCAAGACGATCAGCACCACCGACGTCGTCAAGGCTGCCGGCATCGAGCCGGCGATCAACGCCTTCCTCGCCAATAAAAAGCTGTCCGCCGATGAGCAGAACGATATCCATCGCCTGCTGGGGATTTATGCGCGGGTGAAATACGGCAGCGCCGCCACCGAAACCCTGCGCGAGCTGGTCGCCATTCCTACGTTCCAGACTGAAGGCGTCGCACAGCACGACAACCCGGCGTTCATCAAGATGGCCGAGAAAATCAAAACCCTCGCGCAGTCGTTCAACCTGACCTTCCGCAACATCGACAACCGCGTGTATGAAATCTCCCTTGAGGGCGCGGGCCCTGAAGTGGTCGGCATTCACGCCCACGCCGACGTCGTGCCGGTCACATTGGACAACTGGGTGCTGGCCGATGGCACTCGTCTGGATCCGTTCAAAATCACCCTGATCGGCGACCGCATGTACGGGCGCGGCACCGAGGATGACAAGAACGGCATCGTCGTCGCGCTCTACGCCATGAAGGTGATCAAGGAAGAAAAGCTGCCCCTGGCGCGCAACTTCAAGCTGCTGATCGACACCACCGAAGAAACCTCCGGCGACGCAATTCCCTACTATTTCGAGCGCAACCCGACGCCGGCCTACAACCTGGCGCTCGACGGCAGCTACCCGGTGGTCATCGCGGAAAAGGGCTACGGTACGGTCATGGCCAGCTTCGCCCGTCGCACCGCCGAAGGCACGGGCGCGGAAATCACTTCGATGACCGGCGGCATGGCCACTAACCAGATCCCGTCAAAATCGGTCGTCACGCTGGTGAGCGATCAACCCGCTGAACTCGCGGCCGAGTTGCAGAAAGCCGGCGCCGAGTACGCCCAGCGCAACGGCGGCAACTTCAAGGTCGACGCGGAAGTGGCCGGCAAGGACGTCAAGCTGACCGTCACCGGCGTGTCGGCGCATTCTTCCGAGCCAGAATCGGGGGTCAACCCGGTGGCGCGGATGCTCGATTTCATCAACGGCCTGGACGGTAAGGTCGCGCTCAAGCACAACGCGATCACCGACGCCGCGCGCTACGCCGCTGACAACTGGGGCCTGGACTACTTGGGCGCCAAACTGGGCGTCGGCTTCAGTGATGAGTTCATGGGCCCGCTGACGGCCTCGCTGACCTACGTGGCAATGGACGACAAGGCCTTCAAGCTGGCGGTCAACCTGCGCGTACCACGGGGTAAATCACCGGAAGCGCTGAAGGCGGAAATCGCACGGAAGCTGACCGCCTGGACCCAGCAGAGCCATATCACGCCGGGCTTCAATTACTCGATCGCCGAGCCGATGTACCGCAATCCCGAGGGCGAGTGGGTCAAGGCGCTGCTGGCCGTGGCCACCGAGAACCTGGGCATGGAGCACAAGTTCGGCACTTCCGCCGGCGCCACGTCCGTGCATGAGCTGCCCAACGGCGTGCAGTTCGGCCTGGCCAAACCCGACGTCAAATACACCGGTCACACCGACGCCGAGTTCAAGACCACCGAGCAGTTCCTGCTGGACTTGCAGATCGTCACCGAGATGATGGGCCGCATCGGTCAACTGCCGAAACTCTGACCCCCTGCCCCAGGCCCGCTGCAATGGCGGGCCTGATTCACGCCGCTGAATGTGCAGTCATCAGCCACTCAGTTTTGGAGCTTTGAGCCTGTCCGGCGCACGATTTTGATCGAGTGTTTGAGGTTGGGCTTGCGCGTCACGCTGATCGCCCGTTGGGTGACCGTGTCCAGGGTGATGTTCCAGAAGCCGGTGCTGGGCACGACGATCTTCGCCGGAAAGCGGTCGAAGGCGCCGCCGTGATAAGTGTGGCGACCGCCGTTCTTGAAGCTGCGGAAGTTGGCGTCACTCATGAGGCGGATATTGCAGGCGTTCGAGGACTCGATCACCACGATGTCGCCTTCATTCAGGTGTTCGCGTTGGTGGATGAATTTCACGGGGATCTCAAGGCAGTGATGAAAACGGGCGCGAGAATATCATGCAGGCCCGGCTCCACAAGGCGGGGTCGCCTAAATGACAGCACAAAAAAAACCTCATGATCGCTCATGAGGTTTTGCTTTTAGTGGGACCGGCTTTAGCCGGGAAGAGGCCAGTCTGTACACCATCATTTTTGCAGTGTGGCAACCGAAGTCTTCCCGGCTGAAGCCGGTCCCACTAATAAACCATCACGCCGGGGCGCTGGTGCGGATCAGGTGGTCGAAGGCGCTGAGGGAGGCTTTGGCGCCCTCGCCGACCGCGATCACGATCTGCTTGTACGGCACGGTGGTCACGTCCCCGGCAGCGAAAATGCCCGGAATGGACGTCTCACCGCGTTGGTCGATGATGATCTCGCCCCGTGGCGACAGCTCGACGGTGCCCTTGAGCCATTCAGTGTTCGGCAGCAGGCCGATCTGCACGAAGATGCCTTCCAGCTCAACGATGATTTCCTCACCCGTGAGGCGGTTCTTGTAGCGCAGGCCGTTGACTTTCTGGCCGTCACCGGTCACTTCAGTGGTCAGCGCGCTGGTCAGGACCGTCACGTTGGGCAGGCTGTGCAGCTTGCGTTGCAGCACCGCATCGGCGCGCAGGTTGGCGTCGAATTCCAGCAGGGTCACGTGGGACACGATACCGGCCAGGTCGATGGCCGCTTCGACGCCGGAGTTGCCGCCGCCAATCACCGCGACGCGCTTGCCTTTGAACAGCGGACCGTCACAGTGCGGGCAGTACGCCACGCCCTTGTTGCGGTATTGCTGCTCGCCCGGGACGTTCATTTCACGCCAGCGTGCGCCGGTCGCCAGAATCACGGTCTTGCCCTTCAGCACGCCGCCGCTGGCGAACTTGACCTGATGCAGCTCGCCATTCTTGCCCGGAATCAACTGCTCGCCGCGCTGCAGGTTGATGACGTCCACTTCGTACTGCTTGACGTGCTCTTCGAGGGCGACCACCAGCTTCGGCCCTTCGGTGTGCTGCATGGAGATGAAGTTCTCGATCGCCATGGTGTCCAGCACCTGGCCGCCGAAACGCTCGGCTGCCACGGCAGTGCGAATGCCTTTACGGGCAGCGTAGATCGCTGCGGAGGAACCGGCCGGGCCACCGCCGACGACCAGAACGTCGAAGGCTTCTTTAGCGTTCAGTTTCTCTGCCTGACGATCACCGGCGCTGGTGTCGATCTTCGCCAGAATCTCTTCCAGGTTCATGCGGCCCTGGCCGAACAGTTCGCCGTTCAGGTAGATGCTTGGCACCGACATGATCTGACGGTCGGTGACTTCTTGCTGGAACAGGCTGCCTTCGATGGCGACGTGCTGCACGTTCGGGTTGAGCACGGCCAGCAGGTTCAGTGCCTGAACCACGTCCGGGCAGTTCTGGCAGGTCAGCGAAAAGTAGGTTTCAAACTTGAACTCACCGGTCAGGCTACGGGCCTGCTCGATGGTTTCCTCGGAGGATTTGGACGGGTAACCGCCGACTTGCAGCAGTGCCAGCACCAGCGAGGTGAATTCGTGGCCCATTGGCAGACCGGCGAAGCGCAGCTTGATGTCCTGGCCCGGGCTGTTCAGGGCGAAGGACGGCGTGCGGGCATCGCTGCCATTGGTGTCCAGGGTGATCTTGTCGGAGCTGCTGACGATGTCATTGAGCAGGGCCAGCATTTCCTGGGATTTTGCGCCGTCATCAAGGGACGCAATGATCTCGATCGGGCGAGTGATCCGCTCCAGGTAAGATTTCAACTGAGCTTTAAGATTGGCGTCCAACATGGTTCGGCTTCCTTCTTCACTTTCAGGGTCTGGATCCGCGTCGGAATCCAGCGAGTTCTACAAAAAAAACGCCCGAGCGATAACCGCCCGGGCGTTTTTTGGGGGCGATGCGGTTTACGTGCCTACGGGCTCATCGCCCCCGATCCGGTCATGACGACTTAGATCTTGCCAACCAGGTCCAGGGACGGTGCCAGAGTGGCCTCGCCTTCTTTCCACTTGGCTGGGCAGACTTCGCCCGGGTGAGCAGCGACGTACTGAGCCGCCTTGATTTTGCGCAGCAGCTCGGAAGCGTCACGGCCAACACCGCCGTCGTTCAGTTCGACGATTTTGATTTCGCCTTCCGGGTTGATCACGAAGGTACCGCGGTCAGCCAGACCCGCTTCTTCGATCAGGACGTCGAAGTTGCGGGAGATTTTCAGGGTTGGGTCACCGATCATGGTGTACTGGATTTTGCCGATGGCTGGCGAAGTGTTATGCCAGGCAGCGTGAGCAAAGTGAGTGTCGGTGGAAACGCTGTAGATTTCGACGCCCAGTTTCTGGAACTCGGCGTAGTTGTCCGCCAGGTCTTCCAGCTCGGTTGGGCAAACGAAGGTGAAGTCAGCCGGGTAGAAGAACACTACAGACCATTTGCCTTTCAGGTCGGCGTCCGACACTTCTACGAAGTTGCCGTTCTTGAAAGCAGTTGCCGTGAACGGTTTGACTTGGCTGTTGATGATAGGCATCAGTGAATCTCCTGAGGGTTGTGGAAATGGGTGTTACAAATTCGATGGGGAGGATACTACGCAAAATCGTCGGCAAGAACTCATTGGCAAAGCTCATGCTAACGATTGGTTTTGACTATAAGGATGCTTTATTAATAGAAGACGTTGTTGAGGGACAGTCGGGCCCGGGAAAGGCGCGTTCAGTCTGACTCGATCAGGCTTCGCACGCGCACCGCAAGTTCGTCGATGCTGAAGGGTTTGGTGAGCAGATCCATGCCATCGTCGAGAAAGTCGCCACGCACCTCGGCCTCTCGCGCATAGCCGGTCATGAACAGAACCTTCAGCCCGGGGCGATGCTGACGGGCCACCTCCGCCAGTTGACGACCATTCAAGCCCGGCAGTCCGACGTCCGTCACCAGCAGATCGACCGGATCGCTGCCCTGCAGGACCGGGAGCGCCTCATGGCTGTCGCAGGCCACGATCACCCGGTAACCCAGCTCCTTGAGCACATCCACCACCAGCATGCGCACATCGGGCTCGTCTTCGACCACCAGCACGCGCTCGCCCTGACTGGCGCGAGGCGGCTCGATGCTGGGGTTCACGACGGGCGCACACTCGGCGGCAGCCTCATGACAGGGAAGCAGCAAATCGATCCGCGTGCCGCGCCCTTCTTCGCTGGAGATACTGACCCGGCCGCCGGTCTGGTTGATGAAGCCGTAGACCATCGACAGGCCCAGCCCGGTGCCCTGCCCGATCGGCTTGGTGGTGAAGAACGGATCGAAAGCCCGAGCGATGACTTCGCTGGACATGCCCATTCCGGTGTCCTGCACGCGAAGGCGCACGTAGTCGCCCGGCGCCAGCGCATCCTGCAACAGGGCAATGTGGGTCAGTTCAGTCTGGATCAGCAGCCTGCCGCCATCGGGCATCGCGTCGCGGGCGTTGATCACCAGATTAAGCAGCGCGTTTTCCAGCTGGTGCTCATCGGTGTTGGTCAGGCACGAGGTCCCGTGCAGATCGACTTCCAGCTCGATGCTTTCGCCGATGGTGCGGCGCAGTAACTCTTCCATCGACGCCACCATGTGATTGACGTCCACGGGGCACTGATTGAGCGACTGACGACGGGCGAACGCAAGCAGGCGATGGGTGAGTGACGCGGCGCGGTTGGCCGAGCCCATGGCGGCCTCGATGTAACGACCGATCTCCGACACGCGGCCTGCGGCCACCCGCCGCTGAATCAGGTCCAGCGCGCCAAGCACGCCGGTCAGCATGTTGTTGAAATCGTGGGCGATGCCGCCCGTCAACTGGCCGATCGCGTCCATCTTCTGCGCGTGGCGCAGGGCCTCTTCGGCCTGGGCGCGCTCGCTGATTTCGATCTGCAGGCGCTCATTGCTCTCGGCCAGTTCACGGGTACGCGCGGCGACACGCTGCTCAAGACTCTCGTTCAGCTCACGCAGCGCATCTTCGGCACTGACTTGCGCAGTGATGTCCGTGCTGGTGCTCAGCCAGTGGGTGATGCTGCCGCGGTCGTCGCGGATCGGCAACGCACGGGACAGGAACCAGCGGTACTGGCCGTCTTTGCCACGCAGCGGGAAGGTGTCTTCCCACAATGACCCGGTCGCGAAACAGCGCTGCAGGCGCGACTCGACGCGCTGGCCATGGTCAGGGTGATGCAACGATCGCCAGCCCAACGCCATCATCGCCTCGTACGAGGTGCCGGTGTAACTGTACCAGCGCTCGTTGTACCAATGGATGCGCCCGGCCGGATCGGCGATCCAGGCCAACTGACTCATGTTGTCGGCGAGGCTGCGAAACTGCCGCTCACTTTCCTCAAGCGTTTCGGTTCTGGAAAGCGCCTGGTCGTCAGGTCCTGCTGGATTCAAGGGCATGGCTGCCGAAAAACTCGTGCTGGTCAAAGAGTGGGTCCGTCCCTAAAAACAATGGCTCGTCCAGCTCCCTCCATGGAGGCCGGACCGTTCACATGTGCCGCGTGTCGTTCAATCACGCGCGCGGCGCACACCTTAACGCGTCGGTGTGCGCATGGTGACGAATTCCTCCGCCGCCGTAGGATGCACGCCAATGGTGTCGTCGAAAATCTGTTTGGTAGCGCCGGCTTTGAGCGCGATCGCCAGGCTCTGGATGATCTCGCCCGCGTCCGGGCCGACCATGTGGCAACCCAGAACGCGATCGGTTTTGGCGTCGACCACCAGCTTCATCAGGGTGCGCTCCTGGTTGTCGGTCAGCGACAGCTTCATCGGCCGGAACTTGCTTTCGAACACCTGCACCTCATAGCCGTCCTTCATGGCTTCGGCCTCGGTGAGGCCGACCGTGCCGATGTTCGGCAGGCTGAACACGGCAGTGGGAATGTGGCGGTAGTCCACGGGGCGGTACTGCTCGGGCTTGAACAGGCGCCGCGCGACGGCCATGCCTTCGGCCAGGGCCACCGGCGTCAACTGCACCCGACCGATGATATCGCCGACGGCGATGATCGATGGCTCGGTGGTCTGGTAGTCACCGTTGACCTTGATGAAGCCTTTCTCATCCAGCTCGACGTTGACGGTGTCCATGCCCAGGTTATCGAGCATCGGACGGCGGCCGGTGGCGTAGAAGACGCAGTCGGTGTTGAACGAGCTGCCGTCGTTCAGGCTCAGTTGCAAGGTGCCGTCGGCCAGCTTCTCGATGCTGTTGATTTCGGTCTTGAAGCGGATGTCCATCTCGCGCTTGGCGAGCTCTTCGTGCAGATGGGTGCGCACGCTTTCGTCGAACCCGCGCAGGAACAATTCGCCGCGGTACATCAGCGAGACGTCAGCGCCCAGGCCGTTGAAGATCGAAGAGAACTCGACTGCGATGTAGCCGCCGCCGACCACGACGACGCGCTTGGGCATCTGTTCGAGAAAGAACACTTCGTTGGAGGTGATGGCGTGCTCGCGGCCCGGAATGTCCGGCACCTGCGGCCAGCCACCGGTGGCGATCATGATGTGCTCGGCCGTGTGAACCTGGCCGTTGATTTCGACTTCGTGGGGGCCGCGCAGGCGCGCATGGCCTTCCATCAGTGTCACGCCGCTGCTGTCCAGCAGCTTGCGGTAGACGCCATTGAGGCGGCTGATTTCACGGTTCTTGTTGGCGATCAGGGTGGGCCAGTCGAAATGCGCCTCGCCACTGCTCCAGCCGTAGCCTTTCGCCTGTTCGAAGTCTTCGGAATAGTGCGCGCCGTAGACCATCAGTTTTTTCGGCACGCAACCAACGTTGACGCAGGTGCCCCCCAGATAACGGCTCTCGGCCACGGCCACGCGCGCGCCGAAACCGGCGGAAAACCGCGCTGCGCGGACGCCGGCCGAGCCCGCGCCAATTACAAAAAGGTCAAAGTCGTAGCTCATGTGTCTCTCCCAAGCGATGCGCTAGCATAACCGCTTGAGCGCGCTCGGCAAGTTCCGCAGGACAGAAACGACAAAGCCACCCGAAGGTGGCTTTGTCTGACAGCACAGCTAGACGCTGACTACCGATACAGATGCATCACTGAGTCGATTTGCCGGTCTTGTAGAAGTGCTCGAAGCAGAAGTTGGTGGCTTCCACGTAGCCTTCGGCACCGCCGCAGTCAAAACGCTTGCCTTTGAATTTGTACGCCAGGACGTTGCCCTCGGCGGCCTGCTTCATCAGGGCGTCGGTGATCTGGATTTCGCCGCCTTTGCCTGGCTCGGTGTTTTCGATCTTTTCGAAAATGTCCGGGGTCAGGATGTAGCGACCGATGATGGCGAGGTTGGACGGAGCAACATCCGGTGCCGGCTTCTCGACCATGTCAGTGACGCGGAACAGGCCTGGCTTGATTTCTTCGCCAGCAATCACGCCGTACTTGTTGGTCTCGTTCGGGTCAACTTCCTGAATCGCCACGATCGAGCACTTGTACTGCTGGTGCAGCTTGACCATCTGCGCCAGAACGCCGTCACCTTCCAGGTTGACACACAGGTCATCCGCCAACACCACGGCGAATGCCTCGTTACCGATCAGCGGACGACCGCTCAGAATCGCGTGACCCAGACCTTTCATTTCGGTCTGGCGAGTGTAGGAAAAGCTGCACTCGTCGATCAGTCTGCGGATGCCGACTAGGTACTTTTCCTTGTCGGTGCCCTTGATCTGGTGCTCAAGCTCGTAGCTGATATCGAAGTGGTCTTCCAGCGCGCGCTTGCCGCGGCCGGTGACAATGGAGATTTCAGTCAAACCCGCAGCAAGTGCTTCTTCCACGCCGTACTGGATCAGTGGCTTGTTGACAACGGCCAGCATCTCTTTGGGCATGGCCTTGGTCGCTGGCAAGAAGCGAGTGCCGTAACCGGCTGCAGGGAACAAGCATTTCTTGATCATATAAATCCTTGATGAGCTGGGGGTGTTGCGGCGCAGTCTAATGAGGCGGCGATAACCTTACAATGCCGCTACTGGCCGTTCGCTGCCTAGGTAGAGGAACGCTGACGCAGATAGTTCCGCAGATCGTTCCGCCAATAGCTCAGCAACCAGCTCACTCGCCACGCTTCACCCACTGATTATTGGAATTCCATGCTGTCCTTCGTACGAGGGCATCCAGCGCCGCGTAACCGCCGTTCGGTGACCTTCGCAAGCGTAGCCCTGTTCGCCATCGCGCGTGGGAAATTGTGCGATTGCCCTTTGGCATTTGCCGATTATCATGGGCGCCTGAATTACTAATCGAGACGAGTCGATGTCTGAAGTCAAAAGCGTGAACGGTTACCAGATCAAAAAGCTCCAGGACGGCCAGTGGTGGCTGGTCGGCCACGACGGTGAAGCCGTGGCAGGCCCGTTCTCCAGCGAGAGCAGCGCCATCGAAGTCGCCGCCGTGTTCGAAGACACGCCAGCCCCGCGTCGTCGGGCTGACAAGAAGGACTGATCAGGCGGCCCGGCCCGCTCCGCAACGGAGTGCGGCCGAGGCCTCTCCTGCGCAGCTTCGGCCACGGATGCTGCCGAGCAAGTCCTGCAAAAAATCTACGGTGATGCCGGAACGATGGCACCGCCTCTCAGTCTCAGACTAGCAATTCCCACACCGGCCCTCATCGCGAAGCATTCCACCATGATCAAGATCTTATCCGTCATTGCTGTACTGGCCCTGACCGGCTGCGCGACTGCGCAGAACACTTACCTCAAAGACGGCAAGCAGGCGTTGAGCATCGACTGCTCCGGCGAAGCCATGTCCTGGGCCGCCTGCTACGAAAAGGCTGACGCCTCGTGCGCGGGCACCGGCTACAACATCGTCAGCACCAACGGCACGCCGCAACCCAAGGAAGACGATAAGACCCTGGGTGTCGATGTCGGCAACTATAAAAACCGCACCGTGCTGGTGGTCTGCAAATAACGTCTCGCCCGTCTAACCGTTGAACTCCGTCACCCTTGATTCGCCCCGCAGTCGCCTCACTCGCCCGAGATACAGGCCGTCACGGCGTGCTGCACGTCCTTGGGCCGCAGGGGGTTGTTCGACAGTCGTTCGAACAGCTTGATCGAGCTGCCGCTGGAGCGGGTCTCGATGTCGACGATGGCAGCAGGGTCACTGGTCAGCAACTTCTGTGGAACGATGATGCGCAGGCCCTCTTTGTGCGGCTCGATCTGCGGCGGCTTGCGGCTGTCAGAGATGCGTCCGACAAAGCACGCGGCATAATCCTTCGGCGACTTGCCGGACATGACGCTCATGGTCGCCGGGGTGTGTTCGATGTCCGTAACTGTGGCGCAACCGGTCATCGCCAGGGCCAGAATAACAACCGCCAATTTCATACAATCCCTCCAGTAAAGGTGCTTACGACAAGCCCGACCCGGATTAAATCCCGCGCGTGTGCTTTTTTAACTGCCAGCCTGGCGGTCAGCCTTGCGTCGATTCAAGCGAGTCCTCGATCAATAAAACCCGCCGGGAAGATCAATGCCCAGGCTCGTCGTGCTATGGTTTCGGGTTTTCGAGAACGCTGTCTCCGGAGACACCCATGAAATTCGTACACCAGCGCGAGCACCTCAACGAAGACGACATGGTCGTCATCGAATGCTCCCAGCTTTGCAACATACGCCTGATGAGTGATGCCAACTTCCGCAGCTTCAAAAACGGCGGTCGTCACACCTACCACGGCGGCGCGTTTGACCGTTTCCCCGCGAAGATCGCGGTGCCCAGCACCGGCTTCTGGAACATCACCATTGACACCGCCGGCCGCAAGCTCGACAGCCATGGCGGGCGCAAGACTGCCTTCACCCATTCGATCAAAATCGTCCGCCGCTCGTCCTCGCGTCTGAGCTGATGCGCCATTGAGCCAAAGCGCCATTGAACACCGGCTGGCGTGAAATCTTTGTATTTTTTTTGCGAACATCCGGTCAGTTTTTTCCAGGAGTAAAATGTGAGCACCCCTGCCCCCGTCGTCAAATACGCAATCAGCTACAAGCTCAACGGCGAGCGTCGTTTCGAGTTTGCCCTGTTGCAGTCGCCCTCCGCCGATGAGGCCCTGGCCGCCCTGCAGAAGATGCACGGCGACAGCACCGATGTCATCAGCGATGTGAAGGTCAGCAAAGCGCTGTAGCCGAAATCTGAACGGGGAAGCCCATGGTGATGCAGCGCAAGGGCACGACGCCGGCGACGTTTGATCTGTTCGCGGAGGATACGCCGCAACCGCCTTCACATGAGCAGATCGGGCCGGCGTCGTTTGTGTTTCGTGGCTTCGCTTTGCCTTTCATCGAGTCATTGCTGCCTGCGCTGGAGTCGGTGCTGACCCAGGCGCCGTTCCGCCATATGGTCACGCCCGGCGGTTACACGATGTCGGTGGCGTTGAGCAGTTGCGGGGACTTCGGCTGGACCACTGACCGAAGTGGCTATAAATATTCCCCCATCGATCCGCTCACGGGTGAGCCATGGCCAGCGATGCCTGAGGTGTTCATGGAGCTGGCGGTGGCGGCGGCTTCAGCTGCCGGGTTTGCGGGGTTTGTGCCGGATGCGTGTCTGATCAATCGTTACATCCCCGGAGCCAAGATGTCGCTTCATCAGGATAAGGATGAGCGCGGTTTGGAGTGGCCGGTGGTGTCGGTTTCGCTGGGCTTGCCGGCGATGTTTTTGTTTGGCGGGCTTGGGCGCAGTGATCCGACTCAGCGGGTGCCGTTGTTTCATGGGGATGTGGTGGTGTGGGGCGGGGTTGATCGGCTGCGCTTTCATGGGGTGTTGCCGATTCGGCAGGCGGAGCATCCGCAGTTGGGGGAGCAGCGGATTAATTTTACGTTTCGCAAGGCGCGGTGATCATCGGGGCTGCTTTTGAGGATCAAGAGCGTCTGCCTGGGGGCAGACTGTTTCGCCTTCGGCGACTTACTTTTGAAAAGCACCAAAAGTAAGCAAA
>NZ_JBWKQL010000022.1:0-51365 GCF_059418765.1 Pseudomonas sp. GW821-FHT07F05
AGAGCTGAACTGGGCGAAGGCCGCGAAGCAATCATTGCCGTGACCATCCCGGAGCAGCCGGGCAGCTTCAAGGCGTTCTGCGAGGCGATTGGCAAGCGGCAGATCACCGAATTCAACTACCGCTACCACACCGACCGCGAGGCGCACATCTTCGTCGGCGTGCAAACCCACCCCGACACCGACCCGCGCAAAGCCCTGATCGCAAGCCTCACGGAACAGGGTTTCCCTGTGCTCGACCTGACCGACAACGAACTGGCCAAACTGCACCTGCGGCACATGGTCGGCGGGCATTCGGAACGGGTCAACGACGAGGTGGTGCTGCGCTTTGAATTCCCCGAGCGGCCGGGTGCGCTGTTCAACTTCCTGAACAAGCTGGGCGGGAAATGGAATATTTCGATGTTCCACTACCGCAATCACGGCGCGGCGGATGGCCGAGTGGTGGCGGGGTTGGTGGTGCCGGAGGATGAACGGCATCTGGTGCCGCAGGCGCTGGCAGAGATTGGGTATCCGTATTGGGATGAAACCAGGAACCCTGCGTACAAGCTGTTTCTGGGATAACAGCAGCGGCATGCGACTGGCTGCTACGCTTCAAACACAGCCATACAGGGACACGAACACAATGGAACACTTCGCTGCACTGAAAATCCTGCACGTCATCAGCACGGTGCTGCTGTTTATCTGCGCGCTGGGGCTGGTCGTGTGGATCGTGCGCGGCCGTCGGGCTGGCGATGCGAAGGTGCAGAACCGCGCCATGCAACGACCATGGGCATTTGCCTGGGTGCTGATGGGCGTGTGTTTGTTGACCCTGCCAATCAGCGGCTGGTGGCTTGTCCACTACGCCGGCTGGCCGCTGGGACAGACCTGGCTGCTGGCGGCGAGTGTGCTGTATCTCTTCGGCGCCTTGAGCTGGGCGTGGCTGGCGGTGCGAGTCAATCGCCTGCGCCGGCCAATCATCGTGGGTAATTCCCGCTTCACCCTGGCGCTGGCCATCTTCAGCGTCGTCTGCTTCGTGGCGATTGCCGGTCTCATGGGCGCCAAACCGGTCTAAACCTCAGTCATCCAAATTGACGCTACCGCAGGTGTTCCTGCCGATAAAGACCGGTGGGAGCGAGCTTGCTCGCGAAGGCTTTCAATCGCGCAGTGAAATCACCGGCCAGCCGCGACGGGTGGCGTCGGCGCGCAGCTTTTCATCAGGATCGACTGCGACCGGATTAGCCACCTGCTCCAGCAATGGCAAATCGTTCATCGAATCGCTGTAGAACCAGCTGTCATCGAGATTGAACCCATTCTCTCCGATCCAGCGATTCAGGCGGGTCACTTTGCCCTCGCGGAAGCACGGCACGTCAGTGGTGCGCCCGGTGTAGCGGCCGTCGACGATCTCGCATTCGGTCGCCAGCAAGGTGTCGATGCCCAGTCGGGCCACGATCGGCGCGGTGACGAAACGGTTGGTCGCCGTGATCACCGCCAGCTTGTCGCCGGCTTCGCGGTGTTTGGCGATGAGGGCCATGGCTTTCGGCAGGATCAAGGGCTCGATGCAGTCGCGCATGAATTCCCGGTGCCATTCGTCGAGCTGCGCCATTTCAGTGCGGCCCAGAATCTCCAGACTGAAATTCAGGTAGTCGGTCAGGTTCAGGGTGCCGGCCAGATAGTCCTGATAGAACGCATCGTTGCGTGCCTTGTAGGCAGCGCCGTCCAGGATGCCGCGCTCGCACAGGTAATCGCCCCAGGCGTGATCGCTGTCGCCGCCGAGAAGGGTGTTGTCGAGGTCGAACAGGGCCAGGCGCATGGGCTTTACTCGCTGAATTATCAGAAAAAAGAGCATAAGAATACGAGGTTTGCCCGAGAGATCGCATCTATTAATGCAGTTGTCACGATAAGCTGTCCCAGCCTCGTTGCTGCCTTCACGATCTTTGTGGAACAATGCGGCGACATGCGTTTGCGAGGTTGTAGCCGTGATCGACCCCGATGGTTTTCGCCCTAATGTCGGGATAATTCTGACAAATGATGCTGGCCAGGTCTTATGGGCTCGGCGCATCAATCAAGACGCCTGGCAGTTTCCGCAGGGGGGTATCAACCCTCAGGAGACCCCGGAAGACGCGCTTTACCGTGAATTGAATGAAGAAGTCGGGCTGGAACGGCATGATGTTGAAATTCTTGCCTGCACTCGGGGTTGGTTGCGCTATCGTCTGCCGCAACGATTGGTCCGTACCCACAGCCAGCCGCTGTGCATCGGCCAGAAGCAAAAATGGTTTCTCCTGCGCCTGATCTCCAATGAGCAGCGGGTGCGGATGGATTTGACCGGCAAACCGGAGTTCGATGGCTGGCGTTGGGTCAGTTATTGGTACCCGTTGGGCCAGGTGGTGACATTCAAGCGCGAGGTATATCGCCGCGCACTCAAAGAGCTTGCCCCGCGCCTGTTGGCGCGCGACTGACACGGAGTTCGACCCCGAGCCATGCTCAATACGCTGCGCAAGATCGTCCAGGAAGTTAACTCCGCCAAGGATCTCAAGGCGGCGTTGGGCATTATTGTGTTACGCGTCAAAGAGGCCATGAGCAGCCAGGTCTGCTCGGTCTATTTGCTCGATCCTGAAGCGAACCGCTTCGTGCTGATGGCCACCGAAGGCCTGAATAAGCGCTCGATCGGCAAGGTGAGCATGGCCCCGAACGAGGGCCTCGTGGGTCTGGTCGGTACGCGTGAGGAACCGCTGAACCTCGAAAATGCTGCCGATCACCCTCGCTATCGTTACTTTGCTGAAACCGGCGAAGAGCGTTATGCGTCGTTCCTCGGCGCGCCGATCATCCACCACCGCCGGGTTGTGGGCGTTCTGGTCATCCAGCAAAAGGAGCGCCGCCAGTTCGACGAGGGCGAAGAAGCCTTCCTCGTGACGATGAGCGCGCAACTTGCAGGCGTCATCGCCCACGCGGAAGCCACCGGTTCCATCCGCGGGCTGGGCCGTCAGGGCAAAGGCATTCAGGAAGCCCGATTCGTCGGTGTGCCGGGTTCGCCGGGCGCTGCGGTCGGTACTGCGCTGGTCATGTTGCCGCCGGCTGACCTCGAAGTCGTGCCGGACAAAACCGTCACTGATATCACCGCTGAACTCAAACTGTTCCAGACTGCGCTTGAAGGCGTTCGCAATGACATGCGTACCCTTTCGGCGAAGTTGGCCACGCAATTGCGTCCTGAAGAGCGCGCGTTGTTCGATGTGTACCTGATGATGCTCGACGATGCGTCGCTGGGCAGTGAAGTCACCAACGTCATCAAGACCGGCCAGTGGGCCCAGGGCGCCTTGCGCTCGGTGGTCAACGAGCACGTCAAACGCTTCGAGCTGATGGATGACGCCTACCTGCGTGAGCGCGCATCGGACGTCAAAGACCTCGGTCGCCGCCTGCTCGCCTACCTTCAGGAAGCGCGTCAACAAACCCTGGTCTACCCCGACAACACCATTCTGGTCAGCGAAGAGCTGTCGCCCGCCATGCTCGGCGAGGTGCCGGAAGGCAAGTTGGTGGGTCTGATTTCGGTACTCGGCTCGGGTAACTCCCACGTCGCCATTCTGGCCCGAGCCATGGGCATTCCCACGGTCATGGGCGTGGTGGACCTGCCGTACTCGAAAGTCGATGGCATCCAGCTGATCGTCGACGGCTATCACGGCGAGGTCTTCACCAACCCTTCCGAGATCCTGATCAAGCAGTACTCCGTCGTCGTCGAAGAGGAGCGTCAGCTTTCTCAAGGCCTCGACGCGCTGCGTGAATTGCCCTGCGTGACCCTCGACGGCCACCGCATGCCGCTGTGGGTTAACACCGGTCTACTGGCAGACGTGGCCCGCGCGCAACAGCGAGGCGCGGAAGGCGTTGGCCTGTACCGCACCGAAGTGCCGTTCATGATTCAGCAGCGGTTCCCGAGCGAGAAGGAACAGCTCGCCATCTACCGTGAGCAACTGGCGGCTTTCCATCCGCTACCGGTGACGATGCGAACGCTGGACATCGGCGGTGACAAGTCGCTGTCGTATTTCCCGATCAAGGAAGACAACCCGTTCCTCGGCTGGCGTGGCATTCGCGTCACGCTGGATCATCCTGAAATCTTCCTGGTGCAGACCCGCGCCATGCTCAAGGCCAGTGAAGGCCTGAACAACCTGCGGATTCTGCTGCCGATGATTTCCGGCACCCACGAAACCGAAGAGGCGCTGCACCTGATCCACCGGGCGTGGGGCGAAGTCCGCGATGAAGGCACCGACGTCCCGATGCCGCCGGTGGGCGTGATGATCGAAGTCCCGGCGGCGGTCTATCAGACCCGAGAGCTGGCGCGTCAAGTGGATTTCCTGTCTGTCGGTTCCAACGACCTGACCCAGTATCTGCTGGCGGTCGACCGTAACAACCCGCGGGTGGCGGATTTGTACGACTATCTGCACCCGGCTGTGCTCCAGGCCTTGCAGAGCGTGGTGCGCGATGCCCATGCCGAAGGCAAGCCGGTGAGCATCTGCGGCGAAATGGCCGGTGATCCTGCGGCGGCGGTGCTGCTGATGGCGATGGGCTTCGACAGCCTGTCGATGAACGCCACCAACCTGCCAAAAGTGAAGTGGATGCTGCGTCAGATCAACCTGAGCATGGCCAAGGACCTGCTGGCCCAGCTGATGAAGAACGACAACCCGCAAGTGATCAGCAGCTCGTTGCAGCTGGCGCTGAGAAATCTGGGCCTGTCGCGGATGATCAATCCGGGGTCTGTGAAGGGGCATTGACGGCTGGCGCTGCGCTGCTCTTAGTGGGACCGGCTTCAGCCGGGAAGAGGTGGAGTCAAATCTCCAGGTCCACCTCACCCAATCTCCCGCCATACGGCCCGAAGCTGCGCTCGATCAGGCGCCGGCTGCCGTCCGCATTGACCAGTAACACCGTGCTCGCCCGCGTGCCGTAATTGGGGCTGGCAATGAACACGCTCGACAATAACTTTTCCGTCGCAAGGCCTACGCCGGTGCTCGGCAGTTCAGCCTCTGGCGCAGGCGCGTGATCGATGAGAAAGCCAAACAGCGCTTCAGTGTCTGGATTCTCCAAATGTTCAGACAGCGCCGCTTTGGCTTTCACCAGTTTCGGCCACGGCGTATCGAGCCCTGCGTTGGACACCCCGTAAACGCCCGCTTCCAGACGGCGGGGTACCGGATCGTTCCCGTTGAGAAAATGCAACTGCTGACGATCACCCACCAGCAGGTTGAACCCACCGTACTCAGACGACCGCGTCGCGATCTCAGTCAAATACTCATCCATGGACACATCGCTGGTCAAAAAACGAGCAACCAGTTCGCCCCGCGAACGGTGGCCAGGCGGTTTGCCCGGTTCGCGGATATTGGTCAGAGCGGCAAAACGTCCGTCAGCATTGATCCCCAGCCATGTCCCGCCCGCTTCAAGATCGCGCCCGGCGTAGACCTGCGGCGCGTCTTCCCACTGGGCCAGCGGCAGAGTAGGGCGGGCGTAGAACTCGTCACGATTGGCCGCCAGAATCAGCGGCTGAGCGTGAGATGGCCGCCAGGCGAAGACGATAAGGCACATGGATGACTCCTTTTTGCGCCACTTTACCCACCCCGCACGCCGACATCCATCGCACGCTGCTAGAGCGGATTGGCGCGGTCCGGTAACATGCCGCACTGTTTTTGAGAGATGTCCGCGCCATGCGTGGCGACATCGTCGGCGTGCGAGACTTTCATCGCGGTCGCTCTTGCATCAGATTTCATCATTATTGGGTGGCACTACCTGCTACCGCCGCCGCATAGTTCTGCTTCGTCGCTCAATGAGCGCTTCTATTTCAAGGAGTCGCAATGCTGCCTTACCCGCAGATTGACCCGGTAGCCGTGGCCATCGGTCCGCTGCAAATTCACTGGTACGGCCTGATGTACCTGGTCGGTATTGGCAGTGCCTGGTACCTGGCATCCCGTCGCCTGAATCGCTTTGACCCGACGTGGACCAAAGAAAAGCTCTCGGACATGATTTTCTGGGTCGCCATGGGCGTCATCGTCGGTGGGCGTCTCGGTTACGTGCTGTTCTACGATCTGCCCAACTACATCGCCAACCCGCTGCTGATTTTTGAGGTGTGGAAGGGCGGCATGGCGTTCCACGGTGGCTTCATCGGCGTGATGATCGCGACGTACTGGTTCGGCAAGCGCAACGGCAAGTCATTCTTCCAGCTCATGGACTTCATCGCCCCTATGGTGCCGATTGGTCTGGGTGCCGGGCGCATCGGCAACTTCATCAACGCCGAGCTGTGGGGCAAGCCGACTGATCTGCCCTGGGCCATGGTGTTCCCCACCGACCCTGCGCAACTGCCGCGCCATCCGTCACAGCTCTACCAGTTCGCGCTGGAAGGCGTGGCCCTGTTCGTCATTCTCTACTTCTTCTCCCGCAAGCCGCGTCCGACCATGGCCGTTTCCGGCATGTTCGCGCTGTTCTACGGGATCTTCCGCTTCGTGGTGGAGTTCGTTCGCGTACCGGACGCCCAGCTGGGTTATCTGGCCTGGGGCTGGGTCACCATGGGGCAGATCCTCAGCCTGCCAATGATCATCGGCGGCCTGGTGCTGATCTGGCTTGCCTACCATCGCGCGCCCGCTGCCAACAACGCTGCGGCTTGACGCGCCGGGTACATTTGCTGAACGCCGGGCCCGAAGGGTTCGGCGGATTCTCCGAAACAGAGGGCCTCTGGTCATGAAGCAATACCTTGAACTGCTGCAGGACGTCATCAACAACGGAACCCGCAAGGGCGACCGCACCGGGACCGGCACCACTGCCGTGTTCGGTCGGCAGATTCGCCACAATCTGGCTGATGGCTTCCCGCTGCTGACCACCAAAAAGCTGCACTTCAAGAGCATCGCCAACGAGCTGATCTGGATGCTCAGCGGCAACACCAACACCAAATGGCTCAACGAGAACGGCGTGACCATCTGGGACGAGTGGGCCACTGAAGACGGCGACCTAGGCCCGGTATACGGCGCGCAGTGGACTGGCTGGCCGACCAAGGATGGCGGCAAGATCAACCAGATCGACTACATGGTCGACTGCCTGAAGAACAACCCGAACAGCCGCCGCATCCTGTTCCATGGCTGGAATACCGAATACCTGCCGGACGAAAAGCTGTCGCCGCAGGAGAACGTCAAAGCCGGACGCCAGGCACTTGCCGTGTGCCATTTGCTGTACCAGGCCTTCGTTGCCGACGGCAAGCTGTCGATGCAGTTGTACATTCGCAGCTCCGATGTCTTCCTCGGACTGCCCTACAACATCGCTGCGCTGGCGCTGCTGACCCACATGCTGGCTCAGCAATGCGACCTGATCCCCCACGAGATCATTGTCAGCCTGGGCGACACCCACGCTTATTCCAACCACGAAGAGCAGATCGCGACGCAGCTGACCCGCACGCCGCGACAGTTGCCGCAGCTGAACATCAAGCGCCGCCCGGAGCGCATCTACGACTATCGCTTCGAAGACTTCGAGATCGTGGGTTATGACGCGGACCCGAGCATCAAGGCGCCGGTAGCGGTGTAATCCTGCTGCGCTCATGAGCGGAGGCTATTGATCAATCGGTAATCGATTGAAATCCCCTATCCGCCCAGTGCGCAGTGACAATGAGCTTAAACGCGTCGATTTCCCTATCGTTCTCCCCATCGGACAGACACAGGGCGGCCTCAATGGAGGTCGCCCGCCAGTATCCTTGGTGGAGAAACACGCATGAGCAACAAACTGACGACCGCTTTCGGCGCCCCTGTAGTCGATAACCAGAATATCCAGACCGCCGGCCCTCACGGCCCCGCGCTGCTGCAGGATGTCTGGTTCCTCGAGAAGCTCGCCCATTTCGATCGTGAAGTCATCCCCGAGCGTCGCATGCACGCCAAGGGTTCCGGCGCGTTTGGCACCTTCACCGTCACCCACGACATCACTCGCTACACCCGTGCAAAAATCTTCTCTGAGATCGGCAAGTCCACTGAAATGTTCGCCCGTTTCTCCACCGTTGCCGGTGAGCGTGGTGCCGCCGATGCCGAGCGCGACATTCGCGGTTTCGCGTTCAAGTTCTATACCGAGGAAGGCAACTGGGACATGGTCGGCAACAACACGCCGGTGTTTTTCCTGCGCGACCCGATGAAGTTTCCCGACCTGAATCACGCTGTCAAACGCGACCCACGCACCGGCATGCGCAGTGCCGAGAACAACTGGGATTTCTGGACTCAACTGCCGGAAGCGCTGCACCAGGTGACTGTCGTGATGAGCGAGCGCGGCATTCCCCGCAGCTATCGCGAGATGCACGGTTTCGGCAGCCACACCTACAGTTTCCTCAACGCACAGCACGAGCGGTTCTGGGTGAAATTTCACTTCGTCTCGCAACAAGGCATCGCCAACCTGACCGACGCAGAAGCGCAGGAACTGGTCGGCCGTGACCGTGAGTCCCATCACCGCGATCTGTACGAAAACATCGAGCAGGGCAACTTCCCGCGCTGGAAGCTGTTCGTGCAGATCATGCCGGAGAAGGAGGCAGGCTCGTACCCCATCAACCCGTTCGACCTGACCAAGGTCTGGCCGAAGGGCGATTACCCGCTGATCGAAGTGGGCGTGGTCGAGCTGAACCGTAACCCGGAGAACAACTTCGCTGACGTCGAGCAGGCGGCATTCGCGCCTTCCAACGTGGTGCCCGGCATCAGCTTCTCGCCTGACAAAATGCTGCAGGGTCGGCTGTTTTCCTACGGCGATGCCCAGCGCTACCGCTTGAGCGTCAACCACCATCAGATCCCGGTGAACTCGCCACGGGCGGCGCTGCACGTGAACAGCTACCACCGCGACGGCCTGATGCGCGTCGACGGCAACCGGGGCGGCATGACCTCTTACGAGCCGAACACCAAGGGTGCGTTTCAGGAGCAGCCGGATTTCAGAGAGCCGCCGTTGTCGATCGAAGGCGCGGCCGCTCACTGGAACCACCGCGTGGATGGCGACTACTACTCGCAGCCAGGCAACCTGTTCCGTTTGATGAACGCGCGGGAGAAACAGTCGCTGTTCGACAATACCGCCCGCTCGCTGCGCGGCGTGTCGGCACCGATCATTCAGCTGCACATCGAGCATTGCTCGATGGCTGATCCCGAGTACGGGATTGGGGTCGCGGCTGCGGTTGAGCGTATTCACAACGCTTGATCCCTGTGGGACCGGCTTTAGCCGGGAAAGCGTCGGATGCCACACCGCGAAAGTGATGTTGCTCCCAATGGCCTCTTCCCGGCTAAAGCCGGTCCCACTAACATACCGCATATTCCCTGTGGGACCGGCTTTATCCGGGAAGGCGTCGGATGCCTCACCGCAAAAGTGATGGTGCGCAGACTGGTCTCTTCCCGGCTGAAGCCGGTCCTACTAAAAGCCGCATTTAGCCTCTCAATGCCCGTGGCTGCGGCCTACGTGGGAGTGTTCGACGTCCGCTGCCACGACACTCCCGCTGATCTCCAGTCGATCAAGAATCCCGCAGTGATCCGGCGCCCCTTCGCTGCAGCGTTGGCGCAGGTCGACCAGTTGCTCCTGCAGCGCTTGCAGGCTCGCGACGCGGGCGTTCACGTGCTGGATGTGTTCGTCGATCAGCGCGTTGACGTTCTCGCACTGGTCCCGCGGACTGTCGCGCAACGCCAGCAGGCTGCGGATCTCGTCCAGCGTCATGTCCAGGCTGCGGCAGTTGCGGATGAACGTCAGGCGTTCGACGTGCTCCTGGGTGTACAGCCGATAGTTGCCGTCGCTGCGCGCGGGTTCGCTTAGCAGGCCCTCGCGCTCGTAATAGCGGATGGTTTCCACCGGGCAATCCGTGAGCTTTGCCAGTTCGCCGATTTTAAATGAAGGGTTCATGTGCAAGATCTCGATAAGGACGCTTGACCCTATAGTGGCTACAGGGTGTTCACTTGGCAACACGCACATTTAGAGACTCAATCCATGAGTGACTCTGTACCCACATCTTCATCGCACAAGCCTGCCCACGACTCGCACAACCATGCCGAGCACGATCACGCAGGGCATGACCATTCCGCCCATGATCACGCTGGGCACGATCACGCCGGTCATGAACACGAGCAAACCAAACTCACGCCCGTGCATGACCATGCCGCCCACGCCTGCTGCTCCCACGACAGCGCGCCCGCCGTCGTGACCATCGATGGCGCATCAAATGCCGATGGAAAACTGAGCAGCTTCCGCATCGAAGCCATGGACTGCCCCACCGAGCAGACGCTGATCCAGAACAAGCTCGGCAAGATGAAGGGCATTCAGAAGCTTGAATTCAACCTGATCAATCGCGTGCTGGGCGTGTGGCATGAGCTGCCGTCCACCGATCCCATTCGCGACGCCATTGGCTCGCTGGGCATGCAGGCGGACCTGATCGAAGAGGGCGCCGACAAGGAAACAGCCTCGCTGCCACCTGCCAACAAACCGTGGTGGCCGCTGGCGCTGTCGGGTGTCGCGGCGTTGTCTGCGGAAGTCATCCACTTCACCAATGCCGCGCCCACCTGGGTGGTCGCCGTCGTTGCGCTGATCGCCATTTTCAGCGGCGGCCTGACCACGTACAAAAAGGGCTGGATCGCCCTGAAAAACTTCAATCTGAATATCAACGCGCTGATGAGTATTGCCGTCACGGGTGCGGTGCTGATCGGGCAGTGGCCGGAAGCGGCGATGGTGATGTTTCTGTTCACCGTCGCCGAGCTGATCGAAGCCAAATCCCTGGACCGTGCCCGCAACGCCATTGGCGGTCTGATGCAGCTGACGCCGGAAACCGCGACCGTGCAGCAGAACGGCGAGTGGCTTGAGCTTGAGGTCAAAGATATTGCGTTGGGCAGCGTCGTCCGGGTCAAGCCGGGTGAGCGTATCGGGCTGGACGGTGAAGTGGTTGCCGGCCAATCGAGCATTGATCAGGCCCCGATCACGGGCGAAAGTCTGCCGGTCGAGAAGACCTTAGGCGACAAGGTCTTTGCTGGCACGATCAATCAGGCCGGTTCACTGGAGTACAAAGTGACCGCCGCTGCCAACAACTCGACGCTGGCGCGGATCATCCATGCCGTCGAGGCGGCCCAGGGTGCTCGCGCGCCGACCCAGCGTTTCGTTGACAGCTTTTCAAAGATCTACACGCCCGCCGTGTTCGCGCTGGCGCTGGGGATTGCGATCATCCCACCGCTGTTCATGGGGGCAGTGTGGTTTGACTGGATCTACCGCGCCCTGGTGTTGCTGGTGGTCGCGTGCCCGTGTGCGCTGGTGATTTCCACGCCGGTGACGATCGTCAGCGGTCTGGCGGCGGCGGCGCGCAAAGGCATTCTGGTCAAGGGCGGCGTGTACCTGGAAATGGGCCACAAGCTCGATTACCTGGCCCTCGACAAGACCGGCACCATCACCCACGGCAAGCCGGTGCAGACCGATTACTTGTTGCTCAACGAGTCACTGGGTGAGCAGGCGCTGGCGATCTCGGCAAGCCTCGCCGGTCGCTCGGATCACCCCGTGTCTCAAGCCATCGCCAAGGCGGCTCAGGACGGCAACCACTTGCCGGTTGAGGCGTTCGAAGCCCTTGCCGGGCTTGGCGTGAAGGGCGAAGTGCAAGGGCGTTTGTACCATCTGGGCAACCACCGCTTGGTGCATGACGCCGGGTATTGCTCGCCGGAACTGGAAGCGCAACTTGAAGCGCTGGAAAGCCAAGGCAAAACCGTGGTGCTGCTGTTCGACGCCTCCGGCCCGCTGGCGTTGTTTGCGGTCGCCGACACGGTCAAGGACAGCAGCCGCGAGGCCATCGAGCAGCTGCATGCGCTGGGCGTGAAGACGATGATGCTGACGGGCGACAACCCGCACACAGCCAAGGCCATCGCTGCTCAGGTGGGCATCGATCAGGCCCAGGGGAATCTGATGCCGACCGACAAGCTGCAAGCCATCGAAGCCCTGTACGCGCAGAACCACCGAGTGGGCATGGTCGGCGACGGCATCAATGATGCGCCGGCGCTGGCCCGGGCGGAGATCGGTTTTGCCATGGCGGCAGCGGGCACGGACACCGCCATCGAAACTGCGGACGTGGCGTTGATGGACGATGACCTGCGCAAGATCCCGACGTTTATTCGCCTGTCGCGGGACACGGCGGCGGTGCTCAAGCAGAATATTGCGCTGGCGCTGGTGATCAAGCTGATCTTTCTGGCGGTGACCTTTGCCGGGATGGCGACCATGTGGATGGCGGTGTTTGCCGACATGGGCGTCAGTCTGCTGGTGGTGGCCAACGGCTTGCGGCTGTTGAAGAAGTAACGCTCACCATCAGGAGACTGATGGTGCCCAGACAGGCCTCTTCCCGGCTAAAGGCGGTCTCGCTAACGCCGCGTGCGCATCCAGTGGGACTGGCTTTAGCCGGGAAGGCGTCAGGTGCAATGCCGCAAAACTGATGGCGCTCAAACTGGCTTCTTCCCGGCTGAAGCCGGTCCCACCATGAGAATCATCAAGCCGGGTCTACTTCCCGTACTTTTCACGCCCCCACGCAATCATTTCTTCCAGCAGCCCTTTCAAGACCACCTGCGTCGGCTCAGCCAGGTCAGGGCGGTAGTGGAAGGGCACGAACTCGTCCATGTACGTGCTTTGCGCCAGCTCCAGTTGCACGGCGTGGATGTGGTTGGCCGGGTCGCCATAGTGGCGGGTGATGTGGCCGCCCTTGAAGCGCCCGTTGAGCACATGGCTGTAGTTCTTCGCGGCAGCGCACGCGGTATCCAGACGCTGGGCCAGCGCTTCATCACAGCTCGCGCCATTGAAGGTGCCGAGGTTGAAGTCCGGCAGACGACCGTCAAACAGATGCGGAATGTGCCCACGAATGGAATGCGCGTCGAACAGTAGCGCATAACCGAACTCGGCGCGCAGACGTTCAAGCTCGCCGCGTAGCGTCTCGTGATAGGGCGTCCAGATCTTCTCCAGATAAGTCGCGCGTTCT
This sequence comes from Pseudomonas sp. GW821-FHT07F05, assembly GCF_059418765.1. Classification (NCBI taxonomy): domain Bacteria; kingdom Pseudomonadati; phylum Pseudomonadota; class Gammaproteobacteria; order Pseudomonadales; family Pseudomonadaceae; genus Pseudomonas; species Pseudomonas sp. GW821-FHT07F05. The sequence continues at coordinate 12,926 of NZ_JBWKQL010000022.1, forward strand.
TCCTTGCTCGGCGCCTGACCCTCTTTGAACAGCGGATCGCCCTCGAACAGCGTCGACGGGAACAGCCCGGTGGTCGCGCCGGCGTACAGCGGCGTGTCGTCGGACGGACGATTGAGGTCGATGACGAAGCGCGAATATTCCGCCGAAAGCACGCTGGCGCCGAGGTCTGACGCGAAGTCATACAGGCGCGGAATGTGCCAGTCGGTGTCCGGCAGGCTCACGGCCTCATCCACCAGACCGTCCCGCACGGCGGGCGTCAGGTGCAGTCCCGGGTGCGGCATGCTGATCAGCAGCGGTACGCGACCGCGAGTGAAACTCAGAACCTTGTCCACAGTATTCCCCTGATTAGAGAGTGCGTTCCACGCCATGACGCACGACGCGTTTGCCCAGATCGCCGCCCAGCCAGTAGGCGAGGTCGGCGGGCCGTTCGATGTGCCAGGCAACGAAATCCGCCGTTTTGCCAACTTCCAGTGAGCCATGGGTCTCGGCCATGCCCAGCGCCTGTGCTGCGTGGACAGTTGCGCCGGCCAGGGCTTCTTCCGGGGTCAGGCGGAACAGTGTGCAGGCCATGTTCAGCATCAGCCGCAGCGACAGACCCGGCGACGTGCCCGGATTGAGGTCGGTGGAGATGGCGATCTTCACCCCGTGTTTGCGCAGGGCCTCCATCGGCGGCAACTGAGTTTCGCGCAGGAAGTAGAACGCCCCCGGCAGCAGTACGGCCACCGTGCCCGAGGCCGCCATCGCAATGGCGTCTTCTTCGGTCATGAACTCCAGATGGTCAGCCGACAGCGCTTGATAACGCGCCGCCAGACTCGAGCCGTGCAGCGAGGACAACTGCTCGGCGTGCAGCTTGACCGGCAGGCCCAACTGGCCGGCGGTGATGAACACCTGTTCGACCTGGGCCGGCGAGAACGCCAGGTATTCGCAGAACGCATCGACGGCATCCACCAGATTTTCCGCCGCCAGCGCCGGCAGCATTTCGCTGCAGATGTGGGCGATGTAGTCGTCGGCGCGGTCTTTGTACTCCGGCGGCAAGGCGTGGGCGGCGAGGCAGGTGCTGCGCACGGTGACCGGCAGGTTTTCACCCAGCTGGCGAATCACCCGCAGGATTTTGCGTTCACTGGCGAGGTCCAGGCCGTAGCCGGATTTCATCTCGATCGTGGTCACGCCGTCCCTGAGCAGGTGCAGCAGACGACGTTCAGCGCTGGCGTAAAGCTCTTCTTCACTGGCGGCGCGGGTGGCGCGCACGGTGCTGGCAATGCCGCCGCCCGCTGCCGCGATTTCCGCGTAGCTTACGCCCTGCAGACGCTGCTCGAACTCGCCGCTGCGGTTACCGCCGAACACCGTGTGCGTGTGGCAATCGATCAGGCCGGGCGTCACCCATGCGCCGTTCAGGTCGACGCGCTTGACGTCGCCCTGGTCCGGCAGCGCGTGGAGAGGACCGATCCAGACGATCCGCGCTGCATCGGTCACGATGGCGGCGTCCTCGATGATCGAGTACGTGCCGTTCGCCATGGTTGCTGCGTGACAGTGGTGCCAGAGCGTTTTCATCGATCTCTCCAAGGGTCCGGTTTTACAACCTGTTTCGGGTGTTGCAAGTGCTAAGTGTAGGAGTGAGCTTGCTCGCGAGGCGGCAAGTGTCTCCGCCGAATATTCGGCGCCTGAAATTCAGTCTTCGCGAGCAAGCTCGCTCCCACACGGACCGTTCATGACAGTCCATTTATCAGCTGTTTGATGTGGCCTTTATCAGGTTCTGCTTCGGCTTTACCCAAATCCAGTACGCAACCACCAGCAACCCGATCCACACCGCCCCCACCACCAGCGCGGCCTGGCTGTCCGGGAAATAACCCAGCACGCCGAACACGAACACCATGAACAACGTGGCAACAATCGGCGCGACGGGCCAGAACGGCACCGGGAATTTCAGCTGGGCGACTTCTTCTGCGCTCATCGAGCGGCGCATGGCGATCTGCGTGACCAGAATCATCAGCCACACCCAGACCGTCGCGAAGGTCGCGATCGAGGCGATCAGCAGGAACACGTTTTCAGGAATCAGGTAATTCAGCACAACGCCGCAGAGCAGCGCGACGCCCATCACCAGCACGGTCATCCACGGCACGCCCTGGGCGGACAACTGAGCAAAACCCCTGGGCGCCTGACCTTGTATCGCCAGGCCGTACATCATGCGTCCGGCGCCGAAGATGTCGCTGTTGATCGCCGAAACGGCGGCAGTGATGACTACGATGTTGAGGACGGTGGCGGCGGAGGAAATCCCCAGGTGATCGAAGATCTGGACGAACGGGCTGCCCTGGCTGCCGATCTGCTGCCACGGATACAGGGACATCAGGACGAACAGCGTGAGCACGTAAAACAGCAGAATCCGCAGCGGCACCGCGTTGATCGCGCGGGGAATTACGCGCTCCGGGTTGCGTGCTTCACCGGCGGTGATGCCGATGATTTCGATGCCGCCAAAGGCGAACATCACCACGGCCAGCGAGGCCACGAGGCCACCGATGCCGTTGGGCATGAAGCCGCCGTAGGCCCATAGATTGCTCACGCTGCTGACGCCTCCGCCCGAGACCGAGCCGAGTCCGAACAGCATGATGCCGAAGCCGGCGAGGATCATCGCGATGATTGCGCCGACCTTCAGCAGCGACAGCCAGAACTCCGTTTCACCGAAGACTTTGACGCTGCACAGGTTCAGCGCGCCGATCAGAAAGACAATGCCGAGCACCCAGATCCAGCGCGGCACTTCGGGAAACCAGAAGCCCATGTAGATGCCGAACGCAGTGACATCGGCCAGGCAGACGATGACCATTTCGAATGCGTAGGTCCAGCCGAGGACAAACCCTGCGAGCGGACCCAGATACGTGGTGGCGTACTCGCCAAACGAGCCGGACACCGGGTTGCGCACGGCCATCTCGCCGAGAGCGCGCATGACCATGTAAACCGCAGCGCCGGCGATGATGTACACCAGCAGAACGGCGGGACCGGCCAGTTTGATGGCCGACGCGGAACCGTAGAACAACCCGGTGCCGATGGCCGAGCCCAGCGCCATGAAGCGAATGTGACGCGCGCTGAGCCCGCGTTTCAGATCTGTAGCGTTTTGCGATGTCATTTCACACGTTCCTAGTCTTACTTTTTGCTGCGAAACGAGAGGCTTTTGTAGGCGTGAGCTTGCTCGCGATTGCGGTGTGTCAGACGGTAAATGCGTTTCTGACCTATTGCATCGCGAGCGAGCTCACTCCTACAGGGGGTAATCCCCCCACTCATTTCAACGACAGGCCATCCCTGGCCTGTCCCGATCAGAAGCTCGGCAGCAGGTCAGCAGAAACCAGGTCGCTCAGGCAGTTGGAAGCCAGCAGCTCGATGGCGGCCTCGATATCAGGGGCGAAGAAGCGGTCTTTCTCGTAGAACGGGACTTTGCCGCGCAGCGTGGTGCGGGCGATTTCCAGTTTTTCGGAGGTCTTCAGACCGTTGCGCAAGTCCAGACCCTGACACGCAGCCAGCCATTCTACAGCCAGCACGCCGCGAGTGTTCTCCGCCATTTCCCACAAGCGCTTGCCGGCGGCGGGCGCCATCGACACATGGTCTTCCTGGTTGGCGGAGGTCGGCAGGCTGTCGACGCTGTGGGGGTGGGACAGCGCCTTGTTTTCACTGGCCAGCGCTGCAGCCGTGACCTGGGCAATCATGAAGCCGGAGTTGACGCCGCCGTTGGCCACCAGGAACGGCGGCAGTTGCGACATGTGCTTGTCCATCATCAGCGAGATGCGGCGTTCGCTCAGCGAGCCGATTTCAGCGATGGCCAAAGCGATGTTGTCGGCGGCCATGGCAACCGGTTCGGCGTGGAAGTTACCACCGGAAATCACTTCACCTTCGGCCGCGAACACCAGCGGGTTGTCCGACACCGCGTTGGATTCGATCGCCAGCACTTCGGCGGCCTGACGCAGTTGGGTCAGGCAAGCGCCCATGACTTGTGGCTGGCAGCGCAGGGAGTAGGGGTCCTGAACCTTGTCGCAGTCGCGGTGGGAGTCGGATACCTGACTGCCTTCGCCGAGCAGGGCGCGATAGGCGGCAGCCGAATCGATCTGGCCGCGCTGACCCCGTGCCGCATGAATACGTGCGTCGAAGGGTGCGCGGGAGCCAAGCACGGCTTCAACGGTCAGCGCGCCGCAGCTGAGAGCGCCGGCGAACAGGTCTTCGGCTTCGAACAGGCCGCGCAAGGCATAGGCCGTAGACACCTGCGTGCCGTTGAGCAGCGCCAGGCCTTCTTTAGCCGCCAGCGTCAATGGCGTGAGCCCGGCGATGGCCAGCGCTTCCACGGCATTCAGCCATTCGCCCTTGTAGCGCGCCTTGCCTTCGCCCAGCAGCACCAGCGACATATGCGCCAATGGCGCGAGGTCGCCGGATGCGCCGACTGAACCCTTGAGCGGGATGTGCGGGTAAACCTCAGCGTTGATCAGGGCGATCAGCGCGTCGATGACCTGACGGCGAATCCCGGAGAAACCCCGGCTCAGGCTGTTGACCTTGAGCACCATGATCAGGCGCACCAGCTCATCGCTGATCGGCTGACCAACGCCCGCGGCGTGGGACAGCACCAGTGAACGCTGCAGGTTTTCGAGGTCGGCGCTGGCGATGCGCGTTGACGCCAGCAGCCCGAAACCGGTGTTGATGCCGTAAGCGGTTCGGTTTTCGGCGAGTATCTGCTCGACGCAGGCCACGCTGTCTTCGATCTGCCGATTGGCGCTGGCGTCGAGGGTCAGCGTGACGGGCCGCTGATAAATCGCGCGCAGCTGGGCGAGGCTTAATTGGCCGGGGATCAGATTGAGCGGGGTCGCCTGTTGGGTGTCGGTCACGATGCTGCTACTCCTGATTGGGTATCGGTCGTCTGCGCTGAACCGGCGCCTGCCTGTCCTGCGCGGAGGGCGCTTGCGCTGCGACCGTTGTTGTCGGTGTCGGGATTAGCGCCTGCCGCGTAGTCGCGGCAGCGCTGGAATACGGTTTCCAATGACTCTTCGTTCTTGAGCAGGGTCACGCTGCTGGCGATGTCCGGCGCCAGCCAGCGGTCTTCGTCATAGGCCGGCACGCGCTCGCGCAACAGACGCCACGCCGCTTCGGTGCCCACGCCAAAGCGCGGGCCCTTGAAAAACTCGAACGCCTGGGCGGCCAGCAAATACTCGATCGCGAGGATCTGCGTCACGTTCTCCAGGACCTTGTGCAGCTTCAAGGCGGCGCTGGTGCCCATGCTCAGATGATCCTCCTGCAGGCCGGACGTCACGTAGTTGTCGATGACCGCCGGTTGTGCCAGCTGGCGGTTTTCCGCGCACAGCGAGGCGGCGACGTATTGGGTGATCATCATCCCGGAGTTGACCCCCGGCTGGCTGACCAGAAACGCCGGCAGCCCGCTGACCGTGGGGTTGATCAGCCGGTCCAGCCGTCGTTCGGCAATCGAGCCCAGTTCGGCCATGGCAATCGCCAGCAAGTCAGCGGCCATCGCCACGGACTGGCCATGGGGATTGGCTTGGGAAACCACGCGATACGCGTCGGGCGTACCGAGCAGCAGCGGATTGTCGGTGGCCGAGTTGAGCTCGATTTCGATCTGCCGTGTGGCGTGGGCCAGCTGGTCGCGGGTGGCGCCGTGCACCTGCGGAATAGAGCGGATGCTCAACGCGTCCTGGGTGCGGATGCCCTGACTGTTGGCGAGTACTTCACTGCCGGCGAGCAGGCCGCGCAGGTTTTTGCCGACTTGTTGCATGCCGGGGTGTGGCTTGAGCGAAATAATGGTTTCGTCGAAGGCGTCGAGCTGGCCGCGCAGGCCCTCGAAGGTCATGGCGCTGATCACATCGGCCCACTGCATCAGGCGATTCACGTCGGCGACGGCCAGGCAGCTGAGGCCGGTCATGCACGGCGTGCCGTTGACCAGACACAGACCGTCCTTCGCTCCCAGCTCCACCGGCGACAAGCCTTCTTCGCTAAGCGCCTGCAACGCCGACATCACTTGGCCGCGGTAACTGACCTGACCCACGCCGAGCAGTGCGACGCCGATGTGCGCCATGTGCGTGAGGTATCCCACCGAGCCCTGGGACGGCACTTGCGGGGTGATGCGTCGATTGAGCAGGGCGAGCAGGGCCTCGACCACCTGACGATGAATCCCGGATTTGCCCTGGCTGTAGTTGATGATCGCGGCACAGGTGATCGCGCGGGTCTGCTCGTCCGGTAACGCCGGGCCGACGCCGCAGGCATGGCTGAGCAGGGTGTTGCGTGACAGTCGGCCAAGCTGCTCGTCGGCCAGCGACACATTGCACAGCGCGCCGAGGCCGGTGTTCACGCCATAGGCGCGTTCGCCGCTGGCAACGATGCGTTGCACGATCGCCTGGGCATTGTCGATCCGCGCCCAGGCGGCTTCCGACAGCGACAGCGTCGCGCCATGACGGGCAACCGCGGTCACGTCCCGCCAGCTGAGCGGGCCGTCGCCGATGATGATCTGTTCTGCTCGCGACATGACCACAGCGTCCTTAGAGAGTCGCCACGCGCCGCTGCACGAAACGATCAACGTAATCGTCGGCGGGCGAGTAGAGGATTTCTTTCGGCGTGCCAACCTGAATCAGCCGACCGTCCTTGAGAATGGCGATGCGGTTGCCGATGCGCACGGCTTCGTCGAGGTCGTGGGTGATGAACACGATGGTTTTCTTCAGGCTCGACTGCAGCTCCAGCAACTGGTCCTGCATCTCGGCGCGAATCAGCGGATCGAGTGCGCTGAACGCTTCGTCCATCAGGATGATGTCGGTGTCAGCCGCCAGCGCCCGTGCGAGGCCGACGCGCTGACGCATGCCGCCGGAAAGCTGATGCGGGTACTTTTTCTCGTAGCCCTTCAGGCCCACCGTGGTGATCCAGTGCTGCGCACGCTCGGCGCATTGCGCTTTGCTTTCGCCACGAATGGTCAAGCCGTAGGCGACGTTGTCGATCACAGTCTTGTGCGGCAGCAGGCCAAAGCTCTGGAACACCATGCTGATCTTGTGCCGACGGAAGTTGCGCAGCGCTTCCATGTCGTAGGTCAGTATGTTCTCGCCATCGACCAGGATCTCGCCGCTGGTGGGATCGATCAGGCGGTTGAAGTGGCGCACCAGGGTCGATTTGCCGGAGCCCGACAGGCCCATGATCACGAAGATCTCGCCGCTGGAAATGGACAGCGACAGGTCATTCACCCCGACCACGCAGCCGGTCTGCGCCAGGACCTGATCCTTGCTCTGGTTGTTCTGAACCATGGCCAACGCATCTTTCGCGCGGTTGCCGAAGATCTTGTACACGTTCTTGACGACGATTTTGCCGCCCGTGTTCTCTGGAACGCCCGCGCTCAGTGGATTGCCCGAGCTCGCTGGATTAATAGTCTCGACGCTCATTTGTTCGCCTCATGCCGTGGACGGCCGTAGGCCTGCGTAATGCGGTCGATCACGACCGCCAGAATGACGATGGCCAAACCTGCTTCCAGGCCACGACCGACGTTGAGGGTCTGGATGCCGACCAGCACGTCTTCGCCCAGACCGCGGGCACCGATCATCGAGGCGATCACCACCATCGACAGCGCCATCATCGTGGTCTGGTTGATCCCGGCCATGATGCTCGGCAGGGCCAGCGGGAGTTGCACGCCAAACAGTTGCTGCCAGCGGTTGGCGCCGAACGCGTTGATGGCTTCCATGACCTCGCCATCGACCTGACGAATGCCCAGATCGGTCAGGCGAATCAGCGGCGGCGCGGCATAGATGACTGTGGCGAAGATCGCCGGGACCTTGCCCAGGCCAAACAGCATCAGCACCGGAATCAGGTACACGAAGCTGGGCATGGTCTGCATGATGTCCAGCAGCGGCATCAGCACCGAGCGCAGGCGATTGCTGCGCGCCGACAGAATGCCGAGGGGTATGCCGATGATCACCGAGATCACCGTGGCGACCAGCATCAGCGCCAGGGTCTGCATCAGCTTGTCCCACAGGCCCACGGCACCGACCAGGAACAGCAGGCCGACGATGACCACCGTGGTGGTGATCTTGCGGGTCGCGTGCCAGGCGATCAGGCCGACGATGGCCAGCAGCAGCCACCACGGCGCAACGCGCAGCAGGCCTTCGAGCTTGACGATGGCCCACAGCAGCGTGTCGGAGATGTGCCGGAACACGTCGCCGTAGTTGGTGACCAGCTTGTCGACCCAGTCATTGACCCAGTCGGCGATGGAGAACGTAAAGCTTTCGGGAAACATATCGTTATCTCATTCAAATACTGCGTGCGGATCCGTGCTCTGCTAATGCCTGGGGCGGGTGGTTGACGACGAATCTGTGGGAGCGAGCTTGCTCGCGAAGTTCTTGTATTCGCCACATTTTCGACGCCTGATCATCCCCATTCGTGAGCAAGCGAAGGCCTACAGGTTCGGATGCCGCCGGATCGCACGGCACCCGGATCAAGGTTCACAGCGAAGCATCCACCTTCTTCGCCGCATCCTCGCTCACCCACTGATGCCACACTTCCGGGTGCTCCTTGAGGAAAATCTTCGCCAGCTTCGGCGACTCGATACGCTCCTTTGTCATGCGCGCCAGATTCTGGTTGAGCAGGTCGATCGGGATGTTGACCTTCTCCATCACCGACACCAGTTCAGGCGCCTGTTCGTGGAACGCCTTGGACAGGCCGACCTTGATCTCGATGGTCTTGTTCACGCCGTCTTTCTCTTCCAGACGGACCATGTCCACCTGGCCCATCAGCGGCGTCGGCGACCAGTAGTAAGCCAGGATCGGCTCGCCACGTTTGTAGCTGGACAGAATCGCCGCATCCAGCGCCGGGCCGGTGCCCGGGCGGAAGTTGGTGTATTTGCTTTCCAGGCCATAGCTTTTCAGCATTTCGCTGTTTTCCAGCTCGCAGGTCCAGCCCGCCGGGCAGTTATAGAAACGGCCTTTCTCCGGCTCTTCGGCGTCCTTGAACAGCGCTGCGTATTTGCCCAGGTCGGCGATGGATTTCAGGTCAGGTGCCTTGGCTTCCAGCTTGCGCTTGGCGTCGCCTTCGATCACATAACGCGGCACGTACCAGCCTTCCACTGCGCCCTTCACCGGCGAACCGACGCCGACCACTTTGCCGGCGGCTTCAGCCTTGTTCCAGACTTCGCTGCGACCCACCCACTCTTCGGCAAACACTTGAATGTCGTTGGTGCTCAGGGCGTTTTCCATGGTGATGGAGTTGCCCGGCAGGCTGTCCGTTTCGCAGCCATAGCCCTTGTTCAGCACAACTTGCAGTACGTCGGTCAGCAGCATTGCGCTTTCCCAGTTCAGGCCGGCGAATTTCACCGGCTTGCCGGACTCGCACCATCCCGCAGCCTGACTGGCGCCAGTGGCGAGCACGCCCGCGGTGAGCAACGTGGATAGCAGGGCCTTTTTCGTGTTCATTGAGTGACGCTCCGGTCTTGTAGTGGATGACGGCAGTAACGAAAACAGACGGCTTCCAGCCAAGGGGAGAGGCACTTGTCGGCCTCGTCCCGCTTCTCTCTCCAGCATGCCCCCTGCAACAGACGTGCATGACGAACGGTCAGTTCACCGCGACGTGCGCAGGGGCAACGGTGCAACTTGCCTGAGGCGCCCCCGAATCCGCCGGCAGGATCAGGCGATCGGCCACGTTGCCCGGCCACCTCTTCGCCGCCACGTAGTACAGCACAGCCGGCACGATGAGGCCGATGATCCACGAGATGTCGGTGTCATCGAGCCTCGCCACCAGCGGCCCGGTGTAAAAATGCGTGGAAATGAACGGCATCTGAATCAGCACGCCCACCACGTAAATCCCGATGCCCATCCCGTTCCAGCGGCCATAGCGACCGTTCGGGTCCGACAGCGCGGGAATGTCGTAGCGCTCTTTGGTGATGCAGTAAAAATCCACCAGATTGATCGCGCTCCACGGCGTGAAGAACGCCAGCAGAAACAGGATGAACGCCGAGAAGTCCTTGAGAAACGAGTCCTTGCCCAGCAGCGCAAGCGCCGTTGCGATGCCGACCATGGCGAAGATGTACGTCAGCCGCAGCGCGCTGGAGATGTGCCGGTTGCCGCGGAAGCCGCTGACGATGGTGGCAATGGACATGAAGCTGCCGTAGGCGTTGAGCGTGGTGATGGTCACCTTGCCGAACGCGATGCTGAAATACAGCGCGGCGGCCACCGCGCCGGTCCCGCCAAGGCCGACGATGAACGAGACCTCGTGGTGGGCGAAGTTCTTGCCGGCCAGTGCCGCCGCGAACACGCCGAAGACCATGGACGCCTGTGCGCCGATCACCGAACCCAGGCCCACCGCCCAGAAGGTTTTGCCAGCCGACGTGCTGCGCGGCAGGTAGCGCGAGTAGTCCGCGACGTAGGGGCCGAAAGCGATCTGCCAGGACGCCGACAGGGAAATCGCCAGCAGGAAACTGCTCAGCGAGAAGTGCTTGTTGCCCAGCAGCGCGCCCACGTCGTTGCCCGCCAGCAGCGCGGCGAACAGGTAGACGAAGGCAATCACGCCGATAAGGCTGGCGACACGGCCGATCATGTGGATGACCCGGTAGCCCAGAACAGTCAGTGCCACGATGGCAGCGGCGAAGATCACCACGCCTTGCCAGTCCGGCACGTTGATCAGTTGCGCCACCGCCTGGCCTGCGAGCAGCGAGCCGCTGGCGGAAAAGCCGATGTACATCAGGCACACCAGCACCAGCGGAATTACCGCGCCGTAAACGCCAAACTGCACCCGGCTGGAAATCATCTGCGGCAGGCCGAGCTTCGGTCCTTGTGCCGCGTGGAGCGCCATGACGCCACCGCCGATGAGCTGACCGATGAACAGCCCGATCAGCGACCAGAACACATCGCCGCCCAGCACCACGGCCAAGGCCCCGGTGACAATCGCGGTGATCTGCAGGTTGGCGCCCAGCCAGAGGGTGAACTGGCTGAACAGACGACCGTGTCGTTCGGCATCAGGGATGTAATCGATCGAACGCCGCTCGATCACGGAAGCAGGTGCAGCACGATCATCTGGAACAGCCATTGCGAAGATCCCCGTAAAGCGAGTGTTGGCACGCGCAAATTCTGCAAAATGCATCCCTCTGTAGGAGTGAGCTTGCTCGCGAAGAGGCCGGTACAGACGACGCATCACCTGCGTCTGGGCCTAAGCATTCGCGAGCAAGCTCGCTCCCACATGGGCTGCGAGCAACCCGGGCATTGATCAGTTATTGATCATCGGCAGGTTCAGACCCTGCTCTTTGGCGCAGTCGATCGCGATCTGATAACCCGCATCGGCATGACGCATCACGCCGGTGGCCGGGTCGTTGTGCAGGACGCGGGCGATGCGCTCGGCGGCTTCATCGGTGCCGTCGCAGACGATGACCATGCCCGAGTGCTGCGAGAAGCCCATGCCGACGCCGCCGCCATGGTGCAACGAGACCCAGGTCGCGCCGCTGGCGGTGTTGAGCAGGGCATTGAGCAGTGGCCAGTCGGACACGGCGTCGGAGCCGTCCTGCATCGATTCGGTCTCGCGGTTCGGGCTGGCGACGGAGCCGGAGTCCAGGTGATCGCGACCGATGACTACCGGCGCCGACAGCTCGCCGCTGCGGACCATTTCGTTGAACGCCAGGCCCAGCTTGGCGCGCTGACCCAGCCCGACCCAGCAGATACGTGCCGGCAGACCCTGGAAGCTGATGCGCTCACGGGCCATGTCCAGCCAGTTGTGCAGGTGCGCGTCGTCCGGGATCAGCTCTTTGACTTTGGCGTCGGTCTTGTAGATGTCTTCAGGATTGCCCGACAGCGCGGCCCAGCGGAATGGACCGACGCCACGGCAAAACAGCGGACGAATGTAAGCGGGCACGAAACCGGGGAAATCGAAGGCGTGGGTCACGCCGACTTCCTTGGCCATCTGACGGATGTTGTTGCCGTAGTCGAACGTTGGCACGCCCATCTTCTGGAACGCCAGCATGGCCTCGACGTGCTCGGCCATGGACTGCTTGGCGGCCTTGACCACAGCGGCAGGCTCGGTGGCGGCGCGCTCGCGGTACTGCTCCCAGGTCCAGCCTTTTGGCAGGTAGCCGTTAAGCGGGTCGTGGGCGCTGGTCTGGTCGGTGACCATGTCAGGGCGCACGCCACGTCGGACCATTTCCGGGAGGATCTCGGCGGCGTTGCCGCACAGGGCGATGGAGATCGCCTTGCCTTCGGCGGTGTATTTGGCGATGCGGGCGAGGGCGTCGTCGAGGTCAGTGGCTTGCTCGTCGACGTAACGGGTTTTCAGGCGGAAATCGATGCGGCTCTGCTGGCATTCGATGTTCAGCGAGCAGGCGCCCGCCATGCCGGCAGCCAGTGGCTGTGCGCCGCCCATGCCGCCAAGGCCGGCGGTAAGCACCCAACGGCCTTTCAGGTTGCCGTCGTAATGCTGGCGACCGGCTTCGACGAAGGTTTCGTAGGTGCCCTGAACGATGCCCTGGCTGCCGATGTAGATCCAGCTGCCGGCGGTCATCTGGCCGTACATGGCCAGGCCTTTGGCGTCCAGTTCATTGAAATGCTCCCAGCTCGCCCAATGCGGCACCAGGTTGGAGTTGGCGATCAGCACGCGCGGTGCGTTGCTGTGGGTCTTGAACACGCCGACCGGCTTGCCGGATTGCACCAGCAGGGTTTCGTCGTCATTGAGGTTCGTCAGGCTTTCGACGATCTTGTCGTAGCATTCCCAGTTGCGCGCTGCACGACCGATACCGCCGTAGACCACCAGTTCGTTCGGGTTCTCGGCGACTTCCGGGTCGAGGTTGTTCATCAACATCCGCAACGGTGCCTCGGTCATCCAGCTCTTGGCCGTCAGTTGCGTGCCACGGGCGGCGCGGATTTCCACATCGCGGCGTTTGGTCCATTGCTGAGCAGGGGTGTTGTGGTCAGTAGTCACTTAACAATCCTCGATGATCAATCCGGCCGGGACGCGGGGTCCGTGACGAATGTGGGAATAAGGTTCTGCATGAGCGTCGCTGCTGTGATCCGAACCGGGCGTGGACGCCTTTTATCGACTCATGCTTACTTGTACATACAAGCATGTGCAACCAAGGGGCCAATGTTGGTTTTGCAGGCGCAGAAATCCCGTCGGCCCGCTCTGCGTCGGGCTTGCCAAGATTTCAGGTGTAAGGAGGGTTACGGATGCAAAGAAGATGAAACGAAGGAAATTGTTACTTTTCGGTGCGAACGCACCAGCTCAGTGCGCGATTTGGGTAACAGAACGTCGTGTGCAGATATCGCTGCCGACACCTGACCTGTGGGAGCGAGCTTGCTCGCGAAGAGGCCCGTACATCCGCCAAATTCTCTGCGGCTGATACACGGTCTTCGTGAGCAAGCTCACTCCCACATGATCGGTAGCGCTGGGTATATCAGGGTAGTCTCAGTGCTAATCAGTGCTGCGCGAGCTTGCTGCGCAACAGCCACACCCCGGCAAGCGCCGACGCGATCGAACCCAGCAACACGCCCACTTTCACTTCATCGATCAGATGCGCGGCGCCCGGGAAGGCCAGGTTGCCAATGAACAGGCTCATGGTGAACCCGATCCCGCAGAGCAGGGCCACGCCATACAGCTGCGGCCAGTTGCTGCCTTCTGGCAGCGTTGCCAGGCCGGAACGGATCGCCAGCACGGCTGCGAGAAACACGCCGATCTGCTTGCCGACGAACAACCCCAGTGCCACCCCAAGCGGCACTGGATCGACCAGATTGCCGAGGGTGATGCCCGACAGGGACACGCCCGCATTGGCGAAGCCGAAAATCGGCACCACCGCGAACGCCACCCAGTAGTGCATTTTTTCTTCAAGGAACAGCAGCGGCGAGCGGGCTTCTTCCTTGGGCGTGCCCAGCGGAATGCACAGCGCCAGCGCCACACCGGCTAGCGTCGCGTGCACGCCGGATTGCAACACGAAGAACCACAACAGCAGACCCAGCAGCAGGTACGGCAGCAATCGCTGCACGCCCATGCGGTTCATGATCACCAGCACGGCCAGCGTCGCGAAGGAGGCACCGAGCATCGGCATGTTCAGGCCGCTGCTGTAGAACAGAGCGATGATAGTGACGGCGCCCAGGTCATCGAGAATCGCCAGTGCGGCCAGAAACACCTTTAACGACGTCGGCACCCGCTTGCCCAGCAACGAAAGCACGCCGAGAGCGAAGGCGATATCGGTGGCCGCAGGAATTGCCCAGCCGCTCAGGGTTTCGGCGTTGCCCATGTTGATGCCGATATAGATCAGCGCCGGCACCAGCATGCCGCCCGCTGCCGCAAAACCGGGAAGCGCGCGCTGACCCCATGTGGCAAGGCCACCCGCCAATACTTCGCGTTTGATTTCCAGACCGACCATGAGAAAGAAGATCGCCATCAGCCCGTCGTTGATCCACAGCTCGATCGACAACCCGCCCCACACACTGTGCAGTGCGGCGAAATAAGAAGGGGCGAGGGGGGAGTTGGCAACGATGATCGCCGCGAGGGCAGCGCCCATCAGCACAAGGCCGCCTGCCGACTCCGATGAAAGAAAACTGGCAAGAATGGCGAGGGCTCGGGGGCTTTCTTTATTGTTGTTGAGCGTCGTCATGGTCGTCCCTGTGCTGGCGAAAAAAAACGCAATCTACCACAGGGACGGCGGGACTCAGACGCGTGACAACTCGATCACGCACACGCGACTGGCGCGAGGGGCGTAGAGCACAACCTCCAGCAGCCCGCCTGCAGCGTTGTTCAATTGCAGGCAATCGTGTTTTTCCAGCCGTTGCGGCGGATGCTCGCCGACATTGGCGGCCATCTGCTCGGCCGCGCTGAATACCACGAACATGTTGGCCGAACTGAAAAACCGCTGCGGCTGCATAACGTCGATCCACTGCAGGCGCGCGCGGTAGCGGGCGGGCGAGTAGATCAGGTTGAAGTCGCGAATCGGGCCGTCGAGCAGCGTGCATGACACTGCGCTGTCGCCGCTGAATGCGAACGGATCGGACGGCAGCAGTGGCTCGCTGTCCTTGCCATCGATGTTCAGCGTCATGCCTGCGCCTTGCAGCACCGTGATGATGCGCTGATAACCGGCGAACACCGAAAAGCCCCCCGACTCACCGATGTCGGCAATCGACAGCCGCCAGCCGAAACCCTCCAGGCCTTCGCCGGCATCGCGAGTGATTTCCTCGGTGCTGCCGCCGCCGTTTTTCCAGGGCATGCGCGGGTAGTCAGCGGCGCGCAGAACAGTCAGTTGAGTCATTTGCTGAAGCGTCCTTCCAGGCGGTGGCGTGAGCCGGGATGAATCAGGCGGGCGGCGGTCACCGGTTGGCGGCCGGACCAGGTGCGCCGACGCACCAGCAGGCACGGCTCGCCCTTCTCGATCTGCAGCAATGTGCACTCGTCGGGCTCAGCGAGAATCGCCTCAACCACGTGCTCGCCCTCGGTCAGCGGCGCGACCTGAGACAGATAGGCGTAGGGCGTTTGTTGGGTGAAATCCTGCTGCAGGTAGTCCGGCGCGACGAGGGCGTTAACGAAACGGTCCTCGATTTGCACGGGGATATCGTTTTCGAAATGCACGATCAGCGAATGAAACACTCGCTGGCCTTCACGCATGTCCAGCGCCAGCGCGCGTTCGGAACCAGCGGCTTCTTCCGTGAGGATGATCACCTGGCAGGTGTGGGTATGTCCGCGGGCGGCGATCTCATCGGCGATGTTATGCACTTCGAACAGTGCCGATTGGGTCTTGGGCTCGGCGACGAATGTACCGACGCCTTGCATGCGCACCAGCAGCCCTTCGGCGGTCATCTCGCGCAGGGCACGATTGATGGTCATGCGGCTGAAGCCCAGCTGCGTCACCAGTTCGCTCTCGGACGGCACGCGGTGGTGCGGCGGCCACGTGCCGTTCTGAATCTGTTGGGTGATCATGTGCTTCACCCTGGCGTACAGCGGCGCCGGACTGTCACCCATCTGGGAGGCCAGCGGCAAATTGGCAGGCGGAGTCGGCACAGAGAGATCCTTGTTATGGCGTTATTCAGGCGAAAGAGGTTACAGCGTCCACGCTAACCATTAACACGTGTGCCGACAAGCGCGGCGCAGTTTACCGGCCGTATAAACGTCTGTATATGTATAGACAATTTCACGCAAGGGGTGCCGAGTCATGTCCGTTTTCTTTGCCGAACGCGCGCTATTGCCCACCGGCTGGGCCAATAACGTTCGTTTCGAGGTCAGCGCCGATGGCCTGCTGAGCCAAGTTCAAGCCGATGCCGAACGCGCTGGCGCCGAGCTGCTCAACGGGCCGGTCGTGCCGGGCATGCCCAATCTGCACTCCCATGCCTTTCAGCGTGCCATGGCGGGCCTCGCGGAAGTGGCCGGCAATCCCAATGACAGTTTCTGGACCTGGCGTGACCTGATGTATCGCCTCGTCGGGCAGATCAGTCCGCAGCAGCTCGGCGTCATCGCGCGGCAGCTGTACATCGAAATGCTCAAGGGCGGTTTTACTTCGGTTGCGGAGTTTCACTACGTCCATCAGGACACCACCGGCAAGCCCTACGCCGACCCCGCCGAGCTGGCGCTGCAGGTCAGTCAGGCGGCGAGTTCGGTCGGCATCGGCATGACCCTGTTGCCGGTGCTCTACAGCCACTCCGGTTTCGGCGGCCTGAACCCGAACGAAGGCCAGCGCCGATTCATCAACAGCACCGACAGTTACCTGGATCTGCAAGCACGTCTTAAGCCCATCATCGCCGCGCAACCCGCCCAGGCGCTGGGGCTGTGCTTTCACTCGCTGCGTGCCGTGACCCCGCAGCAGATCAGTGACGTGACGGCCGCCAGCGACACCCATTGCCCGATCCACATTCATATCGCCGAGCAGCAAAAGGAAGTCGACGATTGCCTGGACTGGAGCGGTCGCCGGCCATTGCAGTGGCTGTATGAAAACGTCGATGTCGACGCGCGCTGGTGCCTGGTTCACGCGACCCATGCCGAGCCTGACGAAGTGGCGTTGATGGCGAAAAGTCGTGCGATCGCGGGACTGTGCCTGACCACCGAAGCGAACCTGGGCGACGGGATTTTCCCGGCGGTGGATTACATCGCTCAGGGCGGGCGCTGGGGTATCGGCTCTGATAGCCATGTGTCGCTGAGCGTGGTCGAAGAGCTGCGCTGGCTGGAATACGGTCAGCGTCTGCGCGATCAGCGCCGTAACCGCCTGTACCGGCCTGATCAGCCGATGGTCGGGCGCACGCTATACGACGCGGCGCTAGTGGGCGGTGCCCAAGCGATGGGCCAACCGGTAGGTGCGCTGGAAGTGGGCAAACGGGCCGACTGGCTGGTGCTGGACGGTAACGACGCTTATCTGGCAACGGCGTCTGGCGATGCCATTCTCAATCGCTGGCTGTTCGCCGGGAGTGATCGTCAGATCAAGGATGTGATGGTCAATGGGCGCTGGGTGATCCGCGACGGCCACCATGCCGATGAAGGGCAGAGCAGCCGTGCGTTCGCTCAGGTGCTGAGGGAATTGCTGGGCTGAACATGTGTGCAGAGGCAAAGGGCCCCTTCGCGAGCAAGCTCGCTCCCACAATTTTTGTGTCCACAGGTAGAACTGCGGCGCTGTCATGTTTCATGAGAGTGAGCTTGCTCACGAATGACCGAACAGGTCAGTCCTTTGCCTTGCCCACTTTCGAATCCGCCACCCGCCAGATCAGCTTGGTGGTGTCGTAGCCCTGTTGCTGCGCTCTCATCAGCAGGTCGTTGCGCACTGCATCCGGCACTTGAGGCGTGCGCGACAGCAGCCAGAGGAACTTGCGGTTCGGACTGCCCACCAGCGCCACCTTGTAGTCGGGGCTCACGTACAGCACCCAGTAATCGCCCTTCGCCACACCCGGGAAGAGGTTCGAGAACCAGTTGTCGAACACGACCCACAGCTTGTCGGTCTTGCCCTGAACCTGCGGTGAAGCCGTTCCGGTTGCTTGCTCCCACTTGCCCTCGATCGTGCGGCAGCGGTTGGTGACAGCGATGTTGCTATCGTCCTTCAGCGTGTAATGCGCTTCGGACTGCGCGCAGTTGCGCTGGAAGAACATCGGCAGCCGCGCCACTTCGTACCACGTGCCCTGATAACGCTTGAGATCAACATGATCAACCGTCTTCGGCGCCATGGATTCGGTTTCTGGCTTAACCGCACAGGCGCTGATCCACAATGCTGCCAGCGCCACGGCGCCGATTTTCAATCCCTGACGAATATTCATTCAAGCCCCTGCGCCGAGAACAGCACGACCTTGTCGGCGGCGTATTGGACGCTGATGAAAGTCTTCGCATCGCCCCACGTGCAACTGGACATTCCCAACGCGCCGGAGCATTCGGTCGGACTGCCGAGCAGTTGCTCGACTTGGGCCTTGGGCATGCCGGCCGAGATTTTCGAGTAATTTTCCTGAGTGACCTTGCTGCAGGCCGCCAGCAATACACAGAACGACAACACCGCGAGAGTGCGCAAAGACATGAGATGAAGCTCCTGAATCGAGGGAGGAGAGCAGCGCCGCAGCGCCGCCCTGATGCCGCAAGCTTAGAAGAAAAAAGGGGAGGACTGGTTTCGAGGAAGAGATTTTTCCGCTCGGCCAGACAGCACGCGGTTGTGCAGCAAAAGTAAACCCTGTGGGAGTGAGCTTGCTCACGAAGACGGAATTTCAGCCGCATAAAATTTAGCGGTTGTTCTTGCCCGCCTGCGACAACAGTGAAGCGCCACCCAGGTCACTTCCACTTAACCGGGTCCTGCAGAAAAGAAATGGCCGCCAAAGGCGGCCATCCAGGACGTTACTCCTTGTGATACGCCGTTGCGCGTTCCACTTCTTCTTTCGAACCCAGGAACACCGCGACGCGCTGGTGCAGGCCTTCGGGCTGGATGTCGAGGATGCGCTGATGGCCATCGGTCGACGCGCCGCCAGCTTGTTCCACCAGGAACGACATCGGGTTGGCTTCGTACATCAGGCGCAGCTTGCCTGGCTTGGAAGGCTCGCGGGAATCGCGCGGGTACATGAACAGACCGCCACGGGTCAGGATGCGGTGGACGTCGCCCACCATCGCCGCGACCCAGCGCATGTTGTAGTTCTTCTTCAACGGACCGTCTTCGCCAGCCAACAGCTCTTCGACGTAGCGCTTGACCGGGGCTTCCCAGTGACGCTGATTGGACATGTTGACCGCGAACTCCTGAGTGGACTCCGGGATCTTGATGTCTTCGTGGCTGAGGACAAAGCTGCCCATCTCGCGGTCCAGCGTGAAGCCCTTGACGCCGTCACCCAAGGTCAGCACCAGCATGGTCTGCGGGCCGTAGATGGCGTAACCGGCGGCGACTTGCTGGGTGCCTGGCTGCAGAAAGGCCTTCTCGTTCAGCGCTTCGTTCTGGCTCAGGTACTCGTTCGGGCAACGCAGCACCGAGAAGATCGTGCCGACCGGCGCATTGATGTCGATGTTGGACGAACCGTCCAGTGGGTCGAACACCAGCAGGTAGGCGCCTTTCGGGTATTTGCCGGGGATCTGGTAGGCGTTGTCCATTTCTTCGGACGCCATGCCAGCTAGGTGACCACCCCATTCGTTGGCTTCGAGCAGAATCTCGTTGGACATCACGTCCAGTTTCTTCTGCACTTCACCCTGCACGTTTTCGGTGCCCATGCTGCCGAGCACGCCGCCCAGGGCGCCTTTGGATACCGCGTGGCTGATCTCCTTGCACGCACGCGCCACCACTTCAATCAGAAAGCGCAGATCGGCAGGGGTGTTGTTGGTGCGGGTCTGCTCGATCAGATAACGACTCAAGGTAACGCGGGACATGGAGAGCTCCGAAATGGGGGATAAAAACGCGCACAGTCTAGCGTGAGCGGAGATTTAATACTGCCTGTCAGACCGGTTAGGTAGTGATTCAGTTCACGGGCTACATCCAAGTGCGACCGGCTTTAGCCGGGAAGAGGCCAGTGTGAACACCGCAAATCTTGCAGCGTGACGACCGACGCCTTCCCGGCTGAAGCCGGTCCCACAAGGGATCGTCGCACCCGGTCGCATCGGGTGTACGTTAAGCGTAACGCGATCGGGGTGACGAATTGGCGGCCATCGTCTGCAATTTTTTCGATGCCGGATCGATTCAGCGTCATCACCCCGACACTTATAATTTGGCGCCTCGATTGGCGCGTTATTTTGCGCGTTACTTGCTACGAGACCCGCGCAGTGTGCCAAGCGCCATCCAGGCCAGAAAAACCACGCCGAGTATCAGCACGGCCCACAAACCGATGCGTTTCAGGTCAGGACCACTGGCCTCCACGGGTGCAGCCGCAGCAACCGGCGCGACCGGTGTGGAGGCCATGGACGCACTGCCCAGCGCCGCCAGTTTCTCGGGGCTGACACCGGGAATCAGCGTCGCCAGTGGCAGCGCCGCGCTTTTCACCGTGGCATTGCCGACGGCCAGGCTGTAAGGCGGCGCGCCGCGGCCGAGAAACACCAGTTGCGTGGCGCGCACGGCAAAACTCAGCGTAGGCGCGTCATTGCCCAGGCCGCCGCCACGGTCATCCACCTCAAGTTTCAGCTGCTGCACGACGTTGCCCGGCAGCTCCATTTCATCCTGCACAACGTCCTGACCGTTCTGGCTGAGCCGATAAAGCAGGCCATTGTCGATCAACTGCCACGGCGCATTGCTATCGCGACGCCCATACAGCGTGGCGGGCGCGAGGCTGTTGGGTTGCGCGATGTCGATCCGCATCCGTTCCAGCGGCAGAGCCACCGGCAGTTGCCACACATACACGCCAGGTTTTTCGACGCGGCCATTGATGGCCGGCGACCAGCTCAACGGCAGCACGCCGGGCCGCGTGCTGATCAGTTGCACGGCGTTCAGCGTCGGCGCGGACAGGGGCGATTTCCACAGCAGACGCAGATAGCGGGCGCTGCGCCCCGGCAGATTGACGACGCGCTGCTCAACCAACTCTTCAGCAAATGACAGCCTCGCGACCTGACCCTCGCCCCAGCGCTGCCAGTGCTGGAGGTCGTCGCTGGCCTCGATGCTGAACCGCTGAAAGCCGTCGCGCTCGCTGCTCCAGTCCAGAATCAGTTGATCCAGCGGCGCGTTGATCGCGCTGGTGTCGAGCAGCCAGCCGCGCAGAATCTCTTCGCCCGCCTCGATCTCGCCTTGGGGCTGAACCTCCACCAGCGTGCCGTTGGGCGTGCGCTCGACGCGGATTTTCGGCTCGGCGTCTTTCGCGCCATCGCTGTTGTACAGCGGGAACCACTTCACCGAGACCGGGCTGGCGTCGGCGGCACGCTGAGGCGGGCTTTGAGTGATCGCGTAGGGCTGGGCCTGGCCGTCCGCATTGAAAACGCGCACATCGTTGAGATTGCTCTGGCGCGCGTTCAACTGCACGCCGAGGGGCAATTCCAGCCGATACCAAGGCCCTTCACCTCTGACGGTCAGGGGCGCATGGGTGGTGAAATCATCCGGCAGATCCTCCGCCTGACTGAGCGACGCCGCGCACAGCAGCGAGCCCAGCAACGGGACAAGCAGGGCAGCCTTGATGAAGAACTGACGACTCAACTGAACACTCCTTACACCCTTCATTTCGATGCCCGGTCCGTAATACCCGCATCGGTTAAACCCTCACTTCGGGCCGGATGCCGGGGCGGCAGGGGGGCGAAATATCCCACCACCAGCAACAGAACGCCAACGCCGATGAAGGAAATGATTCGCTCCAGTCCGCCGCGATTGCTCAGCTCGACGAAGAACAGTTTGGCGACGACAACCCCAATCAGCGCGGCGCCGACGATCCACAGGTCGCGGCGGGCGCGCAGGTGGCCGCCGATCATCAGCGCCAGCGCGGTCAGCGTCCAGACGATGGAGAGCCCGGCCTGCACCCGCATGGATTCAAACAACGCGTCGGGATGCCAGGCAATGCCGAGCCAGTGATGCGCCGTGCGCAGGACCATGGCTGTGATCAACGCAAATAGTGATGCGCCGGCAATGACCAGCGCCGCTTTTTGAGCCCGCCCCTCGCTGACGCCCAATTGCGGGAGTTGCTGGCGGCTCCAACTGAAGATACCGGTCAGTGTGATCAGCAAGCACAGCTCCAGCGGGTTCAGCAGCGGCAGATAGGGCAGGGGATCGGCAGCGCCTTCGCTGAACCCGTTCGCCAGCCAGAACCAGCCGAGCATCAATGCCGCCAGCGGCGCGGCGGCCCAGACGCGGTATTCGCGCGGGTACGCCCCGACAGGCCAGGGCCACGTGCGGGATGCGGTCATCGCCAGCAAGTACAGGCTCGGCAGCAACGCCCAGCCCAGCCAGCGCCAGGCGTTATACGACTCCGACAACACCAGCAATCCGTAACGAAGTTGCAGCGAGAGCACTGCGATGATCAGCCAGCAGCCGATCACATGGGCTGCACTGCGCAAGCGCGGGAGCAGCAGTTTGTCGAGCCGATTCAGCGACCACAGATGAACCGCAAACACCGCGAGCCAGCCCAGCCAGCCCCAATCGGCGGCGGGGTTGTAGTAAGAGTTGAAGCTCATCAGCGCCAGCAATACCGCACTCATGGGCGTCAGCAGCGTGGACAGCTGCGCGATGCCCGCCCAGTTCAGACGCAGGGCCGCCATTGTCCACAGCCCGACACTGAAAGCGCCCAACAGCAAGAGCGTCGAGAACTCGGTCTCTCCCGGCACGTAATGGGTGCTGACGCCCACTGCCGCGGACCACCACAGCGCGCCCCAGATCAACAGCAACGGCTGCAGGAAACGATTGCTCAACGACAAACGCAAGGTGCCTACGCGCTCGACCGTGAAGGCGCTGACCAGGCCGGCAAGCGCGATGATCAGCGGTGTCCAGAAATCGCCGTGGTTGAAGTTCGGCACAAACCAGCGGCCGACCACGCCAAGGAACGCGATCCCCGCGCCCAGTTGCAGCAGCAAGCCGAACGCCCGCGCCAGCAAGCGGTTCTGGCGCATGCCGAGCCAGAACACCGCCGCGCCTTCGACGGCCCAGGCGACCGTCGTCCATTGCGCGCTCAGGCCCAGCGGAATCGCCAGCGTGCCAAACACCACGCCCAGTGACAGGCACGTTTCGACCAACAGCAATGCCCGACCCGGTGCGCGCCCGGCCAGTAACCGGGCGATGCCCATGTACAGCAAGCCAAGCGCCAGTGCGCTCAACGCAGCGCCGAATTCCAGATGTTTGACGAGCGCGTATTGCAGGCCGAACCCCACGATGGGCGCGCCGAACAACAGGCTGCCATCCACGTAGTGAGTCTGGCGCGCGGACCAGCGCAGAGTGGCTTCGCGGCTTTCCTCGTCGGGCCCGGCGGCATGCTCTTGCAGCTTGCGCCGGGCGAACAGCAGGCCGATGGCCAGGTACATCAGGAAGAACAGAATCAGGAAGGGTTCGGTGCTCCAGAACAGCTCGGGCGTGTACGCGTCCATGCCCCAGGCGAAGCCAATGCCGAACGTGCCGATGAAGCCGATCAGGTTCAGCGGGCGCCATGCCTTGAACCACGCGATGGCGAAAATGCCGGCGTTGAGCAGGGCGAAATAACTGAACAACGCGACATGACTCCCCTCGCCGGAGGACGTCAGCAGCGGCGCAGCAAACCCACCCAGCGCGGCCACGCAGGCGAGGGCCAGGGAGTTTTGCGTGACGGCGAGAATGGCCGAAAACACGGTGACTGCAACCAACAGGCTGAACGCCATCCCCGGCGCCAGCAGGGTGTGGACTTTCATGGCGGCGAATACGGTCAGGTACAGCACCGCGACGCCCGTCCCCTGCAGCATCAACGCGAAGGATTCGTTGCGTTGACGCAACCACCAACCCAGACCCAGCAGCGCCAGGGCGGCCAACGCCACGCCGGCATAACGGGCTTCGATCGGGACGACCATGCCTTCGGTGGCGTAGCGCAGCAGAAACGCCAGTCCGAGAAACAGCAGCACCACGCCGACCCGCAGCACGGTGTTGCCACCCAGCAGCCAGTTTTTCGCGCGCAGTAAGGCGCTGTCGAAGAGGCTGTGCTGGGGAGGAGCGGGCTGGGTTGAAGCGGGCAGGGAGGCGGGCGGGTAGCTCGGGGCTATAGGTGATGGCGCTCGCGCAGGCCGGCTCCATTCTGAGTCGCCAGCGTCCGAGGCGGCCGGTTCAAGATCCGGGAGGTCCCACAGCAGTTCCGGGCCGTCGTCTGCGATGGGCTGAACATTCAACGGCGCAGGCGCGGGCGCATCCGGCAATTGCGCGGCGGCTGAGTCCAGCTGGCTAAGGCGTTGTTGAACGGCGTTGAGGTCCAGCCGGGTTTTGGCGAGCTCGGCTTTCTGCGCAGCGGTCTCCCGCGTCAATGCGCTGAGCCGGAAGCTCAAGCCCGCGGCCAGGCCAATGACCGCGCCGACAGCGCCGCCCAACAGCGACTCATCAAGAAGCGCTCCGATTACCAGACCGGCCAGCAGAAGAATCCATTGCACGCGACGACATCCCTTTTCGGCCGATTAACGGCGATGGCGAAAAGTATATCGGGCCTCAGGAAAGGGGAAACATTTTGTGTCGGGGAGGAGATCTGGGTTTAAGAGGGCGGTGAAGGGGGGCGGCGTTTTTTTGTGAGTGAAGGTAAGTCTTCGCGAGCAAGCTCGCAGGATCGAGGTGAGGTCAGGATCTTGGCCTCGCTGCTGGAATTGTGGGAGTGAGCTTGCTCACGAAGAGGGCGGTACATCCGCTAAATCACCAGCGGCTGAAATACCTATTCGCGAGCAAGCTCGCTCCCACAGGATTTGCATCTGCTTCGAAACCGAGTGCTGTGGCCGAGGTGATCGTCTCGGATGAGACAATCACCCCACGCGTCCTTAATCCAGCGCGTTCCAGATTTCGGTCGCGTACTCGCGGATGGTCCGGTCCGAAGAGAACCAACCCATGCGCGCGGTGTTGAGCACCGCCGAGCGCCACCATTCTTTCGAATCGTGCCAGCGCGCTTCCACCTTGGCCTGGGCGTGCCAGTACGACTCGAAGTCCGCGCAGACGAAGAAGCGGTCGTAGTTGATCAACTGATCGATCAGCCCGGCATAGCGATACGGATCATCCGGCGAGAACACCCCGCCCCGAATCGCTTGCAGCACGTCATTCAAACGCCCGGACGCCGCGATGTCCTGATGGGCGTTGAACTCACCGGCATGCTTGCGCGCTTCGACTTCCTGCGCGGTCATGCCGAAGATGAACATGTGCTCCAGGCCGACCTGCTCGCTCATCTCCACGTTGGCGCCGTCGAGGGTGCCGATGGTCAGCGCACCGTTGAGGCCGAACTTCATATTGCTGGTGCCGGACGCTTCCAGACCTGCCGTGGAAATCTGCTCCGACAAATCCGCCGCTGGAATGATGCTTTCCGCCAGGCTGACGTTGTAGTTGGGCATGAACACCACTTTCAAACGGCCGCGCAGCGTCGGGTCATTGTTGACCGTACGCGCGATGTCGTTGGTCAGCTTGATGATCAGCTTGGCCGAGTGATAACTGGCCGCCGCCTTGCCGCCGAAGATCTTCACCCGCGGCACCCAATCGGTGCTCGGGTCGGCGCGCATGGCCTGATACAGCGCCACAGTGTGGAACAGGTTCAGCAACTGACGCTTGTACTCGTGGATGCGTTTGACCTGCACGTCAAACATCGCCTCGGGGTTAACCGAGATGCCCATGCGTTCCTGAATGATCGAGGCCAGGGCTTGTTTGCTTTGCAGGCGCTGAGCAGCGAACTCCTTCTGGAAACGTGCGTCGTCGGCCAGCGGCTCCAGTTTCAGCAGTGCGGTCTCGTGGTTGTCGAGCACCTGCTCGCCCAGCTCGTTGACCAGCATGGACGTCAGTTGCGGGTTGGACTGGAACAGCCAGCGGCGGAAGGTGATGCCGTTGGTTTTATTGTTGATGCGATCCGGGTGCAGCTTGTGCAGATGGGCGAAAACGGTTTTTCGCATCAGCTGCGTGTGCAGCGCTGACACACCGTTCACGCTGTGCGAACCGAGGAATGCCAGGTTACCCATGCGCACGCGACGGCCGTTGTCTTCTTCGATCAGCGACACGGCGCGCAGCAGGTCGAACAGTGCGGGGTCGTCTTTGAAGTCCTGGCGAACCTTGTCGATGTGCTGAGCGTTGATCATGTAAATGATCTGCATGTGGCGCGGCAACATGCGCTCCATCAGGCCGACCGACCAGGTTTCCAGCGCTTCAGGCAGCAGCGTGTGGTTGGTGTACGCCAGGGTGCCCACGGTGATGCGCCAGGCCTCGTCCCACTCCACGTCGTGCAGGTCGATCAGAACGCGCATCAGCTCTGCCACAGCGATCGACGGGTGCGTGTCGTTCATCTGGATGGCCACATGTTCCGGCAGGCTGCTGATGCTGTAGCCCATGTTCTTGTGACGGCGCAGCAAATCCTGCAGCGACGCCGAGACGAAGAAGAACTCCTGACGCAGGCGCAGTTCCTGGCCCGCTTCGGTGCTGTCGTTTGGATACAGCACACGGGAAATACTTTCTGCCCGCACCACTTCCGCCACCGCACCGACGTGGTCACCGGCGTTGAAGCGTTCCAGGTGCAGGTCTTCCACGGCGCGCGCACGCCACAGGCGCAGCGTGTTCACCGCTTTGCCGCGCCAGCCCACAACCGGGGTGTCGTACGCGATCGCGCGGACGGTTTCACCTGCGGTCCAGACCTGACGGGTTTCGCCCGAGGCGTCCAGTACTGGCGCGCCGGCTGCATCAAGCAGGGGCTGGACGCTGCCGCCGAAGCCGATCTGATAAATCACTTCAGGGCGTTCGAATTCCCACGGGTTACCGAAGTCCAGCCAGTTCTCGGTCTGCTCCTGCTGCCAGCCATCGACGATGGCCTGACGGAACAGGCCGTGCTCGTAACGAATGCCGTAGCCATGACCCGCAATGCCGAGGGTCGACATGCTTTCCATGAAGCACGCCGCCAGACGACCGAGGCCGCCGTTGCCGAGTGCAGCATCAGGCTCCAGCGAGCGGATTTGCTCAAGGTCGACGTTCAGGCCCTTCAACGCTTCGCGCGCGGTTTCGAGAATGCCCAGGTTGCTCAGGCTGTCGAACATCAGACGGCCGATCAAGAACTCGAGGGATAGGTAATAGACGCGCTTCTTTTCCTGCCGGTAGACGTAGCGCGTGTGGTTCATCCAGCGCTCGGCCATTTTGTCGCGCGTCGCCAGGGCGATTGCCATGAACCAGTCATGATCGAAGGCATGGTCGGGGTCTTTACCGACGGCATACTCGAGTTTGTTCAGCACAGCTTCTCGGAAGGCTGCCACTTCAGCGTCACGAACGTTGGGTTCCGGAGACATCGGGTACGACCTCAAGTTGGTTTGACGATTAAATGGGTGGGTTGACTGTAGGGCGTGTCATTGGTTATTTCCTCCCGATCGGATGAAAAATACGCGGTTGCACGACCCTCGGTTCGACTCGAACAAGCTACCTCGGTTCGCCGTCAATGCACACCGGCGGCGAATATCTGGCGCTTTCCCCCTGATCTGGAGACGGCTTGCATTGATCGTTCCACTCTGGCGTTGATCTTGCTCATGCCTGCTTTCAGTGGGCTTATGCCGCGTGAAACAGGGGATCACAGTTGGCCAGAATGAGGCAGACATGTTCATTCGCCGATTCGGGTTTATGATGCCCCACGGCAGATAGACCGCAGCCCCTGAACCGGACTTTTGGAGCACCTATGCAGACTTTGTACCCGCAGATCAAACCTTACGCCCGGCACGATCTGGCGGTGGAAGAGCCGCATGTGCTGTATGTCGATGAAAGCGGCTCGCCAGACGGCTTGCCCGTCATCTTCATCCACGGCGGGCCGGGTTCGGGATGCGACGCACAGAGCCGCCGCTACTTTGATCCGAACCTCTACCGCATCATTACTTTCGATCAGCGCGGTTGCGGCCGGTCCATTCCTCACGCCAGCCTGGAAAACAACACCACCTGGCATCTGGTCGACGACCTCGAACGCATTCGCACTCACCTTGGCATCGACAAATGGGTGGTGTTCGGTGGCTCGTGGGGTTCGACGCTTTCCCTGGCCTACGCACAGAAGCACCCGGATCGGGTTCATGCACTGATTTTGCGCGGCATCTTTCTGAGCCGTCCCCAGGACATCAAGTGGTTCTATCAAGAGGGCGCAAGCCGCCTCTTTCCTGATTACTGGCAGGATTACATGGCGCCGATTCCGCCGGACGAGCGCCACGACGTGCTCGGCGCATTCCACAAGCGCCTCACCGGCAGTGACCAGATTGCGCAGATGCACGCCGCCAAGGCATGGTCGACGTGGGAAGGCCGCACCGCCACGTTGCGTCCGAACCCGCAGGTGGTCGATCGCTTCACTGAGCCCCATCGCGCCCTGTCCATCGCGCGCATCGAATGCCACTACTTCACTAATGGCGCGTTCCTTGAAGAAAACCAGTTGATTCGCGACATGCCGAAGATCGCCCATTTGCCGGGCATCATCGTCCATGGCCGCTACGACATGATCTGCACGCTGGACAATGCCTGGGAACTGCATCAGGCGTGGCCGAACAGTGAGCTGCAGGTCATCCGCGACGCCGGGCACTCGGCGTCCGAGCCGGGCATCACCGACGCGCTCGTGCGCGCAGCGTCAGAAGTGGCGCGCCGTTTGCTGGATCTGCCACCGGAAGAGGCGTAAATGAAAGCGTTGCTGCAGCGCGTTTCCCAGGCGCGCGTCGACGTCGCCGGCGAAACCATTGGCGCGATTGATCAAGGATTAATGGTCCTGATTGGCATCGAGCCTCAAGACACGCCGACCAGCGCCGACAAGATGTTGCACAAGCTGCTTAACTACCGGGTATTCAGTGACGCCGACGCAAAGATGAACCTTTCGTTAACCGACGTTAATGGCGGGTTGTTGCTGGTCTCTCAGTTCACACTGGCGGCGGATACCAAAAGCGGGATGCGGCCGAGCTTTTCAAAAGCCGCGCCTCCGGCACTCGGTGCCGAGCTGTTTGGCTACCTGGTGACGAAGGCCAGAACGTCTCACCCGACCGTGGAAACGGGCCAGTTTGGTGCAGATATGCAGGTGCATCTGGTCAATGATGGTCCTGTGACATTTTTGCTTGAGACCTGAATAGCAGGGTCTGTTTGATGACCCCGGATTTACGCGCTTTAACCGCAATAAATAGTTTGCGTCACCTGATGCGTTGTAACGCGAGCTACTGGATAATCGCGCGCTACAAGGACGGGCCAGGGCCCGTCAAATCGGTAAAACGCAGACTGGTCCGACACCGCTTGGGGAATCATTGGCCCCTTTTGGAGTCGGAACAATGCTCGCCAACCCGGCATTTGATAGCTGGCCGTTGGTTTCTTCATCTGTTTTCGGCGAGGGTTGCTCGTGATTGTTAGTCCATGTAATGCACCAAAGAACCCGGGTGGTCGCTTGCGTAGCGCACTGCTGGCAGGGTCGGCTTTGTTTTGTCTGTTCGGCGCCAGTCAGCTGTGGGCGTTCGATCTCGACGACGTGGCGACAAAGGCCAAAGATCTGGCCGGACAGAAATTCACCGCGCCGAAGAGCAATCTTCCGGCCGAATTCCGCGACATGAAGTTCGCGGACTATCAAAAGATCCGCTTCCTGCAAGACAAAGCCGAATGGGCCAATGACAAGACTCCGTTCAAGGTGTCTTTCTACCACCAGGGCATGCACTTCGACACCCCGGTCAAGATCAACGAAGTCACCGCCAACTCCGTCAACGAGATCAAGTACGACCCGAGTCGTTTCGATTTCGGCGACGTGAAGTTCGATCCGAAGTCGACCGAGAACCTGGGCTATGCCGGTTTCCGCGTGACTTACCCGATCAACAAAGATGACAAGCAAGACGAAATCATGACCATGCTGGGCGCGAGCTACTTCCGCGTCATCGGTAAAGGTCAGGTCTACGGTCTGTCTGCACGCGGGATGGCGATCGACACGGCCATGCCCTCGGGTGAGGAATTCCCTCGCTTCACCGAATTCTGGATCGAGAAGCCGAACCCGGATGACAACCATCTGGTCATCTTCGCCCTGCTCGACTCCCCTCGCGCCACTGGCGCGTACAAGCTGACCCTGCGTCCGGGCACCAATACACTGGTTGATGTCCAGTCGCGCATGTACCTGCGTGACAAGGTCGGCAAACTGGGTGTTGCGCCGCTGACCAGCATGTACCTGTTCGGTGCCAATCAGCCGTCGAAAGTCCTCAACTATCGCCGCGAGCTGCACGACTCCAGCGGTCTGTCGATTCAGGCCGCCAATGGCGAGTGGATCTGGCGCCCGCTGAACAACCCTAAACACCTCTCGGTCAGCAGCTTCTCTGTGGAGAACCCGCGCGGTTTTGGTCTGCTGCAACGTGGCCGCAACTTCAGCCACTACGAAGATCTGGATGACCGCTACGACAAACGTCCAAGCGCCTGGATCGAGCCGAAGGGCGACTGGGGCAAGGGCACTGTTGATCTGGTAGAGATCCCGACTGCCGACGAAACCAACGACAACATCGTTGCGTTCTGGAAGCCGGAAACCCAGCCAGAGCCGGGTCAGGCGATCGACTTCAACTATCGTCTGCACTGGACCATGGATGAAGATGCCATTCACTCGCCAGATCTGGGCTGGGTCAAGCAGACCCTGCGCTCCACTGGTGATGTGAAGCAGTCGAACCTGATTCGTCAACCGGACGGCAGCGTTGCCTACCTGGTCGATTTTGTTGGCCCGACCCTCGCCAAGCTGGGCGAAGATCCGTCGATCCGCAGTCAGGTCATCACCGACGACAACACTGATCTGGTCGAGAACAACCTGCGCTACAACCCGGTGACCAAAGGCTGGCGTCTGACGCTGCGCCTGAAGGTCAAGGATCCGGGCAAGGCGGTTGAGATGCGTGCTTATCTACTGCGCGAAACCCCTGCCGAGCCAGGCAAAGAGCCCGCGGTGATCACAGCTGACAAGTCCGACAAGAAACCGGCCGCCAAAGCTGATTCCAAGCCTGCCGTTGCCGCTGCGCCAGTCGTTGCTGCACCGAAAGACGAGAAAGCTGAAATCGTCAAAACCGACGCCTTGAAGGCGGGTGATGCGAAGGAAGCCAAAGGTCCTAAAGCCGACAGCAAAGACGCCGCCAAGTCTGCCGACGCCACCAAAGTAGCGGAAGCCAAGTCGGACGAGGCCTCCAAGCCCGAAGCCGCGCTGGGCGACGCTGCCAAGGCCAACAAAGGCGTGAAAGATACCCCGCAGCCAGCGGTAGAGGCTGCATCCACCCAACAGGGGCCGGCCATGATTCAACAAGTCCTGACCGAAACCTGGAGCTACCAGTTGCCAGCCGATGAGTAATTCACACGCGGTGCCAGAGCCTTTGAATGAGTCTCTCAGCGAGTACCTGGCGCACTTGCCGATGACCGATGCGCAGCGGGCAGAACTTGCCAGCTGCACCTCGTTCGCTGAGTTGCACGAACGCCTTTCGGCGCAAACCGTCGCTGATTCTGCCGAGGCCTCCCAGGCTTCGGTGGGTCGTCGCCTCACCCTGACGACCGCTGATGAACTGCGCGAGGCCGAGATGCTGAGTGTCGACGCCAGCGGCCGCGTGGTCCTGAAAGCGACGCCGCCGATTCGTCGGACCAAAGTCGTGCCGGAGCCGTGGCGGACCAACATCCTGCACCGCGGCTGGCGCCGGTTGACCGGGAAATCCAACCCGCCGCCGCCCAAGGACGATTTGCCACGGGATCTGCCGAAGGCGCGCTGGCGCACTGTCGGTTCGATCCGTCGCTACATTTTGCTGATCCTCATGCTGGGCCAGACCATCGTCGCCGGCTTCTACATGAAAGGCATCCTGCCGTATCAGGGCTGGTCGCTGGTTTCGTTCGACGAAATCAGTCATCAGACCTTGTGGCAGACCGCGGTTCAGGTCATGCCGTACGCGTTGCAGACCAGCATTCTGTTGCTGTTCGGCATTCTGTTCTGCTGGGTATCAGCGGGTTTCTGGACCGCGCTGATGGGCTTCCTCGAACTGCTCACTGGCCACGACAAGTACCGTATTTCCGGTGCCAGTGCGGGCAATGAGCCGATCGAAGCCGGTGCGCGCACTGCGCTGGTCATGCCGATCTGCAACGAAGACGTGCCTCGTGTATTCGCGGGTCTGCGGGCGACGTTCGAATCGGTCAAGGCCACGGGCGATCTGGATCGTTTCGACTTCTTCATTCTCAGCGACTCCAACGAAACCGACATCTGCGTGGCCGAGCAACAAGCCTGGCTGGACGTGTGCCGTGAGACCGGCGGTTTCGGCAAGATCTTCTATCGTCGTCGCCGCCGTCGCGTTAAGCGCAAGAGCGGTAACCTCGATGACTTCTGCCGTCGCTGGGGCGGTGAATACCGCTACATGGTCGTCCTTGACGCTGACTCTGTCATGAGTGGCGACTGCCTGACCAGCCTCGTGCGTCTGATGGAAGCGACGCCGGACGCCGGTATTATCCAGACCGCGCCGCGTGCTTCGGGCATGGATACGCTGTATGCCCGCATGCAGCAGTTCGCGACTCGCGTATACGGCCCGCTGTTCACGGCCGGCCTGCACTTCTGGCAGCTGGGTGAATCCCACTACTGGGGTCACAACGCGATCATCCGCATGAAGCCATTCATCGAGCATTGCGCCCTGGCGCCGCTGCCCGGGAAGGGCGCCTTCGCCGGTGCGATTCTGTCCCACGACTTCGTCGAAGCAGCGCTCATGCGCCGTGCCGGCTGGGGCGTGTGGATTGCCTACGACCTGCCGGGCAGTTACGAAGAGCTGCCGCCGAACCTGCTGGATGAGCTCAAGCGTGACCGTCGCTGGTGCCACGGTAACTTGATGAACTTCCGCCTGTTCCTGGTCAAAGGCATGCACCCGGTACACCGTGCGGTGTTCCTGACCGGCGTGATGTCCTATCTGTCGGCGCCGTTGTGGTTCTTCTTCCTGGTGTTGTCCACTGCGTTGCTAGCGGTGAACACGCTGATGGAGCCGACCTACTTCATGGAGCCGCGTCAGCTGTATCCGTTGTGGCCACAGTGGCACCCGGAAAAAGCCGTCGCCTTGTTCTCGACGACCGTCGTGCTGTTGTTCCTGCCGAAACTGCTCAGCGTGATTCTGATCTGGGCCAAGGGCGCGACCGGCTTTGGTGGTCGTATCAAGGTCACGATGTCGATGCTGCTGGAAATGCTGTTCTCCATGCTGCTGGCGCCGGTGCGCATGATCTTCCACACCCGCTTTGTACTGGCCGCGTTCCTGGGCTGGGCTGCGACGTGGAACTCACCGCAGCGTGATGATGACTCCACGCCGTGGAGCGAAGCGGTCAAGCGTCACGGACCGCAGACGCTGCTGGGCTTTTGCTGGGCGCTGCTGGTGGCTTGGCTGAACCCGAGCTTCCTGTGGTGGCTGGTGCCGATCGTGGGTTCGTTGATGCTGTCGATCCCGGTGTCGGTGATTTCCAGCCGCACGAATCTGGGTTTGAAGGCGCGCGACACCAAGCTGTTCCTGATCCCGGAAGAGCACACGCCGCCGCAAGAACTGGTGTCCACTGACAAGTACACCCACGAGAACCGCTGGCACGCGCTGAACGACGGCTTTGTTCGCGCCGTGGTTGATCCGCAGCAGAACGCCTTGGCCTGTGCGCTGGCGACCTCTCGCCATCGCGAAGCCGAGCCGATCGAGTGGATGCGTGTCGAGCGTGTGCGTCATGCGATCAAGGGTGGCCCTGAACTCCTGAATAACCATGAGCGCCTGCAATTGCTGAGCGATCCGGTTGCCCTGGCCCGGTTGCACGAATTGGTCTGGAGCGAAGGCAATTCTGCCTGGCTCAATGCCTGGCGCGCCTCGGTCGAAGCCGATCCCCATGCGCCGCTGCTGCCTCTGCAGCCAGCGACCCATGTGAACGACGCGACCCTCGTCAACGCCTGATCCACCCGCTAAACAAAACGCCGCCGAAGAGTGATCTTCGGCGGCGTTTTTGTTTGAGAGTCTGTGTTGGTCCATCCCTGTAGGACTGGCTTTAGCCGGGAAGAGGCCAGTGCGTGCGCTATTAATTCTGCGGTGTGAATGCAGACGCCTTCCCGGCTAAAGCCAGTCCCACTAAAAACTGTGAACTCTGTGGGATCGGCTTTAGCCGGGAAGGCGTCGGTTGCCACACCACAAATCAACTCACCCGAAACTTCCCGACCATCTCCTGCAACTGCACCCCGAGCCGCGCCAGTTCAATGCTCGACGCGGCCGTCTCTTCGCTGGACGCGGCGGTTTGCTCGGAGACATCCCGCACGTTCAGCACGCTGCGATTGATCTGCTCCGCCACGCTGCTCTGCTCCTCGCCCGCCGCAGCGATCTGCTGGTTCATTGTCTGAATCGTCGACACCGTGCGTGTGATGTGTCCTAGGGCATCGCCGGCCTGACGACTCAGCTCGACGCTGCTGTCGGTCAGGGTCCGGCTGGCATCAAGGGTCATCACCACCTGCTGGGTGCCGCTTTGCAGCGCCGCGATCAGCACTTCGATTTCTTCGGTGGATTCCTGAGTGCGTTGCGCCAGGCCGCGAACCTCATCGGCCACCACCGCAAAGCCGCGTCCCGCTTCGCCTGCACGGGCGGCCTCGATGGCGGCGTTCAGTGCGAGCAGATTGGTCTGCTGCGACACTGACTTGATCACGTCGAGCACCCCGCCGATCTTGTCGCTCTCCAGTTTCAGCTTGCCCATGGCTTGGGTTGAGTTGTTGACCTCCAGCGCTAGGCGCTCGATCTGCGCGATAGCGTCGTTGACCACCTTGTCGCCGTCCCGCGCCTGCTGATCAGCGTGCCGCGCGGCTTCACTGGCTTCTTCGGCATTGCGGGCCACTTCCATCACGGTCGAGGTCATCTGGTTCATCGCCGTGGCGACGCAGTCCGTTTCGTCTTTCTGGCTGGTGACGCCCACGCTGGTCTGCGCAGTGACGGCCGACAGCTGCTCTGCCGCGCTGGCAATCTGGGTCACGCCGTCGCTGATGCCGCTGATGAGTTGCCGCAGGCTCAGGGTCATGTCCTGCATGCTGCGCTGGAGCATGCCCATTTCGTCGCGACGGCCGATTTCCAGGTCCTGACTCAGATCACCCTTGGCGATGCGCGCGGCGGCGCTCAACGTCAGCCGTAGCGGCGCGATGATCTGCTGGGTGATCAGCCAGGCGGCCAGCAGGCCAAGCAGCATCGCCAACCCGGCCACGCCACTGAGCGTCTGCCGCGACTGAGTGGCTTCGGCATCACGCCGCTGGCCTTGCAGCGCAGTGATCTCACAGGTTGATGTCAGCAGATTCTCGCTAAGCGCCTCCATGGACTCCTGGGCCGCTTCAACCTTGACCTGGAGGTCCTTGAACTGGCCCATGTGCTCGCGGTACTTGAGCAGCGTCTTGCGGGCGTTGAGCAATTCACTGACATTGCCATCGGCCTGGTCGGTGGCAATTTGTTCGACTTCCTTCAGCGCTTCGTCGATGGCGGTAATGGCGGCGACCTCGTAGGACTCCTTACCGCTGAACACGTACGCCTGGACTTCGTAACGGGCGTTCTGCACCTGGCCGCGCAGCTGCTGGATGTTGGTGAACTCCCCCAGCCGCTCGCTGCTGTCCTGCTCCTGACTCACAGCCTTCAAGACTTCGCTTTCCACCTGGCCAATGGACGTGATCGCCTCTTCAGACAGAACGGCCAGTTGAGCGCGGGAATCTGCCCGCGCACTCAACAGCTTGGCCAGATCGGCGAAGGTGGCTTCGAGGGCTCGTACGGTGTCGCTCTGCCCGTTGAGTAACGTGAGGATGTCGGCCGGTGGGGCGTCGTCACGCAGGAGCACCAGATGCGCTTCGATCTCATTGATGCGGGCAACGACGCGCGAGGCGCTGTCAGCGGTGTTTTCGACCCGAAAGACAATGCGCTCGGCGCGCAGGTCCTTGGTCATCGCGTTGAGCTGGGCGATGGAGGTCAATGACTCCGAGCGCTCGATCATGGTGTCGAGCCCATGCCAGCCGGTCAGCGTGATGGCCAGGGTCAGAAGCAAAACCAGGCCGAAGCCCAGCGAGAGTTTGAGTTTGACGCTGGTGTTGGCCAGCGTCCGGTTGATGCCTTGCAGCATGATGCGTCTCCTGCGGATGAGCGATAAACGCGCATCGGCAGGGCAAGCGGAGGCGTGACCTGATCAGGTCGTAGGAGATTTCCGAGAGGTGGGAAGGGGTGACGCGTGTCACAGATTCCACCCCTGATCGGAGGTTTTGCGGCTGGTGCGTTACTGAGACGGGTGCGGGTCAGGCAACTGAATCAGACCCGGAAGCGACCCACCAGCGCTTGCAGATGGCTGCCCAGTCGCGCCAGTTCGACGCTCGATGCGGCGGTTTCTTCGCTGGCCGCGGAGGTCTGTTCCGACACATCGCGCACATTGAGCACGCTGCGGTTGATCTCTTCGGCGGTGGCGCTTTGCTCCTCGGCCGCGGCAGCGATTTGCTGGTTCATGGATTGAATCGCAGACACGGTGCGGGTGATGCTTTCCAACGAGCTGCCAGCACGTCGGGTCAGCTCTACGCTGCTGACAGTGAGCTCACGGCTGTTGTCCATGATCGTCGCCACCTGCCGCGTGCCGTTCTGCAGGCCGGAAATCAGTTCCTCGATCTCTTCAGTGGATTTCTGAGTACGCTGCGCCAGGCTACGCACTTCGTCCGCCACCACAGCAAATCCGCGACCAGCCTCGCCCGCCCGCGCAGCCTCGATAGCGGCGT
This sequence comes from Pseudomonas sp. GW821-FHT07F05, assembly GCF_059418765.1. NCBI lineage: Bacteria > Pseudomonadati > Pseudomonadota > Gammaproteobacteria > Pseudomonadales > Pseudomonadaceae > Pseudomonas > Pseudomonas sp. GW821-FHT07F05. The sequence goes on from NZ_JBWKQL010000022.1 coordinate 49,609, forward strand.
TCAGGGCGAGGAGGTTGGTTTGCTGTGCGACGGATTTGATCACGTCGAGGACGCTGCCGATCTTGTCGCTCTCGCGCTTGAGCTCGGCCATGGCCTCGGTGGAGTGACCGACTTCGGTGGCGAGAAGCTCGATCTGGGCGATGGCCTCGTTGACCACCTTGTCGCCTTCGCGCGCCTGGAGGTCGGCAGCTACGGCGGCCTCGGACGCTTCTTCGGCGTTACGGGCGACTTCCTGCACCGTGGCGGTCATCTCATGCATCGCGGTCGCTACCTGGTCAGTCTCGACCTTCTGGCTGTTGACGCCGGCGCTGGTCTGTTCGGTGACCGCCGACAGCTCTTCGGCAGCGCTGGCGATCTGAGTTACGCCTTCGCCGATGCCGCTGATCAACTGACGAAGCTCCACGGTCATGCGCTGGATGCTGCCCTGCAACTGACCCAGCTCATCGCGGCGGTCGACGCTCAAGTTGTGGGTCAGATCACCGGACGCCACGCGCTCGACCGCCACGAGCGTCTGGCCCAGCGGCACTGTGATTTGTCGTGTGATGATCCAGGCGGCGAGAACACCGAGGATCAGGGCCACTATCGTAGCGATGCCAAGCGTCGATTGGGCCTGACGAGTGTCTGCATCACGCTTGGCGTTTTGCGAACTGTTCAATTGTTCGCTGTTGTCCAGCAGCTGCTGGCCCAGCTCGGTCATTTTGGCCAGGGCCTGAACGCTGACCAGTTGTGCGTCACGGTACTGGCCGACAGCGTCGCGGTAGCCTTTGAGCGCCAGGTTGGCCTTTTGCAGCTGCGGGATGTATTGGGAGGAAACGTCCCCGGCCAGCGTGTTCACTCCGACGATGGCTTCGTCGATGGCGGCGGTGGCGTTCTTCTCGAAATCCGCTTTGCCGCTGAAGGTGTAACCGCGCACCTGGAAGCGTGCCTGCTGAATCTGTTTGCTGACATCCACCGCGCTGTTGAATTGCAGGATGTTGTCGTGCTGGATCAACGCTTCTTCGATCTTTTTGACGACATCTACGGCTGCGTCGGCCGTAGTTCCCAGATTGGTTCGGCTCGCTTCGCGGGTCTGGATGGCTTTGGTCATGTCGCCAAAGGCGCGGCGGTATTCGCCCGCGGCCTGAGCCTGAGCGTCCATCAGTTTGAGATCGCCGACACCTTTGACCATGCTCTGCGCGGTTTTCAGGTCGGCGTCGAGATTGTCCAGCGCGGTCATGACAGCCGTCGCGGCTTCAGCGGTGTATTGGGTTTCATACACCATGCGTGCCGTGCGCAGGTCCATCGTCCGCTCACTGATCTGCGAGATCATCCCCAGCTTGTCGCCGCGCTCGATCAACGCCTTCACGCTAGACCACCCCGTCGCCGTGATGAGCAGCGTCAGCAATAGCACCAGGCCGAAACCGATACCCAGTTTGAGGCTGACGCTCATATTTCCAAGGCGTTGGGTAAACCAGCGAGACATGATGATTCCTGCGAATTGTAGTGATGGACGCCTGTACATCGGCCGCTGCGTGACGAACTGAAGCGTGGGGTGATGAAGAGGGCGTGGGGGTGTTGGATGGAAAATTCCCCATCGCTCTGACACCGCGTAATTCAGCCAGCCAACACTGCCCATGTGAGACTGAGCTTGCTCAGGAAGAAGCCGGGACAGTCAGCAACGTTGTCGGGTGACTGACAGTGAGCCTTCGCGAGCAAGCTCGCTTGTATGGTTAGACTTGAAGGGGTGGTGGGACGAACAGTTCGCATCTGACTGCTGC
>NZ_JBWKQL010000023.1:0-46399 GCF_059418765.1 Pseudomonas sp. GW821-FHT07F05
CTTGGTTACTTGGGGTGCTTTTCCAAGTAACTCGCCGAAGGCGAAACAGTCTGCCCCCAGGCAGACGCTCTTGATCTCAAGCTCCTAAAACTGCTCCGTCCTGGGCAACCTCTGCACCAGCTCATCCAGCAGCTTTTGCTCGCGTTTATCTTCCAGCGCACGCGCCTCATCGATATACCGCTGCACCAGCTTGCGCAGCCCCTCCACCCGCGCATACGCTTTTTGCCACTCGCCGCGCGCCTTGTTCAGATTATTCTCATGCCACGCCAGACTCTGACGCTGCTGCGCCACCGCCGTCTCCAACTGATTGAGGAAGCGCTGATAATTCATCAGCCACTGACCCGACACCCCATGGGCGCCCTTGTCGATCCACTGCTGCTGATAATCAGAGCGAAACTTATCCAGCTCACCCAGCTTGGCCTCAGCCAGCCGCACCTGACCCTGAAAATGCCCCAGGCGCTGCACGGCGGCCTTCTCGACCTTCTCGGCCATCTCCACCACCGGCGCCAGACGGGCTGCGCGACTGACTGCCATGACCGATTAACCCCCAGCCTGAGGATTGAAAATCTTCGCCAACTGCTCCTCACTGCTCTGCATGCTCTCGTTCTCCTGCAAGCCCTGGCGCAAATACTTCACCAACTGTGGCTGCAGTGAAATCGCCAGGTCAGTCTCGCGATCGCCGCCGGCCACGTACGCACCGACGCTGATCAGATCGCGGCTCTGCTGATAACGCGACCACAATTGCTTGAAATACTGCGCCTGAACCATGTGCTGCGGATCGACCACGGACGGCATCACCCGGCTGATCGACGCTTCGATATCGATGGCCGGGTAATGGCCCTCTTCGGCCAGTCGCCGCGACAGCACGATGTGGCCGTCGAGCACGCCCCGGGCCGAGTCGGCGATCGGGTCCTGCTGGTCGTCGCCTTCGGACAAAACGGTGTAGAACGCCGTGATCGAGCCACCGCCCGCTTCCGCGTTACCGGCGCGTTCCACCAGCTTGGGCAGCTTGGCGAACACCGACGGCGGATAACCCTTGGTCGCAGGCGGCTCGCCGATGGCCAGGGCGATTTCCCGCTGGGCCTGGGCGAAACGGGTCAGGGAATCCATCAGCAACAGGACGTTCTTGCCCTTGTCACGAAAATATTCGGCGATGCGCGTGCAATACATTGCCGCGCGCAGACGCATCAACGGCGCGTCATCCGCCGGAGAGGCCACGACGACAGAGCGCTTGAGGCCCTCCTCGCCCAGGCTGTGCTCGATGAATTCCTTCACCTCGCGACCCCGTTCGCCAATCAGCCCGACGACGATGATGTCGGCCTCGGTGAAGCGGGTCATCATCCCCAGCAGCACGCTCTTGCCCACCCCGGTACCGGCGAACAGACCCAGACGCTGACCGCGGCCGACCGTCAACAAACCGTTAATGCAGCGAATGCCCACGTCCAGCGGCTGGCTGATCGGATTGCGATTGAGCGGGTTGATGGTGGGGCCGTCCATCGGCACCCAGTCTTCGGCTTTCATCCCGCCCTTGCCGTCGAGGGGGCGACCGGCGCCGTCGAGGACGCGGCCCAGCATGGTCATGCCCATCGGCAGACGGCCGGTGTCCGGCAGTGGCACGACGCGGGCGCCCGGTGCAATGCCGGAGACGCTGCCAACCGGCATCAGGAACACCTTTCCACCGGAGAAGCCCATGACCTCGGCTTCCACTTCGACCGGGTGATGACTGCCGTCGTTGATTACCATGCAGCGGCTGCCCATGGCCGCGCGCAGGCCCTCGGCTTCGAGGGTCAGGCCGACCATGCGCAGCAGTCGTCCTTCGACGATCGGCTGCGTAGGCAGGGAGATGGCGTCAGGGTAGGTGCTCAGACGCTTGGCGAAACTGGTGCGTTCAAGGCGCATCGACAGCACCCAGCGGGTAAGTGGTTTTCTCGGCGCTCTGGATCGCCTCTTCCAGTTCGATGGTCACATCGGGCGGCGCCGGGTGCAGGGCCTGCTCGTGCAACTGATCGAACATTTTGCCGAGGGCCTGACTGATCCGCGCCTCGACCGTGGCGTCGATGCGGCTGTGCTCGCTCTCGACCCGGCAACCGCCGGGCTGGATCGTATCGTCCTCGAGAATGCGCCAGGTTTCTTCGTGACGCTCACGCATGGCTTTGACCAGCGCGAAGTCCTGCGGGTTGACCAGAATGCGCACGTTGGCCGCCCCCATCGGCAACAGTCGCAACGCTTCGCGCAGCACCGTGCCGATCTGGCTGGAGTCGGTTTTCAGTTCGCGCTGGATGACCTGCCGGACCACGTGTTCGACCAGTGACACCATGGCTTTCTCGATCTGTGCGTCCTGATCGGCGATGGGTTCGAACAGATGCCCCATCAGGGTTTCCATGCTTTCGAGCTTGGCCGCCAGGGCCACTTCCGCTTCCTGACGAACCTTGAGCTGGGTGCTGTGGAAACCCTCTTTTTCGCCGATGGCAAACCCTTCGTTGTAGGCGTCCTGGCGGATGCTTTCCAACTCTTCCAGGGTCATCGGCTGGACTTCCTCCAGCGGCACTTCTTCGCTTTCGGCGAGCTCGGCTTCTTCGATGACCGGTTCCGGCTCGGGCGTTTCCACCTGCGGGTCGAAGCTGGGCAAGGCCCAGACGTCGAGGCCGCGCAAATCCTGGGCGCGGATGAGCTCACTGGGTGCTGCTTTATCGGAGCTGGACATCAACGACACCTACGCTTAAATCATTTCCTCGCCACCTTTGCCGCCAAGAACGATCTCCCCGGCCTCCGCCATACGACGGGCAATGGTGAGAATTTCTTTCTGGGCGCCTTCCACGTCGCTGACGCGAACCGGGCCTTTGGCTTCCAGGTCGTCGCGCAGCAGTTCGGCGGCACGTTTGGACATGTTCTTGAAAATCTTTTCCTTGATGGCGTCGTCGGAGCCCTTCAGTGCCAGGACCAGCACATCGGAGGAGACTTCGCGCAGCAAGGCCTGAATCCCGCGGTCGTCGACGTCGGACAGGTTGTTGAAGACAAACATGAGGTCTTCGATCTGCGTCGACAGGTCTTCGTCCACTTCGCGGATCGAATCCATGAGCTGGCCTTCGATCGAGCTGTCGAGGAAGTTCATGATATCCGCCGCACGCTTGATACCACCCAAGGTAGTACGGGACGTGTTGGCGTTGCCCGAGAACTGCTTCTCGAGGATCTGGTTCAATTCTTTCAGCGCCGCCGGCTGCACGGTGTTCAACGACGACACGCGCAGAATAATGTCCAGACGCACCTTGTGGTCGAAGTGGCTCAGCACTTCACCGGCCTGATCGGCGTCCAGGTAGGCCACGACGATCGCCTGAATCTGCGGGTGCTCGAAACGGATGACGTCGGCCACCGCGCGCGGTTCCATCCACTTCAGGCTGTCGAGACCGCTGGTGTTGCCGCCCAGCAGAATCCGGTCGATCAGGCCGTTGGCCTTGTCCTCGCCCAAGGCCTGGGTGAGCATCTTGCGGATGTAGCCGTCCGAGCCGATGCCGACACCGGTCTGATCGCCGACCACGTCGACGAACTCGCTCATCACCTGCTCGACCTGCTCGCGGTGCACATTGCGCATCTGCGCCATGGCCACGCCCACACGTTGAACCTCTTTCGGCCCCATGTGGCGCAAGACCTGCGCGGCATCGGTCTCACCCAGGGTAAGGAGCAGAATCGCGGCCTTGTCCACGCGGGTCAATTTAAGCGCAGCAGCTCTATCACTCATCAGCGTTGATCCACTCTTTGACGACCTGCGCTACACGCGCCGGGTCCTCGGCCACAAGGCTCTTGATTGCGTTGAGCTGTGCGTCATAGCCCTCGGTAGGGCTCGGCAACAGAATACTTTGCGGACCGCCCAGACTGACGCGGTCGTTTGCCAGTTCACCGTCCATCCCGATCATGCCGCCCAGCTCGGAGTCACCGTCAAGGCGCTTGCCTTGAGGATTGGTGATGCCCTTGAGCACCGGACGCAGTACACCGAACACCAGCACCAGGATGAACAGCACGCCCATGGCCTGTTTGACGATGTCCCAAAACCACGATTGCGAATAGAACGGAATGTCCGGGATCACTTCGCCGCGATCAGTAGAGAACGGCACGTTGATCACGCTGACGCTGTCACCACGGCTGGCGTCGAAGCCGACGGCGTCCTGCACCAGACGGGTGAAGCGCGCCAATTGATCGGCGGTCCACGGCACCATCGTTGTTTCGCCGTTGGCCGGGTTGACCTTGACCTGATCATCCACCACCACCGCAACCGACAGGCGATTGACCCGGCCCTGCTGCTGCTTGGTGTGGCTGATGGAACGGTCGAGCTCGAAGTTCTTGGTCGACTGGTTACGCTTGTCGGCCGGGTATGGCGCCAGCATCGGCTGACCGGTGGCCGGGTCCATGATCTGTTGACCGTTGGCGTCCAGCAGCGGTTGGCCCGGGGCGATGGCGCCCGCGGCACCTGCAGCACCGGCGGTGGCGTTCTGTGGCGCAGTCGCCGGGCCTGGCGGCTGGTTGCTCAAAGCACCCGGTACGCCACCTGAACCGCTGCCGCTGGAGCGTTGTTCGTTGACGGTCTGCTCGCTGCGCAACGCAGGCTGGTCCGGGTTGAAGCTTTCGGCGGTGGATTCGACAGCGCTGAAATCAACGTCTGCCGACACTTCTGCCTTATAGCGGTCATTGCCCAGCACCGGCTGCAGGATGTTCTGTACACGCTGGGTCAGCATGCTTTCCATGCGACGGGTGTAATCGAATTGCTTGCCGGCCATGGACAGCTCGGAGTTCTCGGCCTGATCGGACAGCAGGTTGCCCTTCTGATCAACGACAGAAATCTGCGACTTGCTCAGTTCCGGCACGCTGGTGGCGACCAGGTTCATGATCGCCAGCACCTGACCCGGCTCCAGCGAACGACCGGCATACAGCTCAACCAGAATGGAAGCACTGGGCTTGCGATCGTCACGCACGAACACCGAGCTCTTCGGGATCGCCAGGTGAACGCGGGCGCCCTTGACGTTATTGAGGCTGGAGATGGTCCGCGCCAGTTCGCCTTCCAGGCCACGACGGTAACGAGTGGCCTCCATGAACTGGCTGGTGCCCAGGCCTTGATCCTTGTCGAGGATTTCGAAGCCGACGTTGCCATCGCTTTGAGCGATGCCGGCGCCGGCCAGCTTGATGCGGGCACGGGACAGGTCATCGGACTTCACCAGCAGCGCGCCGGAATTAGGCTCGACGGTGTATGGAATGTCGGCCTGAGCCAACGTGTCCATCACCTGCTTGGTGTCGACACCCGACAGGCTGCCATAGAGCGGCTTGTAATCAGGCTGTTGCGACCAAAGCACGACGGCGAAACCAATCGCCACGCTGGCAGCCAGACCGACCATGAGGCCGACCTGACGCAGCATGGTCATCTCGGAGAGATTTTGCAGGAACGCCAGCCCGAACATCGGCGGCTTGCTTCCTGGCGCACCCGTTTTGGCGGGTACGTTATCGACGGCGGCTTCGGCCATGACTTAAATCGTCCTCAAACCGGCATTTGCATGATGTCTTGGTACGCCTGAACCAGCTTGTTGCGTACCTGGGTCAGCGCTTGAAACGACACGCTGGCTTTTTGCGAGGAGATCATCACGTCGGTGAGGTCCACGCCGCTCTTGCCCATCTCGAAAGCGGTCGACAACTGATTCGACGCCTGCTGGGTGTCGTTGACCTTGTTCACCGCCATGCCGAGCATGTCAGCAAAACTGCTCGCACCGGCCTGTTCTGGCGCTGCGATGGCCTTGGGCTGAGCCATGGCGTCCATTTGCATGGAGCGCATGTCCAACATCAAGCGATTAAATTCAACACCTTGGGTCATGACGTTTCTCTCAAAAGGGCCGCAGATTTTTGACACGGATTCAGCGGTTACCTAAGCATTAGCAACAAGGGTGCCAGACCAATAGCGGCGATGTGCCACGTTTGATGAAAGTGTTCGGATGAGTATTTGAACGGACACATAAACGCAGAGGCGCTTCACGCATTGACACCGCGCGATGCCCTATCAGACGCGGTCCCTGTGGGAGTGAGCTTGCTCACGAAGACGGCATCACACCCACTGAAAAATCAGCGGGTTGTCGGATATCGGTCGTCAGCTCAAATCAGGCAGGCATCCATTTCACCGACACGCGCGCCTGCTCAGGAGGCAAACAGAAACCCTTCGACATCCATCCCCGCATCACGCATCTGCGCCAGCTTGTAGCGCAACGTACGCGGGCTGATACCGAGACGTTCGGCGGCCTCTTTGCGACGACCGCGCTCGGCACGAAGGGTGTCGATGATCATCTGGAACTCCCGGCGACGCAGGTCTTCACCCAGGGCGCCGGCCCCTTCCCCGCTGCCGATATCGGGCGACACTTCCATGGCGCCGGTCGCGACCGCCGACACCTGAGGGGTCGGCGCGGCGGCGAACGTGACCGGCCCGGCAAGGCAGAAGTCCTCGGCCTGAATGACACCGCCCTGCTGCAGAATCAGCGCCCGCTGTACCGCGTTGTCCAGCTCGCGGACATTGCCCGGCCAGGCGTAGCTGACCAGACACTTCTGCGCCTCGGCCGACAGCCGCACCGGCCCGTGCTTCATTTTATTGACGTGCTTGGCCAGCAGACGCTCGGCCAGCGGCAGAATGTCGGCGGGACGCTGGCGCAAGGATTGCCACGCGAGCGGGAACACCGACAGTCGATAAAACAGGTCTTCGCGGAAACGCCCGGCCGCTACTTCGCCCGCCAGATCGCGGTTAGTGGTGGCCAGCACGCGGATGTCCAGTTCGATAGGCTTGCGCGCACCGACCCGCTCCACTTCCCGCTCCTGCAGCACACGCAACAGCTTGGCCTGCAGGCCCATGGGCATTTCGGAAATCTCGTCGAGCAGCAGGGTGCCGCCTTCGGCCTGCTCGAACTTGCCGGCCTGAGAAGCAATGGCCCCGGTGAACGAACCCTTTTCGTGGCCGAACAGGGTGGCTTCGAGCATGTTGTCCGGGATGGCCGCACAGTTGATCGCAATGAACGGCTTGCCGGCGCGCGGCGACTGCTGATGAATGAAACGCGCCAGCACTTCTTTACCCGTGCCCGATTCGCCGGAAATCAAGACCGTCGAATCGCTCTTCGCAACACGACTGGCGAGGCTGAGCAACTGCACGCTGGCAGGCTCGACCGCGATCGGACCCTCGCCATCGGCCGGCCCGAGGCGACCCAACGCATGGCGGGCAACCAACGCCACCAACGCCTTGGGCTCGAACGGTTTGACCAGATAATCGGCCGCGCCCTGACGCATCGCCTCCACCGCGCGGTCGACCGTGCCGTGGGCGGTCATCAACAGCACCGGCAACTGCGGGTAGCGGCTGCGCAACTGGCCGAGCAATTGGTGACCGTCCATGCCGGGCATATTGACGTCGCTGACCACCAGGCTGAACGACGAATCGGCAGCGGCGATCAGCGCCTCTTCCGCCGAGCCAACCGCCTGATAATCATGGCCGGCCAGCGCCAGGGTTTCGCCCAAAGCTTCGCGCAGAGACGGGTCATCCTCAACCAGCAGCACCTTGATGGTCATGAGCGCTCACCTGCCGTTATCACCGACGGACCAGACGCCGTGTCACTCCCAGCGCCAGGAACCAAAGGCAAGGACACGATGGCGCAGGTGCCACGGTCCGGACGCGAGCGGAATTCGACACGCCCCTGATGCGCCCGCGCCACGGCGGTGACAACGGCCAGACCGAGACCGGTGCCGGTGGTTTTGGTGGTGAAGAAGGGCTCGCCGATGCGGGCTAGCGCCGCAGGCTCGATGCCGCTGCCACTGTCGCTGACACACAGGCGCAACGTGTTGCCGCGGTTGTACGCATGAATCTTGAGGCGGCGACGCCCGTCAGCCTGGCCGGCACTGGCCTGGACCGCGTTTTCAATGAGGTTGAGCAGCGCGCCAACCAGCGTGTCGCGGTTGCACAGCAACTCACCCGACGGACTGTCGCACTGCCAGCGCACGGCCACATCACGCACATGGGTCTGGGCGGCGGATTCGAGGGCGGCCACCAGCGCGGCCGGCGTCACCCGGTCAGTCAGCGGCAATTCGCCACGGGCAAACACCAGCATGTCGCGGACCTGATGCTCGAGCTCGTGCAAACGCTCTTTAAGACGTCCGGCAAAGCGCTGTTGGGTTTCGACGTTCAAGGCCTGTTCGGCCAGGTGGCTGGCGTAGATCATGGCGGCGGACAGCGGCGTACGGATCTGATGGGCCAATGACGCGACCATGCGGCCCAGGGACGACAAACGCTCATGGCGCGCCAGCTGGCTTTGCAGATGACGGGTTTCGGTCAGGTCGTTGAGCAGCACCAATTGGCCCGGCTCGGCGTCCAGCGAACGGGTGGCAATGGAAAGCCGGCGCCCGTCCTTCAGGGAGATTTCGTGGCCATCGTCCTCGCGCGGCGCAAAGCAGCGGGCGATGACGTGGCGCCAGAGCATGCCGATCAACGGCTCGCCCAGCAGATCCAGTGCGGCAGGATTGGCCTCGCGGACCATGCCGGTGCCGTCGATAACAATGACGCCGCCGGGCAGCAGATCGAGCAGATGCTGCAAGCGGTTCGCCAGACGCTCTTTCTCCGCCAATTCCTCCATGCGCTGGGCGCTGACCACGGCCAGCTCGCCCTTGAGCTCGGTGACCCGCGCTTCGAGCAGGCCGTAGGAATCGGTCAATTGAGTCGACATCTGGCTGAACAGCGCGAAGGCCTGTTCAAGGCCTTGCCTGCTCGCCACTTCCGGGGACTGCTGCACTAACGAACCAATGGCTGAACCGGGTTCGGAAGACATCTGAGCGGCCTGGGGCATAGTTGATCTCTCGGGTAGCGAACCGTCAGTAAACGGTATGTTCCCAGAGACATAGCAATCCCCGTGCCGAAAAAAAACCGCTGAAAAATCAGCGGTTTATTTTTGACGCGTCAAACGACAGTCAGTCTTCGACCTGTTCGTCGCCTTCGCGACGGCTCATGCCGTACTTGCGCATTTTCTCTACCAGCGTGGTGCGGCGGATACGCAAACGCTCGGCGGCGCGTGCCACGATCCCGTTGGCATCGTCCAGCGCCTGCTGAATCAGGCCCTGCTCCAGACCACCGAGGTAGTCCTTCAGGTCCAGGCCTTCAGGCGGCAGCAATGCGCTGCTGGCGAAGTTTGGCGTATGGCCGTTGATGGCCACGCGCTCTTCGAGATCGCTGCGCAGGCTGTCGACCAGTTGCTCGTCTTCGTCGTCGACGTAGCGGAATTTCTTCGGCAGCTCGGAGACGCCAATGACACCGTACGGATGCATGATCGCCATGCGCTCAACGAGGTTGGCGAGTTCACGCACGTTGCCCGGCCAACCGTGACGGCACAGGGACATGATGGCAGCGGAATTGAAGCGGATCGACCCGCGCTTCTCATGCTCCATGCGCGAAATCAGCTCGTTCATCAGCAGTGGAATGTCTTCCACACGCTCACGCAACGGCGCCATCTCGATCGGGAACACGTTCAGACGGTAGTAGAGATCCTCGCGGAAACTGCCGATGACGATCATGTCTTCAAGATTTTTATGCGTCGCAGCAATGATCCGCACGTCGACGCTCTGGGTCTTGTTGCTGCCTACGCGCTCGAAGGTGCGTTCCTGCAAGACGCGCAGCAGCTTGACCTGCATCGGCAGCGGCATGTCGCCGATCTCATCGAGAAACAGCGTCCCGCCGTTGGCCAGTTCGAAGCGCCCTGCCCGGCTGGTGATGGCGCCGGTGAAGGCGCCCTTCTCGTGGCCGAACAATTCGCTTTCGAGCAGCTCGGCCGGAATCGCGCCGCAGTTGACCGGCACAAAAGGCGCATCGCGGCGCTTGGAATGGTAATGCAGGTTACGCGCGACGACTTCCTTGCCGGTCCCGGATTCACCGAGGATCAGCACGCTGGCGTCGGTGTCGGCGACCTGCTGCATCATCTGGCGCACGTGCTGGATCGCACGGCTGGTGCCGACGAGGCTGCGGAAAAGATTGGGTTCGCGCTGACGCCCGCGTTCACGGGCCTGGTCGTACATCTCGCGATAGACCTGGGCGCGGTGCAGAGAGTCCAGCAGTTTGCTGTAGCTGGGCGGCATCTCGACGGTGGAGAGGACCCGGCGGCGCAGATCGTCCGCCAGTTCGGCCGAAGAATTCTCGCCCATCAGCAGGACCGGGAGAAACTCGTCCCACGCGGCCACGGTTTTGAGCAGGCCTTGAAGGCTGCCCGGGGCGTTCACGCTGCCGACCAGCACGCAAAGCACTTCTCGGGTGGATGTCAACGAACCCACGACTTGCTGCCAGTCTGTGCTGGAGCAAGACAGGTTCTCATCACCCAGAAAATTCAGGATCACCGCCATATCACGGCGGCGCTGGCTATCGTCATCGATCAGCAGGATTTTGATTTCACGCCACATGCAATAGCAACTTCCCTAGTCAACTCGATGCCCGATCACGGGCAAGCTTGGCTTTCGTATCGTCCGTTGAGACGTGTCAATCACCGAAATTAGTGAACTTCACTAGTTAAGTCAAAAAACCGTACACAGTCAAATTTATGGCGTACTTATTTTGGCTATGGACCAAGTGTCAACCGAACAGATGGTAAACCTTTGCCGCGCTTTTCGCTCGCTGGATCTGCGACATTTCGTCGACGATCGCTTGACGTTCGCCCACGGCAACGTCAATAAGCTTGCGATAGACGCCTAGCAGCTCTTCCAGATTATTTCGCAGCTCAGGCTCATCGTTGCTTGCCTGGCTGATGACCTCATCGACACAGGCCCGGCAGGCCATATCGAGCTGGCCGATCGCCTCCCAGTCACGCTGCTCGAGGGCATCGACCAAGGCTTCACGGGTTTCTTCGATTCGCTTGAGTGCAGCGCTCATGGGGTTCTCCTTCAGAGCACGGGTTGCTGTTCGCCGATCCCGTCCCAGCCTTCCTTGACCGTGGTCAGCAAGCCGCTGACTTCATCGAGGATCTTCGGATCGGATTTGATGTTCGCTTCCGCCAGACGCTTCATCAGGTAGACATACAGGTTGTCGACATGGGCCAGGGCTTCTGCCTGCTTTTCCATGTCCAGACCTTCACGCAGGCCGCCGATGATTTCAATCGCCTTGCCGATCAACAGTCCTTTGGCGGGGATGTCCTTGCGCTCGATGGCGCCTTTGGCCTGGGCGATACGGTCCAGGCCGGCTTCCATCAGCATCTGTACCAGACGGTGTGGCGTGGCCACGGCGGTCTGGGCGTGTGAGTTAACCTTCTGATACTGACGAAGGGCTGCCATACGGTTCATTGTCTTACCTCGCGCAACGAAGTTTCTATAGTGAGGGTATCGACACGGCCCGGGAAAACTTTAAGGCCAGATGCCAAAAACCCGGCACTGGGGGCCGGGTCTTGATCAGCTCGTCAACGGTCAGCCGCTTTGCTGGGCATTGAGCGAGTCGAAGAACGAGGTAATGCTCGTCGCAGAGGCTTTCAACTGCCCCACCAACAAGTCCATCGCGTTGTATTTGGCGGTCAGCGTGGCGGTCAGCGTGGTCACGCGCAGGTCGAGCGCCGTCTGCTGGTTCTGCAGATCAGTCTGCTGTTTGTTGAGGCTGCTGGTGCGCGTGGACAAGATGCCGCCGGTCTGGGTGTACGGCGTGATGGCCGCCTTCATCCGAGACAGCAAGCCGTTGGTGCTGTCAGTGCCGCTGAAGAGCTGCTGCACGTCGCCCGCAAGTCCCTGATCCATCGCGGCGGAAAACTTCTTGGCATCAAGGCTGAGCGTACCGTCGGACTGACCGGTGGTAATACCCAATTGAGAGAGCACGGAAATACCGCCGGGTGCCCCTGACGTTACCAACTGATCACGAATCGCCGAAAGGATCGAGCGCGGCAACGCATCGCCGGTCAGTGCGGCCGGGGTCACTGTTGCACCGGTGGTTTTATCCGGGGTGTCGCTGATGGTGGCCTTGGTGACACTGGCCACGGCTTTGACAACGGTGTTGTAGGCATCGATGAAGGTTTGCAGCGAGGCTTTCAGGCCATCGTTGTTGCCGGTCACCGCAACGGTCGAAGCACCCGGCGCCAACAGGGTCATGGACAAGCCACCGAGGCTCTTGTCGATGGTGTTGCTGGCGCTGGTGATGGTCAGGCCGTTGACGGTCAGACTGGCGTCGATCGCTTGGGCGCCAATGTAACCCGCACTGGTTTTGCTGGCCGGATCGAGCTTGGCGCCAGCGACGATATTGAATTCGCTGGACGTCGTGCTGGAGGCCGTGATATCCGTGCCCTTGCCCGTCACCGTGGAGCTGAATACCAGGCGTGAGCCATTGTCATCGGTGATGATGTTGGCGCTGATGTTTGACGTCGCGGTTTGCGCATTGATCTGCTTGGCGACCGACGCCAACGTGGCGCCGGTCGGGATGGTGATCTTGGTGTCAATGCCATTTTGAGTGAGGGTCAAATCGCCACTCGGAATAGCACTGGTGGTCCCGCCGGCAAAAGAAGCACTGGCGACACTCGAAGCCGTTGCAAGGTCTTTGACGGTGATGCTGTAGGTACCGGGTACGGCCGAGTTGTCGGACGTGACGGTTAGCTTGGTCGCATCGGAAGCTTTTGCTGCATAACCGGCGAACGCAGGGGTGTCGGTCTTGCCGAGGTTGGTCAGCGCGGTCTGAAAGGCGGTCATCGCACTCGTCAGCGTGCCAATGCCGGAGATTTTGGTGGTGACCAGCTTGGTCTGGGTGGTGATCTGAGTTTGCTTGGCCAGCTTGTCGGAGTTGACCAGCGCAGTGACGATGTCACCGATTGCCAGGCCCGAGCCGAGGCCGGTGGAGGGGGTAATAGGACTAGCCATGTGAGTCTCCTTTCAGTTGTAGTCGGCATTTTGACGAGCACGCGATGCCACATGCACAGCGTTCACCTTTCATGCCATTTAAACTTTCGCGTCGAATAACAGGCTGTTTGCATTCTTCAGGCTGTCGGCGAGCTTCAAGGCTTCGGCAGACGGCAATTGCCGCACCACTTCACCGGTTTCCGTGGCGATCACCTTCACCACCACTTTCCCCGATTTATCGTCGATGGAAAATTCCAGGTTGCGATGAACCGACTGAAAGAACTTTTCCATTTGTTTGACGGCTGCTTCCAGTTCTTCGGTTTTCTTTTCCGGGTCTGAGTCTTTACTTGTCGACGTGCCTGACTGCGATGAAGCCGCCGGAGCAGGAACGACTTGAGGCGCCACGGCAGGCTTGTCAGCAACCACAGGCACCGCGGGCAACGACTGGACCATCGAATAAGACACGTTCAGCCTGCTACTTATGTCCATGTCCACTCACCTCTTGAAAGTAAAAAGCGGGAGAGCACGCAAGCATACTCCCCCGCCAAAACTCTAGCCGTTATTACTGAAGCAGTTTCAGAACAGCGGATGGCAGCTGGTTAGCCTGGGCCAGAACAGAGGTGGAAGCTTGTTGCAGAGTCTGTTGTTTGGTCAGGTTAGCGGTTTCAGCGGCGAAGTCGGTGTCTTGAACGCGGCCCAGTGCTGCGGTGGCGTTTTCGTTAACGTTTTGCAGGTTGGAGATGGTGCTGGTCAGACGGTTTTGCGCGGCACCGAGGCTCGAACGGGTGCTGTTGATTGTTGCCAGAGCCGCGTCGATTGCCGAGATAGCGGCGTCGACGTTGGTGTGAGCAGTAGCGTTATCCGCGCCGCTGATCGAAGTAGAGCCGCTTGCAACGCCCAGAGCCGAAGCAGTGAAGCTGCCAGTCAGAACCAGGTCGATGTGGTTCGAAGTACCGGTGTTGGAACCGACTTGCAGGGTTACGGTGCTAGCCGAACCGTCCAGCAGGTTCTTGCCGTTCAGGTTGGTCGAACCGGCGATACGGGTCAGTTCGTCCGACATTTGGGCGTATTCGGAGTCCAGTGCGCCACGGTCAGCAGTACCGTTCGTGTCGTTTCGGGACTGAACAGCCAGTTCACGCATACGCTGCAGAATGTTGGTCGATTCTTGCAGAGCGCCTTCAGCGGTCTGAGCGATCGAGATACCGTCGTTGGCGTTCTTGATGGCAACAGTCTGGCCGCGGATTTGCGACGTTTCGCGGGTTGCGATCTGCAGGCCGGCTGCGTCGTCTTTAGCGCTGTTGATTTTCAGACCGGAAGACAGACGAGTCATCGAAGTCGACAGTGCATCGGAAGCTTTGGACAGGTTCTTCTGAACAGCCAGGGAAGCTACGTTGGTGTTTACGCCTAAAGCCATGATGAATTCCTCGTGAGTTGTTTGCTGCGGCTATCCGGCCCTGGCAAGCGCCGGGTGTGGCCTAGAGAACCTACGTAATGTTTATCGTCGCGGTTGCCAGGAGCTTGAGGGCTTTTTCAAATTTATTTGCCACCAGAGCGCCACCCCCGCAGTTTGTTGTCCGGGGATACACAGCGTTTCGGCGCAACCCCTGGAAGCTTTAACCTGACTCAGCGATTTGTTAACCAGTTCTCATAAACCCGGGCGCTTCTGCGGCGCGCCCGGACTTTGCTTGGCCTTATCTATAGAGGCGTGTGGGTTATTGCAGCAGCTTCAGCACGGCGGCGGGAAGCTGGTTGGCTTGGGCCAGGATGGCGGTGGACGCTTGCTGAAGGGTCTGTTGCTTGGTGAGCTCGGCGGTTTCGGCGGCGAAGTCGACGTCTTCGATTCGACCACGTGAAGCCGTCACGTTTTCCACGATATTGGAAATGTTAGAAATAGTAGATGTCAGCCGGTTTTGCTTGGCCCCAAGCTCAGCAGTGGCTGCAGAGACCGTGGCCAACGCCTTATCAATTTGAATAATCGCGTCATCGATATTTTTTGCCGTTACAGCGGACTCCAGCTCAAGCTCTTCCTTGGTGGGCTGCAATGGGTTCGCTCGCGCCAGCCCTTCATAGATGCCGGTTCCATCAATTTTGGGGGTGATGTTATCTCCAATCTTTACATCTCTGTTACCCACCACGAGAGGCTTGTTATTGGTGGTATCCGGGAGTGCCGCTGCAAGCACTGGAATATCTGCTTTTGCAGTAAACAGCGCTTTACCGGAAAAGTCTTCTGTAAGAGCGATATCAATCTGCTCATCAGGTCCAGTGTTCGCCCCTACATGGAAGGTGAGGATACCTGCACTTCCGTCAAGCAGCTTCAAGTCCTGCCCAAACTTCGTACTGCCGGCAAGACGATTGAGCTCGGCAACTTTCTCGTCAAATTCCTTATTGGATGCAGCACGATCGCTCGAGCTGTTTGTGCCATTTTTCGCCTGAACGGCTAGTTCGCGCATGCGCTGCAAGATACCAATCGACTCTTGCAATGCACCCTCGGTTGTTTGAATTACCGAGATCGCATCATTCGCATTTCTCGCTGCGACAGTGAGCCCTCTAATTTGGGTTGTAAGCCGGGTCGCAATCTGCATGCCAGCTGCGTCATCTTTGGCACTGTTGATACGCAAACCTGAGGAAAGCCTCGTCATGGCGGTGCTTAGGGAGTCGGAAGAGCGGCCCAGATTCCGCTGAACAGACAGCGACGCAATATTGGTATTTACGGTTAAAGCCATTTTGAATTCCTCGTTGATAGAAACGGAGGGCTCTCTAATATCGGGGAAGTCCATTTCTCCCGGAGAACCTACAGTCCCGGTATCGACGATTTGCATAGTGGCTTTAACAACAAACATGGCGCACGGGTTGCGCCATCACGACAGTTGAAGGGTAATAAATTGGCTAACGCATTAATTGTAATAGATATTAAAAAAACATAAAAAAACGGCCGCTGCGGGCCGCTTAATTCAGATCAAACTGAAACTAATGTAGGAGTTTTCTCTAACTTCCCGACAATAGGAAAGTGTCAGACTTCAAGAAACTCGACTTCAAGCCAATCCGCCACCCCCAACCAATCCTGCCGCTCCTGGCACACCAGAATCGCACTCAACACCCTCCCCCATTCAGCCTGTCTATCAGCAGAAACCCCATCCATCAGCGGCAGCGATCGATCAATCAACTCGACCATTTTCAAGGCCCCTTCGATATCCCGGCCAAGACGAAACAGCTTCGCGCAGTCGCGGGCTTCTTCTACAACGTGTTCAGGCAGGGTCATGGCGCGGTCCAGTCCGGGTCGAAGTCGGCGCCGGCGATCAAAGCACCGTCGCGGCTGGTGTTGAGGAACGTGACCTCGGGGTGGCGGGCGATGAAGCGTTCCAGTTCGATGAGGTAGCTGCGGAAATTGAGCTGCGTCTTGACCTTGTTGCCCCGGCCGTCGCGCACCCAGTGTTTGGCGATGCTCAGGGCAGGCCCCAGATCGCCGTCCTGCCACCCGGTGTGGGTCTTGCCGCCGGGAAAGGCGAAGTCGGCGCCGAAGAGGGTGATCCGCGCGGCGCCCATTTTGACCGCGAGATCGACGGCCGGATGAATGACGCTGCCCCCCACATGCAAGGTGGCCTTGGGAATCTGCTCGCGCAGCCGCGCATACAGCGGGCTGGTGGAATAGCCGACGTAGCGCGGGCCTTGCCAGCTTCGCAGCATCTCGGCGTCCTGGCCCGGCACATAGACCAGCGTGATGTGCGCCGAATCCTCGGCGGGGAGATGTCGCGGGGTGATGCGGTGGTCGATGCTCACCACCACATCCGGGGTGATGCCCTGATTGCGCAGCGGCACGTAGGCCGTATCGACACAAATGATCAGGGGCCGGTTGGCGCTGTTTGACGTGCTCAAGAGACGCGGCAAATGCTGTTGCAGACTCGGCCCCGTGGCGATGACGAACACGTCGCACCCGGATTGAGTGTCAAACAGCTCGGCGACATCGGCGTCCTGTTGCAGCAGCGCCCTGCCCTGCTCCAGCAAACGCGTGTTGTCGGGGGTGTCGGCGGCGAACGCCTGATTGTTGAAGTCGACATGCACCTCGCTGACCAGCCGATCGCGGATCCGCGCGCTGCTGTCGTCGGCCAGCACCAGTTCGGCCGGCAGCGCGAAGAATGGCAGGAGGATTTCGCTCCGGGCATCGGCGTACGCGAGGTTCACGCGGGGGTCGGACAGCCAGTCATCCTGTTCCAGCAGTTGCAGCACCAGGGCGAACAGCGCGCCATTGAGGATGTGAACGTGCAGCGTTTGCAGGGAAGCGTCGGCCAGCAATACCCGCTGCAGATCGCCGAGGGCGGTGCCGTAAAGGTGAACGACGGGGCTGTTGCCGGGGAGGCTTTGTGCCTGGGTGTGCGCTTCGGCGAGGCGATCATGGCGGCTGGTGAGCTGGATCCCGCCAATGCTGAGGGTCGATTGTCGGCCTTCGATCAACTGCGCAGGAATGGATTCGATGTGTTCGGCGCTCAACCGCTGCGCCACGTCAGGCCAGCGCTGTTGGATCACGGCGAGGTTGCGCTGGAAAAACTCGCTCATGACGGCAGTCCTTTTCCTATTGGAAGTGCAGAACGCACAACGGCGACCTGATAAATCAGCGTCGCCGTTGTGCAGGCTGGGATCAGCCTGGTGACGCGATGTCAGGGACGATAAAGGATCGCCGAGCCCCACGACAAGCCCACGCCGAAACCACTGACCGCGATGCGCTTCCAGGTGGCGTTCATGACGTGTTTTTCCAGCAGCAGCGGAATGCTGGACGACACCGTATTGCCGGTCTCAAGCATGTCCTTGACGAATTTCTCCGGCGACTTGCCGTCCTCGAACCGACGGGCGACCGCATCGACGATGGCCGCGCTGCCCTGGTGGATGCAGAACGCATCGACGTCGGAGGATTGCAGGCCGGAGTCTTCGAGCAATTCGTTGAGGTGCGCCGGCACTTTGACCAGCGCGAAGTTGAACACCTGACGCCCGTTCATGTAGAACGCGCCGTCGGTGGTCTTGAGGAACTCCGCCCCCGAGCCGTCGGTGCCGAACTTGGATTTGCCCAGCTGCCACGGCGCGTCATCGCTCATCCAGGTGGCGGTGGCGGCGTCGCCGAAGAGCATGGTGGTGTTGCGGTCTTCCGGGTCGACGATCTTCGAATACGGGTCGGCGGTGACCAGCAGGCCGTTTTTCAACCCGGTCGCTTCCATGAAGCCTTTCAGCGCATAGATACCGTAGACATAACCCGAGCAACCCAGGGAAATGTCGAACGCGGCGATGTGGGTCGGCAGGCCGAGTTTGTGTTGAACGATGGCGGCTGTGTGGGGCAGGCCCTCTTCGTCGCCGTTCTGGGTGACGACGATCAGTGCGTCGACGGTGTCCCGCGACAGACCGGGGTTGTTGGCGAACAGCTGGTTGACCGCTTCGACGCACAGGTCCGAGGTTTCCTGGGTGTCGTCTTTGCGCGGCAGAAAAGCAGAACCGATCTTGCCAAGGATGAAGTCTTCATCCTTTCCGAATTTGGCACCCTGGGCGTAATTGTCGACGCCGGCTGTGGGCACATAACTCGCTATGCTCTTGATGCCAATCATCATGGCTTCCCAATAAAAAACTGCTGAACATCACCCGGCGCGGTTAGGCGGGGCGTTGAAAATCCGGGGCTTGCGGCCTGAAAAAAGGGCAACGTACAGGTCGGGGCAGTACCAGAATCGCTCTGGAATCAGCCCGACGACGTCACGGCCCGCCAACACGATACAGTGAAGATGCCCGTTATGACCCACAGGTCACCAAAAGTTTTACAAGCTTTTAGCTGACCGACAGGTACGGCGCAACATCAGATCGCCGGTCAGACAGGCAATTGACATGAAGATGTCACGGGATTGTGGCGGGTGGTTGAACGTCCGCGAGGCTTCAGTGAGACCGGCTTCAGCCGGGAAGAGGCCCTGATATGCGCCGTCAATTTCGCGGCGTGACGAATGCCGCCTTCCCGGCTAAAGCCGGTCCCACATTTGCGTTCACATCCAATCTCACTGACTGCATGCGTTGTTTTAGTGGGACCGGCTTTAGCCGGGAAGAGGCCCTTGTGTGCGCCGACAATTTCGCGGTGTGACGAATGCCGCCTTCCCGGCTAAAGCCGGTCCTACATTCGCGTTCACAGCCAATTGGCGGCTAAGGCCGGGCCCGTATTTGCCTAACCCACCACATCCCAGCTCAGCGCCGAGCCGCGTTTCAGCGCGTGTCGGGCCTTGCGCCCGAGGACGGCGTCGATGTGTTTGGGCGCCAGGCCAAGGCCGGGGCGGATGGCGCGGATGTTGTCCGGGGTGAAAGCCTCGCCCTCGGCGATGTCCCGCACCACATACAACGAGCGGCGGTATTGCAGCGATTTCTGTTCGGCTTCAGTGGCGCCGTATTGCACGTGGCCCATGCCTTGCCAGGCGCGCTCGGTTTCAATGACCAGGCTGGCCATTTCTGCTGGCTCCAGCGAGAAACTGGCGTCGACCCCGCCGTCGGCGCGGTCGAGGGTGAAGTGCTTTTCGATGACCGTCGCGCCCATGGCCACCGCCGCCACCGACACGCCAACGCCCATGGTGTGATCGGACAAGCCGACCTGGCAGCCAAACAGCCCGGCCATATGCGGAATTGTGCGCACGTGGCTGTTGGCCGGTGTCGCCGGGTAGGTGCTGGTGCATTTCAGCAGCACCAGATCCTTGCAGCCCGCCGCACGCGCAGCGCGCACGCTTTCGTCCAGCTCGGCGATGCTGGCCATGCCGGTGGAGATGATCATCGGTTTCCCTGTGGCCGCCACCTTGCGAATCAGCGGGATGTCGGTGTTCTCAAAGCTGGCGATCTTGTAGGCCGGCACGTCGAGGCTTTCGAGAAAGTCCACGGCGGTCTCGTCGAAAGGCGTCGAAAATGCCAGCAGCCCCAGTTCTTTCGCACGGGCGAAGATCGGCGCATGCCATTCCCAAGGCGTATGCGCCTGTTCATACAGCGCATACAGCGAGGTCCCGGCCCACAAGCTGTTGGGGTCTTTGATGAAGAATTCGCCCTCGGCGATGTCCAGGGTCATGGTGTCGGCGGTGTAGGTTTGCAGCTTGAGGGCGTGGGCGCCCGCCTTGGCCGCCGCCTCGACGATGCGCAATGCCTGATCCAGCGACTGATTATGGTTGCCGCTCATCTCGGCAATGATGAACGGCGGCGCGTCGGGGCCGATGGTTCGGGAACCGATCTTGAAAGAATTCATCGTTGCTCACTCGCTGCACTGACATCGGCCGGCACTAGGCCAAACGATGAAAATAAGAACGGGCAGTGGCTCATGCGCCCTGCCCCTTTGCCGCGTTATCGGCAACTGTCGCCAATGCATCAGCGATGCGCCGGGCACCTCGGCCATCCACCAACAA
The DNA here is from genome assembly GCF_059418765.1 of Pseudomonas sp. GW821-FHT07F05. NCBI lineage: Bacteria > Pseudomonadati > Pseudomonadota > Gammaproteobacteria > Pseudomonadales > Pseudomonadaceae > Pseudomonas > Pseudomonas sp. GW821-FHT07F05. Next base: position 20,235 of record NZ_JBWKQL010000023.1, read on the forward strand.
CCTCGATTGATCGGCAAATGACTGGCGTAACGGGGCATCACCGCAAAGCCGCTCGATGGCGTCGTGCAAACGCCCGGGCTCAAGCTGCACATGGGGCCCGAGAAACTCATGCACACCGGCCTCGGCCAGCAATTGCGCATTGAGCTGCTGATTGTTCGCCACCGAAATACAGATCGTCGGCAAGCCCAGCGCTGCACGCTCCCAGGTGGTGCCGCCGCCGGCGCCGATAAACAGATCGGCCGCCTGCATCAGCGCGAAAAAATCACCGGTCAGCGTGTGCAGCCGCCACTCAGGTCGAGAGGCCGCCAGCTCGCTCATCGCCTGCCAGTGGGGGTTGTGCAAACCGGCGACGAAATCCACCTGCAGATCGTCGAACCCCTGAAGCGCCTGCATCGTGGTGTAAACCTGACCGGCCGCATCGAAGCCGCCAAAATTGACCAGCACCCGCTCCACCCGAGGCTTGATCGCGATGGGCTCGCACTGAAACTCCTCGCGCAGCAACGCAAATCTCGGCCCCAGAAAGGTCTGGCACTCAGGACCAACCCAAGCGGCATAGGGCTGATCCAGGGCCTGAGCGCTGTAATTCTGGTCCAGCAACACTTCGACCGCATGGGGCCGATTGGCCAGATCGTCGATCGCCATGACCCGATGGGCGAGACCGCGCGCCGCCGTTTCCCAGCGTGCATCCAGCCCGTAATGGTCGACGATCAGCCAGTCAAAGGGCGGCTCATCTTCAATCTCTTCGGCCAAGGCGGACAGGTCCGCCTGCCACGGCAACGCCGCTTCGATGTCCGAGTCTTCTTCAGCACCATAGCGGGCGGGCAGCACATGGGTGACATAGCCCTGATCCGCCAGCCGCTGGAGTAAATGGCCCGGCAATTCGCCGCAGGCAAAATGCACATCGGCGCCATCTGCACGTAGCGTTTTCGCCAGCGTCAGGCAGCGGGCAATGTGGCCGCTGCCGATGGTCACCGAGGCGTCGGCGCGGATCAGCACGCGCATCATTGCAGTTCCCCGCCGGCCTTGAGCGCCGCGTACAAATATTCTGCGCGCAGCCAGTCTTCCGGGCTGTCGATGTCCTGCACCAGATGCCGAGGCAGGATCACCGGCAGGCTCAGTTCGGAAAACACCGTGTCGCCGCGCCGCCAGGCTTCGCTGCGGCCCCAGTAGAACTGGCCGGCGTCCTGATACGCGACGGGCAGATCCTGGGAGCGCACGCTGCGAAATTCCGGGTGCATCGCGCCCAGGCAGCCGTCGCTGTCGATCAACAGCGCACGCTGCACCGGGAAGCCGAAGCTGCACACCGAGAACGCATAGGATTTTTCGGCTGCTGCTTCGAGCGCTTCTAGGCCCTGACGCAGATAACGCGCCTGCAACAGCGGCGCGGTGGCGTAGATGCAGCAGGCGTAATCAAAGGAATAACTGAGGGCGCCGAGGGCATGCTGGATTACCGCCGCCGTGCCGGTGAAGGCATCGGCCAGGTCCGCTGGGCGCATGAACGGCACCTCGGCACCGTAATGGCGGGCGACGTCGGCGATCTCTTCATCGTCGGTGCTGACGACAACCTGATCAAACACCCCGCTCGCCAGCGCAGCACGAATGGAATGGGCGATCATCGGCTCGCCGTTGAACAGCTTGATGTTCTTGCGCGGGATGCGCTGGCTGCCGCCCCGTGCGGGAATGATGGCGACGGCGCTCATGCTCGTGGGCCTGTCATGGGTTCGTTCGCATCAGTCGCTGGCCCGCGCTGTTTCGCAGAGCAGACGGCCAAGCTGATCAACCACGTAATCCTGTTGCGCGTCGGTCATCGCCGGGTACAGCGGCAGGCTGATGGCCTGGGCGTAATAGGCTTCGGCCTCGGGAAAATCACCCGGTTTGAAGCCCAGGTCGCGGTAATAGGGCTGAAGATGAACCGGGATGTAGTGCACGTTCACGCCGATGCCCGCCGCGCGCAGCCCTTCGAACACCTGACGATGGCTCACCGAAAGCATGTCGGTGTGTACGCGAACGACGTACAGGTGCCACGCCGATTCGGCCTCGGCCTGGATGGTCGGCAAGGTCAGCGGCAGGTCGGCCAGCAGCGTCTGATAGCGCGCCACCAACGCCCGCCGACGGGCCAGAAAACCGTCCAGTTTGTTCAGCTGCGAAAGCCCGAGCGCCGCCTGCATGTCGGTCATGCGGTAATTGAAGCCGAGTTCGACTTGCTGGTAATACCAGGGGCCGTGGCTGGGCTCGTCCATCTGCGCCGGGTCACGGGTCATGCCGTGGCTGCGCAGGCGGCGCAGATGTTCGGCCAGCTCGGGCCGATTGGTCAGCACCATGCCACCTTCGCCGGTGGTCACGATCTTCACCGGATGAAAGCTGAACACCGTCATGTCAGCGAACTCGCCGCAACCCACCGGACGCCCGGCATAGTGCGCGCCGACCGCGTGGGAGGCGTCTTCGATCACCACAAACCCGTAACGTCGGGCCAGTTCGCCGATGGCGCGCATGTCGCAGCTCTGGCCGGAAAACGCCACCGCCACCAGCACCTTGGGCAGCGTGCCGGTTGATTCAGCCACTTCAAGCTTACGCGCCAGGGCGTCGGTGTCGAGGTTCCAGGTCAGCGGGTCGATGTCGACAAAATCCACGTTGGCGCCGCAATAGCGCCCGCAGTTGGCCGAGGCCAGAAAGGTATTCGGGCTGGTCCACAGCCAGTCGCCCTGCCCCAGTCCGGCCGCCAGACAGGCAATGTGCAGCGCCGCCGTGGCGTTGCACACCGCCACCGCGAAACCCGCTTCACAGCGCTCGGCCATCGCGGCTTCGAAGCGCTCAAGGGTCGGGCCCTGGGTCAGCCAGTCCGACTTGAGCACCTCGACGACGGCATCGATATCAGCCTGATCGACGCTCTGCCTGCCGTACGGAATCATGGCTTTACGTCAGCGTGCAGCTCGCCGATCTGGCGGATCGACAGAAAGTCCGGGTTGGTGTCGGAGCGGTATTCGAACTCGTCGTGGACCGCTTTGCCCTGTGCGCCGGTGGCGTCAACGGCAAAATCGGTGTCGACGTTGTTGAAGCGGATCGACGGCACGATGGTGTAGTGGTCGTCGAATTCCAGGGTCATGCGCGCGTCGTCCTGGGGCACCATCAGCTCGTGCAGTTTCTCGCCGGGACGAATGCCGACGATCTTGTGCGGCAGGTCGGGGGCCATGGCCTGGGCCAGATCGACGATGCGCACCGACGGAATCTTCGGCACGAACACTTCGCCGCCGTGCATGCGCTCGAAGCTCTGCATGACGAAATCCACACCGTGGTCGAGGGTGATCCAGAACCGCGTCATGCGCGGATCGGTGATCGGCAATTCAGCCGCGCCGCCGGCCAGCAGCTTGTTGAAGAACGGCACGATGGAGCCGCGGGAGCCGGCGACGTTGCCGTAGCGCACCACGGAAAACCGCGTCTGCTCCTCGCCACCGATGTTGTTGGCGGCGACGAACAGTTTGTCCGACAGCAGCTTGGTGGCGCCGTACAGGTTGATCGGGCTGGCGGCCTTGTCGGTCGACAGCGCGACGACCTTTTTCACGCCGTTGGCGATGGCCGCCGAAATGATATTTTCCGCGCCATTGACGTTGGTGCGGATGAATTCGGTCGGGTTGTATTCCGCCGCCGGCACGTGCTTGAGCGCCGCCGCGTGGACCACGTAATCGATGCCGCGCATGCCCTGCTGCAAGCGGTCGGCATCGCGCACGTCACCAAGGAAATAGCGCATGCACGGGGCGTTGAATTCCTGCTGCATTTCGTATTGTTTGAGTTCATCGCGGGAGAACACCACCACGCGCCGAGGCTGATAACGCGCCAGCAGCGAGCGGATGAACATGCGACCGAACGAGCCGGTCGCGCCTGAGATGAACACTGATTTGCCGTTGAACATGATGGTGTCCTTTAACCCGGAGGCCTTAAGCGAGCAGCTCGGCCCAACTGGAACCGTCGGCCTGAGCGAGGGTGAAGCCCTTGCCGGTCAGTTGCAGATTCTTGTTGTACGCCAGGTCGTGGGCGAACGCACCGGACCATTTGTCCTGCAGCGCCGCGAGTGTCTGTGGCGCGTCGGGCAACGACCCCGAATGGACGAACTGCACGTGAGGCGTCCACACCGTCAGGTAGCCGGCCTGGGCCACTTTCAGGCAAAGATCAACGTCGGCAAAGGCGTCGGCAAAATGACCTTGATCCAGGCCGCCGACGTCGTCGAACAGCGCCTTGCGCACCATCAGGCAAGCGTCGGACACCGCCGAGTAATTCTGGTCCAGCAGCAAACGGCTCATGTAACCGGCAGCGTCTTTTGCTTCGCCGACGAACGCTGAACCGACGCCGCCGTTCATGCCGAGGATCAACCCTGCCTGACTGACCGTGCCGTTGCGTTCAATCAGCTTGGCGCCGACCACGCCGACTTCCGGGCGCATTGCCTGATTGAGCAAGGCGTCGATCCAGTTCGGGCTGATGACTTCACCATGGGCCGAGAGCAGCGCCAGGTATTCGCCCGTGGCCTGCGCGCCCACGGCGTTGATCAGCGCGGCGTGGTTCAGCGGTTGATCGAAGCGAATCACCCGCACGCGGCCTTTTTCCTGACGGCCCAGCCATTCACTCAGCTCCGCCGACACGCTGTGATCGTCCGCAATCAGCACTTCGTAATTCGCGTAGCGCGTGCGCAGCAGCACACTGGCCAGGCAGCGCTGCAGCACCGGCAGGTCGTCGATATCATGCAGGATGATCGACACCAGCGGGCGCTGGATGTGGCGGTAATCGATGCGCCAGGCGCCGGTCGCCGCCGGACTGATCTGGGCCTTGAAGCCGCGATTGTTCAGGTGCCGGGTCAGGGCCAGACGCTGCTGGGGGTTTTCTTCCAGCGGTTGCGCGTCGGTGACCAGCAGCGGCTCGTCCAGATGGGCCAGCCAGCCCATGCCGCCCTGCTCGATGATGCGCAGCAGCAGTTCGAATTCGGCAGCCTGGGCGAAGTCGGCGGAGTAACCGCCGGCCTCGACCAGCACGTCGCGGCGGACCAGCCAGTGGCGGGACATCAGCGCAGGGTTGCTCAGCAGCAGGTCGAGGTTGAAGCCCGGGCGCATGACATGGGTCAGCGCACCGCTGGCCTCACGTTGAACTTCATCGGCGAACACCGCGCGGCACTCAGGGGCGGCCTGCAGCTCCAGCGAGGCGCGCAACAGGCCGCCGGCGGTGAAGGCATCACCGACTTCCGCCAGCATCAGCCAGTGGCAGGTGGATTGGCGGGCGGTCTGGTTGACCTTGTCGACCCAGTTGCTCTTGCTGACCTTGACGAAATGCAGGGTGTTTTGCGCGCTGGTGGCGGCCGGCGGCTCGCCGCTGGTGAACACCACGACCTTGAACGTCTTGCAGTGGCCTTCGACCAGGCTGTCCAGGGTGACCTGGAGTTTGGTCATGTCATCGTTGAGGTCCAGCAACAGAATGCCGAACTGCGGTGCGCCGCCAAGGCTGTCGATGCGGTTGAGGATGGCCTGCGCGTCGCCCGGGCTCGGCTGGCGTGCGTCCAGCCACTGCAACAACTGGCCCGACGGCATGTCGGCCAAGCGTTCACGATGGTCCTCGCGATGGACCGAGTTCAGGCGCTCGAGCCAGCGCGACATTTGCGCGGCTTCTTCGGGGTCGCCCTGCCGCGCCATCAGACCGGCCAGCGGCTCGACGATGTGCGGGTTGAAGATGTTCAGGGCCATCGCTTCCCACATCCGGTTGGCGATGGTTTCGGGGTTGTCGTTGGTGTGGGTGCGCAGCAGCACTTCCTGCTGAACCCAAGTGCCTTCGAGCTGTTCCATTTGCAGCTTGCCGGCTGGCAGCGCGTGGATCAGGAATTCGATCTCGGTCAGCACATCGAAAAAGGCCTGGTTGTAAAACGGCATCTCAACGAACTGCCGGGGCCCGAACTGACGGTCCACGGGTCTGAAGACATCGTTCCAGTAGGACAACACGATGCTGGTCAGGCCCAGGGAATGTTGATCTTCGAGACAGACCTGCAGGGCGGTGTAGGCCTTTTTGACCTGCTCGATGCCGTCGGCTGCATTCAGGTCGCGGTCGGCCGTGGTCAGGGCTGTCAGAAAACCGGCGAATTCGTGGCGTTCGAGGACAGCTGACGGATCGCTGTCACTCAGCTTTTTCAGCATGTGGGTCGGGCGGTCGGAGAGCCGGTGGTGGAGTTCGCGGACCACGTAGGGGATCGGCAGGATTCGCGCCTTGGCGGCCGAGAGCAGGAAGTAGGCGTGGCCGAACTCTTGCAGTTCGCCGCTGATGCTCTGGGGCAACGCGGCAAACCACTGTTGCAGCAGCGCCGTGCGGGTGACGGCGTAGAACGGCGGAATGTAGTGATCCATGAAGCTCAGGACGCGCTCGCCGCTGTCGTCGGCGGCGAAGTCTTCCTGGCCCTTTTTGTCGCGGCGGAAGTATTCAACTTTGTCGCCGTGGGCCTGGTACATCAGGCAATAGCCGTGGCACAGGCCGTAGGCGGGGTTGGCGGCAAGGAATTCCACCGACCGGGCCAGGCCGTCATGCATCAGAAAATCTTCGTCGCCCACGAACGCCATGAACGGCGTAGCCACCTGGGTCACGCCGTGGGCGATCCTGCTCTGGACCCCGCTCTCGGCGAACTGAGGCACGTGGCGGTAATCCACCTGCGGGAACAGCGCGCCGATGTCTGCGGCTGACTGCTGCGAAGCATCGAGCACCAGCACCCGAGCCGACGAAGAACTGTAGTACTGCAATGTCCGGCGCAGGAGCGCGGGCCGGTCATGGGTGAGGACCACAAGCGTCAGTTGGGCATCGAGCGGCATGGTGTTTCCCGGAGATGAATGAGGGTGCATTACGTTTTCCCTGTGATGCGGCCAGGCGTCAAAAAGATGATCAATGGCGATATCGGGGAGACGAAGCAGGAAGCACGCCAACTCTGCATGGCGGGACTGCGCGCAATGGGCAGGATGGGCTTTGGCCGGGAAGGTGGCTGGCAACGATGCGGCGGACACCGGTCATGTGGGAGTGAGCTTGCTCACGAAGGCGGCATCTCTACCGATGGATATTCGGCGGGTGTGCCGGCTTATTCGCGAGCAAGCTCGCTCCCACACGTTCTTCATCTGCCGGAAGATCGGCGACGTCAGTAGGACCGGCTTTAGCCGGGAAGGCGGCATGCGTCACACCACAAAATTGAGGGTGCAGGTGCGGGCCTCTTCCCGGCTGAAGCCGGTCCCACGTTCACACCGCGTACCGTCTGTAGGACCGGCTTTAGCCGGGAAAGCGTCAGGCGTCACACCACAAAATTGAGGGTGCACATTCAGGCCCCTTCCCGGCTGAAGCCGGTCCCACATTCACACCGCGTACCGTCAGTAGGACCGGCTTTAGCCGGGAAGGCGGCATACGTCATGCCGCAAAAGTGAGGGTGCACATGCGGGCCTTTTCCCGGCAGAAGCCGGTCCTACATTCACACCGCGTACCGCCAGTAGGACCGGCTTTAGCCGGGAAAGCGTCATGCGTCACACCACAAAATTGAGGGTGTGCATGCGGGCCCCTTCCCGGCTGAAGCCGGTCCTACATTCACACCGCGTACCGTCAGTAGGACCGGCTTTAGCCGGGAAGACCTCAGACGTCACACCGCAAAAGTGAGGGTGCACATTCAGGCCCCTTCCCGGCTGAAGCCGGTCCCACGTGCACACCGCGTACCGACTGTAGGACCGGCTTTAGCCGGGAAGGCGGCATACGTCATGCCGCAAAAGTGAGGGTGTGCATGCGGGCCTCTTCCCGGCTGAAGCCGGTCCCACTAAAACACCGTGCTTAATCCGCCAGCCACCCGTTGACCCAGTGCTGGAGGTTGTCGCCGCGCAGGACGTAGTCGCGCATGACCACTTCTTTCAGCTCATCGCCCATGCGGTAGCTGGCGTCCGGGTCGGCCAGGTGCATGCGGATCGCTTCGAGCCATTCGGCGGTGCTGTTGGTCATCACGCGGGTGCACGGCAGGTAGCCGTCGTACGCACGGGTGTCGGTGCAGATCACCGGGTAGCCGCAGGCCCCGTATTCCAGCAGGCGCAGGTTGCTTTTGCAGTCGTTGAAGATGTGGTGTTCCAGCGGCGCCAGCGCGAGGTCCAGGTTTAGGGCCGCCAATTTGGCCGGATAGGCCAGCAAGCCCACTGACGGATAAAACTCGTGCACGTACGGGCGCAGCGACTCGGGGCACATGCCGAAGAACACCCAGTCGACCTGATCGGCCAGCTCGCGCACGACCTCGGCGATGATTTCCAGATCGCCGGCATGGCTGGTCCCGCCGCCCCAGCCCACCCGAGGCTTCTTCGAGGTCCGGCGCTGGCTGCGCAGGCCGGTCCAGAGCTGTGAAGCCAGCATGTTCGGCACCACGCGGATGTCGTGGTGCATCCCCGACAGCGCATCGGCCAGCGTCACCGTCGACACCACCACCCGATCACACAGGCTGGTGCCCAGACGCACCATCGCTTCCATGTTCGACGGCATGCTGCGCAAGTGGCCGTTCTTTTTCGGCACGCTGATCACGTAGTCGTCCAGCTCGTAAATGCGCCGGGCGTTGGAGTACGCCTTGAGGCTGGCGACCTGATCGATGGAATTCTGGCTGTAGCGGCACTGCACGACGATCACGTCCGGCGACTGACGCTCCAGCTCGATGATCGACGGCAGGTCGTAACTCATCCGCCCTTCGATTCGGCCATCGGCTTCCAGCTCCAGAAACGGCTGGGACACGCGGTAATGACCCACCGCCGTGCTGTTGACCGGGATCGCCAGCACATTGGGCAGGCGCCGCGATGAATAAGGGTTCCAGCCTTTTTTAAGGCCCGGTTCCAGGCTATAGAACGAACCGGTCAGGCGCAGGTTCGGGTTGTAGGCCGGGTCGCGGGCGAGGATCGGCAGCCAGCGTTTGTAGAAGGTGTGTTGATCGTCGACCTGGGATTGTTTTTCGCGCACCTGTTCCGCCGGTGTCGAGGCGCCGATCGCCAGCACGGCACGGGGTGCCCAGACCACCAGATGGCCGGATTCGCGGACGCGCAGGCAGAAATCCACTTCGCTCAGGCTGCCGGTGAATTCATTGCTGTTCAGGCCACCGAGCTGCTCGAACAAGGCCCGGCGCACCAACAGGCAGTGGCCGCCCACCGCGCTCAGATCCTGGGCCGCTTGCAACCGCAGCAGATGACCGGGCGCGTGCAGTGGCTCGCCAAAAAACGCAGGGCCGGCCGGGCCGTGGTAACCCAGAATCAGCCCGGCCTGCAGGATGTAGCCTTCGGGGGTGAACAGCTTGGCGCCGACCACGCCGACTTCTTCCCGCCGGCCGTGATTGACCAGTTCGCCCAGCCACGCGGAATCGGCCACCACCGCGTAGATGCTGAGCATCAGCAGGTGCTCGCCGCGGGCGTGGGCAGCGGCGAAGTTGCGCACGTCGGCGCCGTTGCCCTGCCCTTCGTAATGCAGCACGCGCAGGGTATCGCCGCCGATCTGCTGCATGTCCGCCAGCCAGGATCGCGCTTCCGGGTTTTGACTGGCGCAGTCGACGATCAGTACTTCGAACGGCGCGTAAGCGGTCTTCGACAGCAGCGATTCGATGCAGCGCTGCAACGCCGCCAACTGGTCCTGATGGACGATGATGATCGACACCAGCGGACGCGCGTCGCTCAGGTAATCAATGTGATTGACCCACTGCCCTTCCACCTCGCGCAGCTGATGGGCGATGCCCATGCGGTGCAGATGCGCATCGAGCACCGGAGCGTTTTGCGCCATGACCTCATCCAGCGCGAGCCACGCCTGGAAGGGAAACTGCGACTCGACGAGGATTTCCGAAACGTGCTGAACCACCACGCCATGGGCTTCGGTCAGTCGCCAGATGGCGTCGTGGGGCGCCAGTTCGCCGTAGGCGGAATCGAAACCGCCAATCCCGGCCAGCGCGGCGATCTGAAACGCCAGCACCCGGCCAACGTAGGGGTAACTGCGCAGCAGGTCGAGGTTGAAGTCAGGCCGGAACACCGGCTCGGCCGACTCGCCTTCGTGCAGCGCGCCTTCGTCGCCGTACAGGCACAGCACGTCCGGCGAGTGGGCAACGCGTTCGGCGAGGATCAGCAGCGCGCAATCGGTGAGCCGATCCCCCGCCCGCAGCAGGTAGCACCAGTCGCCGCGCTCAAGCTGAGGCAACAGGTCATTGAGTTGCGCCAGCCAGTCGGGCTGCAGCGGCAAGGTGAACACACGGCCGTCGAGCACCGGCGCGTCACAAGCGCTGGACAGCACCAGAGTCAGTTCGGCGGCGTACAACTGCGCGTCGAGACTGGCCAGGGTCAGCGCCACACCGGCGGCACTGGCGTGTTCGTCGAGCACCACCGCCACCATCTTCGGCTGCGACGGCCATGTCGCGACGTTATCCGCCACGCGCAGGCGATCGGCGCCAAACAGGGTGCGGAAGCTCAACCATTGCTGGTACAGCTCGGCAAAACTTTCGCTGTCGGTGCCGACCCGCCACGGCAAGGCGGCCTGTCGGTCACCGAGCATGCGGCTGAGGGGCAGTTCTTGCCAGACACGGGGCTGCTCCAGCGCCTGAGTCAGCGGCACGAAGCGCACCCAGCCGTATTCGGGAGCGTCTTCGCCGGTGCGCGCCTTGAGCATCTTGCCCAGCCATTGACGCTCGTCGGTGATCAGATCCCTGACCCACTGCTGACGGCTGAAGCGCTCCGGGTGCAAGCGCTCGGCGCTGAGCACGTCGTTGAGCATGACCATGTTGCCGCGCTTGAGCAGACAGACGTAGAGCACGAAATCCACCAGCGCGGTGAAGCCGTCGCCCACTTCACGGAGCGCCGGCAGAATCACCTGCACATCGCTGCGGCGCATCAACGAGCTGCTGAAGCCGCCGAGGAAGTTGGTCGGCGAAATATCGAATACGGAGAGCAGATCGGCGCCGTAGAACACCGAGCTGGATTCGGCCAGCGGCGCGTTCTCGATGCGCACCGGCAGCTGAATGTCCTGGGGGTCGCAGAAATAACGCTGGGCCAGCACCAGGCTGACGTCGTCATGCTCGACAAGCACGCTGGCCTGACGCGCCACCGCCGCCGGAAAAAGCCGGTCGTCGTCGCAGAAAAACTTGATGAACTCGCCCTGCGCTTCGTGCAGGCACACCAGCAGATTACCGACGAAACCCTGACGCGTAGGGTTGCGCACGTAACGCAGGGTGACCGGGCTGGAGTCCAGGTACTTTTCAACGATGCCCTGGATCTCGTCGGTCTGGCTGTCGTCGCAGACCACCACTTCAAGGGGCCTATAGGTCTGGGCCAGGGCGTCCTGAAGCGCTCGCTGAAAGAAGCGCGGGTTGTAGGCGGGAATGACGAGGCTGACGAGAGGAGCTGAATTCACGGGCGGGACTCACGAGCGGCGCCGTTCCCCGGGGAGAGGATCGGCATAACCGCTGACAATACGGTTGACGCTCAACGGTGGCGACCCCTGTTGATCAGGGGCCGCCCGCCGCTGGGCCGATTACAACTTGCTGAACAGGTTCAGCGCAGACAGCTGGGTAAACACCAGCTGCGACGCCTGCAGCATGGTTTTTTGCAGGGTCAGACGGGCGATCGCATCGACCGGATCGGATGCGGTAATCGTGCCCGATTCGGTGGTGCCGTTGTCGATCATGTTCTGGTTGGTCACGCCCTGATCGGTCGCCGTTTTGGCCCGGGCACCGCCGTCGCTGGTGGCATTGATGATCTGCTCGGCCGCACTTTTCAGGTTACCGATGGTGGAGGTCATCGTGGCCTGCAGTTTCTGCTGGGCAATCGGGTCGCCATCGACCTTGCCGTTGAGCGCGGTAATGACCTTGGACAAGGTGTTCAGCACGTTCTGGCTTTGCTGGGTCGAAGACTGCGCGGTGAACTGGTCACCTGCCGCCATCGCCGGCGGCGTGCCGCTGAAGGTGAACGTCACGCCGGAGGCCGTCGCCGTGTTACCGCTCAGCGTGCCGGTGGACACCGCTTTGCTGGTCGCCGGGTCATAGGGCGCTGCGTACAGATTGAAGTTGGTGGCATCCGTAAAGCGCACGACAGCGCCGCCCGACGGGAAGGTTTTGTCGAACGCGGCCTGATCGGTCACCACCGAGCTGGTGATCACATCGGTCGAGGTGTTGGCCGGCAGACGCGAAGTGCTCACGGTGCTGGGGGAAACACCCAGCTGGAAGGTGTGGTCCTTGACGGCCGCGTCGGCGGCGCTGGTGCTTGCGTACTGATCTTTGGTCAAGTTGATGTTCAGGTTCAGTTCCAGGCCCCGGAAGGTGATGGCCTGGTTCGCCGAACTGGTGGACGCAAACTTGCCGGCGGCCGACGCCTCACCCGTCACATCCTGGTTGTTTTTGTCCAGGATGGTATAGGCCGTGCTGCTGGTGAAGGAGATCTTGTAGGGCTGGCCGGCGGTGAAACTGGTGTCGTAGGTGGAGGCATTGCTGACGCTGCCGCCGGACAACGAGATCACGCCGTCATCCGCGCCAGCGACCAGGGTCGTTGAGGTGCGCGTGGTGTTGGTCGCTTGTTCGAATGCATCCCAGCCGGTGGTGTTGCTGGCCATGGAGATGCCCGTGCCAACGGCCAGCAGGTTGCGCGTCTGGTCGCCCTGATAGCTGTAGGTGCCGTCGGAGCTGACGGCGTATGGCGCGGTGGTGCCCTTGGACCCGGAGAACAGGTAGGTGCCGTCGGCGTCCTGGCTGTTCATCAGGCCGAGAATCTGCCCCTGCAACTCCTTGAGCTCGGAGGCGTTGGCCTGGCGGTCCTTGTCGGTGAACGAGGTGTTCGCCGCCCCCAGTACCAGCTCTTGCGCGCGCTGAATCGCCGAGGTGATCGACGTCAAGGCCGTCTCGGTCTGCACGACGGTGGTATTGATCGTGTCGATGTTGGATTTGTACTGATTGAGCATCGTGCCCTGCTGCTGCAACTGCAGCACACGGCCCGCGCCGACCGGATCATCGCCGGCCGTGTTGAGCTTGACCTGGCTGGCCACTTCGTCACCGGTTTTGGTGACGTTGGCGTAACTGCGCGAATAGTTCGTGGCGCTGGTTTCGTAAAACTGGGTCGTTGAGATACGCATGGATTACGATTCCTTAAAGACTGTTGATCAGCGTGCTGAAAATGGCTTGAGCGGCTTTGATGATCTGCGACGAAGCGGTGTAGTACTGCTGATACTTGACCAGGTTGGCGGCTTCTTCATCCAGCGAAACACCGGAAACGCTGTCGCGCGCACTCTTGGCCTGGGTAAGGACGGCGGTGGTGGCCGTCGAATCATTCTTGCCCTGCGCCGCCTTGCTGCCGACGGTGGTAATCATGTTGGCGTTGGCGCCGCTCAGGCTCATGCCCGTGCCATTGCCGGCTGCGCTGTCGAGGGTCTGTTTGGTCTGCAGGGTACCGACCGAGGTCGCGTTGCGGTTGTCCAGAGACCCGGCGCCGGTCATGGCGATGCTGTAGGTGTCGCCACTGTTGGCCGATCCGGCGAGGGTCATGCCAAACTTGAACGACTGCGCAGCACCCGACGAGTCGGTGTAACCCACTTCCAGACTGATGTCGTTGGACTGGCCTTGAACAATCGACCCCTTGATTGCATTGCCGGACTTGTCTTTGACCGCCGCGCCCTGCGCATCGACCAGCGTATAGGCTTGAGCACCATTGGTGACATCGCCCATGAGCAAACGCATCGGCGTCGAGGCGGTGAGCGCGTTTCGCAGATCGGCCGTCGCGGTCGGGTTGTAGATGTCGGCCTGGGTCGACAAGACAGGCTGGGTGAACGTGCCCGAGCCTTTGCTCACGATGGAGCTGCCGGTCAGCGGACTGGCCGAGGCGATGGCTTTCGGGTCGGTCATCACCACCTTGATACCGTCGGCACCGGTCTTGGTCGGGCTGATCTTGAAGCTGTCACCCTCGGTGGAGGTGCCATTGAATTTCAGCGAGAAGCCGTCGATGACCGGCGCAGTGGTGGCGCTGGTGTTGTACGAACCCATGTCCCTGCCGTCCGGCAGCCGCTTGACGCTGTACTGGCCGCTGGCATCGGTGAAGGTCACCTGATAATCGTTGGTCTGCAGCGCGCCGCTGTTGGCAATGGACACCGCGAAGTTGCCCGAGGACTGATCGTTGGTCGTGTTGGCAAGGCTGCGCTGGCTGGTCAGGCTCGGGTCATTGACGCTGATAAACAGGTTGCTGCCGAAGTTGCCGTTGGCGTCCACACCCTGGTTGAGCTGGCTGTTGATCTGGTCGGAAGCGACCACCGCCAGACGGCCCAGCTCGCTGGCGGCCGGCTGCAGCACGTCGCTGCGATAACGCAGCAACCCGCCAAGCGAGCCACCGGTTACCACACTGGAGACATCAACTTCGTTGTTCTGATATTTCAGTTTCAGCGCATACACGCTGGGGTCGCTGTCACTGGGCACGGCGCTCAGGGTATTGGCGGTGGTGCCGGTGACCAGCGGCTGGCCGGTGCCGATGTAAACGTCATAGCTGCCGTTGTTTTCAACGACCTTGGCGCCGACCAGTTCATTGAGCTGACGTACCGCCTCGGTGCGCGAATCGAGCAGCGTGTTGGGCTGACCGCCGGAAGCCTGGGTCTCGGTGATCTGCTTGTTGAGGACGGCAATGGACGACGCCAGTGCATTCACCTGCCCTGTTGCCGTGGTCAGCTGGGTATTGATGCTGGCGTTCTGGTCCTTCATCTGCGCCGAGATGGTGTTGAACTGACCGGCCAGCGCCGATGCACTGGTCAGAAATGTCGTGCGCGCAGCCGTGTCGGTCGGCCCGGACGCCAGGGCGCTCAGGTCAGTGAAAAACTTCGCCAGCACCGTGCTCACGCCGGTCGAGCTGTCGGACAGCATCGAGTCGAGCTTGCTGGCCTGGCTCAGGTACGCGGTGGCGTCGGCGTTGAGCGATGTGCTGGTCTGCAACTGGTTATCGAGGTAGCCGTTGTAGATGCGGCGCACGTCGGACAACGTCGTACCGGTGCCGATGAAACCGACGCCGATGTTCTGCTGAGCCCCGGCGGCGGTCATCACTTGCTGACGCGAGTAGCCCTGCGTGTCGACGTTGGCAGTGTTGTTGCCGATCGTCGTCAATGCTGCGCTGCTGGCGGTGAGTCCCGAAAGCCCGATTGAGATCAGTGACATGGTTCAAACCTTATAAAGTCGTGGAAGAGCCCGAGGCGGATGCGTAGGTCTGGTAACTCTTCATCTGTTTCGCTATCTGAGAAATCTTGCTGGCATAGGACGGGTCGGTTGCGTAGCCGGCCTTCTGCAGCTCTTTCACAAACTGTTCCGGGTTATCGGCGGATTTCAGGGTTTCTTGATAGCGATTGTTGTTCTGCAGGAAGCTCACCAGGTCGTGGAAGCTGCTGGCGTACGAGTCGTAGGCGCGGAAGTCCGCGGTCTCCTTGACCATCTGGCCGTCACGGAACTCGCTGGTGATCGCGCGGGCTTCCGGTCCTTTCCAGCCGCCCTGGGCCTTGATGCCGAACAGGTTGTGGCTGCTGCCGCCGTCGGACTGACGCATGATCGATTTGCCCCAGCCGGTTTCCAGCGCGGCTTGTGCGACGAGCACGCTTGGATCGACGCCGATACGCGCGGCAGCGTCCTTGGCCAGCGGCATCATCGTGGCGACGAAGTCATCACGGTTGGCGAATGCACTCTTGCCCGGCGCCAGCGGTGTCTGCACGCGACTGCGCACATAAGCGTCAGCGTCGGCGGCGTACTGAGGCCCGACGGTCCAGTCGCCATTGCTCTGAGACCCTGCGCTTTTCGCGGCGGCCACGGCATTGGAAACGGCGATGCGGTTCTTCAGTGTGGTAGCGCTGGTGCTCGCGTCCTGGCCGGCGGCGGTGGCGGTGTTCGGGACGATGCCGGCCATGATGCGGTCGCTGAGTTTGCTCGGCAGCGACAGGCGACGGGAATTCAGCGCTGCCACGTCGCTGTGCGCGGTGCCGTCGGTTGCGGCGGGCGCAGTCACCGAACGGGTGGCCCACAGCGGACGCTGAGCGATGTGCGTGGCCAGACCGGTCTGGGCAGGCGCGTCGGCTTTGCCGTCGACCTTTGCCGTGGTCTTGTTGTTGCCGGACACAAGCCCGGTGGCCGGCGCGACTTCAGCGCCCTTGTTTTTCGACAGCTGACGCATGAGCACGTCCTGCAGACCAATGCCGCCACCCTCGCGAGACATGCTCACCGACAGCTGCTGGTCATACATGTCCTGATACTGCCGCGTCGCCGCGGTGTTCATCGGGTTGTCCTTGGCCAGCACTTCGTTGGCCGAACGCATGGCCTTGAGCATCTGGCTGACGAACAGCGACTCGAATTCCTGCGCGACTTTCTTGAGGTTGCCCTCGCTGTCGCGATCACCGGTTTTCATGGCCGTCAGACGATTGAGGTCGGTGTACGCCCCTGAATCACCTGAAGAAACGCCGCCGCTTGGAATGCTCATTCAGTTTGCCTCTTAAATCACGATCAGGTCGGCTTGCAACGCGCCGGCCTGTTTCAGTGCTTCGAGAATCGCCATCAAGTCGCCCGGCGCTGCGCCCACCTGGTTAACCGCGCGGACAATCTCATCCAGCGTGGTGCCCGGACCGAACTTGAACATCGGGTGCATTTCCTGCTGGGCGTTGATCTTCGAACGCGGGACCACGGCGGTCTGGCCGTTGGAGAACGCGCCCGGCTGGCTGACGATCGGGTCTTCGGTGATGGTCACGGTCAGGCTGCCGTGGGTCACGGCTGCCGGCGACACCTTGACGTTCTGGCCGATAACGATAGTGCCGGTCCGCGAGTTGATGATGACTTTGGCGGACGTCTGGCCCGGATCGATTTCCAGGTTTTCCAGCACCGACAGGTAATCAACACGCTGGTTGGGGTCCAGCGGCGCGGTGACTCGCACGGAGCCGCCGTCCAGCGCCTGAGCGACGCCAGGGCCGAGCATGTCGTTGATCTTGTCGACGATGCGCTTCGCGGTGGTGAAGTCGTTGCGATTGAGGTTCAGGGTCAGGGAGTTGCCCTGGTTGAAGCCACTTGGCACGGCACGTTCAACCGATGCACCACCTGGAATGCGACCGGAAGACGGCACGTTGACGGTGATCTTCGAACCGTCGCGGCCTTCGGCATCAAAACCGCCGACCACCAGGTTGCCCTGGGCCACGGCATAGACATTGCCGTCGATACCCTTCATCGGGGTCATCAACAGGGCACCGCCGCGCAGGCTCTTCGAGTTACCAATGGACGATACGGTGATGTCGATCTGCTGACCCGGTTTGGCGAACGGCGGCAGGTCGGCGTATACGGCCACGGCCGCGACGTTTTTCAGCTGCACGGTGCCCGAACCCGCCGGCACCTTGATGCCGAACTGCGAGAGCATGTTGTTGAAGGTCTGCAGGGTGAACGGCGTCTGGGTGGTCTGGTCACCCGTGCCGTTGAGCCCCACCACCAGACCGTAACCGATCAACTGGTTGGTCCGTACGCCGGAAATGCTGGCGATGTCCTTCAGGCGCTCGGCGTGGGCGCCCAGTGCGGTGGTGAACAGCAGCGCTGCCGCTATCAGTTGCTTGAACGTGATCATGGCTATCCCGCTATCAGAAAGGGAACAACGGGCTGAGGAAGAATCGGTCGAACCAGCCTGGCTGACTGGAATCGGCAAACGCGCCTGTACCGGAATAAGTGATGCGTGCGTCGGCGATGCGAGTCGACGACACGGTGTTGTCAGTGGCAATGTCGTCGGCGCGAATCAGGCCGGCGATGCGCACCAGTTCGTCACCGGTGTTCAGGGTCATCCACTTCTCGCCGCGCACCAACAGAATGCCGTTGGGCATGACGTCAGCGACGGTCACGGTGATCGAGCCGGTCAGGCTGTTGCTCTGCGCCGCCTTGCCGTCACCCTTGGTGGCGCGGTCGCCGGTGTATCCGGCGTCCAGGCTGAGGTTGCCACCGCCAACCGGGTTGTTGGTGCTGACGCCTGCGCCAAACAGCGAGGTCAGGCCAAGGCTGGTTTTGCTGGTCTTGCTGATCCCTGAGCTGGCGGCCTTGCTGGCAGCCATCTTCTCGGAAAGCGTGATGGTGATGATGTCGCCGACCCGATAGGCCTTGCGGTCGCCGTACATGTTCTGCTCGAAACCGGCCTGATAAATCGAACCGTTGCTGGCCGCTGAAGGCAGCGGCGTGCGCGGCAACACCGGCGCGTAATAAGGGTCATTGGGTTTGGCCGCAGGCGCAACGCAGCCGGTCAGCAGCGCGATACCGCACACAGGAGCTGCCAACAGGGAAAGCCGCAATACAGAGAGCCGTTTCATGACACTTAAAACCTCGCGGTGTAGCAGGCGTTTTTCAGGCGCCCCTTGGAATTGATCAGGTGTTTCGCAACAGGACATCAGGCGTTTCAAACAGGGCTTACAGGTTCTGGGTCACGTACTGGAGCATCGAGTCAGCGGTGGAGATCACTTTGGAGTTCATCTCGTAGGCACGCTGGGTGGTGATCATGTTCACCAGCTCTTCAACGGTACTGACGTTGGAGTTTTCCAGGGTGTTCTGCTTGACCACGCCCAGACCGTTGAGGCCCGGCGTACCGACCTGAGGCGCGCCGCTGGAAGCGGTTTCCAGGTACAGGTTGCCGCCCTGGGATTGCAGGCCGGCCGGGTTGATGAAGTCCGCGGTCTGCACGTTACCGATGATCTGTGGCGTGGCGGTGTTGGCCGAGGTGGTGATCGACACGGTGCCGTCTTCGCCGACGGTGAAGGTCTGCGAGTCTTGCGGAACGACGATCGCAGGCTCCAGCGCGTAACCGTTTGCAGTCACGATCTGGCCGTTGCTGTCCAGGTGGAACGTACCGTCGCGGGTGTAGGCCAGGGTGCCGTCAGGCTGACGGATCTGGAAGAAACCGCGACCGTTGACCGCCATGTCCAGCGGCTGGTTGGTGGTCTGCAGGCTGCCGGCGGTGAAGTTTTTCTGGGTGCCGACGATGCGCACACCGGTACCCAGTTGCAGGCCCGATGGCAGCTCGCTGTCCTGAGTGGACTGGGCGCCTGGCTGACGCTTGATCTGGTAAAGCAAGTCCTGGAATTCCGCACGGTCGCTTTTGAAACCGGTGGTCGAAACGTTGGCCAGGTTGTTGGAAATGGTCGTCAGGTTGGTGTCCTGGGCGGCCAGACCGGTTTTAGCAACATAGAGTGCCGGAAGCATGTTTGAATCTCCTCGAGCGCCTGTTTATCGGCGCAAGCTGTCAGTCATTAGCCCATTTGCAAGACGCGAGCCATCGACTCGTCATCCTGCTCGGCGGTCTTCATCATCTTGATGTGCAGTTCGAATTGGCGGGACAGCGCCAGCACCGAGGTCATCTCGTCGACGGCGTTGACGTTGCTGGCCTGCAGAAACCCGGATTCGACCTGCACGTCAGCATCGGCCTGGGCCGGTCTGCCGCTTTTGGTGTGCATCAGACCGTCGGGGCCTTTTTCCATGGTGGTCTGGTCGCCCTTGACCAGCTTGATGCGGTCGATCTGCGCCATCACCTGAGGGCTCTCGCCCAGCGAGCGAACGCTGATGGTGCCGTCGGCGCCGATCTCGATCTGCTGCTGCGGAGGCACGGCAATCGGCCCGCTGTTGCCCATGACCGGCAAACCATTGCCATCACGCAACACGCCGAGGGCGTCGATGTTCATGCTGGAGGTGCGGGTGTAGGCTTCGCCGCCGTCGGGCGTCTGCACCGCCATCCAGCCGTTGCCTTTGACGGCGACGTCCAGATCGCGACCGGTGTCGACCATCGCGCCCTGGCTGAAGTCAGTGCCGGGACGTTCGCTCATGGCGTACGCCCGGGACGGGTTAACCTCGCCGAACACCGGCATTGAGCGCGCCTGTTCGAGGTCGCGCTGAAACCCGTTGGTAGAAACGTTCGCCAGGTTGTTGGCATGGGCCTTTTGGGCGATGGCGTTTTCCGACGCTCCGCTCATGGCCACGTATAGCAACTTGTCCACAGTCTTCCTCCTCCGACAGACGCTTGCCGCCTGTAGCTGTACTGAACAGGTCATAGCAATAATCGAACCAGTTTTTCAGCGGTGATACAAAGCGTTGATTCTTCAATGATTCCGGCCGCATTTGGCGGACCGGGATCCGGTTTGGGCCGCCGCGCGACAGCGGACTGCCGGTTTCCTGCACATCGACGGCAGCGAGCGCCAGAAAACTCTCCATGGGGTGCGAAACTTGCAGCGTTTTATGAATTCGCTTGAGTCGCTACGGAAAACTGTCATGGGTCTGCGCATCGCCCTGCTCTTTACATTGATGGCCTGCTCGTTTGCCGTGTGGGCGGCGCCGGCGCCTTACTTCCTTTGGCAAGGCGCCCACCGTACCGTCTGCGCCCAGACCAGCCCGGGCAAAGGCTGGACCCGGATCAGCGCCGCGTATGTGAAGTCGGATTGTTCGATTTGACGGGTTTTGATCTGCTGCAGCTTGATTGCCTGACACGCCGCCTTCCCGGCTGAAGCCGGTCCTACAATGATCTCGGCACAACCGGCTATCCCTGCTCGACGCAAGACCTGTAGGAGTGAGCTTGCTCGCGAAGGCGGTTTGTCTGCGCCACCCCTCTCGTCTGACCCACCGCATTCGTCAGCAAGCTGACTCCCACAGGTTATGCGCATGACGCTGAAATCCCGGCGAACGCCGAGCCTGTAGGAGTGAGCTTGCTCGGGAAGGCGGTTTAGCTGCGATGAATCAACTGTCTGACACGCCGCCTTCCCGGCTGAAGCCGGTCCTACACTGATCTCGGCGCAAGCGGATATCCCTGCTCGACGCAAGACCTGTAGGAGCCAGCTTGCTCGCGAAAGCGGTTTGCCTGTGATGAATCAACTGTCTGACACGCCGCCTTCCCGGCTGAAGCCGGTCCCACCTTCGCGTTCACGCTAAATCCCGCATCAAGTCGCGCGTATCAGGGTCTGCATCAGTTCCGCCTCCGTCGACAGGGTTTTCGAGTTGGCTTGATAGGCCGTCTGCGCCTGGATCAGCTCCACCAGCTCATTGGTCAACATGACGTTGGAGCCTTCCAGCGAGTGCCCGATGACGCTGCCCAACGTGCCGACACCCGGCGAGTCGTAATTGGCGACGCCGGAGGCCAGGGTTTCGACCCAGCGGGTGTCACTCACCGGCTGCAGCCCCTGGTTGTTGGCGAAGCTGGCGAGCATGACTTGACCGACATTGCGGTGCAGACCATTGCTGAACCCGATCATCAGCATGCCGCTCTTGTCGATCGTCAGCTGGGTGGCCTGCCCTGCCGTGTGCCCGTCGATGACGATGTTGCTGCTGCCGGTGGCGGCGTTGTGCTGACTGATCTTGTTGAAGTCCATGACAATCCCGTCGGCATTTCCCACCGCGCCGTTCGCGCCCCAACGCCCGCCCGGTTTGTTGCCGTCCAGCGGTTTGGCCGGCACCCAGCCTTCGAGGGTCAGGGTGTTGTTGGCAGCGGTCAGCCATTGACTGCCGATCAGCGATTGCAGCGAGCCGCCGGAGTCAAACAGCATGCTTGCCGTCGACGGCGCCGTACTGGTCGGGTCCTGCGGGTTACGCCCGTCGATCAGCGTATGCATCTTCCAGCTGTTGCTGCCGTCTTTGACAAAGTACTGGGTAATCTCGTGACGCATGCCGAGGCTGTCGAACACGCCGTAGGTGGACGCCTTGGTGTAAGTGGTGATGTCTGCCGGATTGAAGGTCGGCACGGGCCGCGGCATGAGCGAATCGGCCGGGTCGAGCACGGGCAGGCCACCGTCCAGCAACGGCAGTGAGATAGGGCCCGGCGCAGGCGCGGGGCTGGCGGTCCAGCTGCCGTTGACGTTGATCGCCGGACGCCACTTCTGCAGGGACAACTCGGTGTCGGAAATCATCTTCACCGCCGCCGTCGAACCCGTGACCGAGAGCCTCCCCGCCGCAGACACCTGCAAACCGATCTCCAGCGGAGCGGTGCTGGTGGGGTCCAGCGGATTGACGCCGTCGACGAGAATGTACGACGTCCAGTTGTCGTCTTCAGTCTTGACGAAGTACTGCTTCAGTTCGTGATCCTGTGGCGGAACGCCGGCGTCCTGAATCAGCCGCCCCGTTACCCGCGTGTAGGTGGTCGGGTCGCCAGGGTCGAAGCGCGGGATGGCGCCGAGTGACGGCGACGCCGCATTCAGGTTGAGGGTCTGCTCCATCTTGCCGGTGGCCTTGGGCGACATGTCGGCAGCGTCGATCTTCAGGTCCGTGCGAACGCCGCTGATCACCTCCCCCGCATCTGTCACCCCATAGCCCTGCAAGCGGCTGCCGTGGGAGTCCACGACAAAATTCTGTGCATCCTTGATGAAGGCCCCTGACCGGCCGTAACTGATGGAACCGGCGTCACTCATGACAAAGAAACCGTTGCCCTGAATGCGCATATCAAGCGCCCTGCCCTCGCTGGTGATGACGCCGCCGGGCGCAAAGTTCTGCGAAACGTTGGCCACCTGCACCCCATCACCCGAGGCCGTCCGGCTGCCCCCGAGCATGGATGAGGAATAGACCGCCGAGAACTCGGCGCGTGAGGATTTGAAACCGGACGTGTGGACGTTGGCAATGTTGTTGCCGGCCACTTCCATGCGCTTGTGCGCCGCGTGCAACCCTGAAACCGCTGTGTTGAATGACATGAACACTCCCTGCGCCGTTGTTCAACGACACGCTCGTCAATGCATCGAGATCGCGGGCAAAGGAATGCAATCGAACGGACCGCGTAAACGACGCCGCTCAATGGCATTTATTTGTCAGCGAACTTGATTCTCGCAAAGACGAAAGTAGGAAGTTTCCAGTTGTAGAGTGGGACGGCTCTCGATATTTCAGTCAAAAAAAAGGCATAAAAAAAGCCCCTCAGAGAGGGGCTTCAGCGAGCGTATCCAGGGACCTTTATCAGGTCATCTGAATGATCGTCTGCATGATGGTGCTTTGCGTCGAAATGGTCTTGGCGTTTGCCTGGTAGTTGCTTTGCGCCTTGATCAGGTTGACCAGTTCACCGGTCAGGTCGACGTTGGATTCTTCCAGCGCCTGCCCGGTCAAGTAACCCAGCGTACCCGACTGTGGAGCGCCCGTGACCGGGATGCCCGACGAGGCCGATTCGCGCCAGTTGGTGCCGCCCGCCGGTGCCAGACCCTGAACGTTGGCGAAGTTGGTCAACGACACCTGACCGATCACCTTTGACTGCCCGTTGGTGTAGGTCGCGAACATGTTGCCGGTGGCGTCGATGTTCATCGCCGTGATCTGGCCAGTGGCGTAACCGTCCTGGGTCTTGGTGATTGCACCCGAGACCGCGTTGGTCTGGGTGGTCGCCAGCATGTTGAGCTTGATCCCGCCCGCGTTGGCGGACGCGCCGTTGCTTGACCAGGTGGTGGTGCTGCCGACGGTGGTCTTGGCGGCCGGTACCCAGTTGTTGATCGAGAAGACGCCGTCAGTACCCACGCTCACGTTTGGCGAATTGGTGGTATCAGGCGCGCCGGTGCCGCTGGTGATCAAGCCACCCGACGAATCGAAGGTCACTGCGGTCGCGTCAGCAGTAGTGGAGTTTGGATCGCTGATGCTGCGGCCATCGACCAGGCTGTACATCGTCCAGGTATTGGTGCCCGTCTTCGAAAAATACTGGTCGAGGGTGTGTTCGTTACCCTGACTGTCGTACAGCGGCGTGCTGTAGGTGGTGGTGTAGCTGTTGGTGTCGGACGGCGAGAACGTCGCAACCGTCGGAACCGTCGACGAGGAGTTCAGGTTGGAAGCGACAGTGATCAAGCTGGTGCTTTTCGGCGCCAGGTTCGACGAATCGACACGCAGGTTGCTCAGCACGCCGGTGGAGACATTGCCCTGACCGTCAACGCTGTAGCCCTGCAGGTTATTGCCCGCTTCGTTGATGATGTAGCCGGCGGAGTCGGTGTGAAATGCGCCGGCACGGGTGTACAGCTTTTCGCCGTTGTTGCTCAGCATGAAGAAGCCGTTGCCGTTGATCGCCAGGTCCAGGCTGCGGCCGGTACCGGTGTTCAGCGTGCCTTGGGTGAACTGCTGCGAAACCGCGGCGGTGGTGACGCCGCTGCCGGTGTTGGTGCCGCCGGAGGTGCCGCGAATCGATTGGGCGTACTGGTCAGCAAATTCCGCACGGGAAGATTTGAAACCGGTGGTCGCGACGTTGGCAATGTTGTTGCCGGTAACGTCGAGACTTTTGTTTGCGGCGTAGAGCCCACTAAGACCAACATTGAAAGACATGATTAACTCCTGCGCCGTCTAGTCGGCTCTAAATTCCGATTTGCTTGATTTTTGACAGTGCCACCTGGGTGCCGCCGGCAAGGTTCAACGTCATGTCAGAGCCCGTTGTGCCCATGGTCACGCTGCTCACTGTCGCCGGGAGATAGGTGCTCAGATTAGTAGCGGTGCCGTCCAGATTGCCGTTGGCGACGAAGCTGTAATTGCCCGCTGCCACCGCTGCGCCGCTGTCGTCCAGGCCATCCCAGCTGAAGGACGTGGTGCCAGCCTTCTGAGTGCCCAGATCGATGGTGCGCACGACGTTGGTACCGGTGCTGTCGTAGATCTTCACCGTGGTGTCGGCGCTGGACGATGGCAGCACCACCGAACCGGTCATGGCCTTGCTGGTGTCGACGTAGGTGGAACCTGCGTCCACGGTTACCGAGCGGCCAACCAGCGACGAGGCCTGCAACGCCTGGGACGACTGATACATGGTGCTGATCGAGTCGACCGAGGTGCTCAGGTTCTGCATGGTTTCCAGGCTGCTGAACTGAGCCAGCTGGGCCACGAACTCGCTGTTGTCCTGAGGATCGAGCGGGTTCTGGTTCTGCATTTGCGTGACCAGCAATTGCAGGAATGAATCCTTACCCAGCGAACTTGAGCCGGTGAGGCTGCTGGTGTCGGTGCTGGATTTGGTGCTGGTGCCTGTAGTTCCGGGGGTCGTGCTTTGCAGCCCTTTGAGGAACGTCGAGGTAGCGTCTGTGCTTGAGACCGTCATGGATTTCGCCCTTTATCACTGACCCAAGGTCAGGACCTTCTGCATCATTGTTTTCGCGGTGTTCATGATTTCCGCGTTGGTCTGGAACGAACGGCTGGCCGAGATCATGTCGGCCATCTCGTTGACGACGTTGACGTTCGGGTAATACACGTAGCCGTTCTTGTCGGCTGACGGGTGATTTGGCTCGTAACGTGCTTCGAGGTTGGAGGCGTCTTCGACGATGCCGGAAACCTGTACGCCGGTGCCGGCCTGACCCTGGTCTTCGAACAGCGAGGCGCTGCCGCCGGATTCCTGGCCCTGGAAGACCGTGGCGAACACCGGATGGCGGGCGCGGTAGGTCTTGTCCATGCTGGAGGACACGGTTTCGGCGTTGGCGATGTTGCTGGCCACGGTGTTGAGTCGGGTGTTCTGGGCACTCATGCCGCTACCGGCAATATTGAAAACACTGGATAGGGACATGGATTACTCTCCGCGCAGGGCTGCAACCAGCCCTTTGAATTTGCTGTTGAGCAAGGTGAAGCTGGCCTGAAAACCGATGGCGTTTTCGGCGTAGTTGGCGTTTTCGACCTGGGAGTCGACGGTGTTCTGATCGAGCGACGGCTGCGACGGGGTGCGGTAGAGCAGGCTGGCTTCGCCATCGCTCATGCCTTCGGCTTCGATGTGACGGCTGTTGGTCATGTCGAGGGCGAAGTGGCCGTTGTTGCTTTTGTCGCTTTGGGCGGCCAGGACTTTGGAGAAGTCGAGGTCACGCGCCTTGTAGTTGGGGGTGTCGGCGTTGGTGATGTTGTTGGCCAGCACTTCAGCACGCTGGGCGCGGAAGTTGAGCGCTTTTTCGTGGATGCCGAGGGCGTTTTCAAAACTGATGCTCATGTCGGGACCTTTGAGGGCTGACCAGATGTACGTGCAGGAGTTATAGCAAGGTGCGTGCCACTTGCTGGAAGTGCCGTTTTTCGCGGGCTGCAGGGGTGTTGGTGCAAGGGGATGACAGAAAAGCGGCAAGGGATTTCCGCTCGATGGGAGGAAAGCGGCAAGAGCAGTGCCGTTTTTTTGCCGTATTGCGCTTTCGCTCGTGACATGAAGATCAAGGGCGTCTGCCTGGGGGCAGACGTTTCGCCTTCGGCGAGTTACTTGGAAAAGCACCCCAAGTAACCAAGGGTGCTTGCT
>NZ_JBWKQL010000024.1:0-25008 GCF_059418765.1 Pseudomonas sp. GW821-FHT07F05
CCGCTCCGTGGGCCCGCCGCCATCCGCCATCCATGGCGGGGGGCGGCTCTCGCGGCATCCATGCCGCTCGGCCCACTGCGCGAGACCTGCGTTCAGCCTGCACCCAAGTCGCGATTGGCGGTGTCTGGACCTTCTATGTACGAAGATCAAAAGCAGATCAGGGGCAGATTAAAAGCTTCCCGGCTGAAGCCGGTCCTACAGTCGGAGCTGGTGCCACTGACTCAACGCGCTGCTGTTAGTGGGACCGGCTTTAGCCGGGAAGGGGCCGGTGTAGGCGCCATCAATTTATGATCGTGCCCACGCTCTGCGTGGGTATGCATCCTGGGATGCTCTGCGTCCATTCCCGGCAAAATCCGGATCTACTGACTGAACGCGCTGCTGTTAGTGGGACCGGCTTTAGCCGGGAAGGGGCCGGTGTGAACGCTATCCATGTCGGGATTTTCCGCAGATGCCTCGAACCAACATCGATCGCACATTTTTGATTGTCCTGCGAGCGGGACGATCTATCGCGTTTGCACCCTCTAATCACGCATTGCCTCACAGGGTAGGATGACGCCACTTGATCGCCAGGCGGCGATTCTCACCTTGGGAAGCACTTTATGAAACTCTTGCACATCGATTCCAGCATCCTCGGCGATCACTCCGCTTCGCGTCAGTTGAGCCGCAGTGTCGTTCAGTCTTTTACCGCTATCACCCCTGATACTCAGGTGGTTTACCGCGATCTGGCGAATGAGCCACTCAATCATTTCTCCGGCGCCACGCTGGCCGCTGCCGGTACGCCGGTGGAAGGGCGTGACGCGGCGCAGAGGCTGGAAGTGGAAACCAACGAAGCGACGCTGGAAGAGTTTCTGTCGTCTGACGTGGTGGTCATCGGTGCGCCGATGTACAACTTCAGCATCCCGAGCCAGTTGAAGGCGTGGATTGACCGCATCTGTGTGGCCGGTCGCACCTTCCGCTACACCGAAGCCGGTCCGGAAGGGCTGTGCAAGGGTAAGAAAGTGATCGTCGTGTCGACCACGGGTGGTCTGCATCAGGGGCTGCCGAGCGGTGCCGGCCATGACGACCTGCTCAAGGTGGTGTTCGGTTTCATTGGCGTCACCGACCTGCACTTTGTCGTCGCCGAAGGTCTGGCTTATGGCGACGAGCCCCGTGCCGCTGCCATGGCTGCCGCGCAGAAGACCATCAGCGAAACGCTGTTCGCTTAAGCCCCACTGGATCGCGAGCGTTCCCGCGAAGGGGCTCGAAGCGATAAAAAAGCGCCACCCGAAAGCCCTGTCATCACCGGCCTGCACGCCGTCTGTTGACGGGGCTTTCGTCGTTTTGCGGCCGCACGTTCAGCCCGGCGACAGCCTTTATGACTTCTTTGCGCGTAACCTCTTCGAAGCACCGTAGAATGCCGGCCCATCCGGTCGGTTCTGCGTCAAACGGCGGCCGACGTCTTCAATTCATCGAGCTTGGCCCGCCTTGTGCACCATTGATCCTCAAACGTTTCGGAATGTTATCGAACCCCACGGGTCAGATAGCGACAGACGCCGTTTTCGCGGGGCTTTGGCCCTTGAGCGTCTGAATGGCCAGGCATGGGTTGATAAGGTGAGGGGCATTGCAATGATGCGTCTTTGTGCAGTGATGATGATCAGCCTGCTGGGCAGCCTGATTTCGGTGCAGGCCAGTGAGCTGCAGAGCTGGAGCGTGGGCTTTCACGAGCTGACGTTTCTCGATCCGCTGGATTCCCGGCCCATGCACGCCTACGCCTTTTACCCCTCCACCGACGATGAGCACGTCACCCGCGTTCAGGGTTATCCGATTGAGGCGTCGGAAGACGCGACCATTGCGATGGGCCGTTTCCCGTTACTGATGCTGTCCCACGGCAACACCGGCACGCCGCTGGCGCAACATGATCTGGCGACATCCTTGGCGCGCAAGGGGTTTGTCGTCGTGGCGGTGTTCCATCCGGGCGACAACTACATGGACCACAGCCGTCTGGGCAGCCTGAGTAATCTCTACGGCCGCCCGCTGCAAATATCCGAAGCCATCAGTGCCGCATTGATCGACCCGATGCTGTCGCCGTACATCAGCGCGCGCCGGGTCGGGGTGATCGGTTATTCGGCGGGTGGCGAAACGGCGTTGATTCTCGCCGGTGCCCAGCCTGATCTGCAGCGTCTGCGCCATTACTGCACCGAGCGCCCCCAGGACCGGGATGCCTGCAAGACCCAGGGCGAACTGGTGGCGGACCGTGATGACCTGCACGCCCAGGCCGATCCCCGGGTTGGCGCGTTGATGTTGATGGCGCCGCTGGGATTGATGTTCGGTCGCCAGACCCTGGCGGATGTGCACGTGCCGGTGTTGCTGTACAGCGGCGACGGCGACGAACTGCTCGCCATCGACAAGAACGCCGAAGCGCTGGCGCGCAAGCTGCCCGATGTCTCGGATTTCAAACTGTTCGCCGGGGCAGGGCACTTTGTGTTCATGGCGCCCTGTGATGACGAGCAACGCGCCACCCAGCCCGGGCTGTGCACCGACGCCATTGGCGTCAATCGCGAAAGCATTCACCGCGACCTGAGCACGGAAGCCGTGCGCTTTTTCGGCACCGCTCTGGGCTCGCCAACCAGCACCGCCGGGATGCAGACCGCGGCACATCGCGAGTTCGAACCCGCCAACACCCTGGATCAGTAAGGCTCATCGAGAACCTGAGCCCACCCGAGCTGCCTACTGGGCGTCCGCCGCGGGTGAGGGCGTAGGTTTGCCACGAATCACTTTGCCGCGTCGCTCGGCAATCTCCCGCGCCTGACCATCACGCTGCCCGCCGGTACGTGCCTCGCTGATCAACGCCGGAATCAGCGGCCCTTCCGGCAGATTCTTCCAGAACCGCGCTGGCAGATGGCCCTGCATGACTTTCGGATTGAGCCGCGCCGGATTGAAGATGTGGCTGTAGTAGGTCAGCCAGAGATTGCCGTGTGGATCGTCGGCATTGCGCGCCAGCGACTGCCACGCCTCTGGGCACACAGGCTGGTGAATCAGCTGTTTGCCGTCATAGAACACGCCGTCCTTGGGCGTCGCGATCATCCAGCGATGACGACCCATGCGCCCGATGAAATGCTCGCTGGCAGTGCGCAGAATATCGTGGGCGGGCTCGTGCCAGGCGACGTATTCCGGCAGGCAGGTCATCTCCAGCAACGCCGCCTTGGCCGCGACGTCTTCGGCATTTTCGATCACCGGCAGCGCTACGAAGCGCAAGAATGCATGCAGATGATGGGCTTCACGGCTGACCTGTTTCAGGCGCCGGTGCAGTTCGCTGCCCAGTTTGTCGCCGGCCAGCATGGCCGTGCGATCACCGTGGCTCACGCGCCATAACACTTCATACAGCAGCGTCCAGCGCTGGTCGCCGCAGAATTGCGCCGCGTTTTGCAGCAGCTCCAGCAATTCCAGGGGAATACGCGCGCGGAACGGACCGGGTTCGTCGGGGTAATCGGTGTCGCTGGCGAACAGGTCGGCGTCCTGCTGCACGCTCCAGCTCACTTGGTCCGGGTTGATCTGATGGCTCATCAGCCAGCGCGCCTGCTGCCGCCAGGTGTCGAATGAGTCGGCGCAATCAAGAATGATCATCCCCACAGCGCCATTTGTTGCGGCTGCGGTTTGTCCCGCAGTTGCTCGCGCAGATCGATGCTTGAACTCTCGGCCTGACGCGGATGGTAGTCGCTGGTGATGATGAACGGCTTGGCCTTGGCCAGCACGCAGCGCAGACGGGTCAGGTCTTCATAGCGAATGCGGCGCTGGCGGCGCAACTCGACCAGACGCTTGGTGGTGCGGATGCCAATGCCGGGGATCCGCGCGATCATCGCCGGCTCCGCGCGGTTGAGGTCCAGCGGGAAGATGTCGCGGTGCTCAAGCGCCCAGGCCAGTTTCGGGTCGATGTCCAGGGCCAGATGCCCCGGGCCTTGCAGCAGTTCGTTGGCGCTGTAGCCATAGCTGCGCAGCAGGAAGTCGGCCTGATACAGCCTGTGCTCGCGCATCAACGGCGGCGCGGCGTGGGGCACGCTTTTCGGGCTGTTGGGAATCGGGCTGAACGCCGAGTAGTAGACGCGCTTGAGGCGGAAGTCGCCGTACAGCGATTCAGCGGTGTGCAGGATGGTGCTGTCATCGGTTTCGTCGGCACCGACAATCATCTGCGTGCTTTGCCCGGCCGGCGTAAATTTTGGCGCCCGCGGCTCGTTGAGAATGGTTTGCTGGCCAGTGTAGATCGTCTGCATGGCCTGCTTGATCGAGCCCATTTCCTTTTCCGGCGCGAGGGTCTGCAGGCCCAGCTGGGTCGGCAGCTCGATGTTGACGCTCAGGCGATCGGCGTAGCGGCCGGCCTCTTCGATCAGCGCGGGATCGGCTTCGGGGATGGTCTTCAGGTGGATGTAGCCACGGAACTCGTGGTCTTCACGCAGCAGTTTGGCCACGCGAATCAGCTGTTCCATGGTGTAGTCCGCCGAGCGGATAATCCCGGAGCTGAGAAACAAACCGCTGACGCAGTTGCGGCGGTAGAAATCCATGGTCAGCGTGACCACTTCTTCGGGGCTGAAGCGTGCGCGGGGCACGTCGCTGGACCGGCGATTGACGCAGTACTGGCAATCGTACAGACAGAAGTTGGTGAGGAGGATTTTCAGCAGCGAGACACAGCGCCCGTCAGGGGTGTAACTGTGGCAGATGCCCATGCCGGTGCTCGATCCGAGGCCGGATTTGCCCTCGGAACTGCGCTTGGGTGCGGCACTGCTGGCGCAGGAAGCGTCGTACTTGGCCGCGTCGGCGAGGATGCTCAGCTTGTCGATCAGCTGCATGGATTTTCTCGATACTGTTTTTATGTACAGTATCGAGTTGTCCGGGGATGAACAAGGGCCGATCGGATGGATGGCCGGTCGATCAACTGATGCGCTGTACCAATTCCTTCAATTCACCAAAATCTTTGACGCGATGGAAGTTGGCATTCCCCATGAAGGCCGAGAAATCCGTGTCGCCATAGCCCGCCACCTGCGCACCGGCACCCAGCCCGGCCTCGACGCCCGGTATGCTGTCTTCCACCAGCAGGCACTGAGTCGGCGGCAGGCCCAGCAATTCTGCAGCGTGTTCGATCAGTATCGGGGACGGTTTCCACGACTGCACTTCATAGGCACTGACGATCAGGCCATGGAACACGTCCAGCAGGCCGACGGTGCTCAGACAGGTTTCGATCTTGCTGCGCGGGCCGTTGGAGGCGACACATTTAGGCAGCGACAGGTTGCGCACGAACTCGACCGCGCCGGGCATTTCTTCCAGCCGTTCCCGCAGCAGCGGCAGGGTGCGCGCGCGGAATTCGGTTTCGATGTCGTCGCTGGGCAGCCACGGATAGTCGCGGCACAGGCCTTCGAGGCACAGCGCAAACTGCACGCCACGAAAGCGTTGCAGCACTTCGTCAACGGTCAGCAACACCTGGTGTTTGTTGAGGATGTCGCGCAGCAAGCCGGCGGCGAGCCGTTCGCTGTCAACCAGGGTTCCGTCGCAGTCAAAAATGACGCCGGCAATATTCAAACAGGGTTCTCCTTCTTTCTCGATCAGGTTGCTTGATCGGAATGCATGTGCAGATGTCTGGAATCCGGGTAGGGGCTGTTCGACCGGCATTATCCCGAAAAGTTGGCATCGATGTTCGGGCAGTGACTTACGGTACGGCCCGTTCAGTCCACCCTACGGCAGTGCAGGCCTTTGAACAGTAGTGCGAGCAGGCCAACGGCTTGATCGTCAGGCCTGCACATGAAGCGCCGGTTACAGCTCGACCGGCGTGACCAGCGTCCCTTTCTCGAAATGACCATTGACGTTGGCGAACACCAGATCGGCCATGGCCTGGCGCGTTTCGTAGGTCCCCGAGCCGATGTGCGGGGTCAGCACCACATTGTCCAGCTTCAACAGCTCGGCTGGCACATTGGGTTCGTCTTCGAACACGTCGAGGCCGGCGCCGGCGATTTCCGAGGCCAGCAGCGAGGCCACCAGGGCCTTCTCGTCGACAACGCTGCCGCGAGCGACGTTGATCAGAAAAGACTTGGGTCCGAGCGCCCTAAGCACTTCGGCGTCGATCAGGTGCTGGGTGTCCGGGCCACCGGGGACGATGACAATCAGGTAGTCCGAGTCCTGCGCCAGGTGCTGAAGGTTGTCGTAGTGCTGGTAGGACACATCTTCATAGGCCCGGCCACGGCGGAAGTAGGCGATGTTCATTTCGAACGCAGCAGCGCGTTTGGCGATGGTCTTGCCGATCTTGCCCAGACCGACGATGCCGCAGGTCTTGCCGCACAGGTCGTTGCCCAGGGGGAATTTGCCGTTGGGCCACTGGCCGGCCCGCACGAAGCGCTCTGCTTCGCTGATGCGCCGGGATACGCCGAGCATCAGCGCCATGGCGGTTTCGGCGACGGCGTTGTTGAGCACGTCGGGGGTGTTGCTCAGTTTGATGCCACGGCGCGCCAGGTACTGAGTGTCGACCGCGTCATAGCCGACGCCGAAGCTGTTGACCACTTCCAGATTCGGCAGGCGATCGAGAATGGCGTTGTCGGTGCCGAACACGCCGCTGGTGACGACGCCGCGCACCTTGGCCCCGTGCTGACTGGCCCAGGTGTCGATGTCGTTGATGTCGGCGAGTTTGTGCACGCTGTAATCGCGCTCGAGATTTTGCATCAGCGAGGCATGCATCGGGCCCCAGACCAGAATGTCGGCTTTCTTGTCACTCATTGTGTTCTCCTTCGTCAGGCCAGATAGGTGTCGGTGCTCAGCACCTCGGCATAGGCAAAGCCCAACGCTGACATGAATGCGGCGTGAACCTGGGCGGCAGGCACTACGCTGCCTTCGAATTGCAGGTCGCGGCTGGCGCAGGCGTCGTGGATGACTTTGACGGTGTAACCGAGGTCCGCCGCCGCACGGGTGGTGGCGTCGATGCACATGTGGCTCATGGAACCGATGATGACCAGGTTCTCGATGCCTTTGTCTTTGAGCAGCGCTTGCAGCCCGGTTTCGCGGAACGAGTTGGGGAAATGCTTGAGCACCACCGTTTCGCTTTCGAGGTTCAGGACTTTGGGGTGCAGCTTTGCGCCATCGGAGCCAGGGGTGAAGAAGGGGGCGTCGGCGCCTGATTCATGGCGGATGAACACGACCAGATCCCCGGCGTCCCGAGCGGCCTGAATCACCTTGGCGGCGTTGTCGGCGGCGGCATCGGCGCCTGCGAGGGGCCATTTGCCGCCGGGAAAGTAGTCGTTCTGGATATCGACTACGATGAGCGCTGTGGTGGACATTCGGGCTTCCTTGTTGAATGGGTAGGGTGGGTCAGAGTAATGCCTGCCCGAGCGTAGGGCCACTCCCGCTTCACAGGTTGAACGCGATGCTTTTTGTAGGGCCGTATCCAGCCCTGTTTGAATCAGCAGCGCTCCCCGCTGTCCATAGCCCGCCACCCCGTTTGAGTAACCAGCGAGAAGTCATGCCCGTGAAAGGAATCAGCCGCCACCTCCATGCCCTAGCCAGCCTGATGCTGTTGGCGGTCCTTGCCGGTTGCAGTTCGCAGCGCAGCCAGGAACCCGCGCCGGAACCCTCGGTGGTGCGCAGTGAAATCGTGCGGTTGTTGCCTGCCACTGTCGCCGACCGCCAGGGCTGGGCCCAGGACATTCAGCGGGCATTCGAGGCGCAGCACATCAACCCCAGCGTTGAAAACCTCTGTTCCGTGCTGGCCGTGACCGAGCAGGAATCCAATTTCCAGGTCGACCCGGCCGTCCCCGGCATGGGCAAGATCGCCCAGGATGAAATCGACCGTCGCGCCAGCAAGGCGCACATCCCCAACCTGCTGGTGCGCAGCGCACTGGACATCCGCTCCTCGACCGGCAAGACCTTCAACGAACGCCTCAGCGCCGCCCGCACGGAAAAAGACCTGAGCGCGATCTTCGATGACTTCATCGGCATGGTGCCGCTGGGTCGTACCCTGTTCGGCAATTTCAACCCCGTGCACACCGCCGGGCCCATGCAGGTCAGCATCGAATTTGCCGAGCGCCAGGCCCGGGATTATCCGTATCCGGTGGAGGGTTCTATTCGCCATGAAGTGTTCAGCCGTCGCGGCGGCATGTACTTCGGCATCGCCCACCTGCTGGGTTATCCGGTCAGCTATGACAGGCCGCTGTACCGCTTCGCCGACTTCAACGCCGGCTGGTACGCCAGCCGCAATGCGGCATTCCAGAGCGCTGTGGCGCGGGTGTCCGGCAAACGTCTGGCGCTGGATGGCGACCTGATCAGCTACGGTTTCGGCCCGGCGCTGGGGCAGACCGAACTGGCGGTTCGCAGCCTCTACCCGCAGCTGGACATGCGCAACACGACCATCCGCAGCCAGCTGGAGAAGGGCGAAACCCTGGCCTTCGAAGACACCGAGCTGTACGCGAAGATTTTCGCCATGGCCGACAAGGCCGCCGGCAAGCCGCTGCCGAGGGCGATTCTGCCGGGCATCGTGCTGGAAAGTCCGAAGATCACCCGCAAGCTGACCACGGCCTGGTTCGCCCAGCGGGTGGAAGAGCGGCGGGTTCGCTGCATGGCGCGGGCGTCCGGGTCATTGAAGTGAGGGCGTGATTGTCAAAAGCTTCCCGGCTAAAGCCGGTCCCACATTCAATTTGCAGGAGGCACCCTTGTGAGCCGTGACATCGAAACACCGATCATCATCACCAGCAGCAACCCGGTGGCCGAAGAGCAGGCTGCGGATGCTCAGGTCGCTGACGCCATGCTGTTCGGATCGCCGAAAGACCGGCTGGACTTCTACCGCAAGGAAATCCAGTACGAGACGGCCATCCTCTCCAACCGCACCAACGCCTATTTGTCCGCGCAATCGTTTCTGGTGATCGCCTTC
Organism: Pseudomonas sp. GW821-FHT07F05; assembly: GCF_059418765.1. Taxonomy (NCBI): domain Bacteria; kingdom Pseudomonadati; phylum Pseudomonadota; class Gammaproteobacteria; order Pseudomonadales; family Pseudomonadaceae; genus Pseudomonas; species Pseudomonas sp. GW821-FHT07F05. The sequence goes on from NZ_JBWKQL010000024.1 coordinate 8,876, forward strand.
GCCTCGTCGATGGCTAATCTCAATCCCGAGTGGGGCAAGATGTTCACGCTGGTGGTGCCGCCATTCCTGACACTGCTCGGGCTGATCAGCTCCATGCACGCCTGGCCCGGCATCCGCGCCGCTTACGAAATCATCGATCACTGGCATTTCAAGCAGGCCCAGCTGCTCAGCAGCCAGCCGGCCATGGGGCTCGCCTACGACGACTCGCCCCTGTTCAGCGAGCACGAATCCAGCGAGAAGGGCTATCGTAAATCGCTGATGTTCTCCATGCGCACGCCGTGGTTGTTCACCGTGTTCTGGTTTTTGCTGGGGGCGTTTTCGATCTATGTTCAAGTGGTCGACAGCGTGTTTTAAGTCCGTGACGCTCGCGCTGATAAAGAAACAGCGAAAACGGACTGATGTTACCTTGACACCAAGTCACGGCAGGCGTATTTCGTCTGCCCGGTTCACGCCCGTTGCAGCGCCTGCAAACCCGTTAGCCAGACAGCCTGTTGGTCCGCGCCTTGCAACAACTTGCCGCTCAACGTTCCGTGCTGTTTTTTTGACCATTCCCCATATTTCACAGGCCCGCTCAAGTCGACCAACTCTAACTCTCGACGTGCACTCACTGGAGCCACCCTCATGGCAGCATTGCAACAAATCACCGTTGACGCGCTCAAGCGCTCGGAATCCCAGCTTGCCGTTCAGTGGCACGCCGACCTGGAAGCCAGCGGCGCGACCCGCAATCTCAAAACCGAAGAGATCCGCCAGCAAGTTACCGACTTCCTGCGCCTGCTGACGTCGACCCTTGAGAAGGGTGGCTCGGTCAACATCACCACCACCGAGTGGGATGACGTTCGCCACTTCCTGGAAAAACTCTCCAGCCAGCGTGCGCTGGCCGGTCAGGATTCCCAGCAGACCGCCAGCTTCATCTTCGCCCTCAAGGGCCCGTTGTTCACACAACTGCAGCGCGACTTCGCCGACCAGCCCGCGCTGGTTGCCGAGCAAGTGATGCAGATCTCCGAACTGCTCGACGGCCTCGGCCTGCACACCATTCGCACCTATCAGAAGTCCCGCGAGGCGGTGATCAAGCGTCAGCAGGAAGAGCTGCTCGAGCTGTCCACCCCCGTGGTGAAACTGTGGGACGGCGTTCTGGCGTTGCCGATGATCGGCACGCTGGATTCGCAGCGCACCCAAGTGGTCATGGAATCGCTGTTGCAGCGCATCGTCGACACCGGCGCGGAAATCGCGATCATCGACATCACCGGTGTGCCGACCGTCGACACCCTGGTGGCCCAGCACTTGCTCAAGACCGTCACGGCGATTCGCCTGATGGGCGCCGATTGCATCATCAGCGGTGTACGTCCGCAGATTGCCCAGACCATCGTGCACCTGGGTCTGGACCTGCAAGGCGTCGTCACCAAAGCCAACCTCGCCGACGCGCTGGCACTGGCCCTGCGCCGTCTCGGCGTCACCATTACCAAGGCGGTATGAGCCCATGGAGCGCATCCCGATTCTGCAGATGGGCGATTTTCTGCTCGTCACTATCCAGGTGGACATGCATGACCAACTGGCGATGACGCTGCAGGACGACCTGTCCGAACGCATCAGCCGCACCTCGGCCCGTGGCGTGCTCATCGACATCTCCGCGCTGGACATGGTCGATTCGTTCATTGGCCGGATGATCGGCATGATTTCCGGCCTGTCGCGGATCATGGACGCCGAAACCGTGCTGGTGGGCATGCAGCCTGCTGTCGCCATCACCCTGGTCGAACTGGGCATGACCCTGCCGGGCGTCAGCACTGCGCTGAACGTCGAGCGCGGCATGAAACTGCTGCGCGAGAGAGCCTATTCCCAATGAGCGTGCGCAGCAGCGGCACTCAACCCATTCGCATCGAGCAGGATGTCGTGCTCGCCCGCCAGACCACTCGCAAGCTGGCCCAGGAATGCGGCATGCGCCTGATCGACCTGACCAAACTGGTGACAGCGGTCAGCGAGCTGGCGCGCAACACCATGGTCTATGGCGGCGGCGGTGACATGGACTGGCAGATCATCGAGGACGGCGTGCGCGTTGGCCTGAGCCTGACCTTTCGCGACGAAGGTCCGGGGATTCCCGACCTGAAGCTGGCGATGACCGACGGCTGGACCTCCGGCGGCGGTCTGGGCCTTGGCCTGACCGGTGCCAAGCGGCTGGTGGACGACTTCGAGCTGGACACCGCGCCCGGCGCAGGCACCCGTGTGACGATCTGCAAATGGACGTGAGCCTGCACAGCCACTTGACTCAGGTGTTGCCGATCGAGGACATCAGTCAGGTCGGCCACGCCCGACGCACCGCGCAAAAGCTCGCCGAACAGGCCGGCTTCGACGAGGCCGACTGCGGCCGCGTTGCGCTGGTCACCACGGAGCTGGCGAGCAACATTCTCAAGCACGCGCAGAGCGGCCAATTGCACGTGCGTGTGCTGCCCGGCGATGTCTCCGGCGACGCATCGTCTACGGTGCCGGGCGTCGAAATCATTGCCATCGACCGGGGCAAGGGGTTCGACGTGCAGAACTGCATGGCCGACGGCTTTTCCAGCCGTGGCACCCAGGGCATCGGCCTGGGGTCGATTCTGCGTCAGGCGCAAGTGTTCGACGTGCACAGCGACGCTCGCGGCAGCGCGCTTCTGGCGCGTTTCTTTCCGCGCAAAAGCGTGGTGAAGGACCTGCGCTTGGGCATCACGCAGCAGTCGCTGCACGATGACCCGGCCTGTGGCGATGTGTGGGAAGTTGCGGTCAAGGGCCAACAGGTGGCGATCATGATGATCGACGGCCTGGGCCATGGCCCTGAGGCGGAAGAGGCCGGGATGGCCGGTGCCCGGGCGTTCATGAGAAATCCCTTCGCTGATCCTGGCGTGCTGCTGGAAGACCTGCACTTCGACATGCGCGGCAGCCGGGGCGGCGCGGCTGCCCTGGCGCTGTTTGATGGCGCGTCGGGCAAGCTGCGCTTTATCGGCATCGGCAATATCGGCGCGACGCTGATCGGCGACGACAAAACCCGGGGCATACCCTCGCACCCGGGCATTGTCGGCCTGCAATACCGGAAGATTCCGCCGATTGACTACGCCGACTGCACCGGTCAGTTGCTGATCATGTTCAGCGACGGCCTGCAATCGCGTTGGAATCTTCGCGACTATCCGGGTCTGATGTACCGACACCCGGCGATCATTGCAGCGGTGTTACACCGCGATTATTGCCGGGGCAGGGACGACGTAACGGTATTGGTGATGGCTCTGGAGACGCTCGATGACTGACAACACTGCCCGCGAGACGCTCGAGGGCTCCCCCGCACTGGCGACCGAACTCGAGCTCCAGCGCGTGCGAGCCGAAGCGGCAGCCCTTCGCGCCGAGCTCGACGAGACGAACCAGGGCGTACTTGCCCTGTACGGCGAGCTCGACATGCAGGCCGAGCAGCTGCGCCAGGCGTCTGACCTGAAAAGCCGTTTTCTGGCCTACATGAGCCATGAGTTCCGCACGCCGCTGGGTTCGATCCTGAGTATCGCCAGCCTGCTGTCCGACGAGCTGGACGGCACGTTGAGCCCGGAACAGCACAAGCAGGTCGCCTTTGTCAGTAACGCCGCGCGGGAATTGAGCGACATGGTCGATGACCTGCTCGACCTGGCGAAGATCGAAGCGGGCCGCATTTCCATCTCGCCGGCGTGGTTTGACATGTTCGATCTGTTTTCGGCGCTGCGCGGGATGTTCCGGCCTATCGTCGACACCTCGGCCGTGGACCTCATCTTCGAAGAGCCCGCGGGTCTGCCGAGGCTCTACACCGATGACCAGAAGCTCGGGCAGATCCTGCGCAACTTCATTTCCAACTCCCTGAAATTCACCCAGCGCGGCGAAGTACGGGTGTCGGCGCGGCTGGAGTCCGAGGACTCGATTCGCTTTGCGGTGACCGACACCGGCATCGGTATTCCTCAGGAGCTCCACGGCGCGCTGTTCGAAGATTTCATTCAGGTCGACTCGCCGCTGCAAAAACGCCTGCGCGGGACGGGGCTGGGTTTGTCCCTGTGCAAACGCTTCGCCGAATTGCTCGGTGGCCACGTGGGCGTGGACAGCGAGCCCGGTGTCGGCTCGACGTTTTATGTGGTGATCCCGTTGGCACTGGCCCAGGAGCCTGCGGATGAAGCCTGAAACCCGGCTGCTGATCGTTGATGACAACACCGCGACCCGCTACGCCCTACGTCGGCGCATGGAGCGCCAGGGCTTTGTGGTATCGGAAGCCGGCACCGGCACCGAAGGCCTTGCGCTGATCGCCGAGCGGATCCCCGACGCGCTGATTCTCGACGTCAACCTGCCGGACATGAGCGGCTTCGACATCGTTCGGCAGTTGCGCGCTGCGCCCCGCACGGCGCTGTTGCCGGTGGTCCACGTCTCTGCGGCCTCGATCCAGACCGGCGACATCGTGACCGGCCTTGAAGCCGGCGCGGACGCGTATCTGGTGCACCCGGTCGACCCCGACGTGCTGCTCGCCACCCTGCGCACACTGCTGCGGGTGCGGGATACTGAATACGCGTTGCGCGACAGCGAAGAGCGCTTTCGCGAAATTTTCGCCAACGTCTCGGCGCCGATTGCGGTGATGGACGGCCATCTGAAAGTCCACGAAGCCAACCACGCCTTTGCCCAGTTGCTGGGGCAGGCCGCTGGCGACAATTCGGTGCTGCGCAGCTTCAGCGAAGACCAGGGCTCGGCGCTGGACGGGCTGCGTGAAGCGCTGGAAGCGGGCGAGCGCTGGATGGGCACGCTGAGCATGCGGGTCAAGGGCGAGCTGCGCGAAACCGAATGGCAGGTGTCGCCGTATCGGGTCAGCGGCATGAGCCTGGTCTTCATCGAAGACGTCACCGAGCACCGCCGCCGCGAACAGTCGCATCTGCAGCAGCTGGACTCGGTCAACAGCCGGCTCGCCCACGAAGTCGCCGAGCGCGCCCGGACCGAAGAGCAGTTGCTGCAGGCGCAGAAAATGGACGCCATCGGCAAGCTCACCGGCGGCATCGCCCACGACTTCAACAACCTCTTGACGGGCATCGTCACCGGGCTTGAGCTGATCAAGAAGCGCACCGAAGACGGTCGCACCGAAAAAGTCATGACCTACGCCGATGCCGCATTGGCGTCGGCGAAAAGCGCGTCGGCATTGACCCATCGTCTGCTGGCCTTTGCTCGCCAGCAGCCCCTCGACACCCGCGCTGCGGACGTCAATCAGTACGTGCGCTCCCTTGAAGACCTGCTGGGCCGCACCATCGGCAAAGGTATCTGCCTGACCCTTGAGCTGACGTCGCGCAGCGCCGTGGCGATGGTCGACGCCGGCCAGCTCGAAAGCGCCGTGCTGAATCTGGTGATCAACGCCCGTGACGCGTTGCCCGCGGGCGGAAACATCTGGATCAGTACCTTCGAGACCTATTCCCAAGGTCATTCCCGCATGGCGGACGGCGCGTACATTGCCCTGACCGTGCGCGATGACGGCGTCGGCATCGAGCACCATCTGATCGATAAAGTGTTCGACCCGTTCTTCACCACCAAGCCCATCGGCCAGGGCACCGGCCTGGGCCTGTCGACGATCTATGGTTTCGCCCGCCAGTCGGGTGGCGACGTGCAGATTCGCAGCGTTGTCGGCCACGGCACCGAGGTTACGCTGCTGCTGCCGGCGGCGGACGAGCAGCGCGTCGAGCCGCAGCAGCCTGCCGCCGTCGTCGCGCAGGGGGCAGGGGAGCACGTACTGATCGTTGAAGACACGGCCTCGGTGCGCATGTTCGTCAATGAAATCCTCACCGATGCCGGTTATCGCTGCACCCCGGTTGCCGATGTCGGCACGGCGCTGTCCTGCCTTGAGCACGACGGCACTATCGACCTGTTGCTCACCGACGTCGGCATGCCCGAGATGAATGGCCGCGAGGTCGCCCAGCGAGGCCGAAGCTGGCGTCCCGACCTGCCGGTGCTGTTCATGACCGGCTACGCCGAGAACGCGCTCAATCGTCAGGACTTTTTGGGCGAACGGATGGACATGATTCTCAAACCCTTCCAGTTGGTGGAATTTCTGTCGAAAGTGAGGGCCATGGTCGACAGCTGAATGCGAATGAATGGTTTTTTTCTCGTGAATCAGTCAGTTCGGAGTATTTGAGCCGGTCGGTTTTTGTTACCGTGTGTGGCATCCCCATCCGTGCCTCCTTTCCGGCACATATTACCGACGCCGTTTGCCCAAACGTTGACGGTGAAGGAGCGAGACCTTGACCCTTAGCGACGACGACGGCCTTCAGGGCGCGATTGAGCATTGCGCGCGTGAACCGATCCAGATCCCCGGCAGCATTCAGCCCCACGGCTTTCTGCTGGTCATCGACGAAGCGGCTTCGACCATCATTCAAGTCAGTGCCAATGTCAGCGACTGGCTCGGGCTGGAGCCTCAGTCGTTGATCGGCGCCACCCTCACCCGCGTGTTCGCCGAGCCCGAGCGGCTGCTCCAACGGCTGCAAGCGCTGCCTGAAGAAGAACAGAACCCGTTCCACATCGGTGATGTGCGGTTCCTCTCAGGTTCCAGCACGGCTCGCCCAATGACCATGATGGTTCATCGTCACGATCAGGTCCTGATCGCCGAGTTCGAGCCGGCCGGTGACATGACCGGCGCCTACGGCAATGTTTACCCGCTGATGCGCGGGTTCATCAGCCAGATGACCGTAGACGAAAGCATCGAAGCGCTGTGTCAGCGATCGGTCTCCGAGGTCAAGCGCATCACCGGCTTCGGTCGGGTCAAGGCCTACCACTTCGATGTCGATGGAAACGGCCTGGTCAATGCCGAAGCGGCAGATGACGACTATGAAAGCCTGCTCGGCCTTAGCTTCCCGGCGTCTGACGTGCCTGCGCAGGCCCGGGCGCTGTATCTGGCCAACCGTATTCGCGTCATTGAAAACGCCAACTACCAGCCATCGCCGCTGTTACCCGCCAACAATCCCCTGACCGGCGCACCGCTGGACTTGACGTTCGCCACGTTGCGCAGCGTGTCGCCGGTGCATCTGCAGTACATGCGCAACATGCAGACGATGGCCTCGATGTCGATCTCCATCGTGGTGCGCGGGCGGTTGTGGGGCCTGATTTCCTGCCACCACGCGACGCCGCGCCGGGTCAGCTTCCAGACCCGGACCGCCTGTGAACTGCTGGGCAGCGTCTTGTCCCTGCAGATCGAGAGCAAGGAAGCCCATGCCGCCAACCAGCGCATGCTCAGCCTGCGCCGACAAATCGTGCAGATGCTCGCGGCCATGGCAGACCTCGACAGCGTGACCGGCGGCCTGCGCGCGATGCCCGAGGTGTTGCTGGGTTTTGTCGGTGCCAGCGGCGCGGCGGTGATTTCCGGCGCCAGCGTCGATGTCTACGGCGAAACCCCCGAGCGCGAGCAGATCGTCAAGCTTGCCGAGTGGCTGAGCGGCCGTGATCCCCACGAGGTCTTCCGCTCCGACAACATCAGCCGCGACATTCCCGAGCTGCCCGTGCTGGCCACCTCGGTCAGCGGCGTGCTGGCGACGGCGATCTCCGAGCTGCATTCCAACTTCATCATCTGGTTCCGGCCCGAGCAGGCTCGCGTGGTCAACTGGGCAGGCAAACCGGAAAAAAGTGTCAGCCCGAGTGGCTCGCTGAACCCGCGTCACAGCTTCGCCCTGTGGCAGCAGACCGTGCGCGGGTTCTCCCGACCGTGGGACGACATGGATTGCGAAGCGGTGATCGAGCTGCGAGCGGCCGTGCTCGGCATCGTCCTGCGCAAGGCTGAAGAAATGGCCGCACTGGCCGATGAATTGAAGAAATCCAACAAAGAGCTAGAAGCGTTTTCCTACAGCGTCTCCCACGACTTGCGCGCGCCGTTGCGCCACATTGCCGGGTACGCCGAGCTGTTGAATGACATCGAAGGCAGCAAGCTGTCTGACCGAGGCGTACGCTTCCTGGAAAACATCAGTGATTCGGCACGATTCGCCGGTACGCTGGTCGACAACCTGCTGAGCTTCTCGCAGATGGGTCGCTCCGCGATGCGTTTCTCCGACGTGGACCTGAATGCGATGGTCGAGTCGATTCGCCGGGAAATGCTGCCTGATTACGAAGGCCGCGCGCTGGAGTGGAAGGTCACCGGTCCACTGCCCGTGGTCATTGCCGATGCGGCGTTCCTGCATTTGGCGATGCGCAACCTGTTGTCCAACGCGATCAAGTACACCCGCAACCAGGACCCGGCAGTGATCGAGGTGGGGAGTTACGAGGAAGACGGCAAGGTCGTGGTGTTCATCCGCGATAACGGCGTCGGCTTCGACATGGCCTACGCCAGCAAGCTGTTCGGTGTGTTCCAGCGCCTGCACCGCATGGAGGAATTCGAAGGCACCGGCATTGGCCTGGCAAGTGTCCGACGGATCATCGAACGCCATGACGGCACTGTGTGGGCGCACAGCCAGTTGGGCCATGGCGCCACTTTTTATTTTGCGCTGCCCAAGCGCGGTTTGACCGTAACTCTTTGAGTGTCGAAGGAGACGCCCAGTGCTTAAACCCATTCTTCTGGTGGAAGACAATCCGAACGATCTCGAGCTGACCCTTGTCGCTCTGGAACGTAGCCAGTTGGCCAACGAAGTTATTGTGTTGCGTGACGGTGCAGAAGCCCTTGATTACCTGCTGCGCCGCAACCACCATCACGATCGCGTGGTGGGCAATCCGGCGGTGATGCTGCTGGACCTGAAACTGCCAAAAGTCGACGGCCTTGAAGTGCTCAAGGTCATCCGCGAAACCGAGGAACTGCGCAGCATTCCCGTCGTGATGCTCACGTCTTCCCGCGAAGAACCCGATTTGGACCGCGCCTACTCGCTGGGTGTGAACGCTTACGTGGTCAAGCCGGTCGAATTCAAGGAATTCGTCTCGGCGATCTCGGATCTTGGCGTGTTCTGGGCAGTCCTGAACGAGCCACCGCCGGGTTCCCTGCGACTCGCCCGTCGCCCGGGCTCCTGAATCCGGCGCTTGCTGGCCTGCGTCAACGCATTCGCGCAAGCCCCTACTGGAACAATGACTTTTATCCATGTCGTTATCGCAGCTTAAATTGCTTTTGGTCGAAGACAGTTCGCTCGATGCGGAGCTGATTCTCCTCACCCTCGAAAACAGTGGGCTGAAGGTCGACGCTACGCTGGTCTACAACCACCAGGACGTCGAACGTGAGCTGACGGCCGCACGTTTCGACCTCATTCTCAGCGATTATCTGTTGCCGGGCTCGTCAGGAGCCGACGTGCTCAATAGCGCGTTGCGGCTGGCCCCGAAGACGCCGTTCATCTTTCTCTCGGGGATCTTCGGCGAGCAGCATGCCGTCGAGATGATGCGCATGGGCGCCATTGACTACGTCCTCAAGCAGAACATGAAAATGCTGCCCAAGGCGGTGGTGCGCGCGGTGTCCGAAGTGCAGGAGCGGGAAAAGCGCCTGTACGCCGAGAAGACGCTGCAAGTCGCGGAAGTGCGTGCGCATCTGGCGATCGAAGCGGCCGACATGGGCGTCTGGACCTACGATCCGCGCACCGACACGCTGCTGTGGGACGAGCGCTGTAAAACGCTTTACGGCGTTGAAGCCGACGCCCACGTTACCCTCGCCCTCATGTTCCTGCTCTGCCATCCGGACGACCGCGATCAGTTGCACAGCAAGGTCATGGCCGCGCTGACGGTGGACACCTCGTTCCAGATCGAGCACCGCCTGATTACCGATGAGGGCGAGGAGCGCTGGGTCTTCGCCAATGGCCGCTCTCTGTTCGAAGACGGCCAGTGCGTGCGCTTTACCGGCGTCATGCAGGACATCACCGAACGCAAAAATGCCACCCAGGCGCTGCTTCAGCTCAATGAAATTCTCGGCGAACGCGTGGTTCAGCGAACCCGCGAGCGTGACCGCACCTGGGAGCTGTCCCGGGAGCTGCTGGGTGTATTGCATTTCGACATGACGCCAATCGCCCTCAACCCGGCGTGGGAGGCGACCCTGGGATGGGGTCGGGATGAGGTCGGCCAGCAGCGGTTGAGCGAATTCATCCATCCGGATGATCTTGCCGCCACGTTGCGCGAGACCGCCAGCATTGCCGACGGCCACGTGACCACGCGCTTCGTCAACCGCATGCGCCATGCCGATGGTGGCTTTCGCTGGCTGTCGTGGACCATCGTGCCGGACGACGGGCTGATGTACGCCGCGGTCCGCGACATCACCGGCGAGCGGGCGGTGGTGGACGAACTGGCGGCGACCAACAAGCGTCTGCGCGATCAGATCAAGGAGCGCGAACGCGTCGAGGCTGCCTTGCAGCAGATGCAGCGGCTCGAAGTCGTCGGCCAGTTGACCGCCGGCGTCGCCCACGACTTCAACAACCTGCTGACGGTGATCCTGACCAGCGCGAACTTCCTCAGCCGGGATCTGGAAAAAGGCGTGTTCACCAAGTCGCCGCAGCGCCTGCAGAACATCCGCGAAGCGGGCGAGCGGGGCGCCAAGCTCACCAGTCAGCTGCTGTCGTTCTCCCGTCGCCAGCGCCTGGAGCCCGTTGCGCTGAACCTCAACGACACGATTGACGGCATGCGCGAACTGCTGGGTCGAGCATTGGGCGGCAGCGTTTGGGTGGAAACCGAACTCGCCGAGGACCTGTGGAGCGCGTTGGTGGACCCGACGCAGACCGAGATGATCATCCTCAACCTGGCGATCAACGCCCGGGACGCTATGCCCCAGGGCGGGGAACTGCGCTTGAGCACCTGGAACGAGATGGTTTATCGCCTGCCGTTACGGCAGGAAGATCCGGAGCCCGGCGCGTATGTGGTGTTGTCGGTGAGTGACTCCGGCTGCGGCATGAGCGCGGAAGTCCTGGCCAAGGCCTTCGAACCGTTCTTCACCACCAAGGCGGTGGGCAAGGGCTCGGGGTTGGGTCTGGCGCAGGTGTTCGGCTTCGCCAAGCAGTCCGGTGGCGGCGTGAGCATCGACACCGCCGAAAACGCCGGCACCACGCTGCGGGTGTATCTGCCCAGTGTGGCGCGCACGGCGGTCCCGGTGGTCAGCGCCTCCGACATGCCCGGCCGCGCCGATGCGGACACCAAGCACCGCACGATTCTGCTGGTTGACGACGACCCGGACGTACGCTCGGTGACGGCGATGATGCTGGTCTCGCTGGGGTATTCGGTGGTCGAAGCGGACAGCGGCGACGAAGCGCTGAAGAAGCTCGACCCCGGCATCGAACTGCTGCTGACCGACTTCGCCATGCCTAACATGACCGGTGGCGAGCTGGCGGAAATCGTCCGCCGCGACCACCCGCAGCTGCCGATCATGTTCATCACCGGCTTCGCCGACATCGACATCCTCGACGTCGACCCGAAGCTGATCGTGCAGAAGCCGTACAAGGAAGAGGAACTGGCGAAGAAACTGGCCCGGGTGTTGATGCAGGCGTAGGTCCGGAATTCCGCGGGCTGAAGCCTCTCCCACCGGGATTGCACTCATCTGCAGGGCCTGCGACGGGCTCCCATTGTAGGACCGGCTTTAGCCGGGAAGGCGTCGGTTGCCACACCGCGAGGTTGATGGCGTACACGCTGGCCTCTTCACGGCTAAAACCGGTCCTGCTCCCGATTGCGCACACCCGCACGGCTCTTGGTTCTGCCGGGATTTTGGGTACGCCGCCATTCCCTGTGGGAGCGAGCTTGCTCGCGAATGGGCTATGACAGGCCGCTGAACATCCATCGGCTGAAACACCCCTCAATCATCCCGCGTCAGCACTTCCAGCAGCTCAATTTCAAACACCAGATTCGAATGGGGTTTGATGTGCGCGCCCATCGAACGCTCGCCGTATGCCAGCGCCGCAGGCACCCGCAGCTTGCGTTTGCCACCGACCTTCATGCCCATCAGGCCGATGTCCCATCCCTTGATCACCCGACCGGTGCCGATGACGCACTGAAACGGCTTGCCGCGCTCCCACGAGGAATCAAACACGGTGCCGTCTTCCAGGGTGCCGGTGTATTGGGTGGTGATCAGCGCGCCTTTGACGACGGCCTTGCCGGTGCCTTCCTGCAGATCGACGATGCTCAGTTCTTCATTCATGTTCAGGTTTCCACAGCGAGAGGAGGCGGGATGCAGGCTGGCCAAGCGTAAGCAGCCGGGAGATTGGCTAGGTCAAATCGTGCAGGTCTCGCCCGAGGGGCGGGGTCAATGACCATTCGGAAAACCTCACCTTTAACCCTTGCCGCTCCGGTGTGCAGCACATAGGACCCACCGTGTAGCGGTCCGCGTCTGGAAAGGGAGCAAGTCTAAGCAGCGGCCAGGTCATTCCGTCGGTGGAGTATTGCAGGCGCAGCACTCCATCGGAAACGGTCACACGAAGCCAGAAATCGGTTGGGTCGCCAGAAAAGCTGCAGGGTGCCCAATCCGACGTGCCGCGTGTCAGCACGCTACTGATCATTGGCATTCCATCGTTATATTCGATTCCTGCCTTCAACCAGGTCTCCTCATTGAGCCTGACCATCATCCCCGCCTGGTCATAGAGCTCGCGAAAATCGGCATTCACTCTGACTTGAGCGGTAAAGCCACCAGTGGTCTCAAACCCCAGGAAATGTCCGCTGTCTCGAATGAACCCGTAATGGGTTTCACGCCAGAAATCGGTTTGAAAGTCAGTCACAATTTCTAACGTATGTTCAGCGATGCTTTGGCAATGGCTCGGCTTGTTCAGCCATTTGGCAGTCCGCCAAATTGACGCTTCAGCGTTCTGAATGCCCACTTCAACCTGTTTTTTATCCACCACGCTAGCTCCTTCGTTAATAGCTGGATCCAGAAGTGAAGGACTGAATCGAACGCATGATCGCCGCCCCTCGGTTATCGGCGCAAGTGAGACCAGGAACAGCCACCGCCGAGGGCTCGCCGGCAACGCTCCAGACGTGTCATCAGGAAAAAAAACGGCGCGGCCCTTTACAGGGTCGCGCCGTTTTTCGTGGCTCTGAGGAGTCAGGTCTGACGAATCGGACCTGACGAATCAGGCCCCTTCATCATGCGATGACGTCAGTGCTCCACTCGCCATTCACCAGGCGCTTGAGGCCCAGCGGGTTGGCGTTTTGCAGCGCCGCCGGCAGCAGACTGTCCGGGTAGTTCTGGTAGCAGACCGGGCGCAGGAAACGGTCGATCGCCAGGGTGCCCACCGACGTACCGCGCGCATCGGAGGTCGCCGGGTAAGGACCGCCGTGAACCATGGCATCGGACACCTCAACACCGGTTGGGTAGCCGTTGACCAGGATGCGGCCGACTTTCTCTTCCAGCACCGGCACCAGCCACTGGTACTTCTGCAAGTCGGCGGTTTCGCCGATCAGCGTAGCGGTCAACTGGCCGCGCAGGGCCAGCAGTGCGGCTTTCAGTTCCGCGTCGTCTGCCACTTCGATCAGCAGCGTGGTCGGGCCGAATACTTCTTCCTGCAGCAATTCGTCGCCGTTCAGCAACATGCTGACGTCGGCCTTGAACAGCTGAGCCTGGGCCTGCTTGCCTTCCTGCGGCTTGCCGGCCAGGTGCGTGACGCTCTTGTGCGCCAGCAACTTCTCGACGCCTTTGCTGTAGCTGCGCAGGCCGCCTTCGTTGAGCATGGTTTGAGGTGGCTGACCGCCCATGTGCTCGGTCAGCTGCTCGGTGAACGCGGTCAGGGCAGGGGAGCGAATGCCGATCACCACACCCGGGTTGGTGCAGAACTGACCTGCGCCCATGACCACGGAAGCGGCGAGTTCGCCAGCGATGGCAGTGCCGCGAGCCGTCAGCGCGCCTGGCAGCAGGACCACCGGGTTGATGCTCGACATTTCGGCGAAGACCGGAATCGGCTGCGGACGCTCGGACGCCAGTTTGCACAGGGCATTGCCGCCGTGCAGCGAACCAGTGAAGCCGACCGCTTGAATGGCCGGGTGCTTGACCAGGCCTTCGCCGACGCCGCTGCCGAAGATCATGTTGAACACGCCTTTTGGCATGCCGGTTTTTTCGGCGGCGCGAACGATAGCGTTACCCACCAGATCAGCCGTCGCCATGTGGCCGCTGTGGGCTTTCACCACAACCGGGCAACCGGCGGCGAGTGCCGAAGCGGTGTCGCCGCCGGCGGTGGAAAAGGCCAGCGGGAAGTTGCTGGCGCCGAACACGGCCACCGGGCCCACGCCGATGCGCTGCTGGCGCAGGTCGACACGTGGCAGCGGCTTGCGATCCGGCAGGGCTTGATCGATACGCGCGCCCAGGAAGTCGCCGCGACGCAGGACTTTGGCGAACAGGCGCATCTGGCCGGAAGTACGGCCACGCTCGCCCTGGATACGACCGGCCGGCAGCGCGGTTTCCTGGCAAACGAGGGCCACGAAGTCATCGCCCAGGGCGTCGAGTTCGTCAGCGATGGCATCAAGGAACTCGGCGCGACGGGCCGGGCTCAACTGGCGGAATTCAAGAAAGGCGTCTTTGGCGGCCGAGGCAGCGGCGTCGATTTCCGCGTCGGTGGCCTGATGGAAGGTGTAGGGCAGTGCTTCGCCAGTGGTGGCGTCGAGGCTTTTATGGCGTGCTTCGCCGAGGCCACTGCGGGCGCCGCCGATGAAGTTCTGACCGAGAACGGTAGGCATCTGCTTCTCCTGTTATTTTTGGGGCGAATCGATCAGGCGTTTAGCCTGATGGAGGAATTCGAAATCGTTTGAAGCGTAGCGGCGACAAGCTCAGCGGCTCATCGCAAAGTCGACAGTCATCATACAACTGCATTTTTTCAGCTGCAAGGCGCGCAGCCGTGAGGGGAGCTGAGCAAGGCCCGGCCATCAAAATAGCCGGGCATTGAGCGGTGATCAACATGCGTCAGGTAGTCATACCCGACCCATAAGTCGATCAGGCGTTCGGCTCGTCCGTGTTGATGTACTCGGGCACCTTGGCCAGCGGCAGGCGACGGGCTTGCTCGATGCTGATGCCCGGGCGTTCCGGCAGGGGCTCGAGCTTCTGCGGCTGGCCGGTGGTCAACGCGCGTTCGATGGCCTCGACCACCCGCACGTCGCGCCAGCCTTCGTCGCCGTCCGGCTCCGGCTCGCGGTCCTGCAGGATGCAGTCGGAGAAGTACTGGGTCTCGCCGCCGAACTGGTCGACCACCGGGTGGGTATGCTCGGTAGTCTTGCCGTCGATGATCGCCCGGTAACCGATCGCCACGCCTTCGCCGAAACCGAAGCAGGGCGAGGCTTCAAACTCACCCTTGGTGCCAATCAGCTGGAAACGCTCGGTGGACGGCAGGCTGTAGCTCACGGTGAAAGTGGCCAAGCGTTCTTCGGCAAAGCGCAGTGTGACGTTGACCGTGTCGAAGGTGTTGATTTCGCGGCCCGGCGTCTTGATGCCGACGGCGTGAACTTCAATCGGTTCGGCGGCAAACAGGTTGCGCACGGCGTTGATCGGGTACGGGCCCATGTCGGCAACGGGACCTGCGTCGAAGCCGCTCTGCATGCGGTGGTTGGCCGGGTCGGTGGTCTGAGCGAAGGTCGCGGTGAACAGGCGCAGATCGCCGAGGTCGCCGGCGCGCACGCGGTGGACCATTTCGACGGTGCCGGGCTCGAAGTGCAGGCGGTAGGCGACCATCAGTTTGGCGCCGGAGCGCTTGGCGGCTTCGGCGATGGCCAGGCAGTCTTCTTCGTTGGCGGCCATGGGCTTTTCGAGCAGCACGTGGATGCCGGCTTCGAGTGCCGGAACGGCGAATTCGCGATGGCGGAAGTTGGGGGTTGCCAGGTAGATGGCGTCGATTTCGCCGGAGTTGAGCAGGGTGTCGAATTCGTCGTAGTGGTAGCTTTTGAGGTCGTAGAGTGCCGCGAGTTGGTCGGCCTTGATGGGGTCGCCGGTGACGAGGGCGGTCATGACGGAGTTGTCGGTTTGTTCGAGTCCCGGCATGAATGCGCCTTGGGAGATCCAGCCTCCAGCGACCACTGCGTAGCGGATTTTGCCGTTTGCGTCTGGCATGTATAAGCCTCCATTTCTCAGCGGACGGTGTGTCCGGCAGCTCTGTAGTCGGCAGGTTCCGGGGTGAGAAGTTCAATCCAATCGTGGGTCGCTTTCCAAGATCAAGATCAAGATCAAGAGCGTCTGCCTGGGGGCAGACTGTTTCGCCTTCGGCGAGTTACTTGGAAAAGCACCCCAAGTAACC
>NZ_JBWKQL010000025.1:0-9247 GCF_059418765.1 Pseudomonas sp. GW821-FHT07F05
ATGCCGCGAGAGCCGCCCCCCGCCATGGATGGCGGATGGCGGCGGGCCCACGGAGCGGGACCGGAGTGAAGGAACCCTGAGGAACGAAGGGCCTAACCGAGAGCAAGCACCCTTGGTTACTTGGGGTGCTTTTCCAAGTAACTCGCCGGAGGCGAAACGTCTGCCCTTAGGCAGACGCTCTTGATCTTAATGTTCAGCGGTTTAGATAACCGCCAGGATCGCCTCCGTTACTGCCCCGATATTCCCCTTGTTCAACGCCGCCACACAAATCCGCCCGGTATCCAGCGCATAAATCCCGAACTCACTGCGCAACCGATGAACCTGCGCCGTCGTCAGACCCGAATACGAAAACATCCCCCGCTGCCGCGCGACAAAGCTGAAATCCTGCCCCGCCGCATTATTCGCCAGACGCTGCGTCATCTCCTCACGCATCCCGCGAATCCGCAGGCGCATCTCACCCAACTCCTCCTCCCACTTGGCGCGCAACTCAGGGCTGCTCAACACCGCCGCCACAATCGACGCACCATGGGTCGGCGGGTTCGAATAGTTCGTGCGGATCACACGCTTCACCTGCGACAACACCCGCGCCGTCTCCTCCTTCGAATCCGTCACGATCGACAGCGCGCCGACCCGCTCGCCATACAGCGAAAACGACTTCGAAAACGAGCTGGAAGCAAAGAACGTCAAGCCGCTGTCGGCAAACAGACGCACCGCCGCCGCGTCCTCGTCGATCCCGTCACCGAAGCCCTGATACGCCATGTCCAGGAATGGCACATGACCCTTGGCCTTCAGCACCTCAAGGACCTTCTTCCAGTCCTCCAGGGTCAGGTCAACGCCGGTCGGGTTGTGGCAGCAGGCGTGCAGCACGACGATCGAGCCGGACGGCAGGTTCTGCAGATCTTCCAGCATCCCCGTGCGGTTCACGTCATGGGTGGCGGCGTCGTAATAGCGGTAGTTCTGCACCGGGAAACCGGCGGTTTCGAACAGCGCCCGGTGGTTTTCCCAGCTCGGGTCGCTGATCGCCACAACGGCGTCAGGGGACAGCTGCTTGAGGAAGTCAGCGCCGATCTTCAGAGCGCCCGTGCCGCCGACCGCCTGGACCGTCATCACCCGGCCCGAGGCCAGCAGCGGCGACTCGGCGCCGAACAGCAGGGTTTGCACGGCCTTGTCGTAGGCAGCGATACCGTCAATCGGCAGGTAGCCGCGGGGCAGGTGTTGAGCCACCCGGTCTTCTTCCGCTTCGACAACGGCGCGCAGCAGCGGAATTTTCCCTTCTTCGTTGCTGTAGACGCCTACACCCAGATTGACCTTGGTCGTACGGGTATCGGCGTTGAATGCTTCGTTGAGGCCCAGGATAGGATCGCGTGGTGCCATTTCGACAGCGGAGAACAGGCTCATTGTGCGGGGGCTCTGAGTGGAGGAGTGAATGGGTCGCGTCGCTCCAGCCGATTGCACTAGAGCGGTGCACAAACGGGGAGCAAGTATAAAGGGCCGCGCCAGTGCGGGCGACAGTGGAGGGCAGGTTTTTCCGGATATTTCGCGAAATTTTTCGACCGTTAGTCCAGTGCCGCGGACTAATCTGCGGAGGGTGGCTTGAAAGGTGGCGCAGTCGACTCCACCTGTAGTCCCATCACCTTCTTCTATGTACGTCTTTTCCGTGACGGGATCAGCCGTCCGTGCTCAATTGCGTTGCCGTCCAAAGGAACCTTATGTCCGAATTTCAGCTCGTTACCCGTTTTGAGCCGGCCGGCGATCAACCGGAGGCGATTCGTCAGTTGGTTGAAGGCATCGACGCGGGCCTGTCGCACCAGACCCTGCTCGGTGTAACCGGCTCGGGCAAGACGTTCAGCATCGCTAACGTCATTCAGCAAGTGCAGCGTCCGACCCTGGTGCTGGCGCCGAACAAGACCCTGGCCGCCCAGCTGTACGGCGAGTTCAAGGCGTTTTTCCCGAACAACTCGGTCGAATACTTCGTTTCCTACTACGACTACTACCAGCCGGAAGCTTACGTGCCGTCGTCGGACACCTTCATCGAGAAGGACGCGTCCATCAACGACCACATTGAGCAAATGCGCTTGTCCGCGACCAAGGCGTTGCTGGAGCGCAAGGACTCGATCATCGTCACCACGGTGTCATGCATCTACGGTCTGGGCAGTCCGGAAACCTACCTGCGCATGGTTCTGCACGTGGATCGTGGCGACAAGCTCGATCAGCGCGCCTTGCTGCGCCGTCTGGCCGACCTGCAGTACACCCGCAACGATATGGATTTTGCCCGGGCGACCTTCCGGGTGCGCGGCGACGTGATCGACGTGTTCCCGGCGGAATCCGACCTGGAAGCCATCCGTATCGAGCTGTTCGATGACGAGGTCGAGAGCCTCTCTGCCTTCGATCCGCTGACCGGCGAGGTCATCCGCAAGCTGCCGCGCTTCACCTTCTACCCGAAGAGCCACTACGTGACCCCGCGCGAAACGCTGCTGGACGCGATGGAGGGCATCAAGGTCGAGCTGAACGAGCGTCTGGAATACCTGCGCGGCGCCAACAAACTGGTGGAAGCCCAGCGTCTGGAGCAGCGCACCCGTTTCGACCTGGAGATGATCCTCGAACTGGGTTACTGCAACGGCATCGAAAACTACTCGCGCTACCTGTCCGGGCGTCCGTCCGGCGCGCCGCCGCCGACGCTGTACGACTACCTGCCGGCTGACGCGCTGCTGGTGATCGACGAATCCCACGTCAGCGTGCCCCAGGTCGGCGCCATGTATAAGGGCGACCGTTCGCGCAAGGAGACGCTGGTGGAGTACGGTTTCCGCCTGCCGTCGGCGCTGGACAACCGGCCGATGCGGTTCGATGAGTGGGAAAACGTCAGTCCGCAGACCATTTTTGTTTCCGCGACGCCCGGGCCTTACGAAGCCGAGCACGCGGGCCGTGTGGTCGAGCAGGTGGTGCGGCCGACCGGGCTGGTCGACCCGCAGATCGAAATCCGTCCGGCACTGACCCAAGTCGACGACTTGCTCTCCGAGATCCACAAGCGCGTGGCGATCGAGGAGCGGGTGCTGGTGACCACGCTGACCAAGCGCATGTCCGAAGACCTCACCGATTACCTGGCCGACCACGGCGTCCGCGTGCGTTACCTGCACTCGGACATCGATACGGTCGAGCGTGTGGAGATCATCCGCGACCTGCGTCTGGGCACCTTTGATGTGCTGGTGGGGATCAACCTGCTGCGCGAAGGCCTGGACATGCCGGAAGTGTCGCTGGTGGCGATTCTCGATGCCGACAAGGAAGGCTTCCTGCGTTCCGAGCGCTCGCTGATCCAGACCATCGGCCGTGCCGCGCGTAACCTCAATGGCCGCGCGATTCTCTACGCCGACCGCATCACCGGCTCCATGGAGCGCGCGATCGAAGAAACCGATCGTCGTCGGGAGAAGCAGATCGCCTTCAACCTGGCCAACGGCATTACGCCGAAAAGCGTGATCAAGGACGTCGCCGACATCATGGAAGGCGCCACCGTGCCCGGCTCGCGCAGCAAGAAGCGCAAGGGCATGGCCAAGGCCGCCGAAGAGAACGCCAAGTACGAAGCCGAACTGCGCTCGCCAAGCGAAATCACCAAACGCATTCGTCAGCTGGAAGAGAAGATGTACCAACTGGCCCGCGACCTGGAGTTCGAGGCGGCAGCGCAGATGCGCGACGAGATCGGCAAACTGCGCGAGCGCTTGCTGGCGGTTTGAGGACGGTGTGGGAGTGACCGGGGGCACGACGCTGAATATCGGCTACGCCGGGGGACCTGTGGGAGTGAGCTTGCTCACGAAGGCATTTTCACTCCAGACGAAGATGCAGCGGGTGTACCGACGCTTTCGCGAGCAAGCTCGCTCCCACGAGGGTTGTGTTCAACCTGGTATCCTGGCCACGCTGCTGGACTTGTGGGAGTGAGCTTGCTGACGAAGGCATTTTCACTCCAGATGAAGATGCAGCGGGTGTACCGACGCTTTCGCGAGCAAGCTCGCTCCCACAGGGGTTGTGTTCAACCTGGTATCCCGGCCACGCTGCTGGACTTGTGGGAGTGAGCTTGCTCACGAAGGCATTTTCACTCCAGATGAAGATGCAGCGGGTGTACCGACGCTTTCGCGAGCAAGCTCGCTCCCACCAGGGTTGTGTTCAACCTGGTATCCCGGCCACGCTGGGGGACCTGTGGGAGTGAGCTTGCTCACGAAGGCATTTTCACTCCAGATGAAGATGCAGCGGATGTGCCGACGCTTTCGCGAGCAAGCTCGCTCCCACAAGGGTTGTGTTTAACCTGGTATCCCGGCCACGCTGCTGGACTTGTGGGAGTGAGCTTGCTCACGAAGGCATTGGTCCTGCAGATGGAGATGCGGTGGATATCAGGGCATCTTCGCGAGCAAGGTGAAGCGCCACCGCGGTCGCTCCCACAGGGCATCTGTTGGCTGAGCGATCGCGAAGTGTCAGGACATTCCGCTCAATGCGCCGCGCCACCCTTGACCCCGGACGGCAACTTCTTCGTCAACAACACCGCCAGCATGCTGATCCCCAGCGCAATCCCGACAAAATGAAACGCGTCGTTGTAGGCCATGATCGCTGCCTGTTGATGGGCGATCTCGCTGAGCTTGCCCAAGGCCGCTGTTTCGCTGCCCAGCCGGTCGGTGAGCATCGCCATGCGCTCGGCCACTTGCGGGTTGGCGGGGGAGATCGATTCGCGCAAATAGTCGAAGTAGGTCTTGGTTCGCGCATCCAGTAACGTCGCCAGCAGCGCAATGCCAATGGCGCCGCCCAGGTTCCGCAGAATATTGAACAGGCTCGACGCCGACCCCGCGTCCTGGGGCTGAATGAACGCCGTGGCGATCAGGGAAATGGTCACCATGATCAGCGGCTGACCCAGCGCCCGCACCAGCTGAATCTGGTTGAATTGCGGCCCGGCGAAATCCGGATTGAGCACCCCGGAGGAAAAGCTCGCCAGCCCGAACAAACCAAACCCCAGCGTACACAGCAACTTCGGCGAAATAACCTTCATCAACTGTGGCACCAGCGGAATCAGAAACAGCTGGGGCACGCCCATCCACATGATCACCTCGCCGATCTGCTGGGCGTTGTAGCCCTGAATCTGCGCCAGGTACAGCGGCAGCAGATAGATCGAGCCATACAGACCCACCCCCATGCCCACGCTGGAAATACTCGACAGCCCAAAATTGCGGTTGCCGAGGATGCCGAGGTTGATCAGCGGTTTCGGTTTGGAAAACTGAATGATCACAAAACTGATCAGGCTCACCAGCGCAATGCTGCCCAGACCGACGATCAGGTTCGATTCCAGCCAGTCCTTGCGATGGCCCTCTTCAAGAAACACCTGCAGGCAGCCCAGCCCGACGCCCAGGGTGACGATGCCGGCGTAGTCAGTGCTCTTGAGCAATTCCCAGTGCGGCGCTTTCTTTTCCAGCCCGTAGAGCAGACCGCCAATCATCACCAGCCCCGGCGGGATGTTGATGTAGAAGATGTACTCCCAGCCAAAATTCTCCGTCAGCCAGCCGCCCAGGGTCGGTCCGATGGACGGGGCGAAGGTGGCGGTCATGGCGAACAGCGCCATGCCCTTGGCCCGGTGATGCTCCGGCAGCTTGATCAGCGTCAGGGTGAACGCCAGCGGGATTAGCGCGCCGCCGGTGAAGCCCTGCAGGGCGCGGAACACGATCATGCTCTCCAGGCTCCAGGCCATGGAGCAGAGCAGGGACGACAGCAGGAAACCCAGCGACACCCACACCGCCAGGCGCCGCGCCGAGAGCAACTGCACCAGCCAGGCCGTCAGCGGAATCATGATGATTTCCGCCACCAGGTAGGAGGTGGAAATCCATGAGCCTTCTTCCAGGGTCGCCGACAGTGCGCCCTGGATGTCCTTGAGCGACGAGTTGGTGATCTGGATGTCGAGGACCGCCATGAACGCGCCGAGCATCACACTCATCACGGCAATCCAGTCGCGCCGGGTCGGTTCGCCGACCGGGCGGATCAGCTCGTCACCGGCCACGTTGCGGGTCGTCCGCCGGCCGGATGTCGACCGAAACGGTCACCGACATGCCTGGGCGGATCTTGCCGTGCAGCGGGTTGTCCGGCGCGAAGGTCAACTTGACCGGGATGCGCTGCACGACCTTGGTGAAGTTGCCGGTGGCGTTGTCCGGCGGCAGCAGACTGAACTGCGCGCCGGAGGCGGCAAACAGGCTGTCGACGCGGCCCTCGATGGGCGTGCCGGGAAAGCTGTCGAACGTCAGTTGGGCGACCTGACCGATCTCCATGTGCTCAATCTGGGTTTCCTTGAAATTGGCCTGCACCCAGATGTCCTCGTCCGGCACGATCGACAGCAGGTACGCGCCGGCCTGAACAACCTGGCCATTGCGCGCCGCCCGCTGGCCGACCAGCCCGCTGAGGGGCGAGTGGATTTCGGTGCGCTGCACATTAATCTGCGCCTGAGCCAGGTCGGCGCGAGCGGTGGCGATCTGCGCGTCAAGGCGCTTGATCTCGGCGTTCAGCGCGTTGACCTGCTGGCGCTGACTCTGGGCGTCGGCCTGGGCCTTGCTGACCTGGGAGCGCGCGACGTTGCTGTCGGCGGTCATGGTCGTGACCTGCGCTTCCGAGACGAAACCCGGGGTGCGCAGTTTTTGCAGCCGCGCCAGGTCCAGTTGCGTGCGCCCGAGGGTGGCCTGATTCGCCTGCACCTGCGCATCGCTGGCGGCGATCAGGCTCGACTGCCGGGTCAGACGGCTCTGTGCCTGCAAGCGCTCCGCCTCGCGGGTTGCCAGGGTCGCCTGGGCCCGGTCGATGGCCAGGCGAAAATCATCCGGCTCGAGCCGCACCAGCAACTGGCCTTTTTCCACGTGCTGGTTGTCCTGCACCAGCACCTCGTCGATCCGCGCGCCGAGCTGGCTGGACACCCGGGTGATTTCACCTTGGACGTAGGCGTTGTCGGTGGCCTCGTGAAAGCGTCCTTTCAAGTACCACTGGGCGAAGAAGGCGAGGGCGATCAGCAGGATCACCCCGAAGAAGATGAACAGGCGGCGCTTGAGTTGGGCGGGCATGGGCGTTCTGGATTTTTGGAATGTCAGCAAATTTATCAGGGTTGGCGGTCTGGCACCTAGCCATCGTCGCGATCATGACCGGCACTGATGGCGGGGCATTCGTTGCGAGGCGTTCCGGGCCGGCAGGGCGGGGCCGCCTGTCTCGTCATCGCCCCGATTGTGCAGCCCATCACCGCTGGCGCTGGAGCCGCGCAGGCCGCGCCTGTTAACATTCGCGGCTTGTTCGACCTATCCGGGATTTTCCATGACCACCGTTCGCACCCGCATCGCGCCATCGCCCACCGGCGACCCCCACGTTGGCACGGCCTACATCGCGCTGTTCAACTATTGCTTCGCCAAGCAGCATGGCGGCGAATTCATCCTGCGCATTGAAGACACCGATCAACTGCGCTCGACCCGCGAGTCCGAACAACAGATTTTCGACGCCCTGCGCTGGCTCGGCATCGAGTGGAGTGAAGGCCCTGACGTCGGCGGCCCCCATGGCCCGTATCGTCAGAGCGAGCGCGGCGACATCTACAAGAAATACGTTCAGGAACTCGTCGATGCCGGTCATGCCTTTCCGTGCTTCTGCACCGCCGAAGAGCTGGACCAGATGCGCGCCGAGCAGACCGCCCGCGGCGAAACTCCGCGCTATGACGGCCGCGCGCTGCTGCTCTCCAAGGAAGAAGTCGAGCGTCGCCTTGCCGCCGGCGAACCCCATGTGATCCGCATGAAGGTGCCGAGCGAAGGCGTCTGCGTGGTGCCGGACCTCCTGCGCGGCGAAGTCGAAATCCCGTGGGACCGCATGGACATGCAGGTCCTGATGAAGACCGACGGCCTGCCGACCTACTTCCTCGCCAACGTCGTCGACGACCACCTGATGGGCATTACCCACGTGCTGCGCGGCGAAGAATGGCTGCCGTCGGCGCCGAAGCTGATCCTGCTCTATGAGTACTTCGGCTGGGAAAAGCCGGCGCTGTGCTACATGCCGCTGCTGCGTAATCCGGACAAGAGCAAGCTCTCCAAGCGCAAGAACCCGACCTCGGTTACGTTCTACGAGCGCATGGGCTTCATGCCGGAAGCGATGCTCAACTACCTCGGCCGCATGGGCTGGTCGATGCCCGACGAGCGCGAGAAGTTCTCGCTGGATGAGATGGTCGAGCATTTCGACCTGAGCCGCGTCTCCCTCGGCGGCCCGATTTTCGACATCGAGAAACTCTCCTGGCTCAATGGCCAGTGGCTGCGTGAACTGCCGGTGGAAGAGTTCGCAACCCGCGTGCAGAAGTGGGCGTTCAACAGCGACTACATGATGAAGATCGCCCCCCACGTGCAGGGCCGCGTCGAGACCTTCAGCCAGATCGCCCCGCTGGGCGGCTTCTTCTTCGCCGGTGGCGTGACGCCGGACGCCAAATTGTTCGAGCACAAGAAGCTGTCGCCGGAGCAAGTGCGTCAGGTTATTCAGTTGATCCTGTGGAAGCTCGAGTCCCTGCGTCAGTGGGAGAAGGACAAGATCACCGGTTGCATCCAGGCGGTCGTCGAGCACCTGGAACTGAAACTGCGTGACGCCATGCCGCTGATGTTCGCTGCCATCACCGGTCAGGCCAATTCGGTCTCGGTGACCGACGCCATGGAGATTCTCGGCCCGGACCTGACCCGTTTCCGTCTGCGCCAGGCGCTGGACATGCTGGGCGGCGTGTCCAAGAAAGAGAACAAAGAGTGGGAAAAATTGCTCGGCGCGATTGGCTGAGTGGTTGCCTGAGCGACACCGGGCCGTTGAGCGATTGCCCGGTGGCCCGACGCGGGGCGGTTTTCCGGGAGGCGGTAAGTGATTGTTATCCCGGAAAATTCTTTTGGAATTCTTTGAAAAAGAATTTGACAGCATTGTGGGTCGCACTTAATATGCGCCCCGTCCACACGGCAACGCAGAAACACGCGGTAACGCGGCGTTCTCTGTCAGTGTAATGTGGGGCTATAGCTCAGCTGGGAGAGCGCCTGCATGGCATGCAGGAGGTCAGCGGTTCGATCCCGCTTAGCTCCACCAAATTAGAAGCTTCAAGGTTTGCTTTACTGCCTTGAAGTTTGTCCCGCTCCGGAACCAGCACCGATGCGGTACGCAAGGGTTACGTCCCCTTCGTCTAGTGGCCTAGGACACCGCCCTTTCACGGCGGTAACAGGGGTTCGAGTCCCCTAGGGGACGCCAG
>NZ_JBWKQL010000025.1:9345-18310 GCF_059418765.1 Pseudomonas sp. GW821-FHT07F05
AGGGGCTATAGCTCAGCTGGGAGAGCGCCTGCATGGCATGCAGGAGGTCAGCGGTTCGATCCCGCTTAGCTCCACCAATTTCTGCCAGGGTTCGTCATGTTGTCATCGGCGAATCTGCTCGAAGGTTTTGCGTCCCCTTCGTCTAGTGGCCTAGGACACCGCCCTTTCACGGCGGTAACAGGGGTTCGAGTCCCCTAGGGGACGCCACGATTTCTCGCTCTGCGAGACCAAGGGTCATTCGATTATTGAATGGCCCTTTTGTTTTTCCGGGGTTTGAGTTCTCAATCCCTTCTTTCTTTGTTTACCTCGTCTTCAGTCATCTCTCTTGTCTCATCCGCCTGTCAGTCATCTCAAATGCCTGATGCGTCCTTGCCAACGCACATGATGAGGATAATATTATCGTCATCATCCCGGAGGCGGTCATGAACGACAAAAAAGCACAGACCCGCGAACGTATTCTCGCTGCTGCCAGCACCGCCCTGATTGCGCGCGGCCCGATCGAGCCCAGCGTCAACGAGATCATGGGCGCAGCGGGGCTCACGGTGGGCGGGTTCTATGCGCATTTCGACAGCAAGGAAGCCCTGATGCTGGAAGCGTTCAGCCAGTTGCTGGCCGAACGCCGTGAGATGGTCGCCAGCATTGACGACCAATTGCCGGGCGAGGAGCGGCGCGCGCTGTTGGCGGCGTTCTACCTGTCGCGCAGGCACCGCGACGCTCAAGAGCACGCTTGCCCCTTGCCGACGGCGATAGGGGAGATGGCGCGTCTGTCCGTTGATTTTCGCAACGTACTGGCCGAACACGTCGAACTGATGGTGGCGCAGCTCGCCGCCAGCCCTGAAGAGACCGACAAGACCCTGGCCGACATCGCCTTGATGGTCGGCGGCCTGGCACTCGCCCGAGCCCTGGGCCCCAGTGAGCTATCGGATCGGGTGCTGCGGGCAGCCAAGTCGGCGGTGCTCTGATGCCGTTGTAGGACTGGCTTCCGCCGGGAAGAGGCCGGCGCAGGCACCCTCAACCTCTGGCCAACCACGACCGCCCTCAGTTTTGTCCGATGCTTTTGGTTACACTGCCCGCGTAATGAATTTGATAGGGACAGAAAAACATGGTCTGGGATCTGGCAACGCCGTTCGTCATCGATCTGCAGGTGGGCGAGGAGGACATCGACGGCCTGGGCCACGCCAACAACGCCGTGTACGTCACTTGGCTCGAACGCTGCGCATGGCGGCATTCCCAGCACTTGGGCCTGGACCTGACCGAGTATCGCCGACTCGACCGGGCCATGGCCGTGGTCCGGCACGAAATCGATTACCTGGCCAGCGCCTACCAGGATGACGAGCTGCAACTGGCGACCTGGATCGTCGACTGGGACCAGCGTCTGAAGATGACCCGGCGCTTCCAGCTGAAACGGCCCAGTGACGGCATGACCTTGCTGCGGGCGCAAACCACCTTCGTCTGCATCGAACTCTCGTCGGGCAAGCCCAAGCGCATGCCGAGCGAGTTCATCGACGGCTACGCCGCCGGCCTGCACCGCGTTGTGTCCTGACGTTCGGCACGCGTAAACCGTATCCAATCCGCCGGCCTCTGCGTAAACTGCCGGACTTTTTTTCGAGTGTGACCCATGCAAATTGCCTTGGCGCCCATGGAAGGCCTGGTCGACGACATCCTGCGCGACGTGCTGACGCAAGTCGGCGGCATCGACTGGTGCGTGACCGAATTCATTCGGGTGACTGAGCGTCTGCTGCCGGAGCATTACTTCCACAAGCTCGCGTCCGAACTGCTGCAGGGTTCGAAAACCCGCGCCGGCGTGCCGCTGCGTGTGCAACTGCTGGGTTCTGACCCGGTGTGCCTGGCCGAGAACGCAGCCTTCGCGGCCGAACTGGGCGCCCCGGTCATCGACCTGAATTTTGGCTGCCCGGCCAAGACGGTCAACAAGTCCCGGGGCGGCGCGGTGCTGCTCAAGGAGCCGGAGCTGCTGCACACCATCCTCAGCCACGTACGCCGCGCCGTGCCGGCACACATTCCGGTCACCGCCAAGATGCGCCTGGGTTACGACAGCACCGAGCCGGCCCTTGATTGCGCCCGGGCGCTGGAGGCGGGCGGCGCTGAACACATCGTCGTCCACGCCCGCACCAAAGTTGACGGCTACAAGCCGCCGGCGCACTGGGAGTGGATCGGCAAGATCCAGGACGTGGTGAAGATTCCGATCATTGCCAACGGCGAGATCTGGACCGTCGACGACTGGCGGCGCTGCCGGGAAATCTGCGGGGCCCGTGACATCATGATCGGCCGCGGTCTGGTGGCGCGTCCGGACCTGGGCCGTCAGATCGCCGCTGCGCAAGCCGGGCGTGACGTCATCCCCATGACCTGGATCGAGTTACAGCCGCTGCTGCGGGATTTCTGGCTGCAGGCCATGGCCAAGATGACCCGCGTTCAGGCACCGGGCCGGCTCAAGCAATGGGTGGTTCTGCTGACCAAAAGCTACCCCGAAGCGACTCTGCTGTTCGATGCCCTGCGCCGCGAAACCGACTGCGAGCGGATCAGCCAGATGCTCGGCGTGAACGTGCCGGAAGCCGCCTGAAAAAAATCTTTTTCACGACTCTTGAAACGCAAATGGCTGTCCCTATTTTGGGGTTACGCGATGCCGAAATCGGGTCGCGGAGATAACCACTTGCTGATTTATCAGGAGATTTTCAGATGACTACTGCATTTTCCCTGGCTCCACTGTTCCGTCACTCCGTTGGCTTCGACCGCTTCAACGACCTGTTCGAATCGGCGGCGCGCAACGAGTCGGCGAGCAGCTATCCTCCCTACAACGTCGAAAAACACGCGGATGACCAATACCGCATTGTCATCGCGGCGGCGGGGTTCCAGGAGGAAGATCTGGAGTTGCAAGTCGAGAAGGGCGTACTGACCGTCACCGGCAGCAAGCGCGAGAACACCGCGGAAGGCGTGACCTTCCTGCACCAGGGCATCGCCCAGCGTGCATTCAAGCTGTCGTTCCGTCTGGCTGATCACATCGAGGTCAAAAACGCTGTTTTGGCCAATGGCCTGCTGAACATTGACCTGCTGCGTCTGGTGCCTGAAGAGGCCAAGCCAAAACGCATCGAAATCAATGCTCAGAAAACCCTGACTCACTGATCCCGAGTCAGCGTGAGAAGGCGCCCTGCGGGGCGCCTTTTTTTGTGCGCGTTCAGCGCGCCTGCGATTGCTCCAGCCCTGCAGCCTGCGCATCCAGCAGCGCCATGAACGCCCGCGCGGCGTTGGAAAGCGTGCGTTCGGTGTGGACGATATAGCCCAGCTGTCGGCGCAACTGAATGCCCGGTAACGGAATGGCCGTGACTTGCTCGTCCAGCATGGTCCGGGGCAACACGCTCCAGGCCAGGCCAATGGACACCATCATCTTGATCGTCTCCATGTAGTTGGTGCTCATGGCGATATTCGGCTTCAGCCCCTGGGCTTCGCAGAGTCCGCTGACGATGTGGTGGGTGAAGGTATTTTCGCCCGGGAACACCGCCGGGTAGCGGGCGATGTCGGCCAGGCTGACGTTTTTCTGAGTGGCCAGCGGGTGTTCGGGTGCCGCGACGAAATCCAGGGGGTCGTCCCAGACCTTCACTGCTTTTACCAGCGCGTGGGGCTCGGGCGCCAACGTAATCACTGCCAGCTCCGCACGGCCGTGGAGGATTTCTTCGTAGGCCACTTCCGAATCGAGAAACTGAATGTCCAGCGCGACGTCCGGGTAGGTCTTGGTAAACGCTCTTAACAGCGTAGGCAACCGGTGCAGTCCGATGTGGTGGCTGGTTGCCAGGGTCAGACGCCCGGTGACCTCGCCGGTCAGGTTGGTCAGCGCGCGACGGGTGTCGTCCAGCACGTTAAGGATCTGATAAGCGCGGGGGAGCAGGGCACGTCCGGCCTCGGTCAGACTGACTTCGCGGCCCAGCCGATCAAAAAGTCGCACGTCCAGCTGTTGCTCCAGCCCGGCGATGCGCTTGCTGACCGCCGGTTGCGTCAGATGCAGGCGCTCGCCGGCTGCCGAGAAACTGCCCATCTCGGCGATGGCGATAAAGGCATTGAGGTTGGCCAGATCCATCTCGGATTCCTGTTGGTTATGCAAAGCATGAAAAATATGAATTTGAGTTATTTAAGCACATTCCATAGCATCTCCCCCACAAGCCAAGGGTCTTTACGGTGTCATTGCGACATCGGTGGCCGGGGCATAGAAATACGCTGATGAGGAACCGTCTGATGGCCGGCAAAACGCTCTACGACAAGCTCTGGGATTCGCATTTGGTCAAGCAGCGCGACGATGGCTCCGCGCTGCTGTACATCGACCGTCACATCATCCACGAAGTGACTTCGCCTCAGGCTTTCGAAGGCTTGCGCCTGGCCCGTCGCAAACCGTGGCGCATCGACGCCAACGTCGCCACCGTCGACCACAACGTGCCGACCACCCCGGACCGCAAGGACGGCGTTGACGCCATCGTCGATCAGGTGTCGCGCTTGCAGGTCAAGACCCTGGACGACAACTGCGACGAATACGGCATCACCGAATTCAAGATGAACGACGTCCGCCAGGGCATCGTTCACGTCATCGGCCCGGAGCAGGGCGCGACCTTGCCGGGCATGACCGTGGTCTGCGGCGACTCCCACACCTCGACCCACGGCGCATTCGGCGCCCTGGCCCACGGCATCGGCACCTCCGAGGTCGAGCACGTCCTCGCGACCCAGTGCCTGGTCGCCAAGAAAATGAAGAACATGCAAGTGAAGGTCGAAGGCACGCTGCCCTTCGGCGTCACCGCCAAGGACATAGTCCTGGCCATCATCGGCAAGATCGGCACCGCCGGCGGTAATGGCCATGCCATCGAATTCGCTGGCAGCGCCATTCGTGACCTGTCCGTCGAAGGCCGCATGACCATCTGCAACATGTCCATCGAAGCGGGCGCACGCGTCGGGCTGGTGGCGACCGATGAAAAGACCATTGCCTACGTGAAGGGTCGTCCTTTCGCACCGACTGCCGAGCAGTGGGACGCAGCGGTTGAAGCCTGGAAGGACCTGGTGTCCGACGACGACGCGGTGTTCGACACTGTGGTTGAGCTCGACGCGACCCAGATCAAACCGCAAGTCAGCTGGGGCACCTCCCCGGAAATGGTCGTGGCCGTGGATCAGAACGTGCCGGATCCGGCGCAGGAAGCCGATCTGGTCAAGCGTGGCTCCATCGAACGCGCCTTGAAGTACATGGGCCTGAAGGCCAATCAGGCAATTACCGATATCCAGCTGGATCGCGTGTTCATCGGTTCGTGCACCAACTCGCGGATCGAAGACCTGCGCGCCGCAGCGGACATCGCCAAGGGCCGCAAAGTGGCGTCGACCATCAAGCAGGCGATCGTTGTGCCGGGCTCGGGTCTGGTGAAGGAACAGGCCGAGCGGGAAGGGCTGGACAAGGTCTTCATCGAAGCCGGTTTCGAATGGCGTGAGCCGGGCTGCTCGATGTGCCTGGCGATGAACCCGGACCGCCTTGAGAGCGGCGAGCATTGCGCGTCGACCTCCAACCGCAACTTCGAAGGCCGTCAGGGCGCCGGTGGGCGTACTCACCTGGTCAGCCCGGCGATGGCGGCAGCGGCAGCCGTCAACGGCCGTTTCGTCGACGTTCGCACCATGAGCCAGGCATAAGGAGCCCCGTATGAAGCCTTTTACTCAACACACCGGTCTGGTCGCTCCGCTGGATCGCGCCAACGTTGACACCGATCAGATCATCCCCAAGCAGTTCCTGAAGTCGATCCGCCGGACCGGCTTTGGCCCGAACCTGTTTGACGAGTGGCGTTACCTTGATGTGGGTCAGCCGTATCAGGACAACAGCAAGCGTCCGCTGAACCCGGACTTCGTGCTCAACGCCGAGCGTTACCAAGGCGCCAGCGTCTTGCTGGCCCGGGAAAACTTCGGCTGCGGATCGAGCCGTGAACACGCCCCGTGGGCGCTGGAAGAGTACGGCTTTCGCAGCATCATCGCGCCGAGCTACGCGGACATCTTCTTCAACAACAGCTTCAAGAACGGCCTGCTGCCGATCATCCTGACCGAAAGCGAGGTCGATGAGCTGTTCAAGGTGGTTGAAGCCACACCGGGCTACCAGTTGAACGTGGACTTGGAAGCGCAGACCGTGACCCGCGAAGACGGCAAGGTGTACCGCTTTGAAATCGACGCCTTCCGCAAGCACTGCCTGCTCAACGGCCTGGACGACATCGGCCTGACCCTGGTGGACGGCGAGGCGATTGCCGCGTTCGAGAGCAAGCATCGGGCTTCGCAGCCTTGGCTGTTTCGCTGAGGGGCAGCTGCAAGCTTCAAGCTGCAAGCGGCAAGTTGACCGCGGTGTGACTGCTGATTCTTGCAGCTCACCGCTTGGAGCTTGCCGCTCCCGAGTCGGCACCGATCACCGGCTCGACACGTATTCTGAAACGAGGGTTTTATGAGCAAGCAGATTCTGATTCTTCCAGGTGATGGCATCGGTCCGGAAATCATGGCCGAGGCGGTCAAGGTGCTGGAGCTGGCCAGCGGGAAATATCAGCTGGGGTTCGAACTGAGCCACGACGTTATCGGCGGCGCGGCCATCGACAAGCATGGCGTGCCGCTGGCCGATGAAACCCTTGAGCGCGCCCGTTCCGTTGACGCCGTATTGCTCGGCGCCGTGGGCGGCCCGAAATGGGACGCCATCGAGCGCGACATCCGTCCGGAGCGCGGCCTGCTGAAGATCCGCTCGCAACTGGGCCTGTTTGCCAACCTGCGTCCGGCAATTCTGTATCCGCAGCTCGCCGATGCCTCCAGCCTTAAGCCAGAAATCGTGGCCGGCCTGGATATCCTTATCGTCCGCGAGCTGACCGGCGGTATCTACTTCGGTGCACCGCGCGGCACCCGCGAACTGGAAAACGGCGAGCGCCAGTCCTACGATACGTTGCCCTACAGCGAAAGCGAGATCCGCCGCATCGCCCGCGTCGGCTTCGACATGGCCCGCGTGCGCGGCAAGAAGCTCTGCTCGGTGGACAAAGCCAACGTGCTGGCCTCCAGCCAGTTGTGGCGCGAAATCGTCGAGCAGGTCGCCAAGGATTACCCGGACGTAGAACTCAGCCATATGTACGTCGACAACGCCGCCATGCAGCTGGTCCGCGCACCTAAGCAGTTCGACGTAATCGTGACCGACAACATGTTCGGCGACATCCTCTCCGACGAAGCGTCGATGCTCACCGGTTCCATCGGTATGCTGCCGTCGGCGTCGCTGGATTCGAACAACAAGGGCATGTACGAGCCCTGCCACGGGTCGGCGCCGGACATCGCCGGCAAAGGCGTGGCCAACCCGTTGGCGACGATTCTGTCGGTGTCGATGATGCTGCGTTACAGCTTCAACGAACACACCGCCGCCGACGCCATCGAGAAAGCCGTCAGCCTGGTGCTGGATCAGGGCTTGCGCACCGGCGACATCTGGTCCGAAGGCAATGCCCGGGTCGGTACGCAGGAAATGGGCGACGCCGTAGTCGCCGCGCTGCGCAATCTGTAATATCTCGGGCCCACGACTGTCAGGTTGAGCCCTTTGGCTCTCTGCGGTCGGGGCCCCACTTTTAATTAAGGTGTAGTTGCGATGAAACGTGTAGGTCTGGTCGGTTGGCGCGGGATGGTCGGGTCCGTGCTCATGCAACGCATGCTGGAAGAGCAGGATTTCGATCTCATTGAGCCGGTTTTTTTCACCACCTCCAACGTCGGCGGCCAAGGCCCGTCGGTGGGCAAGGACGTCGCGCCGCTGAAAGATGCCTACAGCATCGACGAGCTCAAGACCCTGGACGTGGTGCTGACCTGCCAGGGCGGCGACTACACCAACGAGGTTTTCCCCAAGCTGCGCGAAGCGGGGTGGCAGGGTTACTGGATCGACGCGGCGTCATCCCTGCGCATGCAGGACGATGCGGTGATCATCCTCGATCCGGTCAACCGCAAGGTCATCGACCAGCAGCTGGATGCCGGCACCAAGAACTACATCGGCGGCAACTGCACCGTCAGCCTGATGCTGATGGGCCTGGGCGGGCTGTTCGAGGCCGGTCTGGTGGAGTGGATGAACGTCATGACGTATCAGGCCGCTTCCGGCGCCGGTGCGCAGAACATGCGTGAGCTGATCAAGCAGATGGGCGCGATCAATGCGTCGGTGGCCGACGAGCTGGCGAACCCTGCCAGCGCGATTCTGGACATCGACCGCAAGGTGGCTGAGGCGATGCGTGGCGAGGGCTTCCCGACCGAGAACTTCGGGGTGCCGCTGGCGGGCAGTCTGATCCCGTGGATCGACAAGGAGCTGCCAAACGGTCAGAGCCGTGAGGAGTGGAAAGGGCAGGCGGAGACGAACAAGATTCTGGGTCGTTTCAAGAGCCCGATTCCGGTCGACGGTATTTGCGTGCGGATCGGTGCGATGCGGTGCCACAGTCAGGCGCTGACGATCAAGCTGAACAAGGATGTGCCGATCGCGGATATCGAGGGGATGATCAGTCAGCACAACCCGTGGGTGAAGCTGGTGCCGAATAATCGCGAAGCGAGCATTCAGGAGCTGAGCCCGACGTCGGTGACCGGGACGTTGAATATTCCGGTGGGGCGTTTGCGCAAGTTGAACATGGGTTCGCAGTATCTGGGCGCGTTTACCGTGGGCGACCAGTTGTTGTGGGGCGCGGCCGAGCCGTTGCGTCGGATGTTGCGGATTCTTCTGGAACGGTAATCACCCGGCGACCTGCGGCGTGGGTTCGTACGTCAAGATCAAGAGCGTCTGCCTGGGGGCAGACGTTTCGCCTTCGGCGAGTTACTTTTGAAAAGCACCAAAAGTAACCAAAAGTGCCTGCTCCTGGTTTGTTTCCTCCTTCGTCGGAATCCCCTCACTCCGGTCCCGCTCCGTGGGCCCGCTGCCATCCGCCATCCATGGCGGGGGGCAGCTCTCGCCGCATCCATGCGG
>NZ_JBWKQL010000026.1:0-10893 GCF_059418765.1 Pseudomonas sp. GW821-FHT07F05
TACAAGGCGTGGGGTGAAGTCGAAACGCTTGCGGTGAGCGAGGTTGAGCAGAACCTGCGGTTCCAGGGTCAGTACTTTGACGACGAAACAGGGCTGCACTACAACACGTTCAGGTATTACGATCCGGAGGTTGGGCGGTTCATTACGCAGGATCCGATTGGATTGGTGGGGGGAAATAACCTCTATCAGTACACTGAAAATCCAATGCGCTGGGTAGATCCTTGGGGGCTATCTGAGCTACTCGGCCTCGTCACTGAAGCCCATGGCCTTCTAGATCCGACTGCCCAGAAATTTAGAACCACTGCATTGGGAGTCAGTGAAGACGGGAAAATGTTTATCGCTTCGAGTGAGAAAAAAGTTCCCAAGATCCAGCGGGAGTGGGCAGAAGCGAAAGGTATCTCCGTAGTCAATGGGCAAGGGCATGCGGAAGAGACGATTATAAAGGCAGGTAAAGGTGCTACTAGCATTGATGCATCACGAGGTGTATGTCTTGATTGTGAGCAACTAATGAAAGAACATGGAGTAAAACGGACACCCATACAACAGGAAAGAAAAGTCGGAAGCGGCTTGGAGGTACGACATGCAATGGAGTTTGATATTTGAGGATGCTCGAATCAGGCCATCCTTTGATAGGTTGGATCGGAATCAGAAAGTATTAGTCGTGGCGAGCTACCTTTATCGGCAGTTACGTCTCATGCGGGCTTTTGATCAGTGTTACTGTGAGAATTTGTCAGAGCTGTTTATTCATGCACTTGATGTCGCCTTGAGCACCTCGGGAGAGGTAGGAGTCACTCAAGGGGAAGTCTACAAAAACATACCGGACACAGATGAGTATTCCGAACAGGAAGGCAGCTATGCACAAAACTTGATGATTGCGCTGAACTATCTATTATTGTTTGTGTTGAACAATGATCAGATTGATCTTAGCAGGTGTGTGGATATGTCCCTGCAAAATATTGACCTCATCAACTATGAAGTCAATGAGGATTACGATGAAAAACTGGTGACATCAAAGGAAGTTGATGTTGTGACCGATTTAGTAGCTAACGCTTTGAGAACTTCGCGAGGTCAACTGTTTAGTGTAAAGGACGCAGAGAGGCTCGCAAGTAATCATTACCTATAATTCCATTCTAACTAAAGCGTCCGCATACTTTGGGATAGCACGCGGCGTGAAATGAAGGGGGGGAGCGGAGTGAGCCATATATTGACTAGAGGCGTTATGGTTAGCTGCCCTTTCGATCTATATGGCACACCGTCGAAAACCTTCGGTTGCAACTGAAAGCGTAGGCGTGGGGCGAGGTCGAAACTCTTGCCGTGAGCGAGGTTGAGCAGAACCTGCGGTTTCAGGGTCAGTACTTCGACGATGAAACGGGGCTGCATTACAACACATTCAGGTACTACGATCCGGAAGTTGGACGGTTCATTGCGCAGGATCCGGTTGGTTTGTCCGGTGGACATAACCTGTATAGGTATGCGCCAACTCCACTTGGTTGGATAGACCCTTGGGGTTGGACATGTATCTCAAAGAACAGCGTTGCGGGATCTGGCCGGGAAGCGAGAGCTAAGGCACTGTTCCACAAGAAATATGGTAAAGAGAACGTCTTAAGCGAAAGGTATTTACGCAACGCTGAGGGCAAAATCGTTAAAGATCCCTTGACTGGTAAGGGAAGGCGACTCGAGTTTGTTATCAAAAATGGGGATGGCACGGGCACTGCTAAGGAAATAACTAGTCTGACCGCTCTGAAAGCCGCTCAGCTTGAAAAGGTAATGCGAATCCGAGAAGCTGGCGGAACTTTTGTTTGTGAGCCGGGAACAAAAAACCTTGTGCAAGTAAATGACATATCCACGGTGATTCGTGCCAGATAATGAGGGTGCTATGACAGATTTGGATTTCACGCTATGCAGTATCCCGATGCTGATATCTAGAAATAACAGTGAGGCGTATCATGATAAAATAGTATCTAGATATACAGTATTAATGCGGTTTCTTAAAGATAATAATCTTGTATATAAGGAGCCCTTAAGTTCTGATGGGTCTTTGAAAATGGATTTGGTCTTAAAGAAGTCAGATGTGACGCCTCAGTGTTTAGAGCTTTTCAAGAAGGCCATCCCTGCTTGGCATGCGCAAATTGATAGAAGTGGCAAAGTAGATAACGTCAGCAAGCTCATCAAGGCAATGGAGCAAATTCAGACATAGAATACCCTCGGTTCGCCGTCACTGAGGAGCTGAATCAGACGACAAGACTTGAGCGCAAACCCGACGGCGAAGTGGTGCGCATCGAGCACCCGGACGGCACCGCTGAGTCCTTTACCTATAACGCTCTTGGCCAGGTACTGACGCACACCGACGGCAAGGGCCAGATTACGCGTCTGCTGCGCACGGCGCGCGGACTGCCTGCCAGCCGCCAGGACGCCAAGGGCCAGCGCATCAGCTACGAGTACGACAAGGCGATTCGCCTCACCGCGCTGGTCAACTAAAACAATGCGGCTTACCGATTTGCCTACGATGCTTCGGATCGTCTGATCGAAGAGAAACGCATCGACAACCTGACGCGCAGATTCAACTACAACCTGGGCGGGCATCTGACGCGGGTTGAGGAAATCGGCTACGGGGACAGGGCAGAGCGGCCGCAACGCACTACGGAGTTTGAGCGTGATGTGATTGGCCGCTTGCTGGCAAAGGTCAACCAGGATGCGCGGCAGGATTACGGTTATGACGAAGCAGACCGGTTGCTCAGCATCCACCGCCAGCCTTCGAGTATTGGCAAGAAACTGGGCGTTGAGGAAGAGACCCTCGACTTCAGTTATGACCTGTTAGGTCGTTTGATCAAAGAGACCACGCCGCAAGGTGCGCTTGCCTACGAGTACGATCCGCTAAGCAACCTGACCACGCTGACATTGCCGACTGGCCAGCACCTGAATCACTTGTACTACGGCAGCGGCCACCTGCATCAGCTGAACCTCGATGGAATGCTGATCAGCGACATGGAGCGCGATGACCTGCATCGAGAGGTTTATCGGTCTCAGGGCAAACTCACCAGTTGCTTTGGTTACGATGCGATGGGCCGCAAGAGTTGGCAGTTCGCATCGACGTTGCCGGCTGAAAAGCTGTCGCAGATCCAGAACTCGGGCATCAACACCTCGCTGCTGGTGGATCATGCGTACAACCCGATCCACCGGCGCTATGAGTACGACCCGGCGGGCGAACTAGTCCGAACGCTGGACAAGCTGCGCGGTGAGATCAAATACGAATATGAAGCGAATGGCCAATTGCACAGTCGTGATACTGGCCGTTTGGTTGATAGCGAAGAGTTCAGATACGACGCTGCGGCCAACCGCCTGAACTTCAACACCAGCCAGTTTGATCAGGTCAAAGACAACCGAATCAAGCAATGGCGCGATCAGGAATATACGTACGACGCCTGGGGCAACCTGATTGAGAAGCGGTCGGGCTTATCCAAGCTGCAGACGTTCACCTACGACTGTGAAGACCGGCTCGTGCGCGCGGAGACGATGGTCAACAGCCAGATGCACAGCGTTGGCACGTACCGGTACGACAGCCTGGGTCGTCGGGATGGCAAGACGTCCGAGATTGATGGCCAGACTGAGCACAAGCACTTTCTCTGGCAAGGCCTACGGATGCTGCGTGAGGAAACGCCTTGGCAGAGCAGCTTCTATATTTACGAGCCAGGAAGCTACGCGCCACTTGCCCGGGTTGACCAGAGCGAAGGTGAGGCAGAGCAGACGCTTTACTACTTCCATACCGACCAGATTGGCACGCCGCTCGAGATGACGGATGTCGACGGCCAGATCGTGTGGCAGGCGACTTACAAGGCTTGGGGTGAAGTCGAATCGTTGGCCGTGAGTGAAATTGAGCAGAATCTGCGGTTTCAGGGTCAGTACTTTGATGATGAAACGGGGCTGCACTACAACACGTTCAGGTATTACGATCCGGAGGTTGGGCGGTTTATCACTCAGGATAGGATTGGGCTAAGAGGGGGTAATAATCTTTACCAGTACGCGGAAAATCCGATGGGCTGGATGGACCCGTGGGGTTGGAGCGCAAAACCTCCGCATTCTCCAGATGTATCCAAATGGCTAGAAAAGGGTGGATCCGTCCACTCTGAGATAGAAGGTCGCACTTGGGTTTATGACGATTGGGAAGGCAATCGCGTCAGATACCCTAACGGACATCCTGATTTCAATCCTTACGAACGGCAGCGGGTAGATGTTTCTGATCTGAAGGGAAACCATGGCAAAAGTCCAGGAGGTGACTTCGGTAAAGCTGACGCACTAGCTCCGAAAGGCCCAGCTGATTACTCGAAGAATACTTGGCACCACCATGAAAATATGAAAACAATGCAAGAAGTTCCGAAGAAAATTCACAACAGATTCACTCACTCCGGTGGGGTCAAAAATATCAAATTGACGTGTTAGGACTGGTGATAATATGCCTATAGTGTATAGAAAAGGGTTGACAGCGAGTGAGGTGGCCCGTGTTGAGCTAGACCTAAATATGCCACTTCCCTCCGAGTATTCTGATTTCTTGCAAAGAATGAACGGTCTATTTATAGCCGCACCAGATTACGTAGAAATCCCGCTGAACTCTGTCGAGGGGGGATTTATAAGCTTTGATCGGCTATTTGGATGGCACCCACATGAAGAGTGTAACGACGTGGTGGCATTTAACAAAGAATTTATCGAAGAGCTTGCTTTTCTTAATAACGTCATCGCCATCGGAGAAGATGGTGGAGGAAATCCTTATGTGATTGTTTCCGAGTCTGAGAGGGATGGTGTCTACTACTGGGACCGAACTCATTTACATCAAGAGGGCTCAATAAAAAAAGCAGATATTTTAGAAAGGGACGATAGTGGGAGTCTTTACTTTATATCGTCCAACTTAGGAGATTTCTATACGTTAATTTCTAATCAGTTAGGGGGGCATCCAGTCCTCGTAGAGGAGAAGTAGATTCTGAGCATAAGCCTTAGGTCACAAGTTGGCTCAAAGTCTAGCAAAAGCTCGTATTCTGAGGTGGACTACAGCCGAGCTTAAAATCGGCTCCTCAGCGACCTGACCACCTTGACATACGTACGGCGTACGGGCCGACACCTTGAGCACCTGACGACGGCAGCGGCCGCCTTCACCAAATTGGCGTTGACGGTCTGGTTCTCAGGGATAGGAACTCGATGACCTGCACCGACAGGTGTGTCGCACGCAGGTCAGGTCACCAGTTGCACTATCCAGTTCATCCAGGTCAAAGACAACCGTATCAAGCAATGGCGCGATCAGGAATATGCCTACGACGCCTGGGGCAACCTGATCGAGAAGCGGTCGGGCTTATCCAAGCTGCAGACGTTCACCTACGACTGCGAAAACCGGCTCGTGCGTGCGGAGACGATGGTTAATAGCCAGGTGCATAGTGTTGGTACGTACCGATATGGCAGCCTGAGTCGCCGGATTGGCAAAACCTCCGAGATAAACGGCGAGACAGAACACAAGCAGTTCCTCTGGCAAGGCCTGCGGATGCTGCGTGAGGAAACCCCGGCGCAGAGTAGCCTCTATATTTACGAACGTGGAAGCTACGCACCGCTAGCATGGGTCGACCAAAACGAAGGTTAGACAGAGCAGAAGCTTTACTACTTCCATACAGACCAGATTGGCACGCCGCTTGAGATGACGGATATCGAAGGCCTGATCGTTTGGCAGGCGACGTACAAGGCATGGGGGTGAAGTTGAATCGTTGACCGTGAGTGAAGTTGAGCAGAACCTGCGGTTTCAAGGTCAGTACTTCGACGACGAAACGGGTCTGCACTACAACACATTCAGGTATTACGACCCGCAAGTGGGACGGTTTATAACGCAGGATCCGATTGGTCTGTTGAGCGGGATGAATTCATTCAGGTACAACCAGAATCCTATCATTTGGATGGATCCTCTCGGATTGGCACCATGTCAAGTGCGAACCGTAAATGGTACAAAAATACATGGGCGAGGCCAAGTTGACGGTACTCCAGGTCATGATCAGTTTTCTGAAGCTATTGCGAA
The DNA here is from genome assembly GCF_059418765.1 of Pseudomonas sp. GW821-FHT07F05. NCBI lineage: Bacteria > Pseudomonadati > Pseudomonadota > Gammaproteobacteria > Pseudomonadales > Pseudomonadaceae > Pseudomonas > Pseudomonas sp. GW821-FHT07F05. Next base: position 6,047 of record NZ_JBWKQL010000026.1, read on the forward strand.
TAAGTTAGCAATGAGCGGAAAATTTTAAGATGTGTATTTAAATCGTAGCTATAACTTTGCACAAGTCCCCGGTGTGTCGGCGCGCCGTCCTGATGTAATGCCTGTCGATTGAATGGTAAGGTGCATGCAATCAAGTTAGCATCCAAATCTGATATGGGCAGAAAGCTTCCCACGCTGACAACTAGGAATACAGACGCAATGAGTGGCTTGCCTGCTCAGAGTCGAGGGAGGGTTCTTACGCTAGAGCATCCTTACAATGCTTCTGAAATGAAAAGCATACTTGATTCTTTTATATCAACTTTATAGGTTAATTATGGCTACAGGGATTGCAATTTACGGGGTGGATCGGATTTCTGTTTTAGGCGTTTTTGATGAGGCTTTTAGGTTTTTTAATGAGCTAGGCTATCCGATTACTGGGGCAGGCTATGATAGAAGAGGACAAGCGGATGGCGTGGATGATATTGAGTTCGTCGAAGTTTCGCCTAAGGAGCTCAAAGTCCTAATCTCTGAAGGTAAGGTTGTTGATTTTAGAGTCTTCAGCGAGATGAAAAATGTCAAGCCTTGGTTTAGTTCGTTTGGCTACACTACCGAAGAATTTGGAAGTTTCTTTTGTATAGATATGCAGACGGACGTGGGACTTGAAGAGTTAAATATTAAAATTAAAAGTTTTTTGATTTCTGCTTCCGTAAAGCTCAAGTATATCTATGCAATAGTTTACGAGCTGGCTAGTGTTTCGGGTGCGATGTCTTATGCTAGAGGCCAAAATTTCAAAACGATATATCAGTATGAAGACCCGGTTGCTTTTATCGACGATGCGTCTCCGCTATATTTAGGAGGGCGTCAGTATAAGCATGCACGTCTTAGAATGGTCTACCCTATTAACTTTTTAAATGATCAGCACTTGTCTATCAAGATCGGTAGTACGTCCCTTTTGGAATGGATTTCAGAAAGTGCAAGCCACGGCGTAATTACAAAAGTTTTAAATGGATGGTGCTGGGAGGTGGGGCGTGAATATATCGATTCGGCAAATGAGATATGTGGTAAAGCGGGAACATTGTTGGCTTGGAAGCCAAAAAAAGCTGAAACGAAAAAAAAGCTGCCAGGATAAAAGTCACGCACAGGTTGAGAAGTGTAAGGACTCCTCTGGAAAGCACCACTTGCCGATAAAACGAGCGCCTGCAGTCGGTTGCCGTCACCGATGCGCTTGGTCAGACCGCCGAGCTTGAGCTTAAACCCGCGGGTGAAGTGCTGCGCACCAAACATCCCGATGGCACACAAGAAGCGTTCACGTACAACGTCTATGGCCAAGTGGTTACCCATACTGACGGCAAGGGCCAGATCATCAGGTTGCAACGCAACGAGCGCGGCCTGCCGAGCTCGCGGCAAGACGCCAAAGGCCAGCGCATCCGTTACGAGTACGACAAGGCGATTCGGCTCACCGCGCTGGTCAATGAAAACAACGCGACTTATGAATTTTCTTATGACGCTTCGGATCGCCTGATCGAAGAAAAACGCATCGACAACCTGACGCGCCGGTTCAACTACAACCTCAGTGGGCACCTGACGCGGTTGGATGAAATCGGCTACGGCGACAGGGCAGAGCGGCCACAGCGCAGTACCGAATTTGAGCGTGATGTGATTGGCCGCTTGCTGGCCAAAGTGAACGAGGATGCGCGACAGGATTACATCTACGACGAAGCGGATCGCTTGCTCAGCATCCATCGCCTGCCTTCAAGCATTGGCAAGAAGCTGGGTGTTGAGGAAGAGACCCTCGACTTCAGTTATGACCTGCTGGGTCGCTTGGTAAAAGAAGCGACTCCGCAAGGGGCGTTGACCTACGAATACGATCCGCTCAGCAACCTGACCACGCTGACATTGCCGACTGGCCAGCACCTGAACCACCTGTACTACGGCAGCGGTCACCTGCATCAGCTTAACCTTGATGGGATGCTCATCAGCGACATGGAGCGCGATGATCTGCATCGGGAGGTCTATCGATCCCAGGGCAAGCTCACCAGTTGCTTTGGCTACGACGCGATGGGCCGCAAGAGCTGGCAGTTCGCATCGACGTTGCCGGCTGAAAAGCTGTCGCAGATCCAGAACCCAGGCATCAACACTTCGTTGCTGGTGGATCACGCGTACAACCCGATTCATCGGCGTTACGAATACGATCCAGCAGGCGAGCTGACTCGCACGCTCGATAAGCTGCGCGGTGAGATCAAGTACGAATATGAAGCCAACGGCCAGCTGCACAGCCGCGACACCGGCCGCTTGGTGGATAGCGAAGAGTTCCGATATGACGCTGCGGCCAACCGCCTGAACTTCAACACCAGCCAATTTGATCAGGCGAAAGACAACCGAATCAAGCAATGGCGCGATCAGGAATATACCTACGACGCCTGGGGCAACCTGATTGAAAAGCGGGTAGGGCTGAATAAGCTGCAGACCTTTGCTTACGACTGCGAAAATCGGCTTGTGCATGCGGAGACGATGGTTAATAGCCAAGTGCACAGCGTCGGTACCTACCGGTATGACAGCTTGGGTCGGCGGGTTGGAAAAACGTCTGAGATTGAAGGGCAAACTGAGCATAAGCAATTTCTCTGGCAAGGATTGCGGATGCTCCGTGAGGAAACGCCTTGGCAGAACAGCCTTTATATCTACGAGCCTGGCAACTACGCGCCTCTGGCGAGAGTGGACCTAAACGAAGGCGAAGAGGAGAAAAAGCTTTACTACTTCCACACCGACCAGATCGGCACGCCGCTGGAGATGACGGATGTGGACGGCCAGATTGTTTGGCAGGCAACCTATAAGGCGTGGGGCAAAGTTGAATCGCTTGCCGTGGGTGAGGTGGAGCAGAACCTGCGTTTCCAAGGTCAGTACTTCGACGAGGAGACGGGCCTGCACTACAACACGTTCAGGTATTACGATCCGGAAATTGGACGGTTTATTACGCAGGACCCGATTGGGTTGCTGGGGGGCAACAACCTGTACGCCTATGCCCCCAATACGAACGGTTGGATCGATCCATTAGGGTGGTGTGTGAGTACCGCTGTAACCAGAGGGGCGGCTGGTCAGCCTATTCGCGCGACGGCGAGGATCACTTTAGCTGATCTGCGTACTGGAACTGCAACCAACAAAACTTCGCGGGCATGGGCCCGAATGTTGGGAAGTTCCAATGATGATGCGGGCCATATTTTAGGAAAGCTTCTTGGCGGATCGGGCGGAAAAGATGGAGTATTTCCTCAACTACCTGGGATTAATAGGGGGCTATTCAGAGACTTCGAGAGGGACGTGGCAAACTTCGTAGAGAAGACAAAAGGCGCAGTAGATGTGGATATTAAATTTATCTATGGCAAGTCGTTGACTCGTCCGGAGGAGATCGTATACGAAGTGTCGCAGAATGGTAAGCGTGTATTGTTCGATATTTTTGAAAACTGAGAGCCTTAAAATGATCGATGTTTCTGAGTCATGTGAACTACTGAAACAATTTCTTGAAGAGATGAAGTTATGGGAGCGGGACTTCTTTGAGAAAAAAATGGAATTAATCGATAGCGGCCAATCCACGACTGAATGTAACAAATATTTTTCTGAATCTTTACGACTAATATTGGAAAAATATACCATCAAGGATGCTAAAAGTTGGGCTCGGCTGGAAGCTCCTGGCTGTGGCGAACCAACGATGTATGATCCCGCACGCGATAAACTGCATGAGCCTACAATCAAAGGCTCTACAGTATTCATCGTGGTAGACCAAATGGTGGGTTTGGAATCTAGGTTCAGATTTAGTTTGGTCAGAGAAAATGATCTCTGGAAGATAAAAAAGAAGGATACGTATAGGTCTGGTAAATGGGCTGGCTCGACTCTTTAATATCGGAATGATGTCCAAAATTACCCAGCGCTGATCTTGCTTAGACTGGCCGATTACTCGCCGAGATTAATCAGCATTTGTGGTTCTATCAGGGGGTTACGAAGGCGATCGGCTTCGGTCGCTTATATGCATACCTACTGCCATTTGGTAGAAGGCTTGGTGTATGGGGAGAAACTGTGCCTGCATTTGGAATAATGCTCACTTTCCACAGTTAAGCTTAAATAATCTTAAGATTAATTGTTTGCAGTGTGTCGCGATTTATGAGGTTGAAAGAGGATTCATCGAAAAATTTGGTGGTGCTGCGTTTGATGACTTGCTTTCCAAGCAGGAGATTAATACCTTAAATTCTCAAAGGCCACCAGTGAAGTTTGATTGATCTCATGTGTTTAGTTGTGTCTCTTGGGCTCTGTGATGTCGTCTGTCGTTGGGATTAGATAATTTTTTAAGCATTTGGTCGTTTTGCTGAGTCTAAACGGCCAAAGGCCTTATAAATAATGTCGCTCATGTGTGGCAGTAAGCCTTGGGTGCGAATTTATGCGTTCCGATGCTGTTTGTATGGGTTGAATATTTAGCTCGGCTGCTGTCGCCCGATCGTCCAGTCGGAATGTTAATGCCTTTATTAAAATATGCTGAATGTTTGATCTCTGAAGTTGGTGTAGATGTCCTTTACTTATTTTCAAGCGAGGGCGCTGGCTTAATGTTGTCATCGTTCCACTTAAGCTGACATATCGCAAAAGCGCTACACCTACATCACTCAATATCGCGAAACCGATTTCAACTTCGTCCAGCGTCTGCTGGAAGAAGAAGGGATGTTTTACTACTTAGGGCACATCGCCGAAGGCCACACCATGATCATCTGCGATGACTCCAGCATGCTGCAGCCGTTGCCGGAACAACCGCAGATCCGCTTCCACACCGCGTCCGTCACCGAGACCGCAGACTCCATCACTCAGTGGAGCGGCAACCGCCAGTTGCAGGC
>NZ_JBWKQL010000027.1:0-7623 GCF_059418765.1 Pseudomonas sp. GW821-FHT07F05
ATGGTAGTGTGGGGTTTCCCCATGTGAGAGTAGGTCATCGTCAAGATTAAATTCCAGAACCCCATTTGCGAAAGCAGATGGGGTTTTGTTTTTAGCGCGCGGAAAAGCTGTTAAACGTCGGTCCAAAAAAAACCACCCCGTGGGGTGGTCTTCATTTTTTAACGCTGATCAGTCACCGCGATACACGCACCCGCTGGTGCATGTCTCGTGAATCCGTATGGCGGACAGCTCTGGCAGCAGCGGCTTCAACTCCTTCCAGATCCACTTCACCAACACTTCACTGGTCGGATTTTCCAGACCGGGGATGTCGTTGAGGTAGTTGTGGTCCAGACGCTCGTACAGAGGCTTGAATATCGTCTTGATCTCGGAGAAATCGCGAATCCATCCGGTATGGGGATCGGGTTCGCCCTGCAGATAGATCGCTATACGAAATGAGTGACCGTGCAGACGTCCGCACTTGTGGCCGTCTGGCACGTGAGGGAGCCGGTGAGCTGACTCGAACGTAAATTCTTTGAAAATTTCCACGGTGATATAAGCCTTGAGAAGTGGCGATCGCCAGAGCGATAAATGCAAGCAGCGAGTTTATCAGTAATGGTTTCGCGAGTGACAGGCAGAACCTGACCAGATGGTTAAGCCATGGGCTGCAGGCGTTGAACGAGGCGGCCTGTGTCGACGAGCTCCAGGAACTCGTCCCCCAGTCGCCTGCTGCTTTCCATTGCGGTCCGCCAATACCGCTGACGATCCGCATCCCTCCCGACGAACCGCTTGAAGTCGCTTCGATCAGGCAGCTTGCCATAGGGCAGCGTAGCCAGATACTCCTTTGAGGGCGCAAGCAGTACGACGTCTTGAAGCCGAATCTGGTCGCCTCTGCGCCATGGCAGTGCATTGTCAAACCAGCCTGGAATGATTTTGTCGGTAAAGTGCGGATAGAGCACGATGTCGCTTCCGCTGTATGGGAGATCCAGATGGTAGTCGAGCAGGCCGCCGTCGCGGAACATCCCTGCGCCAACACCGGGGATCTCTGCAACGCCCTCCATAACCATGGGAATGGAGCCTGACGCCAGCAATGCTTGGCGCAGGTTGAGGGTATTCAGTGGCAAGCAATGAGACGGAAAGTCAGTCATTGGCAGAAGGGGAGGGGCGAGGCGCGGGTCGTGCATGACCAGCCGCTCGAAATGTCGCGACAGGCGCGCGCGCCCGAGCAGGTTATCTGCGATCACGGCTCCCAGTCCCAGGCTCAACCCAGCACGATGATCTCGGGCAAGCAAGCCACGGCTTCTGACGATCATCACGTTGAGCCGGTAATGGGCGTTCGTCAGGACGTGTGCATCATCCGCCTGCAAAAGCGCGTCGAGCATCGTCATACAGCTGCGGGTGACTTGAGCCATGGTCACGCCTTTGGCGAAACTCTGCTCGTTGTACAGTCGCCCAAGTCGCTGGATCCCTGCAACCGGGTCCGGCAAGCATGCGCTTGCAAAGCGCCAGGAACCGATGGAGGCGCCAATCAAGGAGCGCTCCCGCTGAGCCCGGGGCAGCCATTCGCCGAACAGCGCCAGATCCAGTCCCTGAATCCCCAGTGCTTTCGGTCCACCCGCCGCGCCCGGGATGATGCCGACGTCTATCGGCAACAGCCCTTGCTCCCTGATCCGCGTCAACGCGCGCCTGCCGGCCTTGATAGTCAATGCCGGGTATTTGATGTGAATGTTGCTCATGGCCCCTCCGGGGTCTGACAGGGGAGAATCATATCGTGGATCTCGCTTACATCCGCTGGCGGCTCGCCAGGTAGTGGCACGTAGCCAGATGAATTCAGCTTCAATTAAGTTCGCCCGTTTATGGTGGGCTCCGTACACAACCAGACCACTACGGAGATCCACCATGAAATTCCTGACTGCTTCTATCGCTGCCACTGCACTCACCCTCACAGCCGGTTATGTCCAGGCCCGGGATCTGGGTCCAGATGAGGCGCTGAAACTGCGCGATGCAGGTACTATTCAATCCTTTGAAAAGCTCAATGCCGTCGCCTTGGCGAAGCACCCGAAATCCACCATCACTGACACCGAGCTGGAACAGGAATATGGCAAGTATGTTTACCAGATCGAACTGCGCGATGCGCAAGGTGTGGAGTGGGACGTTGAAGTCGACGCCGTCAGCGGGCAGATCCTCAAAGACCATCAGGACGCCTGATGATCTCCAGTAAGCGTCCCGCCAAGCGTTTCGTTTACTGTCTGGTGGCCGCGTGTGCGGTCACCCCGAGCCTGGCGTGTCTGGCTCGGGATCTGAATCAGGACGAGGTGCTTGAGCTGCGCAGGAAAGGCGTGATTCTGCCACTTGAGCAGTTTATTGATCAGGCACTGGGACGTTACCCCGGCTCCAAGCTGCTTGAAGCCGAACTTGAGGAGAAACACGGCGTGTTGGTGTATGAGATCGAGCTGCTCACTGCGGATCATGTGGTGCGCGAACTGAAATTCGATGCCGGTGACAGCCGCCTGTTGCAAGACAAGGAAGACGATTGATGCGTTTGTTATTGGTTGAGGACCACGTTCCCCTGGCGGACGAGCTCATCAGTACGCTTGGCAGGCAGGGTTACGCGATCGACTGGCTGGCTGACGGCCGCGATGCGGTTCATCAAGGAGCTACCGAGCCTTACGACCTGATCGTGCTTGATCTCGGTCTGCCAGGCGTTCCGGGACTAGAGGTCCTGCAGAAATGGCGGTCCGGCGGGCTGTCCACCCCCGTACTCATTCTGACGGCGCGGGCCTCATGGGCCGAACGTATCGAAGGACTCAAGGCTGGCGCCGACGACTATCTGACCAAACCCTTTCATCCCGAAGAGTTGCAGCTGCGCATTCAGGCGCTGCTTCGCCGTGTCCGTGGTCTGGCCAATCAGCCGAAACTTGAAGCCGCCGGCCTGCACCTGGACGAAGGGCGCCAGTGCGTCAGTCGCGGGGAGGAGGACATCCAGCTGACGGCGGCGGAGTTTCGCCTGCTGCGTTACTTCATGCTCCACCCCGGACAGATTCTGTCCAAAAGTCATCTGGCCGAGCATCTTTATGACGGGGAGAACGAGCGGGACTCGAACGTGATCGAGGTCCACGTCAATCATTTGCGCCGCAAGCTTGGGCGGGCCGTGGTCGAGACACGACGCGGGCAAGGCTATCGTTTTGCCGGGACGGGCGAGTGAGGTCGATACAGCGACGCTTGAGCCTGGGCCTGATCAGCGTGCTGCTGATTGTGGGGCTGGTCCTGGCGCAGATCAGCCTGTGGTTGTTTGAAGTCGGCTTGCAGCGTTATCTCGAGTCTGGCCTGCGCAATGAAAGCGAGCTGCTGCTGGTGGCACTGGTTCGCGGCCCTGACGGTCTGCAGCTCGATGAGCATCGGCTGTCGCCCGGCTATCAACGACCCTATTCCGGCCATTATTTCCGGATTGACTTCGACCAGGGCCATTGGCGGTCGCGTTCGCTGTGGGATCTGGAGTTGCCGCATCCGGGCAAGCCCGGTCTGCACGCCGATCTCGCGCTTGAGAAGACCGACCAATCGCTTTTGCTGCTGCACACCGATTACCGCAAGTTCGGGCAAACCATCTCCATCACCGTCGCTCAGGACTACACCCCGGTGCGAGACAGTTTCGCACTGGTCCAGCGCATCGGTCTCGGGTTGGGGCTGATGGCCCTGATATTGATTCTGGTGTTGCAGCGCGTCACGGTTCGCCGCGCATTGCGCCCGCTGGAAAGGGCCAGAGAACAGATTTTCCAGCTGCAACAAGGGCAGCGCTCGCAACTTGATGAGCGAGTGCCGGTGGAACTTGAACCGCTGGTCGCGCAGATCAATCATCTGCTGGCCCACACCGAGGACAGTCTCAAGCGCTCCCGCAATGCCCTTGGCAATATGGGCCATGCGCTGAAAACGCCGCTGGCCGTGCTGATGAGCCTGGCCGAAGGCGACAGGCTGGCAGGTCATCCGCATGTGCGCGATACACTGCGCGATCAGCTGCAGCACATTCAGCAGCGTCTGGAGCGTGAGCTCAATCGCGCGCGTTTGTCAGGCGATGCGTTGCCGGGTGCGCGGTTTGATTGTGCTGCGGAGATACCCGGGCTGTTCTCCACATTGCGGATGATTCATGGCGAGCATCTGGAGCTGAGCAGTGAGATCGCTGCGGATCTGTTCCTGCCGTGGGATCGGGAGGACATCCTCGAGCTGTTGGGCAACGTGATGGACAACGCCTGCAAGTGGGCCGACAGCCAGGTCAGGCTGACCATTGCCAAAGGCGCTGATGGCTACTGTGTTTTGATCGACGACGATGGTCCGGGCATCCCCTCGCAGCATCGCGATGAAGTGATCGGCCGTGGCAATCGCCTGGACGAGCAAGTGACCGGCCACGGTCTGGGCCTCGGCATCGTCAAGGATATCGTCGAGGCGTGGGGCGGGCGCATTCAGTTGCTGGACAGCCCCATGGGCGGGCTGCAAGTGCGCATCGATCTGCCCGAGCGACTCAGCCCGCAACTGCCCGGGAGCGAAAGCGCGCCTCATTCCTAGTGACCTCAACTTTTTGTGCGCCAGGCCGTTAACCGTAAAGGAACCCCAACGGCTCAACGCACAAAAACAAAGGGTCATGACTGCCATGCGGCTAAATCTCAAAGCCAAAGTACTTTCGCTTGCCGTGCTTCCGGTGTTGGTGTTCGCACTGATCATCAGCGTCAGCACCGTCATCATGCTGCGTGAGCAGGGCAAGCGCGACGTCGAAGAAACCCGCCAGCACCTGCTCGCTGAGGCCAAAGCCACGTTGCAAAGTTACGTGGCCGTTGCGCTGGGCACCATCAAACCGCTTTATGACGCGTCGGCCCCGGGTGACATGGAAGCGCGGGCGCAGGTCATCAAGATGCTCTCCCAGGTCACCTACGCCAAGGACGGGTATTTCTTCGGCTACGACTCTCAGGCGGTGCGGCTGTTCAAGGGCAATAGCCCGGACGGCATCGGCAAGAGCTTCAAGGATGCCCGCGATCCAAAAGGCGTTTTCGTGAATGCCGGTCTCGTTGACGTGGCGAAAGCGGGTACTCATTACCTGGAATATTCCTCCGCGCTGCCCGGTTCGAGCGAGCTGGTTCCCAAACTGGGTTACACCGAATACCTGCCGAAATGGGACATGGCCTTCGGGTCATCGATCAATCTGGACAACATCGATGCCAAGGTCCAGGAGCTGCAGAAGAATGTCGCCGAGCGCCGGCAGAACATGCTGGTCAGCATCATTGGCATCACGCTGCTGGTATTGGTGATTATCGCAGCGGTGGGTTTCTGGATCGCGGGCGGTATTCTGCGGCCGCTGCGCCTGATGAAAGCCAACCTTGACGACATCGCCGCCGGTGAGGGTGATCTCACCCAGCGTCTGGCGGTGACCTCCCAGGACGAACTTGGCGAGCTGGCCGGGTCGTTCAACCGCTTTGTGGACAAGATTCATGGGCTGGTCCGGCAGATCGCCGAAATGACCGCACAACTGACCGGGCTGGTGGGTGAGGTGACCGACCAGGCGCAACGTTCCGAGCAGGCAATGGAGCGTCAGCGTCACGAAACCGATCAGGTCGCCACGGCGATCAATCAGATGTCGGCCGCTGCGCAGGAAGTCGCGAAGAGCGCTCAAGGTGCTTCGGTTGCGGCGCAGCAAACCGATGCCGAAGGTCAGGCCGCCAAGCGAGTAGTCGACGGCAGCATCCAGCAGATTCACGCGCTAGTGAACGACATCCGCGACAGCGGTACTTCACTGGACAGCCTGCAGAATGACGTGTCGTCGATCGCCGGCGTGCTCGGAGTGATTCGTTCCATCGCCGATCAAACCAACCTGCTGGCGCTCAACGCTGCCATTGAAGCTGCGCGTGCCGGCGAAGCGGGCCGGGGGTTCGCAGTGGTAGCGGATGAGGTGCGTGCACTGGCCAGCCGTACGCAGCAAAGCACTCAGGAAATCCAGGGCATGATCGAACGCTTGCAGCAGGGCACACAGGGCGCGGTGCAGGCGATGCGACGCTCGAGCGAGGCGGGCGACGGGACCTCCGCGCGCGCCAATGAAGCCGGCGCGTCGCTGGATACGATCGGTCAACTGATCGGCACGATCAACGCCATGAACGCGCAGATTGCCAGCGCCGCAGAAGAGCAGACGGCCGTGGCGGAAGAGATCAATCGCAGCGTCCACCAGATTGCCGTGGCGGTCGAGGCCGTGGCCGATGAAACCCGCCACGGCGCCTCCACGTCGCGCAACCTCACAGAACTGAATCAGCGTCTCGGCCAGTTGGTCCGGCAGTTCAGAATCTAGACCGGGGTGGCGGGCCTCGCCCGGGGCTCGCTGTCCGCACCTCCTCCATTGACCCTGCACTTCAGCCGCGGCACTCCTGTGGCGATTGACGGACTAAGCATCAGACCGTGTGCTTGGCGCGGTGTAATGACATGGAAGAAACATGAACGAAACCGCGCTACAAAACAAAACCCTGCTGCTGTTATTGATACTGGTGACCATCGCGTTCATCTGGATCCTGCTGCCGTTCTACGGCGCGGTGTTCTGGGCGGTGATCCTCGGGATTATCTTTGCGCCGCTGCAACGCCGTCTGCTTGCCCGCTTCGGTTGGCAGCGCAACCTGACCTCTTTGTGCACGCTGACGATTTGTCTGCTGATCGCGATTCTGCCGGTGATCGTCATCGCGGCGTTGATGGTTCAGGAGGGGGCGACGCTTTACAAGAATGTGGAAAGTGGTCAGCTCGACATCGCCAAATACCTGGCTGAATTCAAGGTCTTGCTGCCGCCCTATGTGCAGCACTGGCTTGATCGCCTGGGGATGGGGGATTTCAACGGGTTGCGCGACAAGATTGCCAAAAGCGCGATGCAGGGCAGCAACTACCTGGCCACCCAGGCATTCAGCTTTGGGCAGGGTACCTTCGATTTCGTCGTCAGCTTTTTCATCATGCTGTACTTGCTGTTCTTTTTCCTGCGCGATGGGCAGGACCTCACCCGCAAGATCCGCATCGCGATTCCGCTGGCTGAGCCGCAGAAGCGCCGCCTGCAGTTGAAGTTCACCCGTGTGGTTCGCGCTACTGTGAAGGGCAATATCGTGGTGGCGGTGACGCAGGGCGCGTTGGGCGGGTTTATTTTCTGGGCACTGGATATCCCGAGCGCGTTGCTGTGGGCGGTGATGATGGCGTTTCTGTCGTTGCTGCCGGCGGTGGGGGCGGGGATTGTCTGGGCGCCGGTTGCGCTGTATTTCCTGCTCAGCGGGATGATCTGGCAGGGCGTGGTGTTGGGGCTGTTCGGGGTGTTTGTGATCGGGCTGGTGGATAATGTGTTGCGTCCGATTCTGGTGGGCAAGGACACGCGGATGCCCGATTACCTCATTTTGATTTCGACGCTGGGCGGGATGGCGGTGTTCGGGTTAAACGGGTTTGTGATCGGGCCGATGGTGGCGGCGTTGTTTATGTCGACGTGGGCGTTGTTTACCGGCGACAAGAAAGCCGTTCGATTGCCGGGCTAGCGCGTGTTCCTAAGATCAAGAGCGTCTGCCTAAGGGCAGACGTTTCGCCTTCGGCGAGTTACTTGATAAAGCCCCAAGTAACCAAGGGCTTGTGCTCCTGGTTGGGCCCTTCCTTCGT
>NZ_JBWKQL010000028.1:0-3064 GCF_059418765.1 Pseudomonas sp. GW821-FHT07F05
ATTTCGATGTTCCACTACCGCAATCACGGCGCGGCGGATGGCCGAGTGGTGGCGGGGTTGGTGGTGCCGGAGGATGAGCGGCATCTGGTGCCCCAGGCCCTGGCGGAAATTGGCTATCCGTATTGGGATGAAACCAGGAACCCTGCTTACAAGCTGTTTTTGGGGTGATGCGGCTACGAATGACGCCGAAGATCTGCAGGCCCAGCGCACCCTTGTGGGAGCGAGCTTGCTCGCGAAGACTTCAGTACAGCCACTAAACCTCCAGTGGCTGAAATGACTACTTCGTGAGCAAGGTGGAGCGCCACCCCCGTCACTCCCACAGGTTTTGAGTTTGCTGCACGTGCGGTGTCAGCACGCGGCACCTCGCCTGGGAAGTAGCAGCGCAGCTCACTGCGCCGGCGTTGACTCAACCGCTGGCGCAGCGCTCGGCTCGGTGGTCGTTGCCGGCGCAGGCGTTGTGGCAGGCGCGGCCTCCACAGGCGTCGCTGTTTCGGCCTTCAGCGGCTCCGGTTCGGCAGGTGCAGGCATTGGCTCGCTGCTCTGTTCGGCAGCGGGCGCAGGCTGAGTCGCAGGCGTTGCCAACGGCGCTGGCACAACGGGCGTCGTTGCAGCTGGCGCGGCAGCAGCAGGTGCAGCCGCCGGCTTCTGCTCGGTCAACGCCGCCGGTTTGCCCGGCACCGGCTCAGGCATGCCCAGGTCGGTCTTTGGCTTCTCTTCAATGTGCGCGGCTTTCTTCACTTCAGGCGGCAGGAAGTTTTCCACCAGCCCGAAGAAACGATCATAAAACTTGGACGATGCCACGGTTTCGCTGGCGACCTTGACCATCGAGTCGTCGGTCGAGCCAATCGGCATAGACACCGAGCCCAGCACGCCTACCCCCAGACTCGCGGAGTTGTTGACCTTCTTCAGCGCATAGCGATCCTGCAGCGCATTGGCGAACATGGTGGTCTTGTTGTCGGCACTGCCGTCCGGCGCACACACCACGTTGAAGCTGATCTCCATGTGGGTTTCGCCGGTCTGCTGGAAGCTTTTATGGCCGCTGATCACTTTGGGATCGCTGCTGGTGATGATGTAGCCCTGGCTCAGCAGTGCCCGCCGGGCCGCTTCGCAGGTGGCGGCATCCGACACCGGGTAGTTGCGGGAGAACGTCCCGGCATCGTCGAAATTCTCATGCTCATAGACCGTCGGTTTTTTCGACGAGCAGCCTGCGGCAGCCAGCAGGGTAATGACCCAGCATGCGGTACGAAAGCTCAGTAATTTAGGCATCAAACATCCTGGGGCAATTGGTCGACTGAAAGTGGACCGGAGAAAACGCCGGTAAGTCTGCAACAAGCCTGCCATGGGATCAACGCAGAGTTTGCAACCGTGTGGATACATCGAAAGGGTAACTGTGCACGGGGCCTGCACCCGTGGGCCTGTCAGGGAAGCGCGGGGTGCGCTGATCAGTCCGCAACAGGGTCGGAAAAATCGGCACGCCGGGCCTGGCATCGATCAGTCGACGGCCTCAGGCCCGGCATGCTCTGGGCTTCAGACCTCGCCGTGCACCAATTTCACGCCGAGGAATTCCAGCGCACGCCAGTAGCCGGGGTAAGTTTTGCCGACGCATTCCGGATCCTGAATCCGCACGCCCGCCACTTTCAAACCGGCCAGCGCGAAACACATGGCGATGCGATGGTCGGAGTGCGTGTTGATCAAGGCGTTGCTGCTGGTGCCCGCCAGACTCGGATCAGACGCAACGAGTAAGTCATCCTCTTCTACCGAGGCCAGCCCGGGCCGGACCTGATTCAGGCCATCGTGCAGCGCCTGAACGCGATCGCATTCCTTGACTCGCAGGTTAGCCAGATCGACGAAGCGCACCGGCGTCTCGTTGAAGGCTGCCAGCACCGCCAGCGTAGGAATCGCGTCCTGCATCTGTGAGCCATTGATGACCGCAGGCATCTTCGGAAACTGCGCGATCACTTCCATGGCCTTGGCGTCTGGCTGAGTGAACGCCTCCCCCGCCACTCCCAGGTCGATCTTGCCGCCCGTCAATGCCTCGGCAGCCCACAAATAGGTTGCGGCCGAGGCGTCGGGCTCGATCTGGTAATCGCAGGCGGTGTAACCCGTCGGCGCAACGCGCCACAACGCATCATCCAGCACCTCGACCTCGGCCCCGAACGCACGCATGCAGGCGATGGTCAGGTCGATGTAGCCACGGGCGCCGATCTCCTTGCCGGTCAGCGCCACTTCAATCGGCGCATCGCCACAGGCCGCCACCATCAACAGGGCGGAAACGTACTGACTCGACAGGCCGCCGTCGATTTCGAAGCGAGTGGCGGTGATCGAACCGGTCCCGTGCACCACCACCGGCGGACAACCGGTGGCGCTTTCCGCGTTCAAGCCGCCTTTGCGCAGTGCCTCCAGCAACGGGCCGATCGGGCGCTTCTGCATGTAGTGATCGCCGTCCAGCGTAACGCTGCCATTCACCGTGCACACGGCCGCTGTCAGAAACCGTACCGCCGTCCCGGCATTGCCGAGAAACAGCGCGTCTTGCGGCGCCTCAAGATGCCCGCTGCTGGTGACGACGAAACTGGTGTCGTCAGGCTCGTCGATGGTAACGCCCATCTGCCGCAGGGCATTGGACATGTGCCGGGTGTCGTCGCTTTTCAGTGCACCGCGCAAATGGCTGGTGCCTCTGGCGAGGGCAGCCAGGAGCAGCGCGCGGTTGGTGATGGACTTCGAGCCGGGCGGCGACACATGGCCCGTCAGCGGTACGCCCGGCGGGATGACAGTGATGGTTTGGTTCATGCCCATGGTCCAGCTCTCCAAATTCGAAATCAGGCACCGCACAGCGCCGCGTTTACAGCCGGCGATGATGGCATTTATCGCCGGGCTGTGCAGCATCCAGCGCGACAGGCGATGCTTTCGCCAAATCGCAGGCACAAAAAAAGCGATCCTGGGATCGCTTTCTCTGTTGCTTCAAGGCGTTCAAGGACCTCGAAGCTATGTATGGCGCAGCGGACGGGACTCGAACCCGCGACCCCCGGCGTGACAGGCCGGTATTCTAACCGACTGAACTACCGCT
>NZ_JBWKQL010000029.1:0-2744 GCF_059418765.1 Pseudomonas sp. GW821-FHT07F05
GGTTCTTTTCGCCTTTCCCTCACGGTACTGGTTCACTATCGGTCAGTCAGTAGTATTTAGCCTTGGAGGATGGTCCCCCCATGTTCAGACAAGGTTTCTCGTGCCCCGTCCTACTCGATTTCATTGACAAGAGATTTTCGCGTACAGGGCTATCACCCACTATGGCCGCACTTTCCAGAGCGTTCCGCTAATCTCAAATCAACTTAAGGGCTGGTCCCCGTTCGCTCGCCACTACTAAGGGAATCTCGGTTGATTTCTTTTCCTCAGGGTACTTAGATGTTTCAGTTCCCCTGGTTCGCTCCATACACCTATGTATTCAGTGTAAGGTAACTGTCTTATGACAGCTGGGTTCCCCCATTCAGACATCTCCGGATCACAGTCTGTTTGCCGACTCCCCGAAGCTTTTCGCAGGCTACCACGTCTTTCATCGCCTCTGACTGCCAAGGCATCCACCGTATGCGCTTCTTCACTTGACCATATAACCCCAAGCAATCTGGTTATACTGTGAAGACGACATTCGCCGAAAGTTTGCATTTCACAAACTTTACCTTAGCCTGGACACGCACCAGTGAAAGAGGTGCCCAGTCTATATTTCAATCACATACCCAAATTTTTAAAGAACGATCTAATCAAAAGACTAGAAATCAACACTCATCATCCGGCGGATGGAGCGCTCATTTCTAAGCTTTCACAAGGCAGAAGCAGTTATGGTGGAGCCAAACGGGATCGAACCGTTGACCTCCTGCGTGCAAGGCAGGCGCTCTCCCAGCTGAGCTATGGCCCCATAACAAAATTGGTGGGTCTGGGCAGATTCGAACTGCCGACCTCACCCTTATCAGGGGTGCGCTCTAACCAACTGAGCTACAGACCCAATTTCGAGCTTGTAACTGTTAGCGTGAGCTATCAGCTTGGAGCTTAAAGCTGCTTCTATCGTCTTCTTCAATGAATCAAGCAATTCGTGTGGGAACTTGTGAAGAAGCTGAGTCTTCGATTAAGGAGGTGATCCAGCCGCAGGTTCCCCTACGGCTACCTTGTTACGACTTCACCCCAGTCATGAATCACACCGTGGTAACCGTCCTCCCGAAGGTTAGACTAGCTACTTCTGGTGCAACCCACTCCCATGGTGTGACGGGCGGTGTGTACAAGGCCCGGGAACGTATTCACCGCGACATTCTGATTCGCGATTACTAGCGATTCCGACTTCACGCAGTCGAGTTGCAGACTGCGATCCGGACTACGATCGGTTTTCTGGGATTAGCTCCACCTCGCGGCTTGGCAACCCTCTGTACCGACCATTGTAGCACGTGTGTAGCCCAGGCCGTAAGGGCCATGATGACTTGACGTCATCCCCACCTTCCTCCGGTTTGTCACCGGCAGTCTCCTTAGAGTGCCCACCATAACGTGCTGGTAACTAAGGACAAGGGTTGCGCTCGTTACGGGACTTAACCCAACATCTCACGACACGAGCTGACGACAGCCATGCAGCACCTGTCTCAATGTTCCCGAAGGCACCAATCCATCTCTGGAAAGTTCATTGGATGTCAAGGCCTGGTAAGGTTCTTCGCGTTGCTTCGAATTAAACCACATGCTCCACCGCTTGTGCGGGCCCCCGTCAATTCATTTGAGTTTTAACCTTGCGGCCGTACTCCCCAGGCGGTCAACTTAATGCGTTAGCTGCGCCACTAAAAGCTCAAGGCTTCCAACGGCTAGTTGACATCGTTTACGGCGTGGACTACCAGGGTATCTAATCCTGTTTGCTCCCCACGCTTTCGCACCTCAGTGTCAGTATGAGCCCAGGTGGTCGCCTTCGCCACTGGTGTTCCTTCCTATATCTACGCATTTCACCGCTACACAGGAAATTCCACCACCCTCTGCCCTACTCTAGCTTGCCAGTTTTGGATGCAGTTCCCAGGTTGAGCCCGGGGATTTCACATTCAACTTAACAAACCACCTACGCGCGCTTTACGCCCAGTAATTCCGATTAACGCTTGCACCCTCTGTATTACCGCGGCTGCTGGCACAGAGTTAGCCGGTGCTTATTCTGTCGGTAACGTCAAAACAGCAAGGTATTCGCTTACTGCCCTTCCTCCCAACTTAAAGTGCTTTACAATCCGAAGACCTTCTTCACACACGCGGCATGGCTGGATCAGGCTTTCGCCCATTGTCCAATATTCCCCACTGCTGCCTCCCGTAGGAGTCTGGACCGTGTCTCAGTTCCAGTGTGACTGATCATCCTCTCAGACCAGTTACGGATCGTCGCCTTGGTGAGCCATTACCTCACCAACTAGCTAATCCGACCTAGGCTCATCTGATAGCGCAAGGCCCGAAGGTCCCCTGCTTTCTCCCGTAGGACGTATGCGGTATTAGCGTCCCTTTCGAGACGTTGTCCCCCACTACCAGGCAGATTCCTAGGCATTACTCACCCGTCCGCCGCTGAATCAGAGAGCAAGCTCTCTTCATCCGCTCGACTTGCATGTGTTAGGCCTGCCGCCAGCGTTCAATCTGAGCCATGATCAAACTCTTCAGTTCAATACTGCAATTAGGTTTTGAGAAAACCTTATAAACTTGGCTCAGCAATCGTTGGTTAAACCATGATTTCTCGTGGAGTAACTTGCGATGCTGATAATCTTGCGACTTCAGTCTTACAGCACAAGCACCCACACGAATTGCTTGATTCAGTTGTTAAAGAGCGGGTGGTTAAGATCTTTCGTCTCAACCGAGGCGCGCATTCTACAGCGTCTCTT
>NZ_JBWKQL010000030.1:0-1587 GCF_059418765.1 Pseudomonas sp. GW821-FHT07F05
CTCGTACCGAGGTGGTGTTTGTAGCGGATCTGGCGGCCCAGCGGATCGGTCTCTTCGATCAGGCGGGAGAAGTCGTCATACTTGAAGGCCAGCTTATTGCCATCGGGTAGCGTGATGCCGATCAGGTTGCCGGCTTCGTCCAGGTCCATGGCGTAACGTTCGCCACCATAATCGCGGCTGGCGATGACAAGGCGATCCTCGTTGTAATGCACTTCAAGCTCACGGCCGAGGACGTCAACTGCCCAGGACGTGCGCTTTTGGAAGTCGTAGCGAAAATTAGAGTGCTCGCCATCGCTGGTCCAATGCTCCACAACACGCGGCTGACCGTCGATGGTTTCCCAGCGGTTCTACACTAGGAGACAAGATCCACAGAACCATAACTCTATAGTTCGTAATTTCTATATAGCCACTAACTCTAAAGTCGCGCCACGATGCTTGAATCTACTTCTCCTCACTACTGAAAAAAGAAATAGTAAGTCTTGGTGAGACCGCACGCCGCGGAATCATCGATACTTTTCAATATCTGCATTATCAAGTTGAGCAGTCCTTAGAACATCCAACGCTGCCTGCGATACAACAAGGCGGTGGTCGACCGACAGACCGAAATCATCGATTCCAGCACTACCTTCCACTTTAAGCCAAAGAAACTTCGGAAGAGAGATATGTGGATGCAGCTCTACAAATTCTTCTGATTTAGTTACGGACACTGGCGCAAACGTAGTGCCTGTTAGCTTTGATTCTAAAAGTTTTTTAGCAAGGGACTCGGTAATGATGAAGCAGGGGAAGCTTTCTAACAGATTATCGCCAAGCCATCCTTCAAAGCGGTATTCAAGACTGCTAACTACCGGAGGATGAGAATTGGTATCGACGATAGTACCATCACCCAATCCACCAGCAACCTCAGGCTCAACAAAATAAAACATATTAATTCCTATTTATCGTATTGGCGGATCAAATTGAGAGCCAATCATGTTATCGATCTCAGTTGCCTTCTAACAACTGCTGCTTCGTAGGCGAAGCATTTTCCCTATAAAACCTGTTCCACTCTTTTCGTATTGTACTCAAATGCAGCTCTGAATTTTTTTCTTTAGGTATTCCGCGAAGATTTTCAAGGGAGTGGAGTTCCTCGGTTTTCACTAAATCAGGGTACCGCTTTTGGACCTGCTGCTCCACAGCATGATGGACAACCACCTTACCCTTTGACTCAGGATTGGCTTCGAAAAAGGTAGCTCGATAATCATCTGACGTCGCCTTCCCAAAAGAAGCCTTCGGCGTCCTAGGCACGACCTTGATATTGGCTAGATTCGATCCAATACCCCGAGTTTGCACCTCATACCGCGCGCCAAACCAGCCTCCCACAAGCGCCCCACTGAACGCCATGACCTTCTGCTCATTCGAGTCTTCCCCGAACCATCGGCCACCTAAGATACTGCCAATCCCCCCGAGTACCGCACCGTCTATAAATGCAGTGATCGCTACGAGGGGCGACGTTAGGACCACAGCGCTACCGAACCCAATCCCGCCGACCAACCAGTGAAGCCATGGCTCGACCTCAGGGTTAATGTCGTCAGTCTTTTCAGTCGCGCC
>NZ_JBWKQL010000031.1:0-1025 GCF_059418765.1 Pseudomonas sp. GW821-FHT07F05
GACGACTTCTCCCGCCTGATCGAAGAGACCGATCCGCTGGGCCGCCAGATCCGCTACAAACACCACCTCGGTACGAGGTTGGTGACCGAAACCAGCTTTCCCGACGGCAGTGTCTGGAAAGCCCGATACGACGGTAAAGGCAACCTGATCGCTGAAGTTGATGCACTCGGCCACAAGACCGAGTACCTCAACAGCGACGATGGCTTGCCGCACACCATCATCGACGCCACCCACAAATCCAAATACCTGTGGTGGAACGAGCTGGCGCAGGTGGAGCGCTTTCAGGATTGCTCGGGCAAGAACACCTTCTACACCTACGACGATCGGTCTCATCTGGTTGCCGTCACCGATGCCCTGAATCAGACGACAAGACTTGAGCGCAAACCCGACGGTGAAGTGGTGCGTATCGAGCACCCGGATGGAACGTCCGAATCGTTTACCTACAACGCATTGGGTCAGGTGCTCACGCACACCGATGGCAAGGGTCAGATTACGCGTCTGCTGCGCACGGCGCGCGGACTGCCTGCCAGCCGCCAGGACGCCAAGGGCCAACGCATCAGTTACGAGTACGACAAGGCGATTCGCCTGACTGCCCTCGTCAACGAAAACAACGCGGCTTATCGCTTTGCCTACGATGCCTCGGATCGGATGATCGAAGAGAAACGAATCGACAACCTGACGCGTCGTTTCAGCTACAACCTGGGCGGGCATCTGACGCGGGTTGATGAAATCGGCTACGGCGAACGGGCAGAGCGGCCGCAGCGCAGCACCGAGTTTGAGCGTGATGTAATTGGCAGGTTGCTGGCCAAAGTGAATAAGGATGCGCGTCAAGATTACAGTTACGACGAAGCAGACCGGTTGCTCAGCATCCACCGCCAGCCTTCAAGCATTGGCAAGAAGCTGGGTGTTGAGGAAGAGACCCTCGACTTCAGTTATGACCTGCTAGGTTGTTTGGTTAAGGAAACCACATCCCAAGGCGCGCTGGCCTACGAATACGATCCGCTGAGCAACCTGACCACGCTGAC
>NZ_JBWKQL010000032.1:0-575 GCF_059418765.1 Pseudomonas sp. GW821-FHT07F05
GCGCTAGAAAACGAAAATGAACGCCGCGCGCACTTTCACTACGATCCGGTCGGCAGGCTGCTGGAAGAAAGCGGCTTCGACGGTCGCTCGACTCGCTATCAATACGATCCCGAAACAGGAAGGCTTGCTCAGACGGTGAACGGCCAGCGCACGATTGCGCTGACCTTCGACCCCATGGGCCGTCTCACCGAACGCCGCGCCACCCTCGGCGAACAAGCCCAAAGCGAAACCTTCGCCTACGACGGCAACGGCCATCTGGTCATGGCGACCAACGCCATCAGCAAGCTGCAATGGTTTCACGACCCAGCGGGGAACCTGCTGCGCGAGCATCAGCATTACTCGAATCTGGATAAACCACTGGTTGCCGTCTGGCAGCACGAGTACGACGCGCTCAACAACCGCATTGCCACCATTCGCCCGGACGGCCATCGCGTCAGCTGGCTGACCTACGGCAGCGGTCATCTGCTGGGGTTGAAGCTGGACGAGCACGAACTGCTCAGTTACGAACGCGATGATCTGCATCGCGAAGTTGCCCGCCATCAGGGCAACCAACTGCTGCAAACCCAAAGCTGGGA
>NZ_JBWKQL010000033.1:0-527 GCF_059418765.1 Pseudomonas sp. GW821-FHT07F05
CTGGACGCGATCTTCGTCCCGGTCGGTGGCGGCGGGCTGATTGCCGGCATCGCGGCGTACGTGAAATACCTGCGCCCGGAGATCAAGGTGATCGGCGTCGAGCCGGACGATTCCAATTGCCTGCAACAGGCCATGGCCTACGGCGAGCGCGTTGTGTTGCAGCAGGTCGGGTTGTTCGCCGATGGCGTCGCGGTGGCGCAGATCGGGCAGTACACCTTCGACATCTGCAAGGATTATGTCGACGAAGTGATCACGGTCAGCACCGATGAAATCTGCGCGGCGATCAAGGACATCTACGACGACACCCGCTCGATCACCGAACCCGCCGGCGCCCTGGGCGTGGCGGGGATCAAGAAGTACACCGAGCAATACGAAGTCACCGGGCAGACCTTTGTTGCCATCGACTCCGGCGCCAACGTCAACTTCGACCGCCTGCGCCATGTCGCCGAAAGAGCTGAACTGGGCGAAGGCCGCGAAGCAATCATTGCCGTGACCATCCCGGAGCAGCCGGGCAGCTTCAAGGCGTT